>CAZYSM010000005.1:60619-84860 GCA_964649975.1 uncultured Bacteroidales bacterium | reverse complement strand
GCGGAAATTATGAAAAATGCCGTATTTTTCCTGTCCAGATCATAAATCGCCAGAATTCCAGCCGCGACAAAAACAACAATCCTTAACAGAGTATAATACCCATAAGGCAAGGAGGCAATACCGATGAAGCTCATAACAGCAACCAGAATGAGCAGAGCCATAGCAGTTTTATCATCACCTTTGTTTGACACCTCTACATTCTGACTATCAGGCTTTTCCGTATTGACACTACTGCCTCCGGGCAGAGGCGGAGTGGCATTATCATAGGACAGCCCGGATTTTACCATGGCTTTTTGTTTGAGCATCTGCAAATATTGGCGGTCGTATTCCCGGCGCCGGACAGGGTCGGTAAGTGTTTCGTAAGCCTCTGTTATTTCTATAAATTTACGTGCCGCCTGCGGATCGTCGTTATGGTCAGGATGATATTCCTTTACCAGACGGCGATATGCCTTGCGGATTTCCTCCTCGGTAGCTCCAAACTCTATTTCCAGCAAAGCGTAGTAGTCCTTCATTGCGGATAGATTTTTAGCCGAAAATTAATAAAATCAGCAGAATAAACAGAACAAAAAGACTTAGCAATATGGATATTATCAATCCGATAACAAACCTGCGTCGGAAATACAGCACAAAGCCAAGAATAGTTGTTCCCAGCAATCCAATAATAAACCCCAGCACTCCAAGTCCAATCCAAAAATCAGACCGTTTATCACTACTAAGCAGAAAAAGACTGTAAATAAATATTCCGAGGAAGGCAATGTAATAAGTCATAAGTTTATCCCGTCCGGGGCGGTATGAAGCCCTGGGGCGGTGATAAGTCTGTGAATAAGACGTTTGTTCGTATGAATGAACAAAGATCTGATCATACTGCTGTCTGCGGATAGGGTCGGATAGCACCTCGTAAGCTTCCTGAATTTCAATGAAAATCTGATGTGCCTCAGGCGAAGGATTAACATCCGGATGATATTGCTTTGCCAACCTGCGATAAGCTCGTTTTATCTGATCTGTCGTAGCATTCTTTGACACTCCAAGTATGGTGTAGTAGTCTTTCATAAAGAAGCATCCCTTTCGGAAATTACTTTTATGGCGCATAAAATTATTAAAATACACGAGGTAGACAAAAAATTAAGTAACCAATTAAAAAGTAAAACCAATATATAATTTTCCCTCCTTCCTTCAATTTTTATAAATTGCTATTTTGAAAACTAAAAGACTAATTTATGGAAATCACTAAGCTTAAAGGATATATAGAGGAAAAAAATTTATCCACCGAAGCTGCACAGAAAATTCTTCAGGAAGCAGCTGATTTATCCAAAAAGAAAAGACCAGATAAGCAACTCCTGGCAGACTTTCTGAATTACAGCCGCCGTCCAGCCTTTTTACAAGCCCTGGGCAGTGACGAAATACGCCGCCAGTGGGCAGACATTACCTTTAACATTATCCGGAAAATAGACTTTACTTTCCACGACCTTTTCCTACAACGCTTAGCAAATCATCCGGATAAACCACTGTTTCTGGAAAAACTTACCCGTAGATACCGCCGCTGGTCATACGAACAAGTGTATAACCGCGCCAGTGAATACGCTGCTTTTTTCTGGAAAATAAATCCCCAAGGGCCACGTGTGCTTATCTTTATGGAAAACAGCATTGACACTGCTATTATTGACCTGGCCTGCTTGATGTTTGATATTTTTGACACTCCGCTGAATATTTATTTCAATTCTGCCAATCTGGCTTATGTACTGGATAAAATTGATTTTGACATAATCATAACGGATAATATAAATCGTCTGGCCACTGTACATAAAGCTCTCAATTCCACTGATAAAAAAATATATGTTGCTACCACAAATGAAAAACTGGCCATAGAAGGAGAAGTGGATTTCTTCCTGCCCAAGGAAAGTAAAAAATTGACAAAATCAGAAATCAATGAAATCCTGAAAAATCGCATACGACGCCCTCTCAACAGCGTGGCCACTACTATGTTTACTTCTGGCAGCACGGGCATGCCCAAGGGAGTATCCTTCTCCATTTACAATATTGTTAGCAAACGTTTTGCCCGTGCTGCCGCCCTTCCGGAAGTTGGCGATGACGAAGTGTTTGTCTGCTATCTTCCGCTATACCACACTTTTGGACGCTATCTGGAAATGACAGGATCTGTTTTCTGGGGCGGAACGTATGTAATGGCCAATAATCCGTCCTTTGATACTTTGATGAAAATTTTCACAGAAGTTAATCCCACTGGCTTTATCAGTGTGCCCATCCGCTGGCAGCAGTTCTACGACAAAATCAACGAAGGTTTAAAAGGGCACGAAACAGAGGAAGTGGTTATCCACCGCATAAAGCAAATTATGGGACAACGGCTCAAATGGGGCCTTTCGGCTGCAGGTTACCTTGATCCGAAAATTTTCCGCTTTTTCCAGCAACACGGAATATCACTCAACAGTGGCTTTGGTATGACCGAAGCCACAGGAGGCATTACTATGACGCCTCCTTTCCGCTACAAGGACAATTCCGTGGGAGTGCCTTTACCAGGTATGGAAACGAAACTTAACCAGCTAAACGAGCTGGAAATAAAAAGCCATTACCTGGCACGTTACCTTGATGAGGCAGGCCCCGATGATGTTATTCCCTATCCCGAAGACGATGATTACTGGCTGGCAACAGGTGACATTTTCCGTATTGACCAGGATGGGTATCATTACATAATAGACCGTGTCAAGGACATTTACAAAAACAACAAAGGCCAGACCATTGCTCCACGCTTGATAGAATCAAAATTTGACGGTGTGCCGGGGATAAAACGTGTTTTCCTTGTTGGTGACGGACGTCCGTATAATGTGCTTCTGATAGTGCCAAATAAGCAAGACCCTATCTGGAACTCGTTAAAGAATGATCAGAACAGATATGAATACTTCCGTCAGATTATCCTGGCAGCTAATTCGGACCTGGCACCATACGAACGCGTTATTAATTTTGCCATTCTGGAAAGAGATTTTTCCATAGATAAAGGTGAGCTAACCCCAAAAGGTTCGTATAAACGGAAAAATATTGAAAAAAACTTTGCCCAGGTTATTGAAAATCTGTACAAATCCAATTTCATTGAATTCAAAATCAATGACTTCCGCATAACTGTTCCACGCTGGTTAATCCGTGACCTTGGCATACTGGAAACAGATATAACTCTAAAAAATGGATTTCTGATAAACAAAGTAAACAACAAGAAGTTACGAGTAGGTCTATGTAAAAAAGAAAATTTCTTCATCATAGGAGACCTGGCCTATGCCGTAAAAAATAAAACTATAGACATAGGCCGCTTGATACGCCAGCCCCGTTTGTGGGTAGCCAATCCTGAGCTCGTAGAATTTGCCCAGTGCAAGGCTAATTTTGATTTACCTATGAAGAATTTTTCCTCTCAGATATGCTTACCAGAAAAAAGGAAAATTTACCAACCATCGCATCTGCCTGTTATAACTCACATAAAAGACGAAAGTCTTGTCCTGCTTGACAATATGCTCTCTATTATTTTGCACAGCCAGACCAAACTGGCTATGCAATATCTGGAACAACTGGAACAACTTATAAATGATTATGACAAATCCAGGCTGGAAATAATTGCCCGGCGACTTGAGGCACTGGCCTGTCATCCGGACGAAGAGATACGCTGCTATGCTTATCAAATCCTTGTTACAATGGCGCCAGAGATAGATTATTCCAGATATTTACCGTCCTTTATCAGCTCTGGCAAAACATTCCTGTCCGAGGAATCTATTAATAAGATAGCACAATCTCCACTAAATCTGAAACAACTACAAGCTCTACGCCAGAGGATGTATGCATACCGCATAGGCCTCAATTGGCCAGCAGATAAAAATACCCGCGAACAGTTTGAAAAAATCTTTCAGCTTTTTGTCCGTTTTGGTAAAAACAATCCGCAATATTACAAAGCTATCCGTGCTGAGCTGGCTTGCTGGGAACTGTTTGACAAAGACACCAAGCTGGCAGCAAAAGCCGAAACTGCCTTCAAAACTCTAATGAAAAACTATGAGGAATATATAGAAAAGACTTCTAAATTCCCATCTGCAAAGAAATGGGAAAACTTCTTTGTTTTTGATGAAGGCATAAGCACACAGATGCAAAAAGTCATTAAAAAGAAACTGGCAATAAGGCATTTCCTTAAGATATCCGTTCATCTGACCTATGACAATTACGAATTTGACTATAATCATCTGACAGAAGGGTCTATACGGGTCTCACTACTCAAAAGCTACCGTGATGCCCGGCATTACAGGGTAAGTATAAATACCGTCAAAGGTGAACATTTTGACATTCATTTGTGTATAGACCCTCATCTACCAGATCGTCAAGTCATTTACACCTTACACCGTCATATAGCCCTGTCGGACCTTCCGTCGCAGCAGCCTGTGATGACAGAATTTGGCTATCTCATTGCAGAGGAAAAAATATATTCCACCCGCTACATCAGCCAGCTATCAGCCTGGGACAAAATCCGGTCTATGGCAGAAATACAAAAAATTGGATATATCCGCGAACCAAACTTCTGGCGCAAGCTCTTTATCCGTTCTATAAGCGTCTTTTTCCGTGCCTGGGAATACACCAACCGCACTGTATTACCCGGACGTATAGACCCGGACAACGTAGTGGTGCCAGAAGTTGACTTTTCGGAAAATGTAAAAATCATCTCCCTCTCGGGAAACCGGCCAACACAAAGCCTCTCTGAACTATTCGTAGCAATAATACGAAACTTCTATTTTAAGACCACTGCCCATTACCCTGCCCTGGCTAACAACATCAAAATGACATGGATCTTCCACGCTATTAAAGAAGCCCTCGGCATTGATAATGCACTGAAATTAATAAAAGACCTCATAAATGATCTTGAGAAAAAAGATAATCTCTCTCAGGAAGAAGAATTCCTTTTGAATCAGGCGAAAGAATACTATGAAAACTCCAAAGTCAAACATTATCTTCCTCTTGCTCTGTTTAACGCAATAGACCGGTTCAATGACTGGAAAAAACGCAATCCTCAGGCAAGTATAGCTGCTATAATACAGACACTTGACGAATTATTTGAGCTGTATAAATTAAAACGTTATCCTGAAGTAATCCGTTACACTTTTTACCGTCATACTTATTTTGCAGATGCAGACGAAAAAATAAAAAAAGTATTTGACGATTTATTGCAAAAAATGCTCTCCGAACCCGAAACACTGGCTATACAGCTTATTGAGCTATCGGATTTACACTCGTATCTCAAAAATGATAACGAACGCCTGATATTCAATAAGATGGTCTTCCCTGACATCAATCAACGCCGCAAAATAGATTACCGTAAAGTAGGCGAAAAACAGGCAGAACATCTGGTAGTATCCACCAAGATTACCGACCGTTTTGGTGTGGAATATACTATGCGCGAGCCGGTTAATGCCAGCGAAGTGGCAGAAGTTTATAAACTTTTTTTCAAAGAAAATTACCCTAAGGAAATCAGCCCAATGGATAAACATTATGTTGTGCTTAACGAAAGGGACCAGATAATTGCTGGCTTATGCTACAAAGAACTGGAAGACAAGGTAGTATTGATAGATGGAATGGCTGTAATATCTCCATTGCAGGGACGTGGAATAGGCACACAAATGATGCAGGACTTTTTCCAGCGAATGAAAGCAAAAGGCTTCCGTTTGGTAAAAGCACATTTTCTGTTCGGAAACTATTATCTCAAACACAACTTTAAGATAGATAAAAAATGGGGGGCGCTGGTCCGCGAGCTTTAACCTTGTATCAAGGAATATTTTTCCACCTCAGGCCCAGCAGTGTGACATCATCAGTCTGCTCAAAATCGGCTTTCCAGAACCGGAAATGGGTCTGGAAAGCCTCTTGCTGGGCATCCATAGATAAATCATAGGTATCCAAAAGTAGCTGCTTAAAACGGCGGGCTGAAAACTTCTGGTTATTTCCTCCTATCTGGTCTTTATAACCATCCGTAAACATATAAATCACATCATTTTCCTTCAGTTCAAATTCATTCCGGACAAATTTTTTCTCCTCATAATAAAATCCTATTGGATTGCGCACGCCTTTTAACTCAAAGAGTTCACCATCCCTGATAATAATCAAAGAAGAGTTAGCCCCTGCAAAATATAACTTATTTTTCCTGGGATAGAACAGCACCAGAGACATATCAAACGAAAAATTATTCTCAATATCAAAATCCACTATCTGATAAAGTGCCTGTTGCCTGTCAATCTGATATTCCAGCTTACGGTCCAGAAACTCACGGATATAACTGGAAAAAGAAAACAAATCTTTCAAATTTTTCCATTTGAAAGTAAAAGGATTAATTTTCTCAAAAAACATCTTTGCCGATTCTGTTATAAATGTCAAAAAATCAAACAGATAAGTCTCAAACAATTCATCCAGGGAACTGGGACGGAACGAAGTAGCCAGACGCCGGAAAATAAACTTCATATTCAAGCGCATCAACTCCAGCATCAGTGCCGGATTTAGCGTAAGCTGATAACGCACAATCTCATTAAGCATACTCAGCCCCAACATACTCAACAGTGCACCAGGTATACCGTGCCCCGTAGCATCCCCCACACTTAAAATAATATATTCATTGTTAGGGGAATGATAATGAAAATAAAAATCCCCGCCTATTTTATTCTTTGGCAAATAAAATAAAAACGATTCCGGGAATGACAGAGCTATCTCTTCGGCAGTGGGCAAAAAAGCACTCTGTATAAAACGGGCATACTCCACATTTTCGTTCAACTCATTATACTGAATTTCATATGACTGCTTGAGTTTTTTACATCGTTCGCGGAATTTATCCAGCTCGTGCGAAAGATATTCCACCTGTTGCTTATACCTGTCTATTTCTTCCTTACAATCCATAAAAAAACTCGTTGATAATTAACAAAGTTAACTAATTATATAATTCTTTTCACAAAAACTTGCAAAAAAACGCAAATATTTAGATATTTGTCTAAACATTTAAATAATATATAAATGAATGCTATTTTCAGGGCGCTTAACGACCCCACACGTAGAGAAATACTTAAACTACTAAGAGACAGGGATATGACCGCCGGAGAAATAGCCCAACAATTTGAAATGACAAAACCAAGTATATCCCACCATCTGGACATACTCAAACAAGCCGGCCTGGTCAGCGCAACGAAAAAAGGACAGTTCATTATCTACTCGCTCAATACCACCATTATGGACGAAATAATCAACTTTTTCCTGGAATTGAAAAACAAAAAATCCGAAAATAATGAAACCCAAAGCAATTCTTAAAGAAGCCATAATCTGGATGCTCATTGCCGTGCCTTTTGTCTATTATGCTATTTTGTATAAAGACCTGCCATCGCAGATACCAATACATTTTGACGTCCACGGCAACCCGGATAATTTTGCGTCCAAAAGCGGATACTGGTGGATACTGGCAAGTTCAATAATAGGAGTTTACCTGCTTATGCTTGCCATTCCACTGATTGATCCAAAAAAACGCATCAGCCAGATGGGCAACAAATATTATATACTGAAATTGCTCGTTGTAGGATTGATAGCCATTATCAACGTATTTTCCATTTATGCAGCTGCCAATCCCGGAATAAATCTCAAAATGTTCATTCTGGTAATCCTTGGTGTGGTATTCCTGCTGCTGGGTAATTATATGCCGGCATTTAAGCCCAATTATTTCATTGGTATCCGCACGCCGTGGACACTGGAATCGGAGGAAATATGGCGCAAAACACACCGTATGGGCGGATGGATATGGTCTATCACCGGTATCCTGACTATAATACTGGCTCTCACCAATATCCATCCCATAATTGTCTTTGGGATGATAATGCTGGCAGCTTTTATTCCGGTAATTTATTCGTTTGTGCTTTATCTAAAGAGGAAAGACCAGTGAAGCAAGGACTGTCCCGCAAAAGTTTCTTACAGGTAGAAAGAAAATAAGTGGTGCGGGACAGTCCGTAATTATTAACCAAGGAATTTTCTTAAAATTTCGCTGCGGGTGCCGTGGCGCATCCGTTTAAGTGCTTTTTCCTTAATCTGGCGCACACGCTCACGTGTAAGGCCAAAATGATTTGCAATTTCGTCCAGGGTCATTTCTGGAGCATTAATTCCAAAGAAATAGCGTATGACGTCAGCCTCACGCTTGGTAAGAGTAGAGAGGGCACGTTCAATTTCAATTTTCAGGGATTCGCGCATAAGTGTCTCATCGGCTCTGGGGGCGTCAGGATTGACTATAACATCCTTGAGCTGGCTATCTTCTCCGTCCACCAGTGGAGCGTCAAGGGATTTCTGACGGCCGGATACCGAACGGCTTTGCTTAATTTTTTCAAGCGGAATGTCAGTAATCTCAGCCAGCTCTTCGGGGGTTGGCTGACGATGTTTCTTCTGCTCAAATTCCGCAATAGCCTTATTTATCTTATTAATTGTGCCAACCTGATTGAGTGGAAGACGCACAATACGTGACTGCTCGGCCAGGGCCTGTAGAATAGACTGACGTATCCACCAAACAGCATAGGAAATAAATTTAAATCCGCGGGTTTCATCAAACTTCTCGGCAGCTTTAATAAGCCCCAGGTTGCCCTCATTGATGAGGTCTTCCAGACTTAATCCCTGATTTTGATATTGTTTTGCCACCGAGACCACAAAACGCAAATTAGCGCGCACCAGCTTTTCCAGAGCCTGACGATCACCTTTTTTTATCCTTCGGGCAAGTTCCACTTCTTCATCAACAGTGATTAGTTCTTCACGTCCAATATCCTGAAGATACTTGTCAAGAGAGGCGCTCTCCCTATTGGTAATAGACTTGGTAATTTTAAGTTGCCTCATACCTGATGATAAAATTTTAAAATTTTATGGAAAAAATATCAATGTTAATCAAAAAATACAAGAAAATTGAATAATATTAGCTGCAAATCAGAGGCAAATTAAAAAAATTTTTTATATTTGTCAAATAGGCAGGTATTAAAACCATTAAAAATGAAGCATTTTTATAAATTTTTCATAATAATTCCGGTTTTATTGCTTTTGTTTGCCAGTTCGTGCAAGAAAAACAAATCCCATAAAACTGCTTCGCAGCAAGATACAGTTGCTCAGGATACTTTATTTACAAATCCTTATAAGACAACAGTTTTAAAGTTCAAAAACAAGACCTTTGGAGTTCCATCTCCCATTTTGGTCTCCAAAATTACCAAAAGCCTGAATATACCGTTTGATCCCACACTTTTGAATGATTATCAAAATTACAGCAAATACCTTACTACCTTCAAGAAAGCTGTAAATCTTGGGGTTTATAGTGCTAATCTGGCCTATATCAATATTTATGATCAATCTTCACTATTTGGCGATTATTATCAGGTGATAAAAAAATTAGGTCAGGATTTAAATCTGACAAGTAATATCTCCGAGGATCTGCTCAACAGGATTGAAAAAAATATGGAGAACAAAGACTCATTAATGTATATTGTTTCCACGCTATTCCGGGACATAGACATATACCTAACTAACAACGACTTACAGGAAACAGGTGCACTAATCATAGCAGGGGGCTGGGTAGAAAGTCTTTATATGTTAACACAACTTTATCAAAAAAATCCTTCGGATGAATTATTGATTAAAATAGGTGAGCAGAAAGCGCCACTTAACAATCTACTACAACTATTACAACCTTATTACAATCAAGGAAATCCGGAAATTGACCATTTGTTTGAAAGTCTGGCCAATATATCCTCATACTATGACGCCATAAATTTTGAATATTCTTATGAAAATCCAGAAGATTATCCAAAGGATCATTTTACTATCATCCATAGCAAAACTAAAGTAAACATTGATAATCTTGATCTGGAAAAAATCACTAAAAGAATTTCCACTTTAAGAAATTGGATAGTCAATTAAAAAATAATGGAAATGAAAAAGATATACTTTTTTATCATATTATCAATTCTGTTTATAACAGGGATACAAAAGGGCTATTCACAGCTGGACAGTCTTGAAAAATCCTGTGCCTCCTTAATCAAATATCCTTTTATTTCTGATGGTCAGGATTACAGGGCACTTGTGCTCAATGGAGAAACAGCAGAATTTTATTACACTTTTTATGGTGGCGCTGTTTACAGGATTGTAGCCTGCAGTAGCATAAACGGAAAACCTCCTGTTTTCAGGATATATGACAGCAACCGTAAATTACTGTTTTCCAGCGAATACTATAATAATCCAAAATATTGGGACTTCAAGTTCACATCTACCATAGAAGGGATTATTGAAGCGGAATTGCCTCCCACAGACGCACCTTCAGGTATTATCATTTTACTGATAGGATTTAAATAATATTTACGTATGAGCGAGAAAATTATAAAGGCTTTAATGCAATTATTCGCTCTCATTGCCACGCCGGAAAAAACCGAAAGAGTTAGAGAATCTGTTGTATTCAACTTCTTAAAAGAAAAATTAAATACCGAACTGGCAAAAAAATATCTTAATGTCTTCAAAGAATATTTCAGATCTTACCAGCGTCGTCAATCAGTCTCTCAAAAAAATAAGTTCATAGCTGTTAGCTCGGTAAAACTCCTCACTATTTGCACACTTCTTAACCAGGAATTAGCACTGAAAGAAAAATACATTGTACTTATCCGTCTGCTGGAGTTTATAAAATCCGAGACCAAAATTTCAGAGCAGGTCTATGAGTTTCTTGTTGTTGTATCCGAGACTTTTCATATTCCTGCCCAGGATTTTGATGCTATAAAAAAATTCGTTTTCAACGATGAAAAATTCTTTGAACAATATCAGGAGAATATACTCATCATTTCCAAAAATCCCCCGGAATATCCCAAAATAAAATTCATTTATTCTGGTGGCTTACGCGGAAAAATAATTGTTTACAACATAACAAATGCCAACCTGCACATATTCAAATTTGTGGGAGAGAAAGAACTATTTCTGAACCAGCACTTATTAAAACCAGATGTAATATACACTTTTTCTTATGGATCGTCTTTGAGAAACTCACGTATCCGTCCTATATATTACAGCGATATTATCTCTGCCTTTACCTTAGATAAAATTAAGACACACATAACATTTGAGGTTGATAATGTTTCGTATAAATTTCCCACAGGACAAATAGGTATCCACGAAATAAACTTTATAGAAAAATCAGGGAAACTTGTAGGTATCCTTGGAGCCAGCGGATCGGGAAAAACCACCTTGCTAAATATTCTCAATGGGCGGTACACGCCTATGACCGGACGCGTCCTTATCAATGGCATTGACTTGCATAAGGATAAGGAAAAACTAAAAGGCATCATTGGATATGTACCACAGGAGGATTTTTTGATTGAAGAGCTGACCGTACTGGAAAACCTGTATTTTAGCGCTAAGCTGAGTTTTGGCAATCAAACAGATTACCAGATACGTAAAGCTGTAATAAAACTGCTTAAAGAATTAGGCTTATACGAGATAAAAGACCAGGTGGTTGGGACTCCGCTTAACCGTAAAATCAGTGGGGGACAGCGTAAACGGCTCAATATAGCTCTGGAGCTAATACGGCAGCCCCCTATTCTGTTCCTTGACGAGCCCACCTCTGGCTTATCCTCGGCTGATTCCGAAAATATAATGGACCTGCTCAAGGAACTGACACTGAAAGGAAAACTTGTTTTCGTAGTCATACATCAGCCCTCGTCGGATATTTACAAGATGTTTGACCGTGTTCTTATCCTTGACCACGGCGGATATTTGATTTACAACGGACCACCAGTTGAAGCCATCACTTATTTCAAAAAATCTGTTAATCAGGCTGATTCTTCCGAGAGTGAATGTCCTGTATGTGGTACAGTCAAATCCGAACAAATTTTCAAAATAGTTGAAGCCAGAGTATTGGACGAATATGGACGGCCCACCAGTATCAGGAAAATATCACCACGAGAATGGTATCTTAACTTCAAAAAATTCGCATCCAAAACTCAAAAAAAGCACAAAATATTCCTGGTTAGGGATTTACCTAAAACAAACTTCAAAATACCATCACGGCTAAAACAGTTTAAGATTTTCCTGGCCAGGGACCTGCTCGCAAAACTTAGCAATATTCAATATATCATACTTAATGCTCTGGAAACGCCAATATTAGCGCTAATACTTTCTTTTATAATACGCTACTGGAATATTACGGAACAAAAACATTACTTGCTTTTCAACAATGACAACCTTCCGGTGTATCTGTTTATGTCGGTCATTATCGCAGTGTTTATCGGAATATCTGTAAGTGCCCAGGAAATAATCAAAGACAGGGAAATACGACAGCGGGAAGCCTTCCTTAACCTCAGCCGCGGAAGTTATTTGATGTCCAAAATAATAATTATGCTTGTAATTTCGGCTTTTCAGGCCTTTACTTATGTCATTATAGGCAATTCCATTATGGGCATCAAAGAAATGCTATGGAAATACTGGTTAATATTATTTTCAGTATGGTTCTCTGGTAATCTCATCGGATTGAATATTTCTGATGCCTTCAAATCTACCGTAACGATATATATTCTCATTCCGTTTTTGATTATTCCACAAATTATCCTCAGCGGCGTGCTCGTGCCATTTGACAAAATAAATCCCAAAATAAGCTCCCCAGTAAAAATACCGTGGTATGGTGAAATTATGACTGCACGCTGGGGCTACGAAGCCCTTTCGGTTATACAGTTCCGGGACAATAAATACGAAAAACAATTTTACCCTTACGAAAAAATTATGGCTCAGGCCTCCTATGTAAAAGACTACTGGATACCTACTCTGACAAATAAAATAAACATCTTAAGGAATGTTCCAGAAAATGACCCGCAATTCAAGGATGCTTACCAGACACTGAAAAACGAGCTGACTGCTAACTACCAGTGGAATAGAATTTTCAGAAGAGACTTCAATATCCAAAATATTACTCCGCAAAACATTAAACATTATCTGAGCAATATCTCCGGATACCTGGAAAAACTAAAAGCTTATTATATAAACGTCTACAACGCTACTTCGCGTGAGAAGAACAGTTACATATTGCAATTGCAGCAGAAATACGGAACCGCCTATTTAATAAATCTCAAGCTGAACTATCATAATGACAAGCTATCGGAATTTGTAAAAAACATAGGCAAGACACGTATAATGGAATACAAGCACCGGCTATACCGAAAAATCAATCCTATTTATTTTGACGGAACCAATCCTCTGTTAAAAGCACATTTTTATGCTCCTACCAAGCGGTTCATTGTTTATCAGATAGATACTTTCTGGGCCAATGTCATAGTTTTGTGGATAAGCAGCCTGCTTCTATATCTGGCATTACATTTCCGTGTATTGTATTATTTTCTGCACTACAGCGAAATATTATATTCACGCCTTACTTATCCTCTGACCATCCGCACGCGCGTAAAAACCCGTCCGGGCTGGATAAGGATGCTGATAAAATTCCTGGTTAAATAATCCTGCGGCACATAACAGCCGTTGCATTATCCGTGCCACCGGCTTCTTGGGCAGCTTCGGCAAGGATACGCACTGGATTTTCTTCTTCCAGCACGTTAATGATGATGTTCAGGATGCTATTATCCGTTAGGTAATCGTGTATTCCGTCGGTGGTAGCAAGGAGTATATCTCCTGGCAGCATAAATCCAGGATTATCTACATCAATGCGCAGATTAGTTATACTTGATCTCAACATATTTGTCAGAATATTCTTCTGTGGATGGGAAAAAGCCTGTTCCGGGGTAATCTCGCCTTTATCCAGCAAATCCTGCACCAGGCTATGGTCCTTGGTCAGCCTTTTAATCTCGCCTTCGCGGATAAGATAAACCCTGCTGTCTCCAACATTGAATGTCCACACATCCGTGCGCACATCCACAATAAATCCGCTTACCGTAGTAGCAGCCTCTCGGTAGTCAGATTGCATCATACCTTTTTGCATAATCATTGTAGCGGCAACGAATAAGGTCTTACGAACATAGGAATCAACAGAACCAAACTCTGACATCTGCACAAAGGTATTGCGGAAAAGGTCTGTTACCGTGGCACTGGCAAATTCTCCGTGAGGATATCCTCCCACTCCATCAGCCACAAGACCAAGGATGCGTCCTTGTGAATCCTGCATTATCAAATGGCTATCTTCCTGGCTGTCGCGTTTACCCTGCAGAGAATAAGCAAATGTGACATATTCCGGACGGCCAGGAATATTTTTGTTATTCTTTTTATGAGAAAACAAGCCCATAGCAAATCATTTTATGTTAAACTTAACTGATATTGTTATATAACGCAGCGGTGCCGGACGATTGACCACAAGCTCATAATACTTATCAAACAAATTATTAATATTCACATAAACCGACACATCAAACTTCCTGTAATTCAACTGCCTTCCTATTTTCAAATTCCATATCCAATAAGGATGCAGAAAAAAATCCGGGTTATGCATTAGTATCAACCTCCGAGACTCGGCTAAAAAAGATAATGATAAATCATATCCCATCATATCAAAAGCAAAATCCCCTGTCAATTTATGCTGCGGCACATAAATAATCTGTATGCCTGTGCTATCACTAACCCGCGCAAAAGCATAGGACAAGCTAAATTTACGGAAAAAATCAGAATAAAAATAAAATTTGGCATTCACATTCAGTCCCCAATTACTGACCTCACTGATGTTCTGGGCAGTCCAATAATGATACTGCGCCGGTTTCCAGACAATCCAATTTTTCACACGGGCATAATGACCTCCGGCTGTAAGGTATATATTTTTACAAAAACGGGAGGGCGTTATATTGGTATATCCTTTAATCTCTATTTGAGAGGCTATTTCCGGTTTAAGATAAGGATTACCTCCCGGACGCCAGTATAAATCATTAAGCGACGGAATATTTACGTTTCTGCCTGCATCCAGCATCACATTAATCCTACCTTTATATTCCAGAGAATAATCAAAAAGATAATAGGCAAGACTATCTACGGCTTCCATCCTGTGATTTGTAGAAAGAACAAATTTCCCATAACGCAGCGGTCCAATAGAAAAAACAACATCTTTATTAAACCTTCTCACATTAAAACCAGAGGCAAGCGGAATATCCTCCTTAAAATCAAAACGTTGCCATTCTACCACGGTCTTAACAGCAAAAACGGATTTATGCAAAATCAAACTGAAATAATCAGAACTGGCAGATGAGGAATTATCCAGGATTTTTTGAGGCAATGTATCGGAAGTAAATATTGTATAGGCGGAAAAATCATTCTGACGAGCATAAGTAAAATCATAGGAAAAAAAATCATTCTTACCCCGTAGGGAATACGAAAAAAAACTAAACGAATATGGTTGTGCTTCTATTCTTGGCGTTCCGCTATAAGAGACAGGTGGCGGAAAATTGCGGAACACATCACTATTCAAAACATTTATTTCCATCCTGAGGTCTGCAGAAAGATTATGCTGTAGCGAGAGCATAAAAGCTTTTTTCCCCAGAAAAGCATTCTGTCTTCGTCTAAGCGGATGACCAGGGATAAAACGGTCAATATACCGGTAATTATTTAAAGAATACTCCAGCAAGGACCTAAAAATTACCCGCGTATGCCCTGTATCCAACGAGTATTTAACCACGGAAGCCAGACCACGTAGAGAAGAGAAATTCATCTGCCATATAAAAAAATTCCCTTGCCGGGAAGAGGTGTAAAAATCCACAATAGCACCTAATCCTCCGGCCGTATAAAAAACAGAAGAATAACTGGTCTGCACTTTCAATGCATCAAACAGAGAGTAAGGCAACAAAGTAAAATCCGTGCTCCCCGACAAGGACGGCAACAGAGGGACATTCCATAACATAACACGGGTATGAGAACTCTTGAAGCCCCGCACGGATAAAAAAGACATCTCCCCATCATAATCCCGCAAATAAAAATCCGGGCGCACCGCAGATAAAAAAACTCTTCCTCCTGAAAAATCAACCGGATATACGCTTTTAGTAATTTTTGCAGAAATTATTTGAACTGCTGGAATTTTTACAGTATCTTGTTGAGCTAAAAGCCATTGCACAAGCAACAATCTTAATGATATCAAAAAAACAATAAAAATTTTTTTCATCGTAAAAACCGGAATAATGTTTTTCAAAAAAAGAAAAATAATATCTGAACACGGAAAATTTTACAAATATACTTTTGACAAAAAACAAAAATACCTCCTGGTGGAAAAAACACCGGAAAGCTCATTTATGCACGAACAGGAATATAAAAATGAAATCCTGCTGTGGCTAAAAATAAACCGCAAATACCGTCCAGAAAAAATTCTTATTGATAATTCTCTTACGGAATTTATAATAACTCCCAAATTACAGAAATGGGTCAACGAAAATTTCATAATTCCTTCGCACAAGCTTGGTCTGAGGCAAATAGCTTTTGTCAAATCCCATAATTTATTTACCGACGTATCTATGCGTCAGGCTATAGAAGAACATCAGGTGGACATCAAATTCAAATTCTTTGATAATATTACTCAGGCCAGGCAATGGTTAAATGTCAGCTAATATGACGGATTTTGAAAATCTGCGCCAGCAAATACTCAACTGCCGTTTATGCCGTGACAGGTTCGGATTTGAACCCCGTCCATTTTTCTGGGGCAGTGCCAGGTCAAAGATTTTTCAAGTCAGCCAGGCACCATCGCTTAAAGTTCATCTCTCGGGCAAACCATTTGATGATGCTTCGGGCAGACGGCTTTTGCAATGGTATGACATTGATGCTGAAACGTTTTATAATACGGATAACTTCTACATCACAGCCTTATCCCATTGCTATCCCGGGAAAAATAGCCAGGGGACAGACAAAAGTCCAGGAATATATTGCGCCCATCAATGGCTGGAAAAAGAAATGAAGGCTGTAGAAAACAAGCTGTATATAATCATCGGTTCTCAGGCAGCTAAATACTTCTTTCCTGAAATCAAATTTGACTTCCTGGTATTCCACGATATGACACTAAATAACAAACCAGCAATAGTAGTACCCCATCCGTCTCCGCTCAACTTCCGCTGGTTAAAGACACATCCAGAATTCATTGAAAAACGGCTGCCACAGATAAGACTACAGATAAAACAAGAGCTTGGCATAAAATAAAAAACAAAACTGGGATACCCTTGTGGGTATCCCAGTTTTGTTCAAACGCCTTTACTTTCTTCTTTTCTTGGAATGCTTCTTCTTTTTGCGTTTCTGTGCACTCTTTTCTTTACGGCGACGTGCCTCCTCTGGAGAAAGTTTTTCTTCTTCCTCTTCTTCCTCAGCTTTACGACGCTGAAGTTCACGACGACGTTCTTCCTCAGCGCGTTTCTTAGCTTCCAGCTTCTTCTCCTTGCGACGAACTGTATCAAATACCAGCGGAGTAGCTACAAACAATGAGGAGTAAGTACCAACGACAATACCTATGAGCATAGCAAAGATAAATCCACGGATAACCTCTCCACCAAAAATGAAAATTACCAGCAATACGAAGAATGTTGTCAGCGAGGTATTCATTGTACGGCTCAAGGTACTGTTAAGAGCATCATTCATATTCTTATACGGCTCACGGTGCGGATGTATCTTCAGATACTCACGGATACGGTCAAAGATAATCACTGTATCGTTAACCGAATAACCCACAACCGTAAGTATAGCTGCAATAAAGGACTGGTCTATCTCAAGGGAGAATGGCATAAATTTATAGAATGCCGAGAAGACCCCGAGTACTATCAACGAGTCGTGCATCAAAGCCACAGTAGCACCCATACCATACTGCCAGTTGCGGAAACGTATAAAGATATAAAGGAAGATACCAAGCAAGGCCAGAATTACCGAATAGGTTGCGGCACGCTTGATGTCCGAAGCAATGGTAGGACCTACTTTTTGCTTGGACTGTATGTATTGTGTCTTAAAGTCTTTCAGTGTAGTGTTAGCCGGCAGCAAAGGTTTTACTGCTACATATATCAAGCTATCAACTTCGGCCTCTACTTTCGGATCTTTATCATTAATCTTATACTTGGTCACAAGCTTAATCTGATTATCCTTTCCATAGGTCTTAACAACAGGCAATGTCTTCAGCTCTTTACGCACCATTGCAGCCACCTTGACTGTATTAACCTTTTTCTGGTTTTCAAAACGGATGATATATGTACGTCCACCGACAAAGTCAACGCCAAGGTCCAGCCCGTTGATAGCCAGGCTCAAAATACTCAATGCCACTAATGTTCCGGATAAGAAATAGAAAAACTTACGTTTGCCAAGGAAATCAATATTGGTGTTCTGCAATAAATCCTTAGACCATTTGTTCCAGAAAGTAATTGGCTTGTTCTTTTCCAGACGGGCATCAAAAATAAGACGTGTAATAAAGATAGCAGTGTAAAGAGATGTAAGAATACCGATTATCAAGGTTGTTGCAAAACCCTGGATAGGCCCGTGACCAAAAGCAAACAGGATAATACCTGTAAGCAATGTAGTGATGTTAGCATCCAGGATGGCCGAATAAGCTGCGTTATAACCGTCCTTAATAGCCAGTTTCAGTCCTTTGCCTGCACGGAGCTCCTCTTTGATACGTTCGTAGATAATTACGTTAGCGTCCACCGACATACCAATGGTCAAAACAATACCGGCAATACCAGGCAGAGTAAGAACAGCGCCCAGGGATGCCAGCACACCCATAATCAGGAATACGTTAACCAGCAATGCCACATCTGCTACCAGACCAGCTCCGCGATAATAAGCAATCATATAAAGCAGAACAACGAGGAATGCAATCAAGAATGAGAGCAATCCAGCGTTAATAGATTCACGTCCCAGAGTAGGACCAACGTGCTCCAGCTCAACAATTCTCACCTGGACAGGTAGCTTACCAGATTTGAGAACATTTGCAAGGTCCTGAGCCTCGGCAATAGTAAAATCACCGGTAATCTGTGATACACCACCCTTGATTTCGCTCTGAACAGTAGGATAAGAATAAACCATATTGTCCAGAACAATAGCAATCTGGCGGCCAATATTGGCTCTTGTCAATTTAGCCCAGATTTGTGCTCCCTGGGCATTCATAATCATTGTAACCTCTGCACTTCCTTTTATCTGGTTATATTCGTGACGGGCATCAACAATCACGTCACCTCCCAGCTGCGGACCGCCATCACGGGTAGTTTTAAGAGCTATCAGCTCGTAAACTGTTCCACTCTTATCCCAGAAAGCAGGCTTGGCTGTCCAGGCAAATTTTAAATCACGCGGAAATATAGACTTAATCTCTGGCAAAGACAGATAATAATCAATCTTTTTCATATCGCGCTTGAGAGCATATCCCACAGCAGCATAATCCTGACGGATAAGATTTCCGTTTTTATCAACATAAGGCTTGAGCAAAGCAAAAAGTGGATGTTCCTTTGCAAACTCTTCAAATGTCTTAGCCTGCTGTGTAGTGTCTTTCTGTTCTACTTCTTCCAGGAGCGACTTGGTAGTATCGGCTGTGGCCAGTGAAGGCAAAGAGGAAGTATCACTTCCCTGTAATTGCTTTTTGGCCAGTATTTCCTTTAATTTTTTATCCGCTTTGACCAGCAATGGATAAACATCCTTATAAGTGTAAGTCTCGTAAAATTCCAATTTTGCTGTACGCTGCAAAAGGTTACGCACACGGTCTTCGTCCTTGACGCCTGGCAATTCCACCAGGATACGTCCGGTTTTTCCCTGCAAAAGCTGAATATTGGGCTGGGTAACACCAAAACGGTCAATACGTGTACGCAAAATATTAAAAGCATTGTCAATAGCGTCCTGCACTTCCTTACGGAGAACATTCAATACTTCCTGGTCGCTGCTGTTAAAAGTGATTTTATCTTTAAGTTGCGGAGATGTAGCAAATATTGTAGCCAGCTTTCCATTGGGTTCCAGTTCGTGGAATGCTTCTCCGAAAAGTGTTATAAAATCCTTATTGCTCGTTGCCTCGCGTTCTCGTGCCAGCTCCAATGCCTTGAGGAAAGTCGAATCATTACTGTTATTAGCCAGCGAACGTATCATATCCTCTACCGAAATCTGCAAAATGATGTTCATACCACCCTGCAAGTCCAGACCCAGGTTAATTTCACGCTGCTGACATTCCCGGAAAGTATATTTCTTCAGCCCCAGAAAATTATAAACAACCTCATTGGCCATTGAATCCAGATAAGCTGCTTCTTTCTGATAATCACCGTGATAATACTTCTCAGCGTATTCCTTTGCCTTTCTTTTCACCCGGTAGGAAACAAATGTAAACGACAATTGATAAATTGATACCAAAATCAAAGTGATGGTCAAAAACCAAATAGCTCCTTTACCTCGCATCTCTCTAATTTTTAAATTAATTCGTTAAATTTTTAAGAAAAATTACAGTGCTTGCAAATATACTGTTTTTTTTATGAATTATTAAAAAACTTTTTTCCTTATTTTCCAAAAATTAGGCTGTTAAAAATCAAGTGTTAAATTTTATTTTTCTGGGTGTTCCCCTTTGGCCAGGGCCTGCAGGGTCGGGCTTTCCGCTCATATTCGGCTCGGCCGGCGCTGTAGCCCTGTGGCGGTGCGTGGGGCTTCCGCTGGTCGCCTCCGCCCGCCAGGGCTACCAGCTTTTCCCTGCAATAAAGCCACTACAAAAACACAAAACCGGCAAGAAATTAATTTACCTTCAGCACAACAGGCTATCCACACTGCTGCCGCCTCCTACACAAACAATACCCCAGACTTTCATACCAGCCAAGATAGCCAGTAGCGCCGGCCTTCGCCTCATATCCGCTCCAATCCCTAACACAAAAATTTTCTCCAAATCTAAAATCTTTTTTGTGGTCTCAGTATTTTTCTTAATTTTATTGAGTAAAAAAAGCTATGGTAACCAAAGAACAAATTGTACGAGACTGGCTTCCGCGTTATACAGGACGCGAGCTGGAAGATTTCACCCCTTATATCCTGCTGACAAACTTCAACTACTACCTTGAGACATTCTCCAGCTGGTATAATGTGCCCATTGTGGGGCTGGACAAACAAATGCCCAATGTGTCGGCCAACGGCATCACAATGATTAACTTCGGGATGGGCAGTCCTAATGCCGCCACTATTATGGATTTGCTCAGCGCAATATCCCCAAAAGCTGTGCTTTTCCTTGGTAAGTGCGGCGCTCTCAAACCCAAAAATAAAGTGGGAGATTTCATCCTCCCAATAGCAGCCATACGAAGCGACGGAACCTCTGACGATTATCTTCCGCCAGAAGTGCCTGCATTGCCGGCATTCAGCCTCCAAAGAGCTGTTTCCACAGCAATCCGTGACCACGGAAAAGACTATTGGACAGGAACTGTCTATACAACAAACCGCCGCGTATGGGAATGGGATGAGAGATTTAAAAAATATCTGGAAAAAACACGGGCTATGGCCATTGATATGGAAACCGCAACTATTTTCATCGTGGGGTTTGCCAATAAAATACCATCTGGTGCCCTGCTGCTGGTATCCGACGAGCCTATGATTGCTGCCGGAATAAAAACCCGCGAGAGCGACCAAAAAGTAACTGCCGAATATACTGACCTGCACCTGAAAATAGGCATTGAAGCTCTGAGCATTATCATCCGTCAGGGTAAATCTGTAAGACATCTGCGCTGGGACGATTAATCAAAAAACTTCAGCGTTTCATCAACAAAAAATAAAATTCTGGCGTATTTTTAGTTTCTTTGAAAAACTTTATTTGAACTTTTGATTTTCGTTTCCGTTTTATTAAATTGTAAATAAAAAATTCTAATCCAAATGAGAAAAAAACTTACAGCCCTGATACTATTGTTTACAATTATTTCGGCAACTTATATCTGGGGGCAATGCCGTCAATTCACAGAGGAAAAGGTCGTTCCCGAAGTAGGTGATTACATCCTCACCGGACGTTATCAATCATTCAAGCTCTCGGCTGGTGACCAGATTCTTATTTTCAAGACACTCAACCGTAATATAAAATACAAATTCATTGTTCAGGGGGACGAACAACTTCCTCCACAGGTGCATTTCGTCATTAAAGACTGGAACGACAAGATTATCTTTGATAACAGCAAGGATAATTATTCCCACGTATTTGAATATCTCTCAGACAAACCACAAAGAATCAAAATCTACATCAGCGTTCCAAAAATCAGCGATGACGCTGCTACAGGCTGCGTTGCCCTGGTTATTGGAATGAAAAAAGTTGAATAAACATCAGGCCGTCCTCGCGACGGTCTTTTTTTTACCTTCCCCACCCCGTATAAAATATTTCCTGCCAAATAGTTTTCAATATTTTAGCATTATTTTAATTTTGTGGAAATTTTTATAGACAAACCGGAAAAATATTAAGCAAATGAAGATTTCTTACAATTGGCTCAAGGACTATCTACCAATTGACCTGGATGTCAACGAATTATCTCGCATTCTCACACAAATAGGCCTGGAAGTAGCCAAAGTGGAAAAATATACCTCCGTCCCGGGTGCTCTGGAAGGACTCGTAGTAGGAAAAGTGATCAAATGCGAAAAAATACCTAACACCGACCATCTGTCCTTCACCGAAGTGGACCTGGGTGACAAAGTGCTGCCAATTGTTTGTGGAGCTCCAAATGTAGCAGAGGGACAAAAAGTTGTTGTAGCACCTGCCGGAACAACTATATATCCCTACGAAGGCGAACCATTTAAACTAAAGAAAGCCAAAATACGCGGATATAAATCCGAAGGAATGATTGTGGCCGAGGACGAAATAGGCCTCGGACCAGACCATACCGGCATCATTGTCCTGCCTGATGATGCACGGGTTGGAGACCCGGCAAAAAAATACTTTGATATATACGAAGACTGGGTTTTTGAAATTGACCTTACTCCTAACCGCACCGATGCTTTCTCTCATTACGGGGTGGCACGTGACCTCTACGCATACCTCAAAACACACGGATACAAAGACATTGAACTGCATCTGCCATCTGTGGATAAATTTGCACAGGACATAGAAGGACGTAAGATTGACGTAGAAATAGAAAACACAGAAGCCTGTCCGCGTTATGCCGGACTTACTATCACTGGCGTGGAAATTAAACCATCACCTAAATGGATGCAGGAGAGGCTCAAAGCCATCGGCCTTAATCCTATCAATAACATCGTGGATATAACAAACTATGTCCAGCACGAGATAGGCCACCCACTCCACGGTTTTGATGCTGACACCATTACCGGCGGAAAAATCCGCGTGAAAACTGTTAAGCCCGGAACAAAATTCATTACCCTCAATGAAACAGAAATTACCCTGGACGAAAAAGACCTTATGATTTGTGACGGTGAGGGTAATCCATTGGTGCTGGCAGGTATAATTGGCGGACTGAACTCTGGTGTTACCCCGGATACAAAAGACATTTTCCTGGAAAGCGCATTTTTCAATCCTACCTGGGTGCGCAAATCTGCCAAGCGCCACGGAATAAGCACAGATTCCTCATACCGTTTTGAGCGCGGCGTTGACCCTAACTCTACTATCTGGGCTATCAAACGGGCAGCCCTGCTCATCAAGGAATATGCCGGCGGACAAATTTCCTCGGAAATAGTGGATAAATATCCGCAAAAAATTGACCCATTTGAAGTGGAACTCAAACTGCCATACGTGGACAAACTGCTTGGCATCAGCCTGGGCAAGGACAAAATAAAAGAAATTCTATCAGCACTGGAAATTGAGATAACCGGCGAAAAAGACGATATCCTTTATCTGAAAGTACCAACATACCGCTGGGATGTACGCCGTCCGGCTGACGTAGTAGAAGAAATTATCCGTATCTACGGATTTAACGAAGTGCCTCTGCCGCCTGTGATTAAATCCGTGCAACAAAAACGCCAGCGCGACCCCGAGCATCCTATAAACCTCATCAGTGATTACCTCAGCTCAATAGGCTTTAACGAAATAATGAACACATCACTGGAAAACGAAAAGCTTTACACTGACCTTGAACAATATAAAACCGATAACCTGGTGAGACTGATTAATCCTCTTAGCTCAGACCTGGCAGTTATGCGCCAGACATTACTTTTCGGCGGACTGGATTCTATTATCCGCAACATCAATTACAAAAATACCGACCTGAAATTCTACGAATTTGGCAATGTATATTTCTATAATCCGCAGGAAAAGGAATTCAAGCAGAAATATAAAGAAACTATGCGCCTTGGCCTGTGGCTGACAGGCAAC
>CAZYSM010000005.1:2625-60519 GCA_964649975.1 uncultured Bacteroidales bacterium | reverse complement strand
ATAGAAGACCTGGCTTATAAGAGCGAACGGAAAATACTCAAGGACATTAATATCTTTGACGTTTACAAAGGCGAGCACATACCTAAGGGTAAAAAATCTTACGCTATCAGTTTTATTTTCCAGGATGAGAATAAAACCCTTACTGACAAACAGATAGACAAAGTAATGAACAAACTCATTCAGGTCTTTGAAAAAGAACTCGGCGCACAAATCCGCGGACTCAACGCGTAATAACAGATTTTACATACAGATAAGAAAGGGCTGGCCTGCGCATAATTCCGGCTAATTGGCCAATACCAAGCTTTGCAGGCCAGCCCTTTCTTTTTATCCCATCCGGCCTATTGCTATGAACAAATTAGCCAGAAGCATAAATAGCGAAGCAGATTTAAAAAGTAAGGCATTGAGTCTGTCTGTGGGTTTAAAAGTAAACATTACTGACTGAGAAATTAACAATAAACCCAAAACAGCAATAGAAACCAGATAAAAGCCTGATAATCCTATCATAATAGCAGCCATAAAAAATACAACTGCCGATAATGCAGAAGCAATAGCAATCACAATCCTTGTCTTCTCCACACCAATAACATGAGCAAAAGTGGGTATCTCTGCTCTGGCATAATCATCGTAATATTTAATGGCAAAAGTCAGGATATGCACAGGTATCCACAAAAGTATACCCAAAGCCAATAATAAAGCCGGAATATCAATATTTCCTATAGCCAATACCCGTCCTGCTAATACAGGCATAGCCCCGGAAATTCCGCCCCAAACAATTGCCCAGGGGCTTCGGCGCTTGAGCCATATAGTATATATCACAAAATCAAAGAAAAATCCTGCAAAAAGCACGGTACCATACAAAGGATCAAGCCTAAATCCCCAAACCAGCCCTACCAAAAGGATAATAATACCAAAGATAAGGGCATGTTTTGGAGTAATCAGACCTGAAGGCAAAGGACGCCGGCAGGTACGCATCATTTTCGCATCAATATCTCTGTCCCAAACCATATTAAAAACCGTAGTTCCGGCTACTGTAAGAAACAAAGTGATTACTGCAGCAAAAAATTCGTTCCAATCCTCAGCAGGATTTCTCCCTGACATATAGCCTGCAATACCAGTAATGACCAGCAATATTGTTTGTAAACTTTTAATCAATTGCCAGTATGCTTTTGCTATAGATTTGAATTTCATTGCTTTGTGCATTTATCAATTAAATCACGGACACAGCGGAACCCCACTGAAGGTGAAGCAAACCATGGTTCGGCATTATTCCTTACCCATGTAGCGGCATAAATCTCATAATTAAGGTAGCTTCCGCCTCGCATAAAGCGATAGTGCATAAAAGGATAATCATCCGCACACCATTCCCATACATTTCCGCACATATCATAAGCACCATAAGGACTGCGATTATCCATAGTCTTAAACTCTCCATAAGGCCCTTTATAAGTTTTACCATTGAAAAATCCGACTGGTGTAGTTCTCACAGGGGAGCCATAGACCTTACGCAACTCCTTATTTCCGTGCAAATAATTGGCATAATGCGGATTTATTTCATCGCCCCATGGATAAGCACGGATATTATCTCCCATAGCAGCACGTTCCCATTCCTTTTCGGTAGGAAGACGATATCCGTAAAATTTGGCATAAGCATTAGCACCAAACCATGTAACATATACTACTGGATGATTTTCATATCCTTTCTCGGCTGCAAAACGTCCCTGATCATATTTTATGTGCAGTCCGGGTTGATTTAGTACCATAACAGGATAATATCCAGCAGATACCTTCAATTCATGATCATATCCGGTAAACGGATCTCCAGGATAATATATCTTAATTGTATCGCCCACGATCTTTATTATTCCGCTATCCAATGCCTGATTCAAGAAACGGGCGTATTGTTCATTAGTGACTTCTGTAGCCATAATTTCAAAATCGTGGTCCATAGTGTCCAGGTGCTTAGAACTATAATAAGGACCTACCAATAGAGATTCGGGCTGTCCGTGTTCATCAATAACACGCCATGAAGTAATAGAATAAAAAGTTCCTTTAGGCACTTTTACCCACTGATTGAAATCAACACCAGTGTTTACTCCTCGCATGGTGTTTTCCTTGAATACATCTTTTTGGCAGGCAGCCAGGAAAATCAAGGATATGAGATATAATAATTTGATTGTCTTCATTTTTCAGTTTTTTTATTGTTTACTGTTCCGAAATTTTTGAAGTCGGTTTCAGACCGAGTTCTGGATTTTCCATTTCTTTAGTCCAAAATCCTTTTTTTCGGAATAAGTCATATAACCGCCATAAAAGGACAATGGCCAGAATAACAAGCAATGCTCCCAGACCAAAATCTATCATCAACATCTGTGTAGAAACTGCTTTTTCCTGTAATATTTCCGGCATAAACAAGCGTTTGAGAGAATATAAAGTAGCCCCCACAAAAGCTAAATCAGAAAAGATAATTATAAACCAACCATAAATTTTTCTAATAGCACCTTTGAGGTTAATCATTTCACCGTAAAACAGTAATATAATTGTTGCAATAATTCCAGCTAATACATGCCAATGGCCAGTAAGAGTAATTCTTTCTTCCCTCCACATCCATACTCTCATAACTTCTTCCAGATTAATGGCCATAAAAATACCTACAAAAGTGACTACGAAATTCATAAACACCATCTGCCATGTAGCTCCGAAACGCAGAGGGTCGGCCAACAAAGCTTTTATAGAAGTGAAAAATCCAGCATTTTCTTTACCCCACTTTTTCTTATGTTCGCGTATGAGCATATCCCATGTATAAATAACAAGGAATAATGCCCCTAATAATATCAATCCTGACCCTACGTAAATAATCTTATGAGCTAAATTTTCAAAAGGTATGATAGACCACACGCCCAGAGTAATAATAATAGTACCCCATATAAAAGCAGGCATGGCAAGTTTATGCCAGAACCCTTTGAAATCCACCCATCTTGAAACCACCAGGGTAATAGCCACAGCAATTAACGTAAGCATAATATGCAAATGTCCTATAACAGCACGATAAAATACCTGTTTATAAGGTTCCCGTATTATATCCTCGGCCAGGAAAGAGTTAAAGCCATTACCAAACATAGATCCTGCAATAGCACCATAAATAGCAGAACCAAGCGTAGCAACAGTCATCACAAAGAAAGCTATACGCTCTTTGTCCACCCCTTTTTTAGTATGTGCATAAACTTCATCACTAACATAATATTCCTCTCTCCATGGCCACAGCGCAACAGCGAGAATAATACCGGAATAGAAAATAAGACTCTGCCCTAACAAGAAAATTCCGTGCAAAATATAATTATGACCAAAATAAGCAAATCCCAGCCCCCCGAACATTGCAAGCATATATCCCAGTGTAATAGTAGAATTAATAGTACGCTTGTGCGAGATACGCATAGGTACTACCGAAGTAATCATATACACCTCAATAGCTACAACAGCCATAGCTATTGAATGATAGAGCATAATAATACGTCCAGCCCTTTCCAGAGGATTAAGTTTCATTCCCAACAACTTAACTGTAATATCCCTCACGCCCCATTCTACCATAGGCCCCGAGAGTGTACCCCATATAGCAGTCACCAGAGCAATAAGCGTAATAGCTACCAGGATAAGACCCCGTGTGGTACCAAAAAGGAATTTTATTATTTTCATTAGACTAAAATTTTACTGTTTAGTAATAATTTAGATCAAAAAAAATCAGGGGGAAAAGCCCCTGATTTTAATTATTTATTTTCCAGATGCATAACCCTGACAAATCCAAGGGTATATGCCAAAGTCATCACCAGAAGCAATGGTGTAAGAATAGTAAATACCAGGTCGGCAGAGAAAAACAAAAATTGCTTTCCCAGGCTTAGGAAAGCCAGCGCAATACCACCCAATCCTATCAATGCTCCACCCAGGGCAACCCACAGAAGTGCCGATGACACCTTTTTATTAGAAACCAGAATAATAGGCAGCAAGAAAATAGTCAGTCCAGCAAAGGCATGGAATAAAGGATACCAGATTTTTCCACCAATAATCCCATAAGTGTTTAATGCTATCAATACCAAACCTACTATTAAAATCAATATCCACCACAACCTCAATTTTTCTGCATATTGGACCATCAAACCAATTGCAAGCGAAAACGGGATTATTGTGGCCACAACTTTTACCCATTTTGCATTTAATACATCAAACTTGCCTGTAATAAGTAGCAATAAACCAGCAATAATAAGTATTAAAAAAGACAAGCTATACCAGAGATAGCCATAAGGCTTAAACTGGAAAAACCTGTAAATCAAATAAACTGCAACAAGAGCAGTGAGAAGTAAACAAACGTAATCAACAATGGTAAGTGCCATAATACTAAGTTTTACAATTTATAACTTGGCTAAAACGAAAATACTACATTGCAGTAATAAAAAATATGACAAAAATCATTATTTAATATTTATGATAATTTTCAATACTTATTTTAACCACTTGAAAATGTAAATTACTGACAGGTGGAAGATTTGGCAACATTTAAAAAAGATATTAGCATTTATGGAAAAAAATCGCTAAATTAAAAACAAAAAATGCTGACTATCAGGCCTGCTGCAAAAAGAGATAAAGAGGATTTTGCACGTCTGCTGATTATGTCAGCCAAATATTTCCCGCAGCTGTTTGGAAAAAATATTGAACAGACCCTGCAAAGACTATTTGTTCTGCCCAAAAATCTATTCAGCTATGAACACGTAACAATTGCCGAGGCAGACGGACACACAGCAGCAATGGCTCTTGGATATGGATATAAGGAAAAGAAAAAAGAAAATTTGCATACAGGATATTTACTCTTTTGTTACCATTGGGGCGCAATGATTAGCAAACTGCCTACATTCCTTAGTTTCAATTCTTCGGTAGGACAGCTGGCCAAAGGACAATTTTACTTGAGTAATATTGCCGTATATCCAGAATACAGAGGTAAAGGCATAGGAAGAAGGTTAATGGAACACGTTCAGCAGCAAGCACAACAACAAGGATATAAAACAATGGTCCTGGACGTGGAAAAAGACAATAATCCGGCTATTAGTTTATACAAAAAAATTGGATTTGAAATCATCAATGAGTTTAAATTAAAACCTGACAAAGGAAGCCAGCTGGACTTTTTCCGTATGGCAAAACATTTATAAACATAAAAATCAAATGCTATGAGCAAAAACAAATCCTGGACAGAAAAGCTTGAAGCCAGAGACAAAGACTTGCCCAAAATTGTGAAATTAGACGAAAAAATGCAGAAAAAATACCGGGGCGCCAAAACTATGGTAGTCCCTCATCCCAGGGACGTGCTGGATATAATTTCGCGGGTACCAGCAGGGGCACTCATCACAACTGAAGAAATAAGGCAAATGCTGGCAAAAAAATATGATGTGGACATTGCCTGTCCTATGACAACGGGGATTTTTGTGACTATAGCTGTTAATGCAGCTCAGGAAATCGCAGAAAACACAGGAAAAATAATTCCCTGGTGGCGCACTCTACGTAGCAAAGGCGTTTTAAACGAAAAAGCCCCCGGCGGACTGGACAATCACAAAAAAATGCTGGAACAGGAAGGTTTTTCAATTATAAAGAAAGGAAATAAATATATTGTGGAAAACTATCGCAATTTTGTTGTTCCTGTGGTTTGATTTATTTTTGGAACAAAATAATAGTAATTTCTTAATGGAAAAATTACCCCTGTCGGTAGCTATAATCACCTTCAACGAAGAAGATAATCTGCCTGCTGCCCTAGAAGCAATAAAAGATATTGCCCAGGAAATAATTGTGGTAGATTCCCATTCCACGGATAAAACACGCGAAATAGCCCACAGCTACGGCGCAAAAGTCTATGAGGAAGACTGGAAAGGATACAGGGAACAGAAACAATCGGCACTGGATAAATGTTCCCAGCCGTGGATATTAAGCCTGGATGCTGACGAGGTGGTAACTACGGAACTAAAAAAATCCATTGCAAAAGCCATTGATCAAGGACAGGCACAAGGATATTTCATCAACCGCAGAACAGTTTTTCTGGGGCGTCCTCTGCGGCACGCCCTGTATCCCGACGCACAGCTACGCCTGGTCCGGCGCAGTGCTAATCCCAGATGGACAGGTGGAAAGGTGCACGAGCTGCTGAAAGTGGACGGCAAGACCGCAAGGCTAAAAGGCGACATACTCCACTACTCTTACCGCGACCTTAACGATTTTATCCTGCGACTGAACAAATATGCCCGTCTGTGGGCTGAGGATGCCGCTGCACGTGGTAAACGGCCAGGCATAAGACGATTGCTGCTCAGCCCATTAATGGCTTTTGTAAAAAATTATATTCTAAAACTGGGCTTTCTGGACGGTATGCGCGGACTGATTGTTTCTGCCTCTATGGCACACTACTCCTTGCTCAAAGCCTTTTACCTGTGGGAAACACGGCTAAACAAGGAAAAATAATCATTCACCGGCGCTGACCTTCTCCCACACAAAGCGGGCAAAGAGGGCTGATTGAGAATTTCCGTTTTCAATGCTCAGGAAATGTTCCCTATCCGAAAGCTGATTATGCAGGAATACAGTAATTTCATCATCAAAAAACGTTTCTTTAAGGTAATTTAGCACTACTTCGGTGACGTGGTGTTGCTTGAGAAAATCCAGAGGATAGGCATCAAGTATTTTTCGGACATAATTAGCATTATTCATGTGCAGGTTCATGTCCAGGTCAGTAAACAGAACCTTTAAAGTTTTAAGCGGATGCTTTTCATGGGGAGGCACAATTTTAGGCGGAGGTGTTTCAATGGCGTGTTTGTCCACAAATTCACGATGCTGTGTAAAAACCTGTGACATACGCACCGGCCGCCTGGTCTGACGGTCAAGGACAATCCATGCCGAGGAAGCCGCAATGAGCGGATTTCCGCTGAGGTCAGTAAAAAGGAAATCACGGTAAGCCACCACTCCTTCGTGATTCTTAGGCCATGTTTGCATAATAATACGTTCCTTCCAACGAGGATGTCTTGTGATTTTGATATGCAAACGCAACAAAGCCCAGAACCAGCCCCGTGGATTAATATAATCCCAGCCAAAGCCCAGTTCATCAGCATTGCGTGCAGCAAGATCCTGAAGAATATTCACCAGGCTGTATAAATGAAACTCCTTGTGAATATCAACAAAATGCGTTTTAACTATCAATTCTTCCTTATACGGTTCCACCTGTATAAAATTTTATAATTTTCCTCTGGCAAATTAATTTTTTTATTTCTTTTGTCAAATTAAACTTTAAAGCTTGATATATGTTTTTCCAAATTCTTGGATGGATAGGCAATGTAATTTTGAGCATCGGCGTAATTCCGCAGGTAGTCAAGACATACCGCACGCATGATGTATCCAGTTTCAGCTGGAGTTTTCTGCTGATGTGGGCTTTTGGAGTGTTATTCACTTTTATTTACATAGCCTACGGCGACATAAGTTCTGGACGTTATCAATGGCCTTTGTGGCTTAATTATATTGTTAACATCCTCGCAACAAGCTACCTGGTATATGCTAAGTTTGTTTATGGAGGAGACTGGGAACGCTTTAAAAGAAAATTCCTTTCTCACAAATCAGAATAAGTGTAACATTCTACGTGGAAGAACGTCTTAAAAGAAAAAAGCCATGAAAAGATTATTTTTCGTTTTTGCAGCAGTAATACTGCTTAGTGGCCACGGATTAAAAGCCCAAAATTCCGGTTTTAAATTCAGTGCGTTCAAAAATATTGTCATCAGCTACCCTGCCCGGATAGATATTGTATATTCTCCGAACTATTCCATAGAAATTGATGATTCTTCCTCCAGTAAGGTAAAAGTTTTGATTTTTGAGGAAATGGACAAACAAGGCGGCCACAGCAAGGATCTGGGGCGCTATGTGATTGAACAAAAAGATTCAACACTGTATATCAAAAAGAAAGCAGACATTTCAACAGATTTTGGACGTATAAGGATAGTTATCAAAACCCCTGTAATTAACAAAATAAAAATTGAAACAGCCACTTCTGTAAGCATATCCGGAAAGTTTAATCTTAACCAATTGAATATAGATGTAGAAGGTGCCAGCAATATTAAGCTTACAGGCGATCCTGTGATAAGAAAACTATCAGTAAAAAACGAAGGTGCCAGTTACATGTATATAGACCTGAAACACAGCATAGAACATGCTGACTTTGACATTGAAGGTGCCAGTTATGTTTCTGCTCTGAGCACGCCTATCCGCAAAGTAATTGCCAAAGTAGAAGGAGCAAGTATCTGCAAGATTTATCCCACCGAGGAATTAAACGTACGTGTAGAAGGTATGTCCTACCTGCTGTATAAAGGCAATCCACCCAGGCAGCATATAAATTCCGAAGGATTAAGCATTATCAAGCAGGTTGATTGATCATCAATGGTTTGAGAAAATGTCCGGTGTGGGAGTGCCTGCACCGGGCTATTTCTTCCGGAGTGCCCTGGCAGATTATTTCTCCTCCGCGCAGTCCGCCCTCCGGCCCCAGGTCTATAACCCAATCGGCTGATTTTATAACATCCAGATTATGCTCTATAATCACGGCAGTATTTCCATGGTCCACAAGTTCATTTATGGCTTTTAAGAGTTTTTTCACATCGTCGTAATGCAAGCCTGTAGTCGGTTCGTCAAAAATGAACAAAGTATGCTTTTTTGAATTCTCATTCAGCAGGAAAGATGCCAGTTTAAGGCGCTGGATCTCTCCGCCACTGAGCGTACTGAGCGACTGCCCAAGTTTGAGATAGCCCAGACCAACTTTTTGTAAAATTTTCAGGCGCATAACCACGTTTTCCTCCATAGTGGCAAGCTTACCCTTTTGGTCCGGATCAAAGAAGCTGACTGCCTCGTCTACAGTCATCTCCAGCACCTCGTAAATATTTTTTCCGCGATATGTTACTTCCAGCACCTCGTCCTTAAAGCGTTTTCCGCCGCAGGCTTCGCACACGAGTACCACGTCGGGCATAAACTGCATTTCCACACGGATAACGCCCTCGCCCTGGCATACTTCACAACGTCCGCCTTCCACGTTAAAGGAAAAATGTCCTGGTGTAAAATTATAGAGTTTAGCCACAGGCTGGAGTGCAAAAATCTTCCTTATCCAGTCGTAAGCCTTGATGTAAGTAGCGGGATTAGAGCGGGAGGAACGTCCTATTGGATTCTGGTCCACCAGTTCCACATCCTCTATTTTGTCAATATCTCCCTCAAGTGATGCGAATTTACCCATAGGACGTGAGTAATCCCCAAGATGACGGGCAATTGCAGAATAAAGCACATCCACTACGAGAGAGGATTTTCCGCTTCCGCTGACGCCGGTCACCACGGTTAGCAGCTGCAGGGGAAAATCCACATCAATATTTTTTAGATTATTCTGGTAAACGCCTCTGATCTTAATATAACCTTTGTGTTGCGATGGTTTGCGTCTTACCCGTGGCAAAGGAATTTTTTCCTTGCCTGTAAGATAACGGGCTGTAAGAGTATCGGACTGTAGGAAATCGTTATATTTTCCGGCAAATACCACTTCGCCGCCGAATATTCCAGCGCCAGGGCCCATATCCACGATGTAATCCGCACTTTTGATGACCTGTTCGTCGTGTTCCACTACCATAACCGTATTACCTAACTTCTGCAAGTTCCGCAGCACCCCAGCAAGACGTTCGGTATCGCGTGGATGTAGTCCTACAGTAGGCTCGTCAAGGATATACAATGAACCCTGTAAAGAACTCCCCAGAGCTGTGGCAAGATTAATACGCTGGGTTTCTCCTCCACTGAGGGTATTGGAAGCCCGGTTAAGAGTGAGATAGCCCAGACCAATGTCGTTTAGATATCGCAGGCGCGAACGGATTTCAGTAACAAGCCGTGAAGCCACCTTTTGATCATATTCATCCAGAGACAGGTCATCAAACCATTGTATCAAATCCTCCACCTGCATAACTACTAAATCCTGGATACTTTTTCCGGCAATTTTAACGTATTGTGTTTCTTTTTTCAATCTTGTTCCACCGCAAGCAGGACAAAGAGTTTTTGACCGATAGCGCGCCAGCATAACCCGGTTTTGTACCTTGTGCTGCTCACTTTCCAGAATTTCAAAAAACTGATTTATACCCACAAAATATTGGTTTCCATTCCACAGAAGCTTTTTCTGCTTTTCTGTAAGGTCTTTATATGGAGTATGAACCGGAAAATCAAACTTATGGGCGTTTTTGACCAGGAGATTTTTATAATACTGCAATTTCGGACCACGCCAGGGAGCCACAGCATCCTGATAAACAGACAAATTTTTATTTGGTATAACCAGATCCTCGTCAATGCCGATAGTTGTTCCAAAACCTCCGCATACAGGACAGGCTCCGATAGGACTGTTGAAATTAAACATCTCTGGCGTAGGCTCGTGGAACTCAATTCCATCTGCCTCAAAACGGTTGGAGAATTCCTCTGTAATTTCCTCGTTATCAAGGAATACCTTTACAACGCAGGCACCGCGTCCTTCAAAGAAGGCTGTTTTAACAGAATCGGCCACTCTGTTTTCAAAATCTTCATCATGTTTGACTTTAATACGATCAATGAGCAGGAATAACCTGGTGGCTTTTTTTACAAGCTCAGGATTTTGTCTCAACTCATCCAGGCGGATAACACGTCCTCCTTCCTCAAATTCTGCATAAAAGCGCAGGAAACCTTCGTGCTCATAAAAATCCAGCTTAGCCTGCAGCTGATCATACGGAAAGGAAAGGGGCGCCAGAAGAAAAGCTTTCGTCCCCTGGTCAAACTTACGGAAAAACTGCACTACATCATTGATACTATGGCGCTTAACAACTTTTCCGCTAACAGGGGAATATGTCTTGCCTATGCGGGCAAACAGATAACGGAGATAATCATAAATTTCGGTGGCAGTGCCGACAGTAGAACGCGGATTAGCAGTATTGACCTTTTGCTCAATAGCAATAGCCGGCGGAAGGCCTGTAATCTTATCTACCTCAGGCTTTTTTATTTTACCCAGGAACTGCCGGGCATAAGCCGAAAGACTCTCAATATACCTGCGCTGCCCTTCGGCAAAAAGGGTATCAAAAGCCAGGGATGATTTTCCGCTGCCGCTAACGCCGGTAACAACAATCAGCTGTCCGCGCGGAATACGTAAATTTATATTTTTCAAGTTATTTTCGCGTGCACCGATTACTTCAATCCACTTCATTTAGCTCAGTGGTATTTAATTGAGAATTGCAAAGTTAACAAATTGCCCCTTTACAGACAAAGGGAGGAAGGCATATAAAAAAGGGCTGTCTCAAAATCAGCTCTGAGACAGCCCCATAAAATCTTACCAGTGTCTTACGACTTTAAACAAGCGGTTCCAGCGTATTTTCTTAAAAGCAGGTGCATACTTGTCTATAGACATCCATATAATCAAAGGGGTGCCAACAATATGGTCTTCGGGTACAAAGCCCCAAAAACGGGAATCTGCAGAATTATCACGGTTATCCCCCATCATAAAATAATAATCCATCTTAAAGGTATAAGTATCAGTCTGCTTGCCATTGATATAAATTTTTCCATTTTTCACTTTCAGGTCATTTCCTTCGTAAACATCAATAATACGGCGGTAGAGAGGCAGATTTTCCATGGTCAATTTCACAGTAGCACCTTTGCGCGGTATCCACAGAGGGCCAAATTGGTCGCGGTTCCATGCATATTTGCCCACTTTAGTAAGCTGCATAATTTGAGGAACATAATCAAGGATGCTATCAGAGAACAAATAAGAAAGCGTCTTAAAAAGCTTCTCCTGAGAAATCAACCTGCCCTTAATCTCGGCCAGGCGTTCTACTTTTTTCTTATCAAATCCACTGGCAGATAAAAACTTCATCAGGCTATCGCTGACAACATAAGCATCTTTGATATGTGGAAAAATATAATCATCCGCCCACCATGCGGGTTTAATATAAGGCTTGATCAATACAACATCACGTATTCGTTTAATACGCTGCAATTGTTCCTTATCCAGGGGCAAAATATAAAGATTTTCCAGAGGATATTTTTTCAATTCAGGCATAAAATAATAGATATCGCCTGGTAAATCATGCATCTGCCTTAAATATTCCTCGGAAACCCCGATAGATTTAAGAAAAATGGGATTAAGCAAGTTGTTCTTTGTAACAATGATATATTTAAGCATCATGTGCTTGATAGGAGCCTCGGGCTTTCCATTGATATATACCTGGGCATCTTTTACCAGAAGGGTATCGCCAGGCAGAGCAATACAACGTTTAACGTAATTATCCCTTTTATCCACGGGACGGTAAATTTTATGGCCAAGAGTGCCTCTCTGGATTTGTCCAGTATAAGGGTTTACAATCTCGTCATTATTTACAGCCTTCCATCCGTAAGTCCGCACAAAATCATAATAATCCAGGTTTAAATAATTGGACAGGACAGTATCACCTTCGGGGAAATTAAATACCACAATATCGTGGCGTTTAACGTGTGTCAGACCTTTGAGGCGTTTATATTTCATCTGGATAGCACTGATATATGATGGCATGCTCTTGGTCAAAGGCATTTTGTTCAATACCAGTGGCACACTAAGTGGAGTAATAGGCATACGCGGTCCGTAATGATACTTACTCACAAACAGATAATCTCCCACCAACAAAGTACGCTCCATAGAAGATGTTGGAATAGTATAAGCCTCAATGAGGAACATACGTATAATGGAAGCCACAACCACAGCATAGATAATTGCGTCAACCCATTCTCCTGCCTTGGTCGGCTTTTTACCACGCTTACGCCAAAAAATCCAGTTAACTTTTTGAGTGAAATAATAATCAAACAAAACAAGCTCAAACAACAAAAGCCACCAGTTGCCAATCCATATAACGAGCAAAAGCCAGGCAATAGAATAAAACGAATACCAGAAAAGAGAGGAACGTTTGATTTCTTTTCCAAAAATCTTAACAGTTTTGGGTTGTTTCTCCTTAGTTTTTTTATCAGAGTTCATTGATGATTAATTTTTCAATTTGACAAAAATAAATTGTCCCGACAGGTATAATCCGCCTATTTAACGGGTTATACACCTTATCGGGACATCAAAAATATCAGCCTAAAAATTAAGGCATATTAAGGACAGCATTGCGCACCTTAGCAGTAGTCTTAATAATGTTATTGAGAGTTTGATCATCCATCTGGATAACAGTCTCCACATCCTGGGAATAAATTACGCGGCCGTTTTTCACTGTTCTGGTCTTGCCTTCATATTTTTTCTCAGTAATCTGTACCCCTTCGTAAGCCTTTTGCAATTGTTTAAACTGCTTAATCAGGTAATCAAATTTTGGATGTCCTTTATATACTTCCAAAAGTTCTATCAATTTATTCAGGAGTTCTTTCTGGCTACCAATCTGATTACGTAAGTTGACGTAAAGATTGTCTTTTTGCACCTGGGTAAGCAGGTAAAGACCTTCAATCCATACACCTGTAACCGAAAGCAAACTCAAATAGCTACGGCGGGTTGAACGGAAATAATTATCTATCTGATAAAAGCTGTTAACAGAAAGGAACAGCAAGGAGTCCATATTATCACTTGTGGTCACTAAATATTTCAAACTCTGAAAATCAAAGAACTGCGCCACTCTCAAATCAGAAGCAAGATTAAATATAACCTGCAGATAATCAATTATCTGTGCATTTTTATGGTAAATATTCAAATATCCCAGATCTGCACTATAAACACCAAGCCCAATAGCTTTTTTCAAGTTAATATCATAATTCTGCGCCAGGGAAGTGGGAGCAAGGTATTCTTTTTTGAAAGGAATGTGATAATCCTTCAATACAGCTGCAACCTCCACAGGAGAAGCAAAACCGCCGATAATATCATTTATCTCGGCAATCTTACTCTGGTCAATGGATTCAAAAAATTTCTGTTCATTAAAACCTGTATCGGCCTGCTGCACAATTTGTTGCTGGGTAGTAGCCTGTTTTTCTTTACCTTTTTTGCAGCCACCCATAAAAATTAAAGATAATAAGACTGTCAAAAACAATAACTTTTTCATTGTATTTAGATTTATCTTTTCCTCTAAAAGTGAAACATTTTATATAAAAAAACAAACAAGTTGAAATATATCTATCACTGTCCAAATATATATTTCAATCCCAAGTAAAATTACAACAAAAAAACAAATAATAGTACCAGCAATAAAATTAAAAAAATTTACTTATAGACAAAACAAACCATTCACTTGATTATAAGACACTTAACTATTTAAAAAACTCTTTATCCAGGTTCTGAAAACATGGATAATATTTTAAACGGGCAAATTCATTAAATCCCAGCTTACGGCTTTTGTCAAACATTTGCTTTGCTTTTAGTTTATCACCTTTATCAAGCCAGTAGCAAGTCCAATAGAAATAAACATCTGGATTATCAGGTTCCAGCATCTGATATAGCAATAATACCTTATGCAATTTTTCAATATCTCCTTTACGTGCCATCTGGTCCGCCACGGAAAAGAAAATTATCCCCAGATAACCTTTCATACGGTAGTAGAAATAAAGCCTATAACGGTTGGTATCAGTCTGTATCTTTTTGTTATAATGATTAATCTCATTATGCCACCATGCAGTATCACGCTTAAAGATGAGTTTAAAATACTGAGGCTGGAGCATAGCTTCCAGATTAAAGAAATTAGTTACTATTCTTGCAGCCTGCTTAAATTCTGGTGTTTGTACAAGATTATCCTGCTGCTTTTGATATTTTTTCGTATCACTCACTCCGGAAAGCATTGTAATAGCCATGGAATAAATGTCATACTTCATCATAGGGTCGGACGTAGCTGCTAACATTGAATCTATAAGCTTACGGGTGCGGCGGATAATTTTCCTGTCTTTTTTTATCAATCCCTGCTGCATAGCCCGTAAATCAAACCATAAAAAGACCAGCTCGGCCATGTATTGAGGCGGATATTCATGTCCTCCCTCAAAATATACTGTCAAATAAGGTATATTATACTGCTGGGCAAGCTTGCGGCTATTTCCGCGTATCTCGGTCATATTAAAATCCTTCCAACCAGCAAAAGAAATAACCGAAAAATTTTTGTTCTGCATATATGGCAGGGAAGTAATACCTGCCGAGAGCATAGCCACACCAATAAAACGCTTATCCTCTGCAGCCAGATAATATGCTACACGTGCCCCACCAGAAAAACCAGCTGTGTATTGCCGTTTTTTATCATAAGTAATCCGTGAATTGACATCAGAAAAAAACTGTGACAAGATTGCATCAAGGTTCGGAACATTATTCCGGAAGGAATTAGTAACAGCTACGATATAACCATATTTACCGGCATAAGGTTTGAGCCATGCAGCCAGTTTTTTTCCGTTTCCGTGAGCATCAAAGCCGAAAATTATTGGCAACCTGCCCTGATTACGATAAGAAAGCGGAAGATATAATTCGTATGACTGCGAAGTATCAGAAGCAAGCTGCACATGATTAATCTTTCCGGTGGTAAGCCCGTTATATGTAGCGGGCTTAAGCTTTTTTTCCGCATTATGGCAAGCAGAAAACAGTATCAGTGCAAGGATAAAAGCAAGATATCTTTTCATGATAGTAGCCTTTGGTTGTGCTAAACAAAATTAAAAAAACATTTGTTTTTCCATTGCCCAAAAATAAAAAAGGCCGTCCTCAGCAGACGACCTTTTTTTTCATTACTTCTGTGTTTTATTAAAAATCCGGATATTATCCAGCTCCCATGTAGCACCCGAGGAAGAAGTACCTGTATAAACAAAGGCTATATGGACATTCTGTCCCTTATAGGCAGAAAGGTCAATATCCCCGGAATTAGCCCATACAAAGTAAGTTCCGGAATTATCTGTTTGATAAGTCAGATTTGTCCATGTAGCCGAGGAAATAGTGGAAGGATTACCATCCCAATCAGTTGATACCTTAACCTCAAGTGCAGGACCAGTATATCCATGGGCATTATCAAAAGAGAGAGTAGGATTATCCACATTACTCAAATCCATACCAGGAGAAACATACCATGTTTCGCAAGCGCTATGGCTACCATTGTTATAATTGGAAATAGTAATACCAGGAGCAGGATTACCATACCTTGTAGAAACCGCCCAGTTCACTGTACCAGCAACATTAATGTTATGCCATCCACCAGAGGTGAGGCTTCCGTCAGTAAAGTTTTTAATAACAGCCTCAAAGAAACGTGGATTTGTCAGCTGAGCGTCCTGGTCGGAATTAACAAACAACTGATAATCATCGTTATATTTTGCCAGAACAGCGTAAATAGGACCACTTCCTTCGGGGATAGGATTGCCAGCAAAAGTAGCATAACCACTGGTACGTACGAGAATAAAATTACCGTCCGGATCAATAAGTGTATGATTAACAGACTGAGGTGGATCGGCATGCGGATTGGCCCAGGTCGTCCCCAGCTCGGACGAAACAAACTCAACCGGGTCAATTTTCACATAACGATATAGCAAATCGTCATTCACATCAGCCAGGGAAATCTCCAGCGGCTGTGGAGGTTTATTTTCACAGGTTTTAACAATATGTTTATCAATAAGAGCCTGTCCCTGAATACGTCCAAATTTAATAACTCCGGCATCCTCGTATGTAGATCCAAGCTTAACCACCTTATTTGTGCGTCCCAGATATAAATCCTTGCAGTAAACAATAACACGCTGACCTACAGGATAAACAGTGTAAAGGTAAGACATATCCAGCATTATGCTGATACCACCTGTGGAATCCTGAATTACCAGCTCTTTATAGAAATTTCCATACTGGTCATTTGAAATAACATAACCCGAAATAATTATCTCGTCCGTGATTTTGAGAGTGTCCTGATAAGCAGGCAGCATGTGTTTGAGATCTTTAATAGTGGTATTAGCCTGTATGTCTTTGAGGGTATCACAATTGGACGGTGGCACGTCAAATTTCTGCTTAACACATCCACCGAGGAATAATCCTGTGATTAACAAACCAAAAGTTAAAATTTTGATTATTGCTTTCATAGTTATTTTATTTTTTGTTAAGAATTTAATTTCAAAATGTTAGAAACGGAAACGTAAGTTAATAAAGTACTGACGACCATAATAATAGTAATATTTTGGCGGAAAACGGTTAGGGTCTTGCGTTTTCTGATCAAAACGCAGCTGTTCAAATCCGCCAGTCTTAATATTCTGGTTATTTAGAATGTTATTAACCGAAATGTTCAGATACAGATATTTATCCCCAAACTTAAATGATTTTCCGAAATAGGCATCTATGGTATATCCTCCGGGCAGTTTTTCCTGTTGCAGGATAGCGTTCCACTGGTCAGAACCAGGGATAACATAAGCCACGGCTTCCGGGGTTCGGCGTTCGGGATTAATATCAATATAATTATCATCCACATAATTAGCATTTATTCCGGCAAACCAGTATTTTGGACTGTTATATCGCAGTCCGCCAGTAAAAGCTGTCTGTGGGGTTCCAGGCACGAGATAACCTTTGAGATAGACCTCACGGTCTTTGGCCAGCAGTTCAGAACTATTATCCACGGTAATAGTAACCAGAGGACGGGAACTGTAGTAATAATATCCCATAGAACCAGCAAAGGAAGCAGTGATCGCCGAAGTCACCTTTACCTGCAAAGCACCTTCAATGCCCTGATGTACAGTATTAATACCAGTAAGGACGTAATTTACAAAATTACGGTATCCATCATGATAGAAACTGCGGATTTTTGTCTGGTCATTAATCTGTGTATAAAACAGTACCACAGAAGCTTTGATACGTGGAGCACGCAGATAATATCCACCATCTACAGAAAGGATTTTTTCCGACTTAAGGTTATCAGCCACCTGATCGCGCGTACGCGGCGATACGTATGCATTCATAAAAGTGGGTGCTTCGGTCATATAAGCACCACGCACCACCAGATAATGGCGTCCGGTAATTTTATAAGTAAGCACTGATTTAAGACCAAAGTTCAGGAAGACGTTAGATTTAGATTTGCCCAGTGAATTATCCGGGAAACGCCCATTTTGCATAAACCCTACACGGTAAAAGTTTGTATAGCTCAAATATCCGGCAGCAAAGATGTCAAATCTGGGCAAATTCCAGTATGCCTGTGCCCATGTGCGGGCATTCCAAATTACAGCATTATAATCATATCCAAACTTATCACCCTCCTTAATAATGTGGTTTGGAATTCTGACATCATTCTGTGCAGAATCGGGGTCAGCATAATCGCGTTCGGCGTATTTATCAACGTCCACCCAGTAATCAGCACCAAGCAGGTCAACAAGCTTTTTATAATTATGCGTAACGTAATAGCGCCCGAGTATTCCGGCATCCACTGTCAGATTATCATTGACCACTTTGTTGAGAACAGAAGAGAGTGCTGTGGAAAACTGGTCGTAACGGCGGTCCTCAATAATGTATTGTGCACGGTAGCCGGAAACTGTATTACCAGCAATACCATTGGCATTTTCAATAGTTTCGTAGCTTGACTGATTAGCAGCATAAATTCTGGCCCAATTAATCTGGTTGTAAGAAGAGTCGTGAGCAAAAGCCTGGGCCACGACCTCAGCAGCTTCGGGGCTGGTCATATAACTGGGCAGATAACGGTAATAATCCGGACGCGGGTCTGGAGCATTGTACCAGTTAAGAGCCGTGGAACCATTACGTCCGAAACGCGTCTCCAGCGAAGTTGTCAGCTTGGTATTGCGGTCAATTTTCCATACATCAGTGAGCAATAAAACCGGGATATGAGACTGGGCAATACGGCTGTTACGTTTTTTTCCGTCCTGCCATCCCCAGTATGGATTATAATAATGACTTCCTACGAGGTCATAAGCTTCCTGCACGGTAGCTCCAGCTTTTCCGCGCTTGATAGGAGCGCCAAAGAAATTAAGAATAAAGGAATGATTTTTTATCTGCTTTTCAATTCCCATATAATATCCCCAAGCATCGTAAAATGTACCGGGTATGTATCCTTCCTCGGCCCAACGGCGTGACCCAGAGAAAGTAAAAGCCCATCCGTTTTCCATCAAGCCGGTGGAATAAGTAAACATAAGGCGCTGGCGATAAGTACGGTTGGTAAGTGAATATGTAACATTCATCTGTTTACCGAACTTGGAAGGATACATGTCAATAGTAGTAGAACCTGCAATATTTCCGAAAGTCATGTCATTGCGGTCCAGTCCAAGGTAACTGGTCTTAAAACGGGTGACGTCATTCAATCCTCCCCAGAGTGACCAATACACACGACCATTATCCAGATTTTCCATAGGGATACCGTTGATATTAACCTCGTTATAACGGTTATCATATCCTCTGACACGGAAACGTAACATACCCAGGTTATAAGCTGCAGCAGAAAGGAAAACATCCCGGGAACCATGAAGCAGACCCGAAATATTTTCATCTCCAGCCTCTTCCTGAGCCACTTCGTCCTGGTTGATTTCTACAATGGTTAAATCCTCCTCGCCTCCGAGCGGTGCTAAAGTAATATTTCCAAGATTAAGCGTTGATCCTTCCACTTTGAGAGGATTAATGTAATCAGTATATCCGTCAGCAAATACATAAATCTGATAATTACCAGGCTTTATATTTTTCAGGACAAAAACTCCATCATCCCCGGTCTGGGTATAAAAGGAAGTACCCAGCAGCTGGACGGTAGCTCCGGGAATAGGATCCCCTTTCTGATTAATAACTTTTCCTGTGATTTGTGTTTGCGCCCATCCTACTGAAAAGGAGAGTATTAGCAAAAAGAGAAAAATTAATTTTTGCTTCATGTTTTTAAAAGTTTAAAAGTTTTTTTTATTTTTCATTTCAAATTAAAAGTGTCCAAAGTTAAGGCATTTTTGAACTAAACAGCAAGGAATCATGAAAAAAATTTGGATTTTTATCGCTTTATTTTTGCTTTTGCCCGGACGCAATTTCGCCCAGACAAAAGTCAAACTGGCATGTATAGGTTTTTATAATCTTGAAAACCTGTTTGATACCATTAATGACCCTAACAAATGGGACGAAGAGTTTTTGCCCAATGGTGCCAAGCACTGGACATCAAATCGTTACCACATCAAGATTCATAATATGGCCTATGCCATATCGCGTATTGGCACTGATGATGTAAAGACCGGTCCCATAATTCTTGGTGTAGCAGAAGTTGAAAACCGCCGCGTTCTGGAAGACCTTGTGGCCCAGCCCGAAATAGCTAACCGTCATTATCAAATAGTTCATTTTGAGGGGCCTGACCGCCGCGGTATTGATGTTGCCATGCTTTTCAATCCACGCTATTTCCGTCTGCTAAATGCACGTCCTTACCATGTAGAATTACCCAATCATCATCCCACACGTGATATTTTATATGTATGGGGCATACTGGACAAAACTGACACATTACATATATTAGTTAACCACTGGCCTTCGCGTTATGGAGGACAAAAACGCAGTGAGCCTCTGAGGGACACAGCAGCTGCCGTGGACCGCCGTATTGTAGATTCCATCCTGAAAATAAATCCCAATGCCAAAATTATTTTTATGGGAGACCTTAACGATGACCCAGTGGATGAGAGTGTAGTAAAATACCTTGGTGCCAAAGGCAGGAAAAAAGATTTACATCCTGGCGACCTGTTCAATCCTTCTTACAAACTTTACAAAAAAGGAATTGGCACCCTGGCCTATGGCGATTCCTGGAATTTGTTTGACCAGATTATAGTTTCGCAAGCCTTATTACGGGCAGATGAAAACAAATCATACAAATTTTTAGCATACAAAATTTACAAAAAGCCTTTCCTGCTGCAGAAGACAGGACGTTTTGCAGGATATCCGTTCCGCACATTTGCTGGCGGAGAATTTCTGGGCGGATACAGTGACCACCTTCCGGTTTATATTCTCTTAGCCAAAAAAGTAAAAACTACAAAAAAATGAAGTTAGACCCCTATTTCATGGAGTCCATTTTAAATCTATATGACTCCCTCATAGAAAACGGCATTTACATTGTTTATATCGGCAAGTTCAACCAAAAGATAACAATGTTTTTTTCTGATCTAATTGAAAATGAGATAGAAAAAGAGACACCGGATAAAGTCACACGCCGCCGTGTTTATCATACTATTGTGGAAATCCTGCAAAATATGCAACGCCATACCGAAGAACTGGGCGAAGGTAGCGGATTGTTTATAATAGGACGAATGGAACACATCTATTATATAATAACGTCCAACAAAATCCTAAAAGCCAATGTGGAAAGGCTCAAGCAAACTCTGGACAAAATAAACGGCGCCACCAAAGAGGAACTGAAAAAAATGTATAAAGAGCAATTAATAAAAGGAAACCTCTCGGAAAAAGGTGGCGCCGGTCTGGGGTTAATAGACATTGCCCGCAAAACCGAATCCAAATACGAATATCTATTTCTGCCAATAAACTTTGAGCTTGATTACTTTGTGTTAAAAATAGAAATAGACAGTATCAAGCTGGCCAAGCGTCTGCAGTCGTCTTAACTCTTGAGCCATATAAGGGCATCGTCGGCAGAGTCAAACTCAGCTATCTCTAATTTTTCAGGCTTTTTATCTCCTTCAAACAGAGACATTACAAAATTATTAAGTTTATCACTACGGCTTTTTACAAGGGCAAACTTACGGACACCATGTCCTTTTAATTGCAATGTCAAATCATCTTCCAGGATAGATTTTGCATAATTCTCCATATCCTCAACCTCTGAGAGGTCAAGCATGACACCCTTAGGGCTTAACAGCTCTATACCACCGGTAAATTGAGCTGTTTCTTTCAGTAAAACATAGTTTTTCAGGAACTTTCCTATCATGACCTTATCATTAAGGTCAAAACGCATATCCAGATTAGCGTCTTTGTAAACTTTCATAGCCAGATATTTTAAAATCCGATTAAGGATTGAATTTTAAAAATAGCTTTTTCGCGGTCGGTCATGGGTTTCTTTGGCATACGGGCACGCTCCCATGCACCATACATAGGATTGGGCATAACAATATAACGTGTGCCGAACAATTGGGAGTCCTTGTGCAAAGCTGTAGAATCATACTCTGGAGCCGTCACTTTATATTTCTGATCAAAATCTCCCATATTATCCCCAAGATACAAAATTACTTTGTAAAACTGCTGCACCTGCTTACGACGTTCAGTTTTATCACTGGTTTTGTCACGCAAAAGCACATGCTGCTTATCGGCAAAAGCAAAACCTTCTTTCTTCAGGTTATCAATAGTTGCCTCCAGCTGACTGACACTACGGTTGGATATATAAAAAACTTCCACACCATGATTACGAGCAAAACGTGTGAAATCCACAGCCCCAGGCAAAGCTTTGGCCTGACGCAGATTTACCCATTTATTCCAGGTCTCGGGACTAAAAGAAGTTCCTGTCTTTACCAGCATACCTTCGTAAGGACTGTTATCAAGCATTGTCTCGTCTATATCCACAACAACTGCAAGCTTCCATTGATTTTGATTCTTTATCTGCTCCATTTCCACGATTTTCTTTGCCCAATTGAAATTCTGTAAATAAATGGCTTTCATCTCGTCAGACTGCTGATACCACATAGTAGCATTGACCAACTGATTGGACAGCGGATTAATATTAAAATCCACAAAAGCCATTATAATCATACCAAGAATAAAACCAAAAGCCGAATATGCTAATTTCTTTCCCATTTTTAGTAATTTTGAGTTTGTGAGAGGCAAAAATAACAAATTAAAATAATTGAGTAAAACCATCCATAATATCAAACTGCACTATCCGCCAAAAACCAATCTATGCAGGAGCTGCAGGTATTCATACGGAGACCGCAAACGCGGTATAATGTGCGAAGTCACCGGTGACAAACCTGATTTTCATCTTTTCTGCCCCTATTTTTCCCTGAGCCGCAGCCGTGATAATGCTGTCCACAGCCACGATAACTTGCGCACCAGCAAAAGAGTAAAATTACTGGAGCTGTGGGTGTTCGTGTTTGTTCTCATTGTCCTGCTCTCCCCTATACTGGAATACATCGGCAGGGTCTCGGTATTTGTTATCATCGGAGTAATACTCCTGGCATTCAGCATCTATAATCATGTTATAGAAAAACAAACACAGCATCTTCCGATCTTCGCTTATATTTATACAATTTTTGCATATTTCCTTGGCAAGTTCAAAAATTATAACGAACAAGACAAAACTATTATATATCAAACACTTGTGCGTTTTTACGGCCATGAGATAGCTTCGCAGGCCATGGAAAAATTTAATAAAGGTTTTGATTTTGACATAAAAAATCTTAAACGTCTTCTGCATTTTATTTCTCTCAACGACAAACGCCTGCTATTCACCTTGATCTTCCAGTTATATGCCTTTGACAACGTCCGGGAAGCGGAAAAAGATGAAATAATGCAACAACTGGCCGGGATTTTTAATATTACTACAGATGAATATTTCCGTCTGAAACATATTATTCTATCCAGAGAATATGCTTATCAATACCAGAAAAATAAAAAGGAAACCAGATATAGTTATTCATCTGACCTGGATTATCAATACCGCATCCTTGGGATAAGCCCTTCGGCCAGTGATAGCGAGGTAAAAAGACGTTTTCGTCTTCTGGCAAAAATGTATCATCCCGACCGTCAGCCAAATCCCGAACTGGCTCAACAGGCTCAGGAACAATTCCGCCTTATCCTTGAAGCTTATCAGAAAATCAAACAAGCGCGGAATATGAAATAAGCTGCTTTTTTTGTTTTAAAAAAATTCTTACTTTGGCAGCAGACTAAAATAAAACTAAAAAAAATGGAAAATTTCTCATTCTACAATCCGGTTCGTTTACATTTTGGTAGTGATGCTTTATATAAAATCCACGAACGTGCACCTTTATATGGGCGCCGTGCACTTATAATGTACGGACAGGGATCTGTAAAAAAACACAATATACTGGTAAAAGTTACCAATCAGCTCTCGCAGGCAGGGCTAACCTTTGTTGAATACGGAGGGATAAAACCCAATCCTGTTGTTGACGATGTTGTTAAAGCAGCTCAGCTTGCCCGTAAGGAAAAAGTTGACATGGTCATTGCCGTAGGCGGAGGTAGTGTTATTGACAGTGCCAAAGTTACAGCTGTTGTAGCCAAATCTGATATTGATGCCTGGGAATTTATGGAAGGCAAAGCCGAACCTACCGACGCCCTGCCTATCCTTACGGTATTAACCGTAGTGGGCACAGGTAGTGAAAACAATGCCGTAGCTGTCTTGCAAAATCACAAAGTGGATAAAAAAATAGGCTGGCGCCATGAGTTAATGTATCCAAAGGAATCTTTCCTTGACCCGAGCCTGACCATTACTGTTTCCAGGTACCAGACAGCCTGCGGAATGGCAGACATCATTGCCCACGCCCTTGAAGCTTATTTCGGAGATGGGCAAGCTCCACTGGCCGATTATTTCTCTGTGTCCATTATAAAAGAAATTATGGACATTGGTCCACGACTTATAAACGACCTTGAGAATTACAAGCTGCGCGCAAGGATGATGCTTGCCGGAACATACGCACTCAACGGCACTACTGCCATAGGCCGTGGAAACAGTGGCGACTGGGGTACACACGCCGTAGGACACGTGCTATCCTATATGTACGATATAGCTCACGGAGCTACTCTGTCCATTGCTTTTCCGGCATGGATGAAACTGCATCTGGATAAAATACCTGAACGCATACGTCATCTGGGACGTTTGCTGTTCCCTAACGAATGTATCACAGCTGAGGACACAATTCTGAAGTTTGAAGACTTTTTCAAGCTCATAGGCCTGCCAACAAGACTGGGTGACGTGGGTATATCCCGCGACGACCGCATACCAATACTTCAACTAATGAACAAGGTCAATGTCAGCGGACGGGTATTTCCGCTCTCTGAAGAAGACCGCCAGGCTATACTTAACCTGATGATTACAGGCGGAAAATTGTAAATTTTAACATTTCTGGCTTGGAAAAAATTGTCCAATACTATTATTTTTGTATTATGGTGCTTTGAACATTATGGCTTTCATGGCGCCAGGTTTTTGGGGTTTGTTTCTTTTTTAGCCCGCGGATGTATCTGCGGGCTATTTTTTTACCACAAACAAAAAAGCAACCCATAAAAACCTGGCGCAGGCCTGTTTAATAGCCATATTCCTCATCCTGAGTAATAATAGCCAATATCCAGGAAAAATCGCCCCAGGTGATTTTGTTTCCGCAATATTCACATATTCCGGACTGGCCAATTTTATCGGCAGGAGCTCCGCAGGCAGGACAACGATGCAGACTTATATCATCCCTCTCCACACCAGTGCGCCGGATAAAAGTCCAATATTCTGAAAAACGTCTTGGTATCCGTTTGCTACCCGCCAAAACTTTTCCGTTACTGTCGGCAACATAATCAAGGCCAGAGGCAAAAATCCTGACAGTGACAGCCTCGTAAAACCTGTCCAATTCTACACGCACCACTTCTACCTTCTGCAGAGAGACATCCAGCATATTACGCCATCCATGCTGTTTATAGGCCTGTATCCAGAAGTTATAAGATTCCCACAAGCGGTCTGAGAGAATATGCCGCACTTTGTTCCATTGCAGAGTTGACCATGCTTTGTAAATTTCCTCAAAAGTAGGCTGCACCACCGCTGAAATAAACTTCTGCTGGTAGTCTGGCCATTGTACACCATGAATTTCGCAGAACTGGTCTATACGCTGACGCAGATAAGGGTCGTACACAGTAGGCAGGTCAGTGCCCTGTTCCTGGACATAAGTAAGCAAAGCAGTAGTATGAAACACGGAAAAATCAAAAACTTTTCTGTCCACAACATACCATTGCATTTTCCCCGGGCGGATAAGGGTTCCACAACTGTTACAATATCCTGCGTCATTGAAATCAGCAGGTGCCCCACAAGCCGGACAGGAGACAACATGCATTTTTTCCGGTTCTGGGGAGAGGACATTTTTATCCCTGGCCAGTGTCCAGCGATCATCCACGATATAACGCATGGCCTGTCCATTAGCTTCTATGGTCATATTGGATTTAATCCTGACAAAAATTTTAATCACCTCCCCGGTAATAGCCACTTTTTCTATACGCATACCGCCAATAACTATTTCAGAGACTTTCAGGGGCACTTTATCCTGAATAAAGCGGCTTAGCAGCGATGCATCAAAAAACGGATTCAAAGCAGACAATCGTTTTTTGTCCGACTGATATACATAAAACTTAGTGTAAAGCGAAGCGACAAAATCCAGGAACAGTACCCTTGAAAAATTATGATCCAGGGCTTTAATTGCAGCTATCTGCCGGGCAATGCTGATATTATTATTAACCACATTATAAGCCGTAGGTGCCGAGACCATAGTAAAATCCTCGCTACGGCTCTGTCGCCGGAACATAACAAAAAGCACAATTATAATTACAAGAGGTATGCTAATTTCCGGAGGTAAGAGATACAAAATCCACAATATATCACCTCCACCTCCGCCATATCCGCCATAACCTCCGCCAAAACTACGGCCAGAAGAAAAACTGTGTCCACCGCCCGGACGTGCTATCACCAGAAAACTTATGGTCATCACAAAAGCGGTAAGCAAAAAATATTTTAGATGTTTTCTTTTCATTTCCCAGATATTAGAATTTTACAAATCAACTTTCAAATCATCCGGTATTTCGTTAATGTCATCACTTCTGACTGGTAGATAGTCTTTCAAAATCCGTTTAAGCTCATTTATCCTGGACAAAAGTGCCTCGGTAACGAAATTATCCCCATTAAAAATTTCAGAAAAACTATCCTGTATTTGCTTCCAGACATGCTGTGGGATAGCATGCTGCAATCCCACATCCGGCACAAGGTAAACCATGCGTTCAAAAATGGAAACAAAAATCAACAAACCAGTATGTTCACGAGTATAATGGATTTTCCCTTTCTGGAAAATGGCTCTGGCATATATTTCCACAGCCCGCTGCTTACGGCCAGTGGAAACAAGTATGCGCTTGAGAGGATAAATAACCTGGACAAGCAAATACCCCAGCAAGAAAGCCAGAAGTGTAGATGCACAAATAGTGTATGGACTAAACACAATGGGAGAAAAAAGCATAAAAGCAGCCACCAGAATTTGCAATACAAAACCACTCCAGAGAGCCACATCCCTGTAATTATCAGAGGAAGCCCTCACAATGACCACTACCTCGGCACTGGAGACTTTCTCCACCTCCTTTATATGATCATACAGTCGGGAACGGAAATTTTCATTAAAATCAGAAAATTTAACAACCATTTTTCTATTTTTGCCGTGTAATCAAATTTACGAAAATGGATGCGATAAAAGAAATATACCACCGCACAAAAGTTTTTCTCATTCCGTACCTGATAATTTTACTAATAGGTGGGATAGTCACCGCAGTATTCACAAAATTCCAGATACACAGCACATTAAATCAGCTAAACTGTACCCTGGCAGACTTTTTTTTCAAGTATATAACTTTTCTGGGCAGCGGATGGTTTCTGGTGATAATCATGATAGTGGTGGCTATAATAGAAAAGGACAAGGCAGGAGGATTGTTAATGTCGGCGTTGATATTTAATTTCCTGGTGCAGCTGCTCAAACACACTGTAAAAGCTTACCGTCCGGCCAAATATTTTGCTTTATATTTTCCGGATTATCCGCTGCATCTGGTAGAAGGGGTAAAGATGCATTATTTACATTCATTTCCTTCGGGACACACTGCTACAGCCTTTGCTATTTTCTTTTTTCTGGCCTTCCTCGCCCGCAAAGACTGGGTAAAATTTGTCTATTTTCTGCTGGCTGTAATAATAGCTTACTCACGCATATATCTATCCCAGCACTTTTTGATAGATGTCCTTGCCGGTTCTGTAATAGGCATAACAAGCAGTTATCTGGGGGCATGGTGGACACTTGTATATGAAAAAACTAAATTAAAGCATCATGGTGAACCCTCAATAGGCGGAGATTGATCTATGGAAAAATACTGTTTTACCTTGAAGTCCTTGATTTTGAAATAGTTGCTTATAAGGCTCTCCATTTCTCCGATACGATACAATCCGTAAAAAATCTGCGGCTGGCTGTGCCCGTCGGCAAGGATAAAACCAAATATTTGATTCTGTTCCTTACGGTCAAAATAAGTGTACCCGGTATCAGTCTTTATCTTAAATTTCCAGTGATAAGTAAAAAAACAATTTATACTATCTTTTTTCAACTCCGGACGTACAGCGCGGTATAAACGGAAAAAATTACGGAACATTTGCTGCAATTGCATCTTGCTATAGGGGTCATCTCCATAGAAATGCATAATATTCTGCCGTTCCTTGTATTCGGGCATAAAAAATACCACCGAAGGAGAATCTATCTCTACCTCTTTGGAAAAATCCTCTGATGGACGGAGTGTATCATTTTTTATAGCTTTCTCTGCAATAGTGTTGATATACTTTTTAGTTGCAGTATCATCACTGGAAGCTTTTTTTTTCTTACATCCAGTAAAAACTAAAGGCAAAATCATCAATAAAAAAATAATTTTTTTCATGGCACAATCATTTTAAACCTAAAATTTTGGCAATAATAGCCTGACGGGCAAAAACGCCATTACGCGCTTGCTGAAAATAATATGCCTTTGGGCTGGCGTCCACCTCCACAGCTATTTCGTCCACACGCGGGAGGGGATGCATAATTTTCAGGTTATCCCTTGTTTTGTCAAGCATATCAAGCGTTATCCTGTAAAAATGACGGACTTTTTCGTATTCAATAGGGTCAGAAAAACGCTCTTTTTGCACACGTGTAACATACAGGACGTCAGCCTCAGTCAGGTTTTCAAAATCCTCTTGTTCTTCAAATTCAATTCCTTTTTCTTTCAAAAACATTTTATATTCCACGGGCATTCTCAAATCCGGATGCGAAATAAATACAAACCTCGGAGAAAAGTGGGACAAAGCCATTACCAGGGAATGCACGGTACGTCCGTATTTGAGGTCTCCCACAAGGAAAATATTGAGTTTATCAAGCCGTCCCTGTGTTTTAATTATTGAGTAAAGGTCAAGCAAAGTTTGTGTAGGATGCTGATTAGCACCATCTCCAGCATTAACAATAGGAACAGGCGAGACCTCAGAGGCAAAACGTGCGCTTCCTTCCAGAGGGTGACGCATAACAATCAAATCGCTATAATTAGCCACTGTAAGGATTGTATCCTTTAGGCTTTCACCCTTACGCACACTGGAAACCGAGGCATCAGCAAAGCCAACAATTCGTCCGCCCAGGCGCTGCACAGCAGTCTCAAAACTAAGACGGGTACGCGTGGAGGGCTCATAAAAAAGTGTGGCAATAACCTTACCGTCAAGGAGATGAGGCTGTGGATTTTGCTCAAAAAAACGGCTGAGTTCCATCAATTCCATGATTTCATCAGCCGTCAAATCGTTAATGGAAACCAAACTTCTGTGGGTCATCACATTAAAAGTTTTTTTTGCAACATAAAACCAAAGTAAAGTTATCATTTCATAGCAAAAGAAAAAATTATCCTGCCAACAAAAATTAAAACGTTTACCGGATTATATCCCGCATAATTCCTTATAAGGACAATAAGTGCAACGTGTGGCATCATCGGTCTTAGCAAACTCTTTATCCTCAAAAATTATTTTTCTTAACAAATCCTTGAGCCTGACTTCAAAATCAGGCATAATAACCTCATCCAGTTCAGCAATATTTCCGTGGTCATATATATTATTCCGTCCTGTTGTAAGATAGCCAGTATAACCTCTCTCCAGCAGTCGTGGTATGGAATAAAGATAAGGGACTACAATCTTATCACTAAATTCCTTGAGGTCTTTAACCATATATTTGTAAAAAAGTAGCTGAAAAACAGGGCTATTAGGCTTTTCGCCAAACAATTCCTCTACCGAACCAAACCTTGTTTCCTTTCTACCAGTCTTATAATCACATATTCTAATCACTTCCACATTATCAATTAGTTTTTTGTCCACGCGGTCCAAAATTCCATATAGAGAAAGACTAAAATCCTCTGTAACAGGGAATTTAACAGAATAACCAGAATTCCGGTCAGATAATTTATCTTTTTCCAAAGAAATTATTTCAAAAGGCACATAAGCGTTTATATCAAACTCTATCACCTTACGGACATAATCTTTTACCACCTGAAGCTTTATCTTGTTCACGCCAGAAAAGAAATCCATCCCAGCAACATCCTCATTTTGTTCAATAAAAGCCTTGATGTATTGGTCAATTTTCCCTAATTCAGCTTTAAGATTTTCCGCATCAATAATGTGATTATTTCTGCGGGCAATAGTAGAATAAATTTTCTCCAATACATTATGCACCATGGATCCCAACAGAGCATGGTCAAACTCCAGCAAATCCATCTGCTGAGGTTCGGGCAATTTCACAATATGTTTATAAAAAAATCTACGCGGACACTCTATATAATCATTAATTGCAGAAACCGAGATATAATCAGGGCGGTAATCATGTTCAGGCAAAGGAAAAGTCTCCTCTACAGCAGGAATAGTAATCTCATCAGTAAAAACTATGTGTTGCGAAATCAAATTAGTTTCTTTTTCCAGCTGCAACAGATAACGGCTCGGGCCTTCAACACCTTGCGAAGGCACGGAATTATATATCAGATAAACGTTAGAGGCGCGCTGGATAAGACGGTAAAATATATAGCTATACAAAGCATCCCTGTAGGACATCACAGGCAGGCCATAAGCCCTTCGGATAAACTCGGAAAAGAATGAATGGCTACGGCTCATTTTAGGAAATACTCCTTCATTCATTCCCAGGATTATCACATTTTCAAAATCCAGGTTTCGTGTCTCCATAATGGTCATTATCTGCAATGCCTCCACACTCTCGCCCTGGAAAGGCACACGCACCGAATACAATATCTGCGATAACAAATGCAAAGCCATCAAAACATCAATATTCTCGTCAAATTCCTCCATATCGCTGATTAACTCACCAAGTTGATTATAAACATAATACAAATACTCCCGGTCAAAATCGTCAGCTTTCTTCAACATCCAGAAAATTAACTTCCTGACGTGTTCCAATAAAAACCCCGCATTTTTCTTCTCAAAGACAAACAACATATCAGCCTGCGGAATATCTTTTAAATCCTGAACCTGTATTGACAAAATCTGCCTGTGTTCCAGTACATTAGCAAAACCATTAACAAAATCAGGAAAGTATTTCCGGGCAATCTCTGTTTTTATCAGCTGCAGAAAATCCTTGTAATATACCTTTGAGGACACAATAAGCTGACGAATAAGATAAATCCATTTATCAAAAAAGGAATATAGCGAGGTAAGATAAAACGGAAACTGCAATGTAATATTTATTTCGTCGGCATAATCCGGTAAAGAATATAACACAGGGAATAGCATACTCTCATCCAGCAGGACAATGACAGTAGAAGCAAGCTTCTCCTTATTCTCCCGGTTTATTCCCATATCCTTAAATACCCATGGAATAGCTTTGGCCTGAGCTACATTTTGCGGAGCTGATATTATCTTTAAATTCTTATCTTTCAATAGATTATCAAAATTCTCATAATCCAGCCCGTTAGGAAAATTCTTTATGTTTTTTCTCAAAAACAGTCCTGCCTCGTGCAATGGGTCTTCATAATAAGCCTTATCCATATCCCAATAAAACAAAGCATTATGATTTTGCTTCAAAAATTTCATTATCTCACGTTCGGAAGCACTCAGAGCATAAAATCCCACAAAAGCCGGACGAGGTATATCTTTAAATAAATCTTCACCACTATGTAAGCGTTCTACTATCAATCGGTTACGCAATCCCGAATAAACAATTTTCTTTTCTGCCAGACGGCTGCGAAAATCCATATAAATATCAAACATCGCAGCAAATAATTCTTTGAAAAAACTAAGGTTCTCTCCTTTGTAGTGGCTCCATAAACGCTCAATAGCTTCCTTCTGTTCGTCAGTCAGATAGTCGGTAGTCCATAATGTCTCCAGGTCAGCGATATTGACAAAAATATTCTGAGGGTCAATCAAATAATTGTCCACTTCATTAAAATCCGAAAGTATTGTCTCACCCAGGCTGAAAAATTTATCCAGAGTATAATCTTTGAAATTATCCCTATTCCCCAGAACTTTGCGAAAAGATTTATACAGCTGAAAAATCAGAGCAAGATGGCTGCCCTGATCCATGCCCAATGCACTATCCAGAAAATTCTGCCATGGCACCAGGGAAATTACTTGAGGACTATCAATCAACTGTGCATAATGTCGCTTAAAATACTTAATAGAACGTGCATTAGGAAAAATCAAAGTAAATTGTTCTCCCTGTCCTTGCTTATGGTAAATATCTTTTGCTACAAGCTTTAAAAATTCCATTGAAAAATTTATTTACAATCAATTTAAAATTTTATAAATTTAATGCCCACTTCTATAAACCAAAAATAGTATGATTATGAGAAATCTAAAACTTTTCCTGACCTTTTTGCTAATAGCGTTTGTCCAAATCAGTTATGGGCAGACAATAAAAGGAAAGGTTGTTGATGCCGACACCAAAGAACCAATTATCGGTGCTTCTGTATATCTCAAAGGTACTACCTACGGCACAATGACCGACCTGGACGGAAATTTCAGTTTTGATGTACCAGCACAGCCTGCTACTCTGGTAATCAGTTTCCTTGGTTATCAGGACTATAGCAAGCCAGTAGCCCCTAAAGCAGGAGAGACACTGGACCTGGGCACTATCAAAATGAAAAGTAATGCCATTGGACTGCAGGAAGTAAAAGTTGTGGCAAGCTTTGCTGTTGACCGCCGTACTCCGGTGTCTGTTTCCCGTATTACTCCTGCAACAATAGATGAAAAACTGGGTAATCAGGAATTCCCGGAAATTTTGAAAATGACCCCAAGTGTTTATGCGACCAAACAAGGTGGAGGGTTCGGAGATTCCCGTATTAATCTGCGTGGATTTGACTCACGTAACTTTGCCGTAATGATTAACGGTGTACCTGTCAATGACATGGAAAACGGAAGAGTCTATTGGTCCAACTGGGCTGGACTGTCAGATGTAACCCGTAGCATCCAGGTACAGCGTGGTCTGGGAGCTTCGCGTCTGGCTATCTCCTCTGTAGGTGGTACAATTAACATCCTTACCAAAACCACGGACGTAAAACAAGGTGGTAGTGTATTTTATAGTATGGGTAATAACAACTATCGCAAAACAGCTTTCACACTCTCCACTGGTCTTCTCAAAAACGGATGGGCAGTAACATTCAGCGGCAGTCACACCCAGGGCGATGGCTACATCATGGGGACAAATTTTGATGCCTGGACATATTTCCTCAGTGCCGCAAAAAAATTCAATGACCATCACACCATCAGCTTTACACTCTTTGGCGCTCCACAATGGCACAATCAGCGTCCTTACAAGCGTCCTATAAACTTCTGGCTGGATAATCCTTATGGAGTACGTTATAACCCCGACTGGGGCTGGAGACACGGAAAAATATGGGGTGGTGCTTATGCCTATAACACTTATCACAAACCAATGTTCATCTTTAACCATTTCTGGACTATCAGCCCCAAAACCCAGATTAACACAGCTATTTATGCTTCTTACGGACGCGGCGGTGGACGCCGTATCATTGGACCTCAACAGCAATTGCTCAGATATCAATATCCTTCCGGACTGCCCTATGCTAATACTCTCTTAACCCCCGAAGGACAGCTGGATATTGATTCGGCTATAGCCATCAATGCAAGATCTATCAGCGGACAATCCCAGGTAATATCCGCTATGGCCAAAAACGAACATAACTGGTACGGTGTGCTTTCTTCTCTCAATACCAAACTGTGGAATTTCAATATTACTGCAGGTATAGATGCCCGCTACTACCGTGGATTCCACTACACAGAAATAGAAGATCTGCTGGGCGGAGAATACTACCTTGACAATGCTGACGTAAACCGCGACCCCAATACTCCTCTGCACAAAGGAGACAAAATCTATTACTACAATATTGGCGAGGTTTACTGGACAGGTGGTTTCTATCAAATGGAATACGTTGACCCTATGGATAAATTTTCTGCTTTCCTCTCCGGATCAGCTGTTGAGACCTTCTACCGCCGTATTGACTATTTCCAATACACTCCTGGCAATCAGGTAAGTCCTCTGGTATCATTCTTTACCTATAGCGTAAAAGGAGGTGCCAACTATAACGTTACAAGTAAGATTAACGTCTTTGCCAATGCCGGCTATTTCACTCGTCCGCCACAGTTCCGTTTCATATTCCTTAACTATACCAATGAAGTGAATACTGGTGCTGTTCCGGAAAAAGTACTCTCAAGCGACGCAGGTCTGGGGTATATCTCCAAATGGCTGCGCCTGAATCTGTATGCTTATTACACGGTATGGAAGGATAAAACATTGGTGCGCACAATGGGTACAACTGTAGCTAACATAAAAGGTATAACCGCTATACACAAAGGTCTGGAGGCAGAGATGCGTATGGAACCGTTCAAATCTCTGAAAATACATGCTATGGGTTCTCTCGGTGACTGGCGCTGGGCTAACGACGTAGTGGCTGATATATATGACGAACAACAAAACTTCCTGGGTACTGTCGCTGTCTATGCAAAAGGTATCCACGTAGGAAATGCTGCTCAAACAACCGCTGGACTTGGTCTGGAATGGCAGGCTCTACCTAAATTGTGGCTTAGTAGCGACTGGACATACTACGACCGTATATACGCTTATTTTGACGTAGAAAACCGCACCAATCCCAATGACCGTAGCGATGCATGGAGACTTCCTTCTTACAGCTTGCTGGATATGGGTATGAAATACAATTTCAAACTGGGTAACTTCAAAGCTACTCTCTACGGAAAAGTTAACAATGTACTCAATACCAAATACATATCCGACGCTCTGGACGGAAATAACCACGATGCCCTGAGCTCCTACGTATTCTTCGGCTTTGGCCGCACCTGGACACTTTCTCTGAAAGTCCATTTCTAATATATCCTTCTCTGCCCCTGGCTCAGGGGCAGAGAATTGATTTTTAACTCATTAAAACCAAAAAAACTTTTTGCCATGAAAAAAATATTTCTACCGGTAATAACATTCCTGATCATAGCTTTGATGGGCTGTAATCCTATGGCTGATATTTACAAACAGCTGGAGGCTCAAAAAAAGCCTTTCTCCAAAACAATTCAATACACGCTTACCAATGACGATTATAACACCATTGCCAGTGTAAGCCTGGTAGCAGCTGAAAATGCTCAAGACTCAGCTGCCTGCGAAGCTATAAAAACATATCACTCTTTCTCGGAAACTCGTCCAGGTCCAAAATTTATTCCTCCTTTCCTGGCTTATAAATTTCCTGCTCTGGACTCCGGATCAATAGCTAAAATCACCTACAACTACGACCATAGCTATGTTTTCCCGTATGCTCAAACAATTACTTTACCATCAAGCGTTTATAGTAATCTCGGAGTCAGCGCTCTGGACGACCAGAATAATAAACCAGAGGTAGTTGTCCCAGACTATCTTAACTCCACAAATCAATACGATAATTATGACAGACTGGTGGTGAAATTTAACTATAATGACGGTTCAAAAGTCTATGAACATGCGATATATTGCATTAAAGAAGCTGGTTCATGGATAGCTCCAGACGACCAGTATGTTTACCGCCCCGAAGATTACGAAACCATGGGAGGAACTGCTGCAGAAAACCATTATTTCACCTCCGACTACGACCCAAACTTTTATATAGCTAAATTCCTGAAAAACAAATTCATTTATGCACAACCCGGAGACGTAAAAGAAGTGATTTATAAATACAACTACGGAGGATGGAACACTAAATATCACTACAATGAATTCTTCTTTGACGGAGAAAACTGGAATGCTCTGGAACAGAAAACTGAGCAATATATCCATAAAGGTAGCTTAGGATGGAAATTTGACCCAACCGTTAAATACGAAATGACTTGCTCTGACTACCAGATAATCGTGGATTGGGTCAAAAATAATAAACCCGAATACATGCATCCAACATACACAAACACAGAATACTACTTTGGTGCCAGCTCTTACTACTGTAACTTTGATATGCGCCTGACTGTACGTCGTAGCAGAGATAGCTTGAACCTGTTACCAGCCGACGACGATGAAGCAACAAAAGTACTGTGGCAGCGTCTGGATCAGGCCATAAATATCCTGCTGGAAACCAAATATCCTGATGCTCAGCCTGAGCTTTACGGCGTGCCCGTTTATTACGAAATTACATTCTCAACCTACGAACCGGCCCGCCATAAGTATATGATTAAATTCCTGTGCACGGATGTAGGAAAATTTACTCCTGTTGACCAGGACGGATCAATTGAATATAACTCTCATATCGTTATGGTACAATAAGCTTTCACTTACTCAAAAACTAAACACCCGGCAGTTTCGCTGTCGGGTGTTTTTTATACCTATTTACAGACAGGTTTCCAGTTTTATTATAAAAAATCTTAACGAAATTGACTTTTAATTTAAAAAACTTTTGATTTACGAATCACATATAGAAAACTAAAAACTACTGAACCATGAAAAAATTTAGTGTTATTTTTTTAGGACTTTTATTCGTTGCTTTTGGCTGCCAGAAAAAAGCTGATTTGAGTAAAGTTACCAACATCATCATTACCAACAATGCTGATGTTAAAATCGTCCGTGGTGATAAGGTTATGATTGCCTCAGATGATAAAAAAGACGACGACAGCCTGAGCTACACAGTAGTGGGCAATGTCCTGACCATCTCCGGAAATTCTGATGCTGTTTTGTATCTTCCGGACCTTACTAACATAGGAAGCATTACTGTTAGTATGAACGGAGACCTGGAAGCTGACGACGATAACTTCTCCTTTGACAGTCTACTTATTACAGTAGTAGGCGAAGGTGACGCTTCCCTGCAACTTACTGGTAAAACACTCATCCTGAACCTAAAAGATGATGCTGACCTGAAAATAAAAGGCAATAGTAATTATGTAGGCCTTACTGCTTCTGGTAATGCCGACTACGACGGTAAAGATTTAGTTGCAAAGGATTATCTGGTAAACCTCTCGGGCAACAGCGAGGCCCATGTCAATGCTACTAATAGCATCTCAGGTGAACTCTCCGATTACGCAGACCTCTATTACCAGGGCATTGACGCCTCTGCACTTAATCTGGTTGTGCATGATAGTGCCCAGGTGCATGAGGAAAATAACTAATCAACTAAAACTCCAAATCCACGAACGCCCGGGCCTCACAATAAGCCCGGGCGTTCGTTTATAACCTCATTTCTGGGACTTGGGCAGCTCTATAGTAAACTTTGTGCCAACATCCGGCTCGGACCACACGGATATTTTTCCGCCGTAAAGATCCACTATGCGCTTGACAATTGACAGGCCAAGCCCACTGCCGGGTATCATACGTGTTTTTTCGTTTTTTATACGGCTAAATTCCTTGAACAGCAGCTTTTGTTCGTCCTGGGTCATCCCAATGCCTGTATCCTCCACAATGATAACGACTTTATCCGGCTGGTCGCGCAGGACAAAGAAAACTTCGCCTCCATCCTTGTTGTATTTCACGGCATTGGACAGCAAGTTGGTAAAAATGCTTTGCATCTCGGTTTCGGAGCAAACAAATATCAGTTCCTCCGGAGCGTCAAGATGGATTTTTACATTTTTCTGTATAGCCATTGGCGAAATAGTATCCACGGCTATTCTGGCTATTTGCACAATGTCCTGCGGCCTGATGCGCCTTTGTTTTTCCCCATTTTCTATTCGTGTCAAATCCAGCAAATCCATTATTAACGTCCTCATTCCCTTGATACGTTCCAGACAGCGGTCTATCATCTTCTCGTAATCGTCAATACTCTCGCCCATTTGTCTGTCCTTCATAATACGCAGATAGCCCTCAATGGCATTTAGCGGAGATTTCAGCTCGTGCGACAGCACGGAGAGGAATTTGAACCTGACCTCACGTCCAGCATGGGACATCCGCCTGGTCATACGCTTGAGATACAGATATTTGGTCAGGTTTTCAATGGCAGATTTGAGTTCCTGCGGAGTAAAAGGCTTGGGCAAAAAATTATATGCTCCCTCATCCGTGGCTCTAACTGCCAGTTCCACAGACGCATACGCAGTAATCATCATCACCGCAGCGTCGTAGTTCATCTCGTTCAAGCGATGCAGAATTTCAATTCCTTCAACATCCGGCAGTTTATTATCCAGAAGCACCAAATCAACTTTCTGATTGTCAATAATATCAAGAGCTTGCTGTCCATTCTCTGCTTCCAGAATGTCAAATTCAAACACTTCGTCAATAAACGGATAAGTAATTTGATAGTTACGCAGGATACGACTGATACCCGCACGGATACCAGGTTCATCATCCACAATGAGTAATTTTAGCCGTGGCATAGTTTTAATATTTTATTTTTTTGGGCGTGTCCCTCAGCCTGTCGGCTTCGGGCCGGGCTTTCCGCTCATATTCGGATTGGCTCAGGCTATAGCCCTGTGGCGGTGCGTGGGGCTTCCGCTGGTCGCCTCCGCCCGCCAGGGCTATGAGATACAATTTTTGTTTTACTCTTCGGCGATACCTGTTAATGAAAGAACTGATATTGCTATTTTTACAATTACCCAAAATGCCTTCGCCTTCTCCTCATATCCGCTTCAATCCCTCACGCCAGAAACTTCTATATTTTCAGCAGCTTGCAGACTTCACGCTGCAGCTGGTCGGGACGCACGCCTTTTTCAAGGTATTTGTCAGCCTTTATCCATTTCTTTTCAATCTCATCATCCGGCTCAAACTCAAAACGTGTCTCACGTCCCAGTGCGGTAAGAATAATAACAGGTATATCCGGATGTGCTTTTTTTATTTTATGTGCCAGGACAAAGCCGCTATCATCCTGTTCCATCATCACGTCAAGGATTGCCAGATCTGGTTTTGTTTCCTTGATAAGTTTTTCTGCCTCTTTCTGCGATCCAGCAGTTATAAAATCAAATTTATCGTCCCCTAACATAATTTTTATCTGTTCCAGATAATCAGGGTCATCTTCGGCTATAAGTATTCTGTATTTTTCCATAGTTTATTTGTTTTACAGTTTTTTAGGATTACGTGGCAAAGTGATAATAAATTTTGTCCATGTAGGTCCCTTGACAGGGTCGGCATTGGATTTGACAAATATTTTTCCTTTATGTATCTTGACAATTCCATAAACAAGCGGAAGCCCCAGACCTGTGCCTCCTTGTTTTTTGGTAGTAAAAAACGGGGTGAAAATCCTGTCAATATTTTCCTTTGGAATTCCGCAACCTGTATCGCCAATGGTTATCTTAACAAAATCTTGCTCAGCTTCTTCCAGTTCTATGGTTAGCCGTCCTCCCTCGGACATGGCTTCTACAGCATTTTTCAGGATATTTGTTATTGCCTGCATCATCTGATCTGTATCCAGCCAAATTGTTTCATTATGCAGGTTATTTTTAAATTCAATTTCCACATTGCGCGGAATAACCACGGATTCAAGTGCTTTTTTTATAAACCCAGGCAGATTTGTTTGCCGCAGATTTATACTCTGCTTGCGGGCAAAGTTCAGCAGTCCGCTGACTATTTTCTTACAGCGTTCGGCCTGTTCGGCAATGACTTTCACATCCTGATATATTTGCAAATCCTCAGGCACTTCCTCACAAATAATATTTGCGTATAAAGTGATTACTCCGAGCGGATTATTAAGCTCGTGAGCTATTCCTGCCGAGAGCTGTCCCATACTTGCCAGTTTCTCAGATTGTACCAGAGCCTCCTGGGCTTCGTGTAGTTGTTCAATGGTCTCATGCAATTTTTCAATGGTATGCGGAAGGCACATTTCCTCCTCGGCCATTCCCTGGGCTATGGCAATGGCATGATCCATACAGGTGTCATATCCACAGGCGCCACAGTTAAGATGGTCTTGTGGTGTATATTTTCCGAGTCGGTGCAATACTGCTTCAATCTCCTCATCTGATGGCATAGGCAAACGCCTGTCCATAGAAGTAAACTCACGGCTTAAATCCAGGTCTGCATACTGAGCAAATTCCTTTTTCCACTCATCGTAGTTGAAGTACTGCATTTTTTGATCCACATACCGCTCCACACGCAGACGCCTGCGGAAAACACTATCAGAGTTTGTGATACCTGGCCCTGCTATACAGCCGTCACAGGCCAGCAGTTCCAGATGATATTTTTGCATGCCATTGCTGTGAAACTCCCTCAAGGCTTCTTTAAACCCTTTTCGTCCACTGGCAATGATGATACGGTTTTCCAGCCCACAGGAATCCTCACCAATGGTGCGCGACAGCCCGCTGCTGACAGGAAAAATTGCACCTCGCCCTGCATGCGGCGGGTCAAAATCCGATGGGATAGCATTGTCAACAGACACGCTCTTTTGCTCAAAAATTTTTCGCAATTCTGCAAAAGTCAGCACCTCATCATAAAGGTCTGATTCGGCCTTTTTGGCCACACACGGACCAACGAAAACAAGTTTTATATCCTGTCCGTATTTCTTTTTCAGCGCTTTTGCCAGTGCCATAGCAGGCGAATCAACAGGTGCAAGGTGTTCTATTAAATCAGGCATATATTGCCGGACATAATACATCACAGCCGGACAATCGGAATTAATATAGCCTTTCTCCTCACTCTGGTACAAACGCTTATACTCGGCTGCTACCAGATCTGCCCCAAATCCCACTTCCACTACTTTGTAAAATCCAAGTTGACGTATCATACCCACAAACAAGCGGTAATCTTCTGCTTCAGCAAATTCGGCAGGAAAACTCGGTGCTATGCAGGCAATAACTTTTTCAGATTTATCCAATAAATTCAGAACGTTATCAATGGAACTGAAATAAACCTTTGCCCCCTGGCTACATACCATAACGCAGTTTCCGCAGCCAATACACCGCTCAACAATGACCTGGGCCTGTCCGTCTTCTATCTTAATAGCTTTTGCCGGGCATTCCCTCACGCAAGTATAACAAATCCTGCATCTGTCCTTAATGGTAAAAACCAGAGGGTTGTCCTGAGTAAAAATCATTTTGTTAGAAAACTTGATTTTTGGCAAAGTATCAAAAGCAAAACAAAGTAATTATGAGTAAAATCATTTTTGATAAAGGCGGCGCCCCCAAAAGGGGGAGACCGCCTGATTTTAGATCAACGCCCGAGATATTCGCCCTAAAAAATTTTATATGAGAACCTCCTCACGTACACGGTAATGCGTATGCAGGATTTTATGAGACTCGTGGCTGAGTGGTTTCCCAAGGAATTTTTGATAAAGTTCAATGATTTCAGGATTCTTATGAGAAACACGTATGCTGTCGGTATCATCAATACGGTACAATCCTTTTAGACGGGCAATAAGTGCCTTTGGATCCTGAGCATGCGGCTGTCCACCGCCACCAATACATCCACCAGGACATGCCATAATTTCAATGAACTGTATATCGCTGCGTCCATTGCGGATTTCCTCCAGTAATTCTTTTGCATTAGCCAGTCCGTTGGCAACAGCCACTCCAATTTCCAGTCCGTCAATATTAATACGTGTTTCCTTACGTCCTTTCAATCCGCGGATACCTTCCACCTTGAACTGTTTAAGTTCGTGTCCGGTAACCATCCAGTAAGCTGTACGGATAGCAGCTTCGGCCACACCACCAGTAGCTCCAAAGAGCTTACCAGCAGATGAACGTGCACCAAGTGGAGAATCTGTTGGTTCTGGTTCAAGCTGCTGCAGGTCTATACCAAAACGTTTGAACATCATTATCAGCTCGCGGGTAGTCAGCACTGCATCTACATCAGTTATACCATTGCGCGTCATTTCCGGACGCTGAGCCTCAAATTTCTTAGCAGTACATGGCATTATGGATACATTATAAATCTTCTCAGGGTCAACGCCTATCTGCTGGGCAAAATAAGTTTTTATCACAGCCCCGAGCATCTGCTGAGGCGACTTGCACGAGGACAGATTATGCAGCATATCCGGATAAAACTCCTCAGCATATTTCACCCAGGCCGGGCAACAACTGGTTATCAGCGGCAGATTCTCACCTTTTTTGAGGCGTTCTACCAGCTCAGATGCTTCTTCCATAATAGTAAGGTCTGCACCGAAAGATGTATCAAAAACATAATCAAATCCTATTTTACGCAAAGCTGCATTGAGCAACCCCGTCACATCAGTTCCTTCTGGCAAACCAAAAGCCTCAGCAATTGAGACAGAAATTGACGGAGCATGCGAGACGACAACGATTTTATCCGGATCAGCCAGGGCTTCAATAATTTCCGGGGAATGTTCTTTTTCGTGCAAGGCCCCAGTAGGACAAACATTTATACACTGTCCGCAATTCACACAGCTTGAAACATTCAAGCCCTGATTGAATACTGTTCCGATAAAGGCATTGCTACCGCGACGGATAAAGTCAATACAACCCACAGCCATAACTTCCTCGCATACACGCACACAGCGTCCGCAAAGGATACATTTTTCGGGGTCACGGATAATACTCACACTGGAACGGTCAACAGGATACCAGTTCTTGCTACCGAAAATATTACGTTCGTGGACATTCAACTCTTCGGATAGCTGCTGCAATTCGCATGAACCATTACGGATACAATACAGACAATCGTCCGGATGGCTGGCAAGTACCAGTTCCAAAACAACCTTACGCGCCTCTGTAACATGTCTGGAATGTGTCTCTATCTCCATTCCATCCACAACATAAGTGGAACAGGAAGTAACCAGCTTGCCAGATTTTTTGTCCTCCACAACGCACATACGGCAAGCACCTGTTGGAAACATATCTTTCAGATGGCACAGAGTAGGAACTTTTATTCCGATACGGTTAAGCACGTCAAGGATAGTTTCACCCTGCCGGGCATTATATTTTCTGCCATTTATGATGATTTCCATAAGATTTCAATTTTTTTGTTTAATGGATAATTACTGCATCAAACTTACATACGTCAAAGCAAGTACCACAGGAAATACATTTTTCCTGCACAATGAAATGAGGCTGTTTTGGCGAACCAATAATAGCGCCAGTAGGACATTTTTTGGCACAAAGGGTGCACCCCGTACATTTATCCACATCAATAGTGAACGTACGCAACTCTGTGCAGACATTGGCGCTGCACTCACGCTCAAAGATATGATCCTCATACTCGTCACGGAACCAGCGCAGGGTGCTCAACACTGGATTAGGTGCGGTTTTTCCCAATCCGCACAAGGAAGTTTCTTTAACCACGTAAGCTATTTTCTCCAGCTGGCTGACGGCTTTCAGACGTGCCAGGGCTTCGTGATTACCACCATTACGGGGCTTATGTGTTATGAGTTTAAGTATTTCCAGCATACGACGTGTTCCCTCACGACAAGGAATACATTTTCCGCAGCTCTCACGCTGGATAAAGTCCATAAAGAACTTTGCCACATCCACCATACATGTATCCTCGTCCATAACAACCATACCGCCGGAACCCATCATTGCGCCGAGCTTTATGAGCGATTCATAGTCAACAGGTGTGTCAAGGTGATCCTCAGGTATACATCCGCCTGAGGGTCCACCCATCTGCACGGCTTTAAATTTCTTACCATTCTTTATTCCGCCTGCGATGTCGTAAATAATTTCGCGGATAGTCGTTCCCATAGGAATTTCCACCAGGCCAGTAGTTGCAATCTTTCCGGAAAGGGCAAAAACCTTTGTTCCCTTGCTTTTCTCTGTTCCTACCGAGGCAAACCACTCTGCACCTTTCTCTATAATTGCCGGAATATTAGCCAGGGTCTCCACATTGTTGATAATAGTAGGCCTGTCAAAAAGTCCTCTGACAGCCGGGAATGGCGGACGTGGCCGTGGCATACCACGTTTACCTTCAATACTGTGAATAAGAGCTGTTTCCTCGCCGCAAACAAATGCACCAGCTCCCTGTTTGATTTTTATGTCAAAGTCAAAACCAGACCCAAAAATATTTTTCCCGATCAAACCCAGTTCCCGCGCCTGTTCAATAGCGATTTTCAGACGTTCAATAGCCAGTGGGTATTCTGCACGGATATAAACATAAGCTTTAGTAGCACCAATGGCATAAGCCGCGATAATCATACCTTCTATGAGACGGTGCGGATCGCCTTCAATGACAGCACGGTCCATAAACGCACCTGGGTCACCCTCGTCAGCATTACAGATGAGATATTTCTGGTTGGCCTGTGCAGCGCGGGCAAATTTCCATTTTTTACCCGTAGGAAAGCCTCCACCACCACGGCCGCGCAGTCCGCTTTTTTCCACTTCGTCGCAAATAGCCTCAGGCTGCATGGTTGTCAACGCCTTACGGGCGGCTTTATATCCTCCATGAGCGATATATTCTTCAATGGAAACAGGATTTATCACACCACAATTACGCAGCACAATACGACGCTGTTTTTTGAAAAAACGGTGCTGGTCCAGGTAAGGCACACCATCCCAGGGCTGGGCTGTTTCACTACGGAATTGTCCGAGGATAGAAACATTTTGCGGAAGGCTGCCAGCAAAAATACTATCCAGCAGCTGGTCAACCTTATCCGCAGTGACATGCTCAAAACTAACACGGTTTTTACCAGGCAGCTGCACATCCAACAGTGGCTCGGACGAGCATATTCCGATACAGCCAACCAGCACCACATCAGCTTGCATATCCCGTGTTGCCAGATAATTTTTTACTGCCTGATAAGTCTGTCCTGCACCAGCACCCAGTCCGCAGGTGCCAGCACCGATATATATAATCGGACGCGAAATCTTTTCCTTTTTCATGGTCAGAATAAACTCCTGAACCTCAGGGTCATGACCGTTATTAACAGCTTTTATCAGCAAATCTTTGTTTGTCATAATCAAAACATTTTTTATTTCGCTTCAACAGTTTGTTGTTTTTTCAAGGTGTTAATTAATTTCTTGATTTTATCCACATCCATTTTGGCGTGGAAGTCTCCGTTTACCACCACAACAGGTGCCAGTCCACATGCACCTACACAAGCCACAACTTCCAGGCTGAACAGCCCATCGCGCGTGGTTTCTCCTGCTTTTATTTTCAAGAGATTTTGTAATTCTTCCAGCACAGTAGCCGAACCAAGAACATGACAGGCTGTTCCGCGACAGATTTGTATATGATATTTGCCCTTAGGGCTGAAACGGAACTGATTATAAAAAGTAGCCACGCCATATACCTTGGCAGCAGGCAGATTTAAATAGCTACCCACCTGTGCAATAGCCTCCTGAGAGAGCCAGCCATATTTTTCCTGTATCTCCTGCAAAATTGGAATGAGATTTTCACGGCTACGGTCATATTTCTTTAAGATGTCGCTAACATCGTGCTTCATAAGTCAAAGGTTTTTTTATTATTTTTCAAGGTATTTCTTTACTTCTGGGATTAAGACACTGGCAGTGATTGGTTTGCGAACAAATCCTTCAACAGGTATCCAGACTACTTTTCCGTCCTCGGTGCGGTAATCAATGCCAGCTTCTCTGGTAATGGGATTGTAAACAAACAAAACTTCCAGGTCCTTGTCTTTGAAAGAGGAACGATACTGACGGGCCAGCTCTATATCCTCGGGGTTGGCCGAGTCGAACACGTCCATGGAAGTCTGGATTATCACAGGAATATCTTTCAAATCAGGATTATCCTTGAGGTATTTTGCCAGTTCAAAACCTTCGTAAACAGTCTCCATCATCACATCCAGAAGAATTAAATCAGGCTTTTGTTCGGCAATGCGTTCCAGAGCTTCCTGTTTATTAGTGGCAGTATTGACTTTATAGCCTTCGTTAGAGAGTATAGTATCCATAATGGTCAGGACATCAATATCATCATCTACAACTAAGATTACCTTAGGTCCCATGGCTAATGGTTTTTAAGTTTCTATCCCAAAGATAGATCTGACAAAATCCTGATGGTAGAGGTTTTAGTGGCAGAATAATTTCAGGTTTTCACCTTATAAAATACCAGATAACAAACTGATAATCAACAAACATCATACAATTGACATTAATCATACAATGCAATAGGAAAGCAGTAAAAGAAAGGTATAATCAAGTCTTTATTAAATGTTAAATTCTGCAAAAAAATAAAATTAGATGATTTTCCTCATAAAGAAAATATTTGATTTCTCATTCTTTTAGGAAAAAATCCTGATATGGATATTCATAAAATGCCTTTGCCAGGATGTATAAGTAATAGCACAGGCCAGATACTTGAAGCAAACAAAGAATTTGCGTCTTTGCTGGGATGTACACCAGACGATATAACAGAAAAAAATCTGGTTAACTTTGTTCCGGCCGGACATAAACAAATCATTTTTAACTCTATAAAAAATTGCTCTGTTAATCAGAAAAAAAACTTTGAAGCAGATATCAAAGGCAATAACAAAATAACAAAAGCTGTGATCAACATCTCCCGTATTGATACAAATCAGATATTAGTTTTAATATGTGATATTACAGAATTTAAAACCACCGAGGAAAAATTACTCAATACCATTATTGCCAGCGAGGAAAAAGAACGCCGGCGTATAGCCGCTGAACTGCACGATAACCTTAGCCCCATCCTTTCAACAATTAAACTCTATACCGACCTTCTGAAAAAGAAAACATCCGGACAGGCGAGTGAACTCATACACAACATTGAACAACTAAGCGAACTTGCTATTTCCACAGCCAAAGAAATTTCCTACAACATTACACCCAGTATTTTACATGATTTCGGACTTGCAGAGGCAATAAAAAAATTCGCAGACTTTATTAATAAAACAAAATCCGTGAATATCACGGTAAAAAGAGAAAATTACCATCTGGCTAAGCGCACAATGGCTGAATCCATTCTTTATCATGCCGCCAAAGAACTGATTAACAACACAATAAAACACGCACAGGCAGATGAAATAATTATTGACTTACGCAGCACTCAGAATAAAATAATTCTCTATTACCGGGATAATGGAAAAGGATTTAGTCCCAATGAAGCCATAAAAAATGGAAATGGCTTAGGTTTAAGGAATTTAATCCATAAAGTCAATACAATAAAAGGAACATGTGATTTTTTCAGTCAACCCGGTAAAGGTTTTATTGCTGTGATAACAGTGCCTGTTCAAAACTAAAAAAAACTCCTGCTATGTATAACTTCATCAGTGTAATGATAGCCGATGACCATGAGATATTCCGCACAGGACTAAAAGCTGTACTTAATGACATGAATTTCATAAAAGTAGTTGCCGAAGCCCGCAGTGGTGCGGAATTACTACGCCTTATGAAAAAAGTAAAACCAGATGTTATCCTCATGGACATACGTATGCCCGAGATGGACGGAATTGATGCTACACGCAAGGCAAAGGAAATTTTCCCTGAAATACCAGTTATTGCCCTGACCAGCTACGAGGATATTACCTACTTCAATGAAATGATACGGGCAGGCGCAAAAGGTTTCCTGCTAAAAAATACTGACCAACAAGAACTTGGCAAGGCTATTAAAACAGTTTTTGAAGGCGGATATTATTTTTCCAGAGAATTTGAAAACTTTGTGCCAGAAGGCCTGAAAAAATCCACCATACCTGTCCGCCTGACTTCCAGAGAAAAACAGGTGCTAAAACTCATCTGCCAGGGATTAACCAACGCACAAATTGCCGAAAAACTGGGCATTAGCCAGAAAACCGTAGATGCCCATCGCTCTCGCCTACTTGAAAAAACCGGAACAAAAAACGCTGCCAACCTTGTCCACTACGCACTCAAACACGGATTAATAGAGTGACCGCGTGCGCATTAACTTCAACAAATGTTCCAGTATCATTATTGATGCCTGCTTGTCCAGCGGACGGTTATCATTTCCACATTTGGGCGACATAATACACGAAGGACAGCCATCCTGGCACCCACAATCACGGACAAGATCATAAGTAGTCAGGACAATATCCTCAAACAAGAAAAAGGCTTTCTCGGTCAGGCCTATTCCGCCCGGATAGCCGTCATACACAAATATTGTAGGTTTACCAGTATCCGGATGCAATATCGTTGACATTCCGCCCAAATCCCAGCGGTCAGCCATCACATGGAAAGGCATTATTCCTATCATAGCATGTTCTACGGCGTGCAAACCTCCTGCAAAAACGTCATCTTTAAGCGAATAACCTTCAAAATAGGTAATTCGCGAAGGGATTGAGGGGCTCTGTGTAGGATGTTTCTCCCATATCCAGTCTGCCAGCTGCTTATCCAGGGTAAACCACAGGCCTTTGGTCTCAAATTCCAAAGGAGGCAAATCCAGATCCCCATAGCCCACGGTCTTATCACCTTTTACAATCTTATAAGCCACATACTGCTCTGTTACACGCACTCGCCCGAAATAAAGCCTTAATCCACCTATTTCCCGCTGTCTTTCCTGCTTGACAACAAAGGTCTGCGAACGTTTCAAAGGCTCGGTATGATAGTCCACCTTTTTCCTGACCACTGTTATAATCTTGTTTTCAAGGTCAAAATCCTGAACAACGTAAGTCTGTGCCCTGTGCAAAATCACAGCATCCTGATGCGCCTCACGGAAAGCTTGCTCACGGCTCATGGTCTCCAACAGCTTATCCCCGTCCATGACCTTGAAGGTATCGGACGAAATACTATCCAGACTAACGGCCTGAGTGGGATCCACACGTCCAGAATATACAAGGCCATGGGGCGTTTGCTTTATCAGGCCTTGATCGCGGAATTGCGCCAATATGAATTTTGAAACTTTTTCCGGGAAAAACTCAACCTCATCTCCGGAAAGTGGGGCTTCGGCAGCAGCACAAAGGATATGTCCGCCAGCAATATAAGGATTTTCCAGGTCCACAATGGCATGTTCGTGCGGACGGTCAAACAAGGCCCGTGGATGCCGCATAAAATACTGGTCCAGCTTGTCGGAAAATGCCACCAGCACGGCCAGGGCATCCTTGCCACGGCGACCTGCACGCCCGGCTTGCTGCCACAAGGAAATCATTGTGCCCGGAAAACCAGAGATGATAACAGCGTGCAGGTCGCCGATATCTATTCCAAGCTCCAGGGCATTAGTAGCTGATATGCCAAGCAAGCGTCCTTGCCGGAAGTCCTGCTCTATTCTCCGGCGTTCCTGCGGAAGGTATCCCGCACGATATACTGTGATTTTTTCTGCTGCCTGCGGATAATGCTTCTGCAACAGCTCCCGGGCGCGCATGGCCACCAGCTCGGCAGTGCGCCGCGAAACATTGAAAACCAATGTTTTCAATCCCTTTTTCACCAGAAACGCCAGCAGGCGTGCAGCCTCGTAGTGGGCTGATGCGGAAAAATCCGCATCCCTGGTGAAAAAGGGATTGTAGAGGACGAAATATTTTCGTCCTCGCGGCGCCCCGTCGCGGTCCACTACCACAAAGTCCAATCCCGTGAGCTTGCTGGCAAACTCCTGCGGATTAGCCAGCGTGGCCGAGGAAAGCACAAACTGCGGACTGGCACCATAACGCTGTAAGATACGGCGCAAACGCCGCAGCAGATAAGCTACATTTGACCCAAACACTCCACGGTAATGATGCGCCTCATCAATGATAACATAACGCAGATTACTCCAGAAACCCACCCACTTATAGCTCCACACAAGGATATGGTGCAATTCATAGGGATTGCTCAATATAATCCGTGCGCTGGTGCGTATCCGGGCCTTAGCCTGCGAGGATATATCGCCGTCATAAATGGCAGGATTTACCTTTATGCCAGTAATATCCTCCATCTCCCGCAAGGAGGCAAGCTGGTCATTAGCCAGAGCCTTGGTCGGATAGAGGTATAAAGCTGTGGCACGGGGATTTTTCTCCAATTCCTCAAAAACAGGCAGGTTAAAAGCCAGGGTCTTGCCCGAGGCCGTGGGCGTGGTTATTATCACGTTATTACCACGGCGCAGCTGATCAATAACATCACACTGATGCAAATACAAGCGGATATGCTTTTGTTCAAGGTATCTTTGCAAAGAGGGGGATAAGTCATCAACATCACAATGAAAAGCCTGCCGTGGCGGTAAAACCTCTATATGTGCAATCCGCCGGGCAGAATACTTATCCTGTTGCAGGCGTTCCAGCAGACCATCAATCATCATCCATTTCCTTTTGCATTTGCACAAAAAGCCGTGCAGAGGAAATCAAATCCTGCTGATTATGATAGACAATGGGCACCAGAGGCCCAACATTTTTCTCACGGATATAGGTCTCATAAAACAATGGCACCATGTCGCTGGGCACATCATCCTCCCGCGTTATGCCAAGGATATGCCTCTCCAATTCTTTTAGCTTATAGCTATTTAAACCTCTCCACAACCGCCGTGAAAAATGATATACATCAAAATGTGGCATCTCCTCAGGTTGCGGAATAAAATAATATCCTGCCCGTTCCTTGATATAATTCCAGTCAAAACCACGCCCATTGAAAGAGACCAGGGCTTGCTTGCTTTTTAACAGCTGCAAAAACTCATACAGGGCAGCTGCCTCGCTATCAAAATCATCAACCAGAAACTGCCTAACAATCAACCTCCCATCCTGGAAAAATGCTGTGCCGAACAGAATAACAGCCCTGTGGAATAGCCCCATTGTCTCCAGGTCAAAAAACAAAAAATCCTCCGGGGAAAACATCCCAGCACAATACAACATCTGGGGCTGCGAAAAAGAACCAAAGCGGGAAAAAAGAAATTCCATAATCTCGTGAGGATTGCGCCTCTCAAGTAAGTTTACCACCTCACGGGCATGGTCCCGGTAAACGTGATGAGAAAGCAAATCATCCACTTTTTCCACTCCGCTTTCGCGCAATTCCTGCTCTCTGATATAACGTATGCCATGCACCAGTTTTAAATCCCTCCTCAGCTTCTCCATTGCTTTATGGTGAGAGATAAGCCGGAAATCACAATCCGCCTCCTGCGTGATAACATAAAAGCGTCCGTAGCTGTTGTGTTCAAAATATCCGTCAAAAACTTCATCCAAGGAAGTGTCAGCATAACTATCCAGGAGTTTATCCAGCAGTTCGTAAGCATCCGTCTTTTCCTCCTGTGTGGCCTGGACGCCAAAAATGCTCTCCTCCTGTTCAACCTTATCCAGACGTTCCAGAAACTCCCTGCCTATTTTCTCAAAAATATTTTCCTGGTCAAAAAACATATCTTATTCGTCCTGCTGGGGTTGTTCTTGTATTTGTGCTTTAGCTTTTAAACTGCGGCGGCGGTCACTTACGCCCCAAACAATGCCCCATAGTATTCCGGAAATCAATCCGAAAAGGTGACTTTCCCAGGAAATCCATTTAGCCGAAGGAATAACGCCATACAAAAAACTTCCGTAAACAATGCCTATAACTACCGAAAGGATAATTGCGCCCACGCTTCGGCGAGCTATTCCGTAGGCAATCATAAAGCCCACCAGGGCAAATACCACCCCGCTGATTCCTATATGATACGCCGAACGTGCAAAAAGCCATACCAATAAATCCGTGCTTATCATTGACACCAGAAAAACCCAGATAAATTTACGGGGATAGGACAGGGCCAGCACCAGGGCTATCAGCACAAAAGCCACAGTGTTATATGCAATGTGCTCAATGTTTGAATGAATAAATGGGGCCAGCACAATTCCTATGAGGCCTTTTTCATTTCTGGGCAATATCCCGTATTTGGAAAAATCCAGACCAAAAAGCGATTGCAATCCAAAAACAGCCCACATAGCCAGGATTATTGCTGCCAAAAACTGTATAGCCCTCCAGCGGGGTGATACAGGCTTACGTGCTTGTGCATTTTTTGCCATGAAAAGAAATTTTAGTTTAGTCAAAGTTAATGTAAAAAAATATTTTTATTCAATAACAATCAAGCCCATTTTTACAAAACTTCTCTTCAATATTATCCTCTGACAATCAATATCTTTCCATACTTTCTTCATCTCTCTGCTCCAATCAATATCATCAATAAGGATAATAGTTTTCTGGCTGGCCAACTCGCAAATGAGGCTAAAGTAGCGCATAGTTGGGTCATAACGGTGATTGCCATCCATAAAAATAAAATCCGGACGGAATGATTTTAGTAAATTCTCCAATACACTGTCAAAATCAGCCTTTACAAACTCCACATTTTCAACACCTAACAGCAATTTTAATCTATGAGCATAACGGATAAGATATGGGTCAGCATCTACCGAAATAAATCTGGACTGAGGATTAAACGCAGCCAGACGTAAGGCATTAATTCCCAGACAAGTGCCTAATTCAAGGATGCGGACAGAGTGATATTTTTTTATCAAAAAATTAACAAATAAAGTTTTGGGCAAAGAGGAACAGCTTTTCCTCAAAATACTTTTAACACTTCTGACAGGGCTTTTGTCAAAACGGCTTCCGGCTCCTGCATCATAAATATTTATCTCAAAATCAGTTTTTTTCAGCCGCAATCTGATCCTTTCCAAACGGAAAAAATTATTGGATTTTATTTTTTGTTTTAATAATTTTAACATTCAAATAAATGAATTAAAAAATGGTTGCAAAGTTAAAATCCTTCTGGCATACAATAAAAGCTCTTTATAATGCTATCATTGCCCGAATTATCTGGCCACTGGTAATAACCGGACTTATAGGGATTGCCCTTGTCCAACATTCTAATATCCAGAATCTCAAAAAACAAAATAAACAGATTATCCAACAATACAGAGACAGCCTTGCAAAAATAAACAAAACCTGCAATTTGTATCTCCAGGACGTGAATATTATGACTATGAGGTTAAATCAGTTCCAGGAACAGACATACGAAGTTATCGGAAAACTATATGAACTACAAAGTCAGGTAGAACATCTCTCCTCCGAAAAAGTTCGTTGCACCAAAGAAAGCCAGAGACTACAGATTAAGATAAACGCCCTGCTTAGAGAAATAAACTCGCTCAAAAGAAAAGCTGATGCTCTGGCTGAGAGGAAACATTGAGCTTAAACGTTTTTCAAAATGTCATAAAGCATTTTTTTCTTACCTGCGTTTGGTTAAATTTGGATAAACCTAAAAAATTTTGAACAATGGAATACCGTATTGAACACGACACTCTCGGAGAAGTCAAAGTTCCTGCCGACAAGTATTGGGGTGCACAAACCCAACGGTCATATAACAATTTCAAAATCGGAGAACCTGCTTCCATGCCCAAGGAAATTATCCGGGCTTTTGGCATCCTCAAGAAAGCCGCTGCTATGGCCAACTATGAACTGGGCGTCCTGCCAAAAGAAAAAATGGAGTGGATAGTGCGCGTGGCTGACGAAATCATTGAAGGAAAACTGGACGAACATTTCCCACTGGTTATATGGCAGACCGGATCTGGTACACAGAGCAATATGAATGTAAACGAAGTAATTGCCAACCGCGCCCACGTGCTTATGGGCAATAAACTCGGAGAAGGCAAACGCTTGCTCCATCCTAACGATGACGTTAACAAGTCCCAGTCGTCTAACGACACTTTCCCCACAGCTATGCATATTGCTGCTTACAAGATGCTCATGGAAGTGACTATACCTGGAATAAAAAAACTCCGTGATGCTCTGGACAAAAAGAGCAAGGAATTCATGAAAATAGTCAAAATAGGACGCACACACTGGATGGATGCCGTTCCTCTGACACTGGGACAGGAATTTTCGGGATATGTTGCCCAGCTGGATGCCGGACTGGAAGCTCTGGAAAACACTCTTCCACATCTGGCACAACTGGCGCTGGGTGGAACAGCCGTAGGAACAGGACTTAATACCCCAAAAGGATATGCCGAACTGGTAGCCAAGAAAATTGCAGAACTCACTGGCTATCCATTTGTTACTGCTCCTAATAAATTTGCAGCTCTGGCAGCTCACGACGCCATAGTGGAAGCTCACGGTGCTCTCAAAACCATTGCCGCAGCTCTGATGAAAATCGGAAACGATATCCGCGTGCTCTCCTCAGGTCCTCGCTGCGGAATAGGTGAGATTAAAATTCCGGCCAACGAACCAGGTTCCTCTATCATGCCCGGAAAAGTCAACCCCACACAGGCCGAAGCCCTTACAATGGTCGCTGCCCAGGTATTCGGTAATGACGTTGCTATCAACGTGGGCGGTATGAACGGACATTTTGAGCTGAATGTTTTTAAGCCAATGATGATTTACAACTTCCTTATGAGTGCCCGTCTCATTGGCGATGCCTGCGTATCCTTCACAGATAAACTCGTGGTCGGAATAGAACCTAATCTGGAACGCATTAACCATTACGTTCACAACTCACTGATGCTGGTTACAGCCCTCAATCCACATATTGGATATGAAAAAGCCGCAGAAATTGCCAAAAAAGCCTACAAAGAAAACAAAACACTCAAGGAAGTTGCAGTAGAGCTGGGCTACCTGACAGCCGAAGAATTTGACCGCATCGTCCGTCCTGAAAAAATGGTCGGCATTGACCTGGATAAAATTGACTAAAAAACATAAAAAGTGCTGGCCTTCTGGTCAGCACTTTTTTATATCTATCTACTCTCCTTTCCCACTTCAGAATTTTCTTCCTCTATAATTTCCATTAAAAATCAATAAATAGCCCACTGATTATCAAAATATTAAATCAAGAAAATTATTGACCTCACCTCTAATGTTTTTGCACGAAATAAGATGTTAAAAAACACCATTAAGTATCTCTGTTTCAATCACTAATAAAATCGTTGCTTTGGTCAAAATACCACCAAATTTTATGGAAAGGAACTTTACTTTTAACATTTAAAACAAGTAAATTCCATATAATACATTAAAAATCAAGACCATGAAAACACTTGTTTTTTTACTATGTTTTAGTTTTTTGTTTGCTTTTAACTCAAAAGCCCAGCTAACCATCCTCAGCAGCCTGGATGAATTTCCAGAGGCAGGTCATTCTCCACATAACAAAGTCATTGTAGTGGATCATTATCTTTACACAGCCACACGTAACGGAGGAATAAAAAACTACGGAACAATTCTCAGGTATGACTTATATACGGATTCGCTGCAAAATTTATTCATTTTCAGTGATACCACTGGCTATTACCCCACAGGATCCGTTATTTATGTCAATGGATCTTTATATGGCATGACTAACCGTGGAGGCTTCCTGGATGTAGGCACTGCTTACCGTTTCAACCTTAATGACAGTACATTCACCACATTATTTGATTTCTCCGGACAGGGCGGGAATTATCCAGGAATATATCCAGAAGCCAATTTCATCAAAGTTGGCAACTATCTATATGGCATGACCCAGGGAGGCGGAAGCAATATACATGGTAATATCTTCCGCATTAACCTCAATGATTTCAGCTATGAGGATATATATGACTTTAACGGCAGTGACGGAGACGGCCCCTGGCGCGATTTATACTACGACGGCACTTATTTATATGGTACCACATATAAAGGCGGAGTGGCAGATTCGGGCGTAATTTTCCGGTTTAATCTCACTGACAGCACATACCAAAAACTACATGACTTCCGCCAGAGCACTGGATCATGGCCCTATTGCACACTTATTGAGTATAACAACGATCTTTACGGAACCACTTACTACGGAGGATCAGATGGACAGGGCGTTCTGTTCAAAATAGACAAAGACGGAAATAACTACACTGTATTACACAATTTCACTTATTTGCAAGGAGGTCATCCTGCCGAAGGAGTTACCCTTGTTGACAATGCCCTTTATGGTACCCTGACTTCAGGTGGCACAAACGGAAAAGGAGGAATCTTTAAATATGACCTGACAAATAATACATTCCAGATTATTTACAATTTTGAAAAAATAATTGGTTCAGAATCAATGCTTACCTACTATAATAATTACCTCTACGGAACAAGCAACTCAGGCGGCGAAAATAACACTAATTACGGTACAATCTACCGTTTACAACTCAAATTTCCGGAAATTGAAGTAGCATACCAGATCAATAATATCCCTGACTCTTCTGTAGTTGATTTTGGATCTGTAGCTGTTAACTCTAACAAAAACATGGACTTTACAATAAGTAATATCGCCAACGATGCTGTACTGAATATATGGCGTCTCTCTCTCAAACATGCCTCCGCATTCCACATAACACAAAATCCTGCATCTGTTATTGCGCCCTCGGGCACATCAACTCTTACTATTAGTTTTTCGCCTACACAAGCTCAAATTTACAGCGATACTCTCATCATACAGAATGACGACCAGGATGAAAATCCCTTTGTAATAATACTACACGGCGAGGGACAAGCTACTACAAACATTAGCGAAAATGATGACCCAGTCAGGATATTTCCAAATCCATGCAAAGACTATATTTACATCCAGACACAAACACCCATTAGTATAACTGTTATGAACCTTACAGGACAAAAAATATTTGCACAAAACCAGAGTGGAAAAACTGCAAAAATAGATTTAAGCAATATCAATCCTGGATTGTATATTATAAAAATCCAAAGTCCACAGGGTATAATAACTAAAAAAATCATTAAACAATAAAATAACAATCTGAGTTACAGCGGCGAAGCCACAAACAAAGAAAAAACGCAAAAAAAGTTTGCAGGTTTTACAAAGATATTCTATATTTGCAATCGCAATAGTGAGCGGGTGGGTTCCCGAGCGGTCAAAGGGGCCAGACTGTAAATCTGGTGGCTTCGCCTTCGGAGGTTCGAATCCTCCCCCACCCACCCCCAGGCCGAGTGGTAGCTCGGCCATTTTTTTATTCCTTGGGTTTATATACCAGCTGCAAAATTCTATAATCAAGTAACATTGTATCAGCTATTTGCCCTGTCTCCAGAGAGAGGAAAACTATTGCATTTCTCATTCCCTCCGGTGTGCCATTAACATTTATCTCCGACACGGCAATATAATAGCCTCTATCGGTATCAAAACTGCGCTTGCAGGCACTTACGAATTTAACTTCCGACTCCACTTTGGACAAAATTTGTCCAGTTGTAGGATCAAAACGAGACAGAAAAATGTTTCCGGAAGTATCCACGTAGAACCCAACAGCATTCCCTGTGGTAGGGTCATAAGTAACATTAGAGAAAAAGCCATTATCAAGGCTATAACGATATTTTATAGCGCCTGAATTAGGATCTATTCCAACATATTCCGAAGTTTTTGCCTGTCCTTCCATAATGAAAAAATAAGCTGTATCCTGCTTATCGTAAAAACTTGAACCCAGGGAAAAAGCAGCTGGTCCAAGTTCGGTTTTTAAATCAATTTCCTCTGTCTCAGGATTAAACACAGCGAAATAATTGTCAGAACTGCCTGTGCGGGCAATGCAATATAGAAGTCCATTATCACCAGGCTGCACCAGACCAATATGATACGGTAATTTTACACTAATCTTGTCTTTGCCTTTCAAATCCGTGATGTGATAAACATTATTAAAGTCCAGATAACCAAAACCATTGTAATAATCCGAATAAATAGCTGTAGAAAGTGAAAAACCAGGAATGGTGAAACTGTCAGCAACAGCATGTTCATCCAGATCCAGATAAATCACTCCGTTATTGCCCGAAGCAGAATCCGCTTTTCCAACAGTTAAATCCGTCACAACTACCACACCCGGCCCTTTTTTCTTAAACAACTTCTGGCAAGAGAAAGAAAAAAACAGGGATACAAGAATTAACAAAATTACATAGCGCCTCATAGCTAAAAATTTTAATTTTTTACATTATCGGGAATCTACTCAGAATCGGAATAATTTTCCTCAGTAACAGCCTCTTTTAACCAATAAAATCCCTGGTTTCATCAAAAAGAATGGCAATAATATCTTATTTCAGCCTGTTAATGCGCCTCAAAACCGCCTCTAATTCCGTTAGG
>CAZYSM010000005.1:0-2525 GCA_964649975.1 uncultured Bacteroidales bacterium | reverse complement strand
GTTAATGCGCCTCAAAACCGCCTCTAATTCCGTTAGGTCTTTTATTTTAAAAGGCTCTGCTTTAAGGGTTTCCAGACCGCGGTCGCGTGCCACAAACCAGATATTATTCCGCCGGGCAGCATCACGGTCTTTGGGTGAGTCGCCAATAAAAACCACCTGTTCCGGCTGGTAAGCATAGGCCTGCAAAATATTAGCAATGTGTTCATGTTTTGGTGCAGGCGCGCCAAAACCTTTGATGAAGTAATCTTCCAATCCGAGTATCTGCAACATCTGCGGAATGTCCTGATCTGGTGCTCCTGAGGACAAAAACTTATCATAGTTCTGTCCTGGTCCGGACAAAAACTCCTTAACCCCAGGCACAAAAGCGGCGGAACGCAAGCTTTCCAGGTAAAGCCGCGAAAACTCCGCAGAGATTTCCTCTATCAACTCAGGCGTTGGCTCCACGCCTGCAAAATCCCGCAAATACATCTCAATCCTTGCCTGGCGTGGAATACCGCCTACCTGACGGTAATGTTCTGCAATCCGGCGCACAACATCTTCCCCGTAAGCAGAAAATATCCGGGCATATATTCCTGCATTGACATCCGTGCTCTCCACAATAACTCCGTTAAAATCAAAGATTAACGCCTTTATCATACTGAAAGTTCTTTTTTCTTAAAATAGAAAAAATATTCCAGCAAAAGAAATCAATACATTATTCTGATTATCAACAAATTGAATAAATAAATTTAAAAATCATAAAAAAAATTTTGCAAAATTAATTTCTTTATACTTATCTTTGACCTAATAAAAACTCTGTTGTACGGAATGAAATTTTTCTTTAACATAAGTCTTATTTCCTGGTGGTGGCTTCTGCTATATCCATGTTAGCAGGAGGGACCACTTTATTACATTTAGCTGACAAAAAGCCGCAGGAATTTCACCCTCCTGCGGCTTTTTTTATACACTAAACAAAAACTTGCAGTGCGCACTGCTAAAAAAATAGAAATCATGACTTATAAAATATTCTGGGAAAATCGCACAGATTTCCGATGGCGTACATAGCGTTAGGGGGCGCAGCGGTTATCAGGCGCAGTGGCATAGCCACCACAGCGCCTGTGGCGGAGGCGACCAGCGGAAGCCCCACGCACACAGCTGCGCTGGTGCTATGGCACAAGCCTGATTTGAGCGGAGCACCCGACCCGAGGCCTCTGGCCGAGGGGAACGCCCAGAAAAAGAAAAATCACTCAAAACAAAATCAACAAAAAATTAAAACAAACTTTAAAAACACAGAACAATGACTACAAAAACATTGAATATACAACAGGTTATCCCTCAGCCAATTAAATATTTACCGGACGAAAACGGATTTTTTGGCAATTACGGCGGACAATTCATTCCGCCACAGCTCAAAGAAAAATTTGACATACTGACCCGGCAATTTTACTCAATACTGGACGATGAGGATTTCCACAAAGAACTCATATCATTGCTAACAGATTATGTGGGACGGCCTTCGCCGCTTTATTTTGCCAGCAGATTGAGCGATTACGTGGGCAGTAAAATCTACCTCAAACGCGAGGACCTCAACCACACCGGCGCTCACAAAATCAATAACACCATTGGACAAATCCTGCTGGCACGCCGTATGGGATACCACGAAATCATTGCAGAAACCGGGGCAGGTCAGCACGGCGTAGCCACAGCCACAGCAGCTGCCCTGATGGGTATGAAATGCAAGGTATTCATGGGCAAAAAAGACTACGACCGTCAATACCTCAATGTCAAACGCATGCAATTGCTTGGTGCCGAAGTCATCGCAGTAACACAGGGCGACCAGGCCTTGAAAGACGCTGTGGACGCTGCTCTGGGATATTTCATTGAAAATCCTCAGGCTTATTACCTCATAGGATCTGCTGTGGGGCCACATCCTTATCCTACAATGGTGCGTTATTTCCAGAGCGTAATAGGCAGCGAAGCTCGCCAGCAGATATTACAAAAGGAAGGACGCTTGCCCGATTACGTCTTTGCATCCATTGGCGGAGGTAGTAATGCCATTGGAATATTCTCAGGTTTCCTGGACGATGCCCAGGTCAAGCTCATCGCCGGAGAAGGAGCAGGTGAGGGAACCCAATCCGATAAAAATGCTGCTACCCTCACCCTGGGCAAGCCCATGGTTTTCCAGGGCATGAAAACCCTTGTCCTCACCGATGCAGACGGCAATCCGCGTCCGTCATATTCCATTGCTGCCGGACTGGACTATCCCGGAATTGGTCCGGAACATGCACACCTGCGCGACACCGGACGGGTAAAATACCTGCCTATCACCGACAAGGAAGCTATTGAAGCTTTCCACCTGCTCTCCGAGCTGGAAGGCATTATCCCAGCTATGGAATCGGCACACGGTGTAGCAGCTGCCATCAAAACGCTCAAAGGCCTAAACGCTGTCGGAATAATAAACGTATCCGGACGCGGGGATAAAGACGTGGAACGTATTGACTGACATTCAGCTATGGGACGGTACACATAGCAAAAACGGCGGCCAA
>CAZYSM010000004.1:13085-94015 GCA_964649975.1 uncultured Bacteroidales bacterium | reverse complement strand
ACGGAGGGATGCCGGAGTGGTCGAACGGGGCGGACTCGAAATCCGTTGACCTCCTCTGGGAGGTCCGGGGGTTCGAATCCCCCTCCCTCCGCTTCTTTTTACCATCCTGACATTAGATTGATACCGAAGGATATTCCGTTATAGCCTTTTAGTGACAGAGGTAAAGCTGCGTAAGGCTCTACAATCATTTGTCCAAACAGGTTTATCCTTGCAGAGATGCCGGCACTGTATATTGGGGTATGCACGTTATCTGTCCCTACTCTGTTAGTAAGATCTATGCGGTCGTATGTATGCCATGCCAGTCCTGCATCAAAAAAGGCGTTAAGGTCAGCAAAGAACCACTTGGACGGAATAAGAGCCAGCCGGTCAATTCCTATAAACGGTAGTCGGATCTCAGCATTGAATACAGCCAGCTGGCTACCTGTCATTTGATAAGCTATCTGACTATTTCCTGTTGTCTGCATGTAGTTTATCAGGGTATTATTTCCATATCCGCGGACATACCACGGATATGCAATGTAAAATTCCGGTAAAGCTGGGTTTTCTGCATCCTTGCCAAAACGCAGTGAGCTCATTGCCCTGAAAGCCAGTGTTATTGGTGGCAAACGGAAATATCTGCGGTAATCTATATCGGCTGAATAAAAGCGATATGCACCATAATAAGCTGTGGAATTTACGGAAAAGATTTTTCCCTGTAAAGGTGAGGTCATGCCCATGTAGGAATTATCCTCTATGTACGATCCACTTACCGATCCTATGCCAAAGCCAGGTGGAGTTTCCAGCTGATCAATATTTTGTCCGAGGAACATATTTCCGTAAATATAGTTGTGTATAATTTCGTGCATGAAGTAGAAATAATTGAAATCCGTGGAAAATTCCACTCTACGTGTGCGGGTAATGGGATAAGTAGCAAATAGAGTAAGATTATCGCTGAAGATGGTTGTTAAGTCAAGGGCTGCATCAAGCACCAGCAGGGAGTCGTTTTGATAAGGTATTTTGGCAGGGGAATAAATCATATATCCTATCTGGTATGGCTGGTGTGTCAGGCTAACACCCCACCAGGTTCGTCTTTGCTGATTGAGATAAGCCAGTTGTCCTCCGAGGGTTTCAATACCCTGTCCGTAGCTGCTGAAGCCAAAAAAGGCTCTGTTTTCACCGAGTATATCACCAAATAAAAGATTTACGCCTCCGTAAACGCCCATGCCACGGTAAGTATTGGCTACACCAAATCCAGTATTACTAATGTATTCAAGACGGAACTTCCGGCGAAAAGGTACTTGTTTTATCGCCACATCCGGAGTATTGGAGAATATTATAATATCTTTTGCAATGTTACGGTTAATGGTGTGTTTTAGATTATCCACTGGCGGTAATATTGCCGCAGTATTGGATGCATTGCTGATATTGAAAGGCTGATAAAGTGTTGTGTCCAGATTGAGAGCATGGATGGTGTAATGATTGTTGTAATAATACGAATAGTAAATTTTATGGGTATTATAATCAATACTAATTGCAGGAGATAGTATTGTAATTCCGCATATACCTGTGAATAGATTGGTTAGTTTATATATCTGTTTAGTTTTTAAATCGTAGGCAAATAAATCTCTAAAACCTTCAATATCAGAGAGAAAAAATATTTTGCTTTCATCTTTTGAAAATATCGGGTTCAAGTTATTGGCAGTGGGCATAATAGGTGGCACCGTAATTTTCCCTGTTTTCATATCCATGTAGGCGAAATGGAATTTTTTTGTAGGTGATTTAACCCCAGGAAACGAATCTGTGGCAAATGCCAGATAGCGTCCGGATGGTGACCACGAAGGCTGGAACTGTGCAAAGATATCTTTGGTGAGACGTCTTATTTCTCCATTTTTTACATTGTAAAGAACGAGGTCTGTCTGGCTGTTTTGTATTGCAGCAAAAGCTATCCATTGTCCGTCGGGCGACCAGGCCGGAGAAGTAAAAGCATCAAATTGCTTGAAAGAAATTTCTCTGATGATTTTTCCTGTCATAGCATCAATGATTATCAAGGCATTGTTTCCGTGTTCATATACCACCAGTGCAATGGATTTGTTATCGGGTGACCATGTGCCGGCTGATTCGTAAACATCGGCAGCATCAATATGTCCGTCGTTAGCACGTGTGCGCAGCTTGCGGATTATTTTTCCTGTGCGGGCGTCGGCCAGAAACATGTTAAAGGTATAGACATCCTTTTCAGAAAGGAAAATCAAGTATTTACCATTAGGGCTAACCACGGGATCCACGTTTACGTCTCCGCCATTTTTTGTGGTAATTATATTTTGTCCAGGTGCAAGGGTATCGCGTGTGTCAAGATATTTTGCATAATGTTTTACTGAATAGTTTTTCCAGACCATAGCCAGGGTATCAGCTTTAACTCCCAGCACAGTTTTAAAAGCTTTTTCGTATCCCGAACGTGCTGTTTCTTTGAATAATACCGGTATAATATCCTCGCCATAGACTCCGTCAATGAATGCCCAAAAAGCCTGTCCCCATCTATAAGGAAAATATCTTGGGTTTTCCAGGTCTTTGAATCTGGGAAATTTATTTGTGGCAATGGCATCTCGTATCCACATGGAAGTAAAGGCATCATTGCTGCCCAGTGAAAAATATTCGGCCATACCTTCCACCATCCATAGCGGAATGTTCATCATACTACGTATGGACAGACTACTATCTTCCAGAATCATAGAGTATTGAAAGGCATGCACCAGTTCATGTCCGAGTACATGGTCGGTGCGTCCCCATGAAATACCCAGGGGCATGACAATACGGTTTTCAAGCGGTTCGGTGAAACCACCTGTCCCTACATCCACTATATCATTGCTGACAGTATTTTGCTGGAAATCAGCGTGATTATTGAAAAGTATAATAGGATTGAGAAAATGAATGGTATCTTTGAAAATTAAGCTATGACGGGAATACCATTTTTCACCAATTTCCAGAACACGATGGATTGTCGCAGTATCATTAAGGTAAGTATATAGCTGGAAATGAGGTGATTGGTAAACCTTGAAGTTGAAGCGTTCATATTTTATTTTATTGCGTCCGTAATACTGTCCCAGCATAGGTATTGCAAGAATAATTGCTATAAGGAGTAATCCCAGACGTTTCATGGTTCCAGTTTTTTTTCTTAAAATAAAAAAAATGATAATTACTTCAAATTTTCCCATATAGCCAGGGGGAAAAAAATTATAGTCAGGTATATTTTTTTAGATTTTGGGAATAAAAACGGCTGCCTCGGCTCTGACGAGGCAGCCGTAAGAAGTGCAAGTGGCAGTTTTTTACAGTTTTGTGAATTTGATTTTATAAATAGTATTTCCGTTTTGGATTGAGATTATATACTGTCCGCTTTGCAAATCCGACAGGTTGAATGTAGTTAGGTCATCAGTAATTTTCTTTTCACGGATAAGCTTTCCGGAAGCGGAATATATCCGTATTTCACCTGTTTTGGCTGGTTGTTTCAATAGCACGTTAAGCACGTCGGTAACAGGATTCGGATATATGTTTACGTCCTTGTTGTGTAATTTATCTTTGAGCAAAACTTTTATAGACATTGTAGTGCTTGCCTGTGATTCAGATTTATCGGTGGCTGTAATTTTTACCGTGTATATTCCTATATCGTCTATTGTTGGAGTGCCTTCCAGGGTATTGGTTGTTGCATTGAAAGAGAGCCATCCAGGCGTGTTTTCTACTTTTATGGTTAATTTGTCGTTAGGGTCAGGGTCGTAGAACATATCCTTTGGAATGGTATATACAAATTTGTCATTAGCAAATACATCCATTTGTGGTGGCTGATATTTAACAACAGGTGGATCGTTGGTATTGTGAACGTTTATATCAATGTTTTGAGAGGTTTTCAAGCCAAGCATGTCTTTGGCAGTTATGCTAAGTTTGTATTTGCCAACGTTTTGCTGGGCTGGCTTACCTATAAGTAATGTATCCCTGAGTTGTAGCCAATAGAGATCAGAATCTTTTGTGATTATAAATTTGAGGCTGTCGTAAGTGTCAATATCCTTGAAATATGGTTTGATATTGAATGTGAAAGTGCTGTCTTCGTATGCGTTAAGTTCTTTTAGTGTATCTGCAATTTGCGGTGCATGATCTTGTACCAATAACAGGTCAAAGCGATGATCACTGTCACCAGAGGAGTAATCAAAGTCAATTTCGCTGTTTTTGCGCAAATTATAAACTTTCCCTGTTTTTAGATCTTTGAGTAAAACGAATTTATCGTTAAAACCGTTGATATATGAAACTTTCAATGTGTATCTACCATCATTGTCGGTTTTTATATACAGAGGGAGAATGTAGTCACTTTTGATCTGAGGCAGTGAAAGCAAGGCTACTGGAATTTTGCCTTTTTGCGAATATATATGTGGTAAGCCTGGTGAGGATGAATATTTATAAACCATATCAAATTTTCCGTCAAATTTAGCTTTTGCATCTTTGTACATATAAGCAGCAAAATATTCAGTTTTACCATTAGCGGAGAAGCCTATTTTTACAGCATTTTCCTTGTAGTTATTAGCAGGAGCATTTTTCAGAAACATTTGTTTTCCGTGGGAGCGATATTGAGGTCTTATTTTAACCGTAGCTCCTGGAGCATTAGCCCGGACAAAGAAACCTTGCAGTGGTGGGATGAGATTGCCGAGAGTGCCTGCCAGTATGCGGAAACCATTTTGGTAGCCAGCGTATTGTCCGTTGGCGTTATCCCATACATACACGCCATTATCAACATTCGTGGCATTTTTCAGGATCGAGTCAGCGTTAAGATATGCTGTGTAAGGATTACCTATTAAATTCCAGCCGTCGTAAAGGTTAGGCAATGTGTCGTTGTCATCGTCCGGGTCGTTATTTGTAAAACTAAGAGTAGTATCATAATCAACAGATACTTTGGCAACATAGCCTTTCATTGCAAACGTGGTGTCGTGGTCGTAGTAATACAGATATCCGCGGTTAATGGGCAGAGGTTCGTCAGCGCCGTCTGATCCGTTGTGAGCGTATTTCCATCCAGCAGCAAGTTTTGTGTCATCATAGGAACCAGAAGGTTCTGTTGCAGGATTATTATCAAGATCTATACTTTCATCGTACCAATATAGATTAGGGTTAAATGTTTCAGGCATACGTGTAAATGTAGCACTTGTAAGCCCCGTAATTGCAGGGCTTATTTCTACCCAGTTTTTGTTTTGTATACGCAAATCCGTTTCTACAGCGCCGTTTGTTCCATAAATAATGTCGTTGTTATATATGAATGAGGGGAGTGTGTCGTCCGGATTTATCATTTTCATTCTCAGCAAACCGTCAATGTATAAATTATTACTTACCGTGAAATGCTGATTTGGCAAGATTGTAAGTTTGGAATTTTGGCCTACTTTAATGTCATAGAATGTTTCTCCATAAGGAGCGAATATGTATTGATCGCCAGTACCGTTGAACAGGACCAGACCTGTACCTTCAATAAATGGGTCAGAGGCTTTACTGAATTCATTCCAGTCGTGATATAGGGTTATAGTGTGATTGGTAATATCAAACGAACCAGTGTCCTGTATGGAAAAGTTACCAAGTACGGTAAGGTCACCGACAGCGGTTTTCAGTCCGTCTCCACCTATAACAAGGTTGTAATACCCATTAGAGGCCGAGGATACCGGAACAACATTTTGGGTTTTACCTGCATATTTAATAGTGTTTTCGGTGGAGTCGGCAATAAGTTCACCACCTTGTGGGAGAAGTTGGCCTTTAATTGTAAGATTGGAGAATCTGTCATTAATGAGAGTTCCTGTAGAGGCTGTAATATCGTTTGTAACGAAAAGGTCTCCTTTATTAGTTAATTTATTTTCTTTAAGCTTGATGCTACCGTTTACAGTTATAACAGCATTTGAACCAATATATCTGTCACCGTTTATTTCAATAGTATCTACTGTAAACTTGCCCACACCTTCTATTGCTTTGTTATTTCCATATAATTGGAGATTAGCCCCCTGATAAGTAATAAGTCCATTATTGAAGATATCTCCATAGATGCCGAGTACTGCATTGTCTCTGGATAATTCTCCGCCATTTTCTACCACCACATTGTTTATATTATAGGCGTAGTAAGTAATTCCATTTAAAGTATATTGGTTAATGCTAACTTTATGTCCTGGATTTATTCTAACATTATCAGTGTTAAGTGGGCTACACTTGCAGTCCCACGTATTTGGGTCATACCAGCTACCAGATTGTACAGAGTTGATGATATTATAGACATAAATCGGGAAATATCCTGTATCGGCTGGGCAGGAGGAATATTTTGCAATAACCATGATAGTGTCATGTCCAGCCGTGGGGAATGATATGAGTGTTGTATCCTGGGTTGGATATACCGAATCAACAGTTGCATTGCCTATTACCTGGTAAGAGTATGAATAGTTATTAAGCGTATTGATTCTATACATAACACTGTCAGCTTGCTCAGGTACGGAGGTGGGACCGAGCAATGCATCTGGAGGAATAGAATGCACTCTTACAGTTTTGCTAATAGTATTGCCAAAGGTGCATGCATTTTGAGCATATACAGATATTGTTGCATATTGTCCGTTATTATCCCAGTTGACAATAATAGTATCGCCTTTATTTTGTGCTATAGTTCCACCATTTATTGTCCAATAAAAAGTATTAGTGCTGGAAGTATCAGTATCATATTGTATTCCTGCATCACCACGGCAGACATCAGTTGGCCCGTTGATGACTGTTAATGTAGGAGGTTTACAATTGGTTGTATCAGCAAAGGCAAACTGCCATGGAAAAGAATCTAAATCCGTGCGTTTTACAATATAGTTTGTTGGGTCGTTAGCGCCCTGCACACCGTCAAAGCGCCAGAGAGAGTCTTGATGCGGACGGACAATAATTTTAGTAGAATCGTGTATGGTAAAAGCATTAAATACTTTTCCCTGTAAAGATATAGAATAAGTGTTAGTTCCGAGTTTGAAGCCTTCGGCAGTATCTGCTACCCAGTATCCATCGTTGAATGGGTTATAAACAGTGGCGCCTCCGTTATCTTTTAAAGGAAGGCCATTGTTGCCTGGCGCAGTTGGAATGAACTCAAAAGAGGCAATACCAGGTGAGCTAATTGCTGGAAAAGTTATATTCACAAAGGTATTGAAGTCATTTGTTCCAATAGGATAGAGGTATGATTGGGTTGATGCTACAATCCAGCGTCTGAGTTTACCGAGTATTTTTCCGCTCTGATATATAAGCAGGCCAGGATTTGTTGCATCTTTGCCTATTGTCAAGGAGTGTGTGTTGTTTTGCACAGTCGTGTTTAGAGTAAGGGTATCGTTAATAACAACATCAGATCCGAGTAATATTTTATTTGGATCGTTGTCAAGGACAAGATTGCCGAAAGTTTCAATAGAAGAGGCAGTAATTGCCTGGTCTTTGCTGCCATCAAATATCACGGTACAGGTGTCGCCCAGGAAGTCTCCGTAATCAGTCCAATTACCTCCGACATAAATTTTATTATGTGCGCTGGACAAAGCACTTGCCAGTATTGTAAGATTGTTATTTACATATAGATAAGGTCCTGAGAATATAGAAGTGTCAGATCCTCCTGTCTCCAGATTATAATATATAGTATCTTTGGGCAAAGTTATGGGAATATTCCCATAAATTGGCAGGTATTGCACGGTATTTCCTGTTTCTTTTGCAATAAGAGATCCATTTTCCATAAAAGTATATCCTACTGAGGCAAAAGAATTAGCTTTGTTAATCCATGTGCTTGTAGCAGATTCGCCACGTATTATAAAATCCGTTGTTATTTTTCCGTAATTGTAGATAGTATCATCAGGAAATACTCTGATGAAGCAGTATTGGAAGTTAAGGTCTGCATCTGGTTCTACAGTTACTTTTTGATTGTTTGTGCGCAGGCTTATGATAGAGAAGTTTCCATTGCCTGAGACAGATTTGCTCACATAAATAGGTGTAAGCTGGTCTGTTAATGATGGAAAACCACCGATGAGGTCACCTTTTATTGTCCCGTTATTAATAAGGCTGTCCAGAATAGTAAGTTTAGGTATATAAGTTCCACCAATCCCACTTCTGTTGGCTAAGGCCAGCGTGCCGCCGTTCTGCACAATTACTTTTGCCACAGAAAATGTGTCATTAGTTACGAAAAACCAAAAGCCTTCAGGACGGAGGGTAACTGTTGTTCCATCAGCTATTATAGCTGTATCAGACTCGGTAGGAACGCCAGAAGGGCTCCAGGTGCTGGAGTTATACCAATATCCGTCCTGAACAGATATATATTTAGTTTGTGAGTAGGCTAAGGTGGTCAGTAATATCAATATTATTATTCCCAGTAGATTTTTTGCTTTCATCTCTTTTTCTTTTTTTTTTCTTTCTATTCTTAAATAGACGATATTTTTAATCCAAAGGTTTACTTATTATTTTAAAAAAGTGTGAAATTAGAGATAAATTTTATTTTTATGATTATCAATGAGTTGTTGTAGCGGTATTTATATTGTGAAATCATATTTCACAATATTGCTATTTTATTAAAAATGGTCTTCTTGTAATATATTGATTATTAAATTGTTGTGTGAGATGGATTTTTTGGCACCATCCTGGTTATATTATAAGCGAAACCTTAAAACTTGGAACTATGTGGAAAGGATGGGTTAATGGTCTGTTAGGCCTGTGGTTAATTGTTGAAGCTTTCCTTAACTTCAATGCCACAGCAATTATGTGGAACAACATTATTGTTGGTATTATTGTAGCTATTGTAGCTATTCTGATGATTAAAGAGAAACCATGGCAGGGTTGGCTTGGTCTGATTGTTGGTTTGTGGGTTCTGATAGCAGGATTTATTCCTGGCCTGCGTGATCATACAGCTAATCTGTGGAATGCTCTGATTTCCGGTATTTTAATCGCTATTGCTGGTTTCTTTGCTCTGGGTAAGGGTGAAAAGGAAAGCTAATTTATCTGCTGTTGAGAAAAAGGGGCTGTCTCTTTGGAGGCAGTCCCTTTTTTTATATTTTAAAGGAAATAAAAAATCCGTGTTATGCCCCTGGTTGCAATACCTGCTTTTGTTGCTTTTTTGCTGAACTTAAGTATAGGATTGAGTTTAATTTTTTCCCGGCCCCGGTCCATTCAGAATTTATGGCTTGGGATTTTTATTCTTTCTTTTTCGGTATGGAATTTATCACAGGTCTTGATAGTTAGTTATTTCACTAAGCCTGTTATTCTGGCAATAGCAAAAATATTATATCGCACGCTTTTTCTGACGCCTGCTTTTTTTGTGGTTGTAAGTTATTATTATCCCATTGAATTGGAATTGGGGCGTGAGCCTAAGATTTTTTTCCTGCTTAAAGTTTTCCTCTTTCCCATAATTTTACTTTATCTGTCTTTGCCTTATGTTGATATAGAAATTTATCATCTGGGAAGTATTCCTGATAATTATTTTTTCAAGGTCAAGGTGCATTCTTTACCTTATTTGTTTCTTTTGTTTTCTGTTTTTTTAGGCTACACAGCCTGGGGAGCAAAATTGATGTATGATAAGATAAAGACTATTAAGCTGGCACGTTTGCGCACAAAGTCAAAGATTTTCTTGATAGGTAATGTTACTATATTTTTCTTGATAGCTATTTTAAGTTTGTTGAAATACAGTGTATTATCCCGTGGCACTTTGTGGTATCTGGCTATAACGACATTAACACTTTTGATAAGTATTTTTTTCCTTTTTATGAGCCTGGAACACAGATGGCTAAGTGTTAGAAAAATTATTTCGGGAAGTATTACTTATACCTTGTTTACGGCAGTGATAATAACTATTAATTTTTTATTGTTGCAATATATTTCGGGGAAGTTATCAGATATTTTTGAGATAAATTCTTTTATTACTAATTCACTGCTTCTTTTCGCTGTAATCCTTTTATTCACTCCATTTATAAATTTTTTCCGCAAACGTATAGATGATATTGTCTTTAAAAATGAAAATATTTTTAATAAAAAATTACAAGATTTTATAACAAAGGCAACAATTAGTCTGGATGTAGATATTTTATTCAAAGAGACAGAGGAATTTTTGAAAAGGATTCTGAATGTGGAATATATCGTTATCATGATAAATAATGAGAAGGATGGTTATGAGACTGTAAATAATATTTATGAAGATTTTTTCATCCCTTATGATTGCTATCTGGAAAAGATATTATTGAAATATGCTGGTGTAGTGGAGGTTTATGAGCTGGATAGAGACAGGATAGATGATAAGATAATTCTGGGTCTGGATTTTATGGAGGCATGGTTGCTTATGCCTTTGATTATGAATAACAGTTTATTGGGAATTGTTATTATTCCTAAACCTCATGGATTGAAGGTTTCTGCAGGTATTATAGAAAGTCTTAATTATTTTGCAGGAGAGCTGGCTCTTATTCTTCAAAGGAATTTTTTGATAGAAAAAATGAAAAACGAGGCTAAAGAAAAACAAAAACTTGAGAGATTGGCAGCTATGGGAAAATTAACTTCAGGTATAGCACACGAGATACGAAATCCGCTTAATACTATTTCTGTTTCTGCACAGACATTGATGAGAAAGATAAATGACGAACAATCCCGCGAAATTTTGGGGTTTATCATTGACGAAGCCGAGAGGTTGAGTAAAATATTGACAGATTTTCTGAGTCTTACGCATATCCGTGGAATAGAGATTTCTCTGGTGGATATCCAGGAGATTTCTGATAAATTGGAATTGTTTGTCAGAAACCGTAATCCACAAATACTCTTTTCTGTTATTACTCATTTTAAGCCAGAAGAGATAAAGACTGATGGAGATCTTCTCTATCAGGCACTATTGAATATTGTTGGTAATGCCCTGGATGCTATTGATCAGCGGTGTAATAATGAGGAGGGTTTTGTTTGTAGCAATGGAAAAATTTTAATAGATTTTTATAAACGGAGGAATAAGATTTTTATAGACGTAAAAAATAACGGAATACCTGTAAGCAAGGAAGTAATAGAGAAAATTTTTGATCCGTTTTTTACTACCAAGGAGACCGGCACAGGGCTTGGCCTGACAATAACTTATAATATTATACAATCTCTGGGAGGAGAAATTTCTGCAAAGTCTAATAATAATTTTACTATTTTTGAGATAGTTCTGCCAGAAAAATAAATGATTATGAAAAAAGATACCATTTTAGTAGTGGAAGATGAGATCAGAAGCCGCAAATTGTTTGAGATAAATTTCGGTGATAAATATAATGTAATCACTGCTGGCAATGGTCGGGAAGCAATTGATATACTCAATTCTACGCCGGTTAATCTGGTAATTACTGATTTGCGAATGCCTGTTATGGACGGTATGGAATTGCTCAGGTATATTAAAGCGGAATTTCCTTTTGTGCCAGTGATTGTTATTACTGCATACGGGAGTATTGAGAATGCTGTGGAAGCTATGAAACAAGGGGCTTTTGACTATATTGTTAAACCCTTGCGGCTGGAACATATTGAAATACAAATAAGAAAAGCTTTAGAAATTTTTCATCTTAAGGAGGAGAACACCTCTCTGAAAAAGAAATTATCTCGTCAGAATGAGATTATTGCCCAGAGCCCGCATACCCGTCGTATTATAGAAAAAATAAAACAGGTTGCTCCGACTAATGCTACTATCTTGCTGGAAGGAGAAACAGGGGTGGGAAAGAGCGTATTTGCCAGGTTAATACATAATCTGAGCCAGCGCAAGGATAATAAGTTTGTGGAAATTAATTGCGGAGCTATACCCAAGGAGCTGATGGAAAGTGAGCTTTTCGGTCATGAAAAAGGAGCTTTTACCGGAGCTGTTAAGACCAAAGTTGGAAAGTTTGAGCTTGCAGACAAAGGAACTCTATTCCTTGATGAAATAGGAGAACTACCTCTGGATATGCAGGTAAAGCTGCTGCACGCCATTGAAAACAAGCGCATTACCCGTGTTGGAGGTCTGGATCAAATTAATGTTGACGTGCGTATTATTGCAGCGACAAATAAAGACCTGGCAGCAGAGGTGGAAAACGGAAATTTCCGTAAAGATTTATACTACAGGCTTAATGTCGTGAAATTAACTATACCGCCGTTGCGGGATCGCAAAGAAGATATTGAGGCTCTGACGAAATATTTTATAGAGAAATTTTCTGTTGATCTGGGTAAAAACGTCAGGGGTATTGACCCGCAAGCAATGGAGCTGTTAAAAATGTATCCCTGGCCAGGAAATATCCGTGAGTTGATGAACGTAATTATGCAGGCTATTGTTTTTGCCCCAACGGATATTATAACGCCCGGGGCTTTACCTCAGGAAATAAAAGTTAATAGTGATATTCCGCTGACCAAAGAGGAACTGCAGGAAGTCCGCCGCAAGATAATACAAAATTCCGTAGCAGACCTGGATCGCAGATTTTTAATTAATTTAATGATGCGCACAAAAGGTAATGTTTCCCAGGCAGCTCGTATAAGTGGATACGATAGGAGGCAGATAATAAATCTGCTTCAGAAATACGGTATTAATGCCAGAGATTTTAAGGATATGGAATAAAAAAACGAGCCGCAAGAAAGGGCGGCTCGTTTTTTTTAATTGAGAGGATTTTGCGTGAGTATAATTATTTTGGGCTTATCACGTCCGGTGGATTTCGTTACCACTTTATATCCGAAACGTATATATGCTGGTTCTTTTTCCAGTTTCTTAATATCTTCCAGTGAATTATATGTCATTGGCATCTGGGGTAAGTTCTCTATAATATCAATCATTTCCTCCTCGGTGTTATATGTTCCGTTGAAAGAGATTTCTTTTTCCTTTATTTCTGGCTCTACATTTTCAAACAAAGGGCCAGTGGTTTCTTTTTCTTTAGGTTTATTAATTGTTTCGGTTGGAATATTAGTATTTACAAAGTTTTCGCTCATCTTGGCAAATTCCTTGAGCATGTGATTAAGATAGTCGTCAATACTGGATTTGAAGCCAGTAGCAATAACAGTAACACTGATTTGTCCGGGTTTAATATTTGAATTGATGCTATATCCCCATATAGTATCAGGAATGTTTTGAGTTTCTTCCTGGATGTATTTAGCAATGGTGTCTATTTCGTTTGTTAATAACTTGCTTTCCTGGTGATAGGCTATATTAAACAGTAATTTGTTTGCTCCTTTAATTTCCTGGAAATTAAGCAAGGGCGAATGTATAGCTTTACTGATGGCATCAATAGCGCGGTTTTCTCCTTCACCATAGCCGGTTCCCATAATTGCTATTCCGCTGTCTTTTAATACGTTGCGGACATCCGCGAAGTCCACGTTAATTTCTCCGCCTACAGTAATTATTTCGGCTATACCTTTTGCTGCAATTGTAAGAATCTGGTCGGCTTTTCTGAAAGCTTCATCGGCAGGGAAATCTCCGTAAACGTCTTTAATTCTTTCGTTATCAATAAGCAAAAGGGCATCAACGTTTTTTTTGAGTTCCTGTATTCCTTCTACTGCCTGTTTGAGGCGTTTGAAGCCTTCAAAACGGAATGGTAGGGTAACGATTCCTATGGTCAGGATGTCCAGGCTTTTGGCCAGGTTGGCAATAATCGGTGCAGCACCAGTGCCTGTTCCGCCTCCCATACCTGCAGTGATAAATACCATTTGTGTGCCGTCGCGCAGGATTTTTTCAAGGTCTTTGAGGCTTTCCTTGGCAGATTCCCGTCCCATTTTAGGGTCATTACCAGCACCAAGACCTTTTGTCAGTTCCTTGCCAAGCTGGATTTTTATAGGCACTGGACTGCGTTCCAGAGCCTGACGGTCGGTATTGCAGATAATAAAAGAGACGTCTGTTATACCTTCCTTGAACATGTTAGTGACAGCATTGCTGCCTCCGCCGCCTACCCCAATTACTTTTATAAGTTTTTCAAACGAAGTGGTTTTAATGTTTTCAAACTCAATAATATCTTCTGGCAGTTCAGTTTGAGGCTGGTTGTTATTTTGTTTTTTTTCTTCGTTATTATTTTCAAGGAAGTGTTCTATCATGATTGTTTATTTTTTGTTTTTTGGGAAATATTAATGCTATTCATCTAAATCTTCTGGTTCAATGTTAAAGATTCCGTCAGCAAAGTCTTTTAATTTTCCGAATATGTTACTCAGCTTACCTTTTTTTGTTTTTTTACGTGTGCTGGCAGTTTGTCCTTTTTTATTCATTTTTTGGCCAATAAGGATTAAGCCTTGTGTAGTAGCGAATTGAGGCTTGTTCAGTTCCTCTATGTTAGTAAGAGTTGGAGCAGCAAGCCTTATATCCAGACCAGTGCGGTATTTAATAAGCGGCACAAGGTCTTTCAGTAGTGAACCGCCACCTGTGATGGTCAGGCCTGCCGCAAGTTGTCCGTTCTGGACGTATGGTTGAATGACTTCATTGAGAGTGTCAATTATTTCCACCATGCGACTCTGGATAATAATTGCGATAGAACGCGCTTTAACCGAACGGCTTGTACGTCCAGAAATAGCAGGGATTTCAATTGTTTTATTGTCAAGGTGTTTCAGAGCAATGGCTGTACCGTATTTAATTTTCATTTCCTCGGCAACGTTTTTGAGCACTTGCAGAGCCGTGCGTATATCTTCGGTTATGGTGTCGGCACCAAATGGAATGACTGAGGAATGTATGATTTTATTATCGTGAATGATCAGTATGTCGGTAGTGCCTCCGCCTATATCCACTAAAGCTACGCCAGCTTCTTTTTCCTCGGGCAGCAGGACAGCTTCGGCGGATGCCAGAGGTTCAAATATAATGCCTTTGGTGTCAAAACCGGCGTGTTGCACCGCCTGCCTGATGGAATAAACAAAATTTTTGTCCGCACTTATGACGTGGAATTCTCCATCAAGCTGGCGGGCTTTGATGTTAACGGGATTTTTATGTTCATACTGTTTGTCAATAATGTAATTGTGCGGGATAACATGCAAAACAATTTCTGTATCCTGGGTAGCTGTGCGGTAAACTTCTCTTTGTAAGTCTGCTATGTCCTTTTCGGTGATTGTGCCAGAGGGTATGTTTTTATAATGTTTAATAATCTGGCTTTTGACCGTGGGGCCGGCCACACCGATATATACCTGTTCAATGTCAAAATCTTCCTTGAAACGGGCTTTATTTGTGGCTTCCTTAATGGCGTCAATAACCTGTCCCAGGTCATTGATCATGCCTCTTTTCATTCCCTGGGTAGGCGCTATTCCGTGAGATAAAACATTTATTTTTTTCTGTCCGTTTTCTGTGATGACCTCGCCAATTATAGCCACAACTTTTGTTGTGCCAATATCCAGAGCTGCGATGTATTTTGACATATTATGTTCTGTATTTGAGTTGTATTGTTCCATAGTTACTTTTTTGTGCAAACTATTTGATTTTTATAAGATAAGTTAATTGCCGAGTATTTATCCCAACCTATTTTGTCCATGTTATCCAGAAATGCACGCAAATTTCTAAATTTTTCCTGTAAGTTCATAGCATCTCCTAAAATTATAACAAAATCTCCAATTCTTGGAATTAAAATAATTGTTTTTTCGTCTTTTAGATAGATTTGTGAGAAAAATTTTTTCCAAAAGTTATCCGAATTAATGTATTTTGCAACAGTGTAAAGCGAATAAATTGATGAATAGTATTTTTTTTCAAGCTGGTTGATGCTAATTTTTTGATGAATAACATCTTTTGGGATTTTTATCTTTCCATTGGCAATGATTGTATAATAAGCGTATCCAGGTTTTTCCGGAAATATTGTTCCGTCCTGATCAATATAGAAGTTTGCCCCGGATGTGTAGATTTTTAGCACAGGTTTGTATTGTAATATCTTGATTAATACTGTGTTATCAGAATAATATTGTGCCTCGGCATCTTTTACATAAGGGTTTTGTAATAGTATTTTTTCTATTTCCGGAAAATCTATTTTTTGCATCTTTTGCCCGATAATTTTTTCCTTAAAGTGTGTGTGTAGATAGTTTATAGCTTCTTTCTGTGTGATGAATTTAATATTTGGATTAAGAATTTGAATATTGATTTTTTCACAGGTCTGGTTATGGTATTTATTGTGTCCAATCAAAATAATAGCAGTTATTAATGTTATAAGTATCAGAGGACTAAGTATTTTGATGGTATTTTTTAGTTTTCTGTTCATTTGTTTGTTTTTTGTTCCAATTTGTCAATAATGCTATTTATATCTCCGGCGCCTGTTACAAAAATAATTTGGTTATTAAGCTGTGCGAGATATTCTTCAAGTTTATCTATAGAGATATATTGTTTTTCCGTTTTTTGGATATGCTGAAGTATTGTGTTGGGTGTAATTCCGGGAATTGGTTTTTCCCTTGCCGGGTATATATCTGTGATGATGATGTTGTCAAAGAGTTCAAGTGCAGATGCGAATTCCCTGGCAAAGTCGCGGGTGCGTGAAAAGAGATGTGGTTGAAATATTATGGTTAATTTTTTGTCCGGATATGCCTGACGTGCACTCTGGTATAGAGCCTGGATTTCAGCAGGATGATGAGCATAGTCATCGTATATCAGGGATTGTCCGTTGTTTATGCGCAGGTCAAAACGTCTTTTTGTGCCCTGGTAGGTTTGTAATCCCTGTGCAATAGTTTCCACTGGCACTCCGGCCAGGTATGCGGCTGCGGCAGCTGCCACGGCATTTTCCAGATAAGCCTGTCCGGGAAAGAGGATAAAAGTTTGTATTTGTTGGTTATTCAGGTGAAGTGTAAAATGTTGTTTTGTTCCTTGCTGTGTAATGTTGTCAGCATAAAAATCGCAATTATCAGACAACCCGTAAGTATATTTTCTTTTGTCCTCAGGTATTGTTATTTCAACTTTTTGGTTAATGATAATATGGGCGTTTTTTTTTGCGCCGCTGACGAATTGTTCAAACGACTTTTTGATTTCGTCCAGATTTTTGTATATATCCAGATGGTCGGCGTCTATGGAAGTAATAATGGCAATATCCGGATGCAGATGCAGGAAACTTCTGTCATATTCATCGGCCTCAGCCACAATATATCCCTGTGTGTGTTTTGTTTCAGGGATAATCAAGTTGCTATTGTATGGTTTAACTATTCCGCCGATAAAGCCGCTGCGCAATTTGTCAGCTTGTAGTAGTATATGAGCGGTTATTGCGGATGTGGATGTTTTTCCGTGGGTGCCGGCTATGGCAATTAATTTCTGGTTATTAGTGATTTGTCCCAGCAGCTGGGATCGTTTTATAATTTTAAATCCGTTTTTCTGGAAATATTCCAGCAGCTTCCCCTCTTTTATGGCAGGGGTAAGGACCACCAGAGTGTTTTCCGGGGTGAGATGTTGTGGCAGTAGTTCCGGTGTATCATTGTATATAATGGGGATACCGGATTTTTCCAGCTGCCAGGTGATTTGTGATTTGTTTGCATCATATCCGGCTACAGTATATCCGTATTTTTTTAGATAATTTGCCAGAGCACTCATTCCAATTCCGCCAATGCCCAAAAAGAAGTATGTATCAATGTGTTCAGTCATTAATTTTGATATTTTATGCGAATTTATAAAATTTTAAAAGTAAAGCAAACTTTACGGATAAAAAGTTTTGATTTTTAATCTTTTACTCAGTTTTATTTTGAATCTGGTTTAGCACTATTTTAGCGATTTCCTCTGTGGCATTAGGTCTGGCAAATTTTTTAATATTTTGACTGAGTGTATTTAATTCTTCCATATTGCGAATTAGATCAATAGCTTTTGGCATTAATGTTTGTTCGGCTTCTTTATCCGGCACCATATAAGCAGCATGATGTTTTACCAGAGCCATAGCGTTTTTGGTCTGATGGTCCTCGGCAACATTGGGTGATGGAACAAAAATAACGGCTTTGCCCAGTATGCTAAGCTCGGAAATAGTAATAGCACCGGCGCGTGATATTACCAGGTCGGCAGCGGTGTAGGCATAGGGCATATTGTCTATGAAAGGCATAATTTTTAGCCAGGGTGCAGGCGAAATTTTTTCAGCTATTTGTTGATAGTAATATTTTCCTGTTTGCCAGATAAGGTTAATGCCGGCTTTTTCGGCCATGTCAAGATATTTTCCCACGGCGTTATTGAGAGTGCGTGCACCCAGGCTACCACCTGTTATGAGTAAAGTTCTTCTATCATCCGTTAAGTTGAAATATTCAAGTGCCTGTGTGCGTGAGATGTTAATTTCCGTAATATCTTTTCTTACTGGGTTGCCTGTTATAACAACTTTTTCCTCAGGGAAGTATTTATAAACTTCGGTATATGCTGCGCATATTTTACGGGCATGTGCACCAAAGATTCTGTTCGTCACTCCGGGAAAAGAATTTTGTTCCTGCAATACGATTGGGATGTTTTTTTTACGGGCTACATGTAGAGCTGGGGCACTGGCATATCCTCCTACTCCTACCACAACATCCGGGGCAAAAGATTTGAAAATTTTTTTTGTTTGGTTGATGGCTTTGATAAGCAGGAAAAGAGTTTTAATATTTTCTGCCGAGAGAGATCGTTTAAGTCCCTTTACAGGTAAGCCAACAATTTCGTATCCAGCCTGAGGGACTTTTTCCATTTCCAGGCGGTCTTGTGCACCTATGAACAGGATTTTAGCCTGTGGTTCCAGTTCTTTTATGGCATTGGCAATGGCTATTGCGGGGAATACGTGTCCGCCAGTGCCGCCTCCTGCAATGATTATGTGTGGTGATTTTTTCATTTTTTATAGAAATATTGGATTTTGGAAATCAGAGTCAGTATTTTCCTGATAGAAATCATCATCAATATCTATGATGTCAAATTCTTCAGGTTCTTCCACTCCAGGTTCGTTCTGTTTTTTTGTCTCAATAGCTTCACGATGTATAGCCAAGAGAAACCCCATCATTATGGAATTGGTGAGCACGGCCATTCCGCCTTTGCTGATAAAAGGCAAGGGTTGGCCTGTTTCCGGCATCAGCCCGAGGTTTACCAAGATGTGAATGAAAGCTTGCAGAGTAATCATCAACGAAAAGCCTGCAGCCAGAAACATATAATATGGTTTTTTCTGATTAAGCGTTATCAGTATTCCGAAATAAAACAATGCCAGATAAAAAAATGGGAGTAAAAGAGCCACAGGAGCGAGCTCCTCACCTGTAATTGCAAAGATATAGTCGGTATGAGCAAGTGGCAGGATGTATTTAAATTCACTTTTGCCGGGACCCAGGTGGATAATGCTTGTGTGGGCTATTGATGCCTGAGTTATATAGCCCTGGTCGGTCTGCTCGTATTGGCCTTTTACAAATTTTTTTATACGATGTTCCCATGTTCCTTTTCGTCCTGATCCAGAGGGCATGGCCAGGAAAAATATTATTCCTATAAGAGTTGCTATTCCGACAATCTTTAATATTTCCTTCATCAGATATTGCGGTATTTTGGCAAAGAATAGCATTGAAAGCACAGTTATATAAATGATTATGCCTGTGGATAAGTTCTGAGTAGCTACCAAAAACAGCCCGATTCCGGTTAGTATGCCAATTTTTTTTAGGTTGCTGACAAAAACTTCCGTATGTTTACGATTATGGCTCAGGTTCTTTGCCACAAAAAATACCACAGCCAGTTTCAAGAGTTCAAATGTATTAATGGATTTGTTTATAATGGGTATGGTGAGGGTCCGTCTGGCTTCGTTTGTTTTAGGGCCAATTATGACGGTTATCAAAATTATGCCAAGGGTTATAAACATAAAGATGTCAGCAAATTTGTAGGAATATTTCAGGAGAATATCCCTTGTTGAAACTGTTATGAGCATAATAAAAAATCCGGCCAAAACATATATGAGGTGTTCCAGCCCCGGACCGTAGAATATTCCGTGGAGTATGCCAATTTTTGATCCTGCGGAAAAGACTTCAACTATTCCTATGAATGTCAGGAAACCGTATATTATCCACAGATATTTGTATATTCTTATGTATTTCAGACTCATTTTGATGAAGTTTTTTTCAAGTTGGAAACAGCTTGTTTAAATTCTTTTCCACGGTGGATGTAATTGTCAAACAGATCAAAGCTGGCGCATGCCGGAGATAAAAGGACAGTGTCGCCTTGTTCGGCCAGCTGGTAGGCTTTGTCCACAGCTTGCTGCATAGACGCAGTATTATAAACCGGGACAAGTTTTTGGAAGTTGTTGATTATTTTAGAGTTATCTTTACCCAGAGCAATGATGGACTTAACCTTTTCTTTGACCAGCGGAAAAAGGGCAGAGTAGTCATTACCTTTGTCAATTCCACCCAGGATTAATATGACAGGCGATGATACACTTTCCAGAGCATACCACACGGATGTAACATTGGTTGCCTTGGAATCATTGATGAATGTAATTCCGTTTATTACATCCACTTTTTCCAGACGATGTTCCACACCTTTGAATTCTTCAAGTGTTTTTATTATTGTGCTGGGTGGAACATCCAGAATCATTGCAGCTGCTGCAGCAGCCATAGCATTATAAACATTATGCTTTCCACGGATTGCCATGCGGTCAATATCCATAGAAAGTTCCCTGGCTTTTACCTTTACGAATATTTTACCGTTTTCAACATAGGCCCTTACAGATGGGTTTTTGTGCCATGCAAAAGCAATTTTTTCCGAGGATACAGGATTTTGTCTGAGATAAGAGGTTATGACGTTGTCCTCTGCCCAGTAAATGAAAATATCCTCAGGCGTGTGGTTTTGAACTATGCGGAATTTTGATTTTACATAATTATCAAAATTGTTTCCGTATCTGTCAAGATGGTCCGGGGTGATGTTAAGCAGGATAGCTATGTGTGGATTAAAACGGTAGCAGTTATCCAGCTGGAAGCTGCTTATTTCCAGGACATAATATTGATAATCCCTTTGGGCTATGGTGCCTGCCAGGCTTGTCCCCACGTTACCTGTTAGCGCTGCATCGTATCCTGCATTTTTCAAGATTTCCCATATCAGGGTAGTCGTAGTTGTTTTTCCGTTGCTGCCAGTAATGGCTATGAATGTTCCGTCTGTGTATCTGGCAGCAAATTCTATTTCGGATATTACAGGGATATTTTTTTGTTTAGCTTTCTGGATTATGGGTACAGTATCTGATATCCCGGGACTTTTTATAATTTCCGATGCTTGCAGTATTATATCTTCACTGTGTTGTCCCTGCTCAAATTCTATATTGTTTTGTTCCAGGATTTTTCTGTATTTATCCTTGATTGTTCCGCTATCCGAGACAAAAACTTTTATGTTGTGTTTAGTGGCCAGCAGAGCTGATCCCACTCCGCTTTCTCCAGCACCAAGAACTACGATCATAATTATCTGATTTTTAGAGTTATTACCGACAGGGCACTAAGGAATATAGCCACGATAATGAAACGGGCGACGATTTTAGGCTCAGGGATACCTTTTTTCTGATAGTGATGATGCAATGGTGACATAAGGAAAATTCTGCGTCCTTCACCGTATTTGCGTTTGGTATATTTGAAATAAGATACCTGAATGATGACTGAAAGTGTTTCGGCCAGGTATATTCCGGCAAATATAGGCAGTAGTAGTTCCTTGCGTACCAGTATGGAAATCATTGCTATAATTCCGCCAATGGTCAGGCTGCCGGTATCTCCCATAAAGATTTGTGCAGGATAGGCATTATACCACAGGAAACCAATAAGTGATCCTATGAATGCAGCAATAAAGACGGTCATTTCGCCTATTTGCGGGATATACATAATATTGAGGTATTGAGCAAACATTACATTGCCGGATACATATACGAACACAGCTAATGCCCCAAGGGATACGGAGGTGGTCCCGGCCGCCAGTCCGTCCAGCCCATCGGTAAGATTAGCTCCATTTGATACTGCGGCAATGATGAATATAATAATGCCTGTATATAGCAGATAGATAATCCATTTGTTTTTTATGCCCAGGCTGATGAAAAATTTTTCATAGTCAAATTCGTGGTTTTTAACAAAAGGAATTGTGGTTTTCATTGATTTTATATCAGACTTGATAATTTTTTCATTGGATATATTTTTGTGGGCTTGAGGATTAGGCCGTATAACAATTTGTGGGCTGAAAATGATTGTAGCGGCTACTACAATGCCCAATACCAGCTGCCCCAACAGTTTGAATTTTCCGTGCAGGCCGGATTTATTCTTTTTAAATACTTTGATATAGTCATCTATAAAGCCTATAATACCCAGCCAGATGGTAGCCACCAGCATAAGGATAATGTAGATGTTATGGAGCTTGGCAAAAAGCAGCACTGGCACTATAATGGACAGTATGATTATTATTCCGCCCATTGTAGGTGTGCCCTGTTTTTGGTATTGTCCTTCAAGGTCCAGGTCACGGACAATTTCTCCGATTTGTTTTTTTTGCAAAATTTTGATAATTCTTTTTCCGCCCCATATTGCAATAATCAGAGAGGTTAGTAGAGCCATACCGGCTCTGAAAGAAATGTAGTTAAAGACTCCTGCACCCGGTACATTTAGTTGGTCAAGGTATTTAAACAGATAGTATAACATTTTTCTTTTTTTTAAAGTCCGAAAGTTTCTTTAATTATTTCGCGGTCGTCAAAATGGTATTTTACGCCATTGATTTCCTGGTAAGTTTCGTGGCCTTTGCCAGCAACCAGGACAATGTCTCCCTTACGTGCAATGTTAAGAGCAGAGATTATGGCTTCTCTGCGGTCAGTAATTTTGATTATAACAGCCTGATTTCTATCCGCCCCCTGTTCTATTTGTTTAATGATGTCCTCAGGTTTTTCATATCTGGGGTTATCAGAGGTAATAATGACTACATCGGACAGCAAAGAAGCTATTTTGCCCATCTTGGGGCGTTTTTCGTGGTCGCGGTTTCCGCCAGCGCCTACTACTGTTATTATACGCTGTCCGGGTTGACGTATGGAATTGAGTTCTGCAAGGATATTTTCCAGAGCATCAGGGGTGTGTGCATAGTCCACAATTGCCGTGATGTCGTCTTTTTTTATTATCTGAAATCTGCCATCTACAGGCTTGAGGCTGCTAAGTATTTCCAGGGCTTTATGTTTTTCGGTGCCCAATATTACGGCAGTGGCATATACAGCCAGGAGGTTAGATACATTGAACTGTCCGATAAGATTAAGCCATATTTCGTGTCCATCTATTAGAGCGAGAGTGCCATCAAAATGTTTTTCCAGAATTCTGGCTTTAAAGTCTGCCATTGATTTTAGGCCGTAGGTATATACCTGTGCCTTAGTGTTTTGGATGATTACTTTGTGGTTTTTATCATCAGAGTTTACCAGGGCAAAAGATCCGGGTTTGAGGTTATCAAACAGTTTTTTCTTGGCATAGAGGTAGTTGCGGAATGAACCGTGGTAATCCAGGTGGTCGTGAGTAATGTTTGTAAATATTGCGCCGTCATAGTCCAGAAAAGCCACTCTTTCCTGGACCAGGGCGTGTGAGCTTACTTCCATAAATGCGTGTGAGCACTGATGTTCATCAATCATTTTACGCATAAGCTGGTTTAACAGCATAGGGTCGGGCGTGGTATGAGTAGCAGGCCATTCGTAGTTATGCATAAGGTATTTTATAGTGGAGATAAGCCCTGCTTTATATCCAGCTTTTTCAAAGAAGTTGTAAAGCGATGTGGCAATGGTAGTTTTTCCGTTGGTGCCAGTGACAGCTATCAGGGTTAATTCCTGGCTTGGACGGTTATAGTAATTGGAGCTAATTCCGGCCAGTGCCAGATGGGTATTTTGGAATACAACGTATGTTATTCCTGGCGATAACTCTTGCGGAAGTTGTTCACAAACAATAGCAGTAGCGCCTCTGTCCAGTGCCATATTTATATATACGTGGCCATCGGTTTGTGTGCCTTTCACAGCTATGAAAAGGTAGCCAGGAAGGATTTTCCGAGAGTCAAAGTGAATACCTTTTATGGGGATGTCATCCGGACCAATAATCTGTTTTAATCCGGGAATGTCTTTTATTATGTCAGCCAGTGTTCTTTCCATTAGTTGAGGATTAATTTTACTTGTTTTTCATTAAAAATCTGGTTTGCTACTTTGCCAGCACCTTTGAGTTTGACGGTAAAGCCAAGATTTTCAAGGACAAATGCGGCATCCTGCGGGGACATTGTTTTTACGTTTGGTCTATCTTTGGATTTGAAACTAAAAGGTAATAGTTCTTCGCTTTTTTGCTGTGTGATAACGCTGACCCATCTTTGTCCGCGGGATAAATCTGTGTATGGAATATCAAAGTTTTGTATCATTGAAATGATGTTTGGTTTATATCCGCTCTGTATCCTTGGGACAATGTTTTTTTCAGGCCAGTAATTGACTATATCGCTTACAATATTGTGCAAAGACGGGTCGTATTTGTATATTTGTTCTGCCACTTTTCTGAATACCGGACCTGCTGCTTTTGCACCACTTTTGTTTGTTTGAGGTTTACTGATAACGATTATCATAGTGTATTTGGGTTTGTCGGCCGGAAAATACCCTACAAAAGTGGTGTTATAGTCGTTAGTAAATGTCCGTCTTACCGGGTCGTATATTATGGCAGTTCCTGTTTTTCCGGCTATAGGGAAGAGGCTTGTTTTAACGGTTTTGCTGGCTGTGCCATAGTTGACTACACCTTCAAGCATTTTTTTGACTTTGGCTATAGTCCTTTTGCTGGCAATTGTGCGTTTGTGCGGAGTAAATTCCGGATTAGGTTGTTCTTTCCCGTTTTTTATTATGCTTCTGACAAGATGTGGAGTAATATATACACCGTCGTTGGCAATGGCGTTGTAAAGAGCTACTATTTGTAGAGGCGTCATTTTGTGCTCGTAGCCAATGGCTATCTGTGCCAGGGAAACTGTTTTTGTCCATTTATTTTTTTTACTGTTAGGATGTTTCAGTGGTGCAGCCCTTTCGCCTTTCAGGTCAATTCCTGTTTTTTGTGATACTCCAATTTCTTCCAATCTGGTTATAAATTTTTTCTCTTCTTCCTGGAAGTAAAGGATTATTGTTTTTGCTACTCCTATGTTTGAGGATTTTGCCACAACTTGTTCTAATGTCAGTGTGCCGTATCCGCCTTTTTTATCGTCTGTTAGTTCAAAATCGCCTATTTTATATACGCCGTTACCAGTGTTAACGTGGTATGATAGCGGGGTATTTGGATATTCTTCAAAGAGAGCAATCATTGACAGGGGTTTCATTACAGAACCGGGGGCGTATAGCCATTGTACTGCTGCGTTGTAGTTTTCTTTATAGCGTCTGTCTGAGCTATCAAGGTTGAGGTTAGCTATTGCCCGGATTTCTCCGGTTTTAACATCCATAATGATGCCTACTCCGCGGCTGGCTTTTAATTCTTTGAGTCTTTGTAGCAAAGCAGTTTCCAGGAAATATTGGATATTCACATCAATGGTTGACAGTAAAGACGCTCCATCTTCTGCTTTGGCTATGATTTTGTATTGTGAGTATCCCACAGCAGCTCTTTTATATATGGCATAACCGGGTTTACCTGCAAGGATGGAATTGTAGTAATTTTCAAGTCCTTTGGTCAGATTATTTGAGTCAAGTTGTTTGAATACACCAATTGTTATGGAGGCCAGAGGTGCAAAAGGTTGAAATCTGATTTGATGTTTTTTTATAATCATTCCACCCTGAACAGATTTTAGGTTAAAGAAGGGCAGTGTTTTTAGCCGTTGATATTGAATATAAGTGAGGTCGCGCAGTAGTGGAATATAACGGTGTTTTTTTCTACGTGCACTCTGGATGATGGTTATGTAATAATTAGGCGTAGCTTGTTTGAAATAGGCTGAAAGACTGTCGGCCAGTGGAACGAGATTTTTTTCAAAATATTCAGGATTTTTTTGAAGATACTCAGTTAGAGGGTCAAAATATACATTATAGCGCAGGGCAGAGGTGGCCAGGGTTTTGTGATGTAGTGACAGAATATCCCCTCTTTTCCCGTAATATGGCCAGGTATGGATACTTGCATTTTCTATTTTGTATTTATTTCTAAGATAGCTTTTGAGTAAAAGGAATTTACCAAAAGCAATGAGACTTAAAATGCCAAAAACCAGCAGAAAGATGATCAATATTTTTTTTATGTGTTCTTTCAGTGTCACTTACTTTTTCTTTTTTTCAATGTAAATTATTTTGGGATGAGCAGTATCTCTGACAAATTTCAGATTCCTTTTTTTTATTTGGTCTTCAATGTATCCTATGAGTTCGTATTTGCCCAGGCGTGAATATATCTCGGTTTGTTGCGAATGTATATAAGTGATTTCCTGTTCCAGTTTTTCTTTTCTGAAATTAAGGTCATCTCCACAACCGTTTAACAGGTCAATTAAAATGACAAAAGTGAGGATAATAATTATAAACAGTCCGTTGTTTCCGGCTATGTTATTTTTATTCTTTTTTCTCATAATTTCTCTGCAATTCTAAGTTTGGCACTGCGTGATCTGGGGTTGTTTTTTTGTTCCTGCCAGTCCGGAACAATGACTTTTTTGTTCACTGGTTTGAAAGGAAACGAGGCGTTCCCGTAGATGTCTTTTTGTGGCACTCCGTCAAAAGTGCCTGTCTTAAAATAATTTTTTACAATCCTGTCTTCCAATGAGTGAAAGGTTATAATAGCAAAACGTCCGCCGGGGCGGATAACTTTTCCTCCGATTTCCAGAAATTTTTTCAGTTTATCAATTTCACCATTGACTTCAATCCTCAGAGCTTGAAAAATTTTAGACAGATTTTTATTCCGGTATTTTGGCGGATAAAAATTTTCTACTATTTCTACCAGTTCTTTGGTAGTATTTATTGGTTGTTTTTCACGGCTTTGGACAATAGCTTTTGCTACCTGGCGTGCATTGTGAACCTCTCCGTATTCTTTGAAAATTTTAATTAATTCTTTTTCTGGGTATTTGTTTACAACATCCTTTGCCGAAAATCTCTGCTGAGTATTCATCCGCATATCCAATGGGGCATCAAAACGGTAGCTGAAGCCCCTCTCTGGCATATCAAGATGCATTGAGCTCACACCCAGGTCTGCCATAATACCGTCCACGCTGTCAATACCCAGGAATTTCAGGAAATTCGGTATAAATACGAAATTGCTGTGTATCAATATGAAATTATCTGCTTCAATAGCATATTGCTGAGCAGTCCGGTCCTGGTCAAAGGCGATGAGACGGCCTTTTTTGCCCAGGCGTTTAAAAATTTCCCTGGAATGTCCGCCAGCACCATAGGTGGCATCTATGTAGATGCCATCAGGGCGGATGTTTAGCCCTTCTATTGTTTGGTTAAGCAAAACAGGGGTATGTGGACTGCTTTGGTTCATTCGTTATTGCTAAAATCGTTTAATAGTTTTTGTGCCAGTGAGATGTATTCGTCCTGTGATATTTCTGCCTGCTGTAATTTTTCAGGGTTCCACAGTTCTATTTTGTTTCCTGCCCCCAGTAGAACAATATCCCTGTCTATACTCACGATGTCCAGCATACGCCGGGGCAGTAACAGACGATTGTTTGCGTCTAAGCTGATTTGTGCCGTGTCGGAGAAAAATTTGCGTAAAAATCTGTTATGTTCCCTGTTATAGGGATTAAGCGCAGCTTGTAATTTTTGGCTTTCTCTCTCCCACACTGGCAAAGGATACAGCACCAGACAATCCTCAAAAATGTCTTTTTTCAGTACAAAGATATTACTTTTTTCCGATGTTAAGTTTTTTTTGAAAATTGACGGAAATAATAGACGTCCTTTGGTGTCAAGTCTTAATTGTATGTGTCCTATGAAATTAAGCATTATCTCCTGTTAATCAGAGGTTTATCTGGTCTACCCAGCTTAATATTTTAAATGTAAAGTTATTAAATTTATTTCCACAAACAACCACTTTTTACCACATTTATCCACAATTTAATAACAATCCTTTTAATGTCCTGGTAATTAATTTTTTATATTGCTGCTGGTTATATTTTTTTGAATATTTTTTAAATGTAATTTCTTGATTAATAGTATTTTGTTTATGGTCTTGTTTTTCAGGGTGATAAAAATTTATTCAGAGTTTTCCACAATTTTAATTCAAAAGGACTTTTTAATTATCAAAATGATTTTTATCTTTCATAAAGGAAAAATTAAAAAACACATAAGCTATGGACCTGTGGAAAAAAATCAATGATGACCTTAAAGAGGCTATGAAACAAAAGGATAAATATCGTCTGGAAGCTCTGCGTGCTATCAAATCCGAACTACTGTTGTTAAAAACAGCTGAGGGCGCTACAGGTGAGATTGACGAAGCTACTGCGCTGAAAACTTTGCAAAAGATGGTTAAGCAGCGCAAGGAATCCGCAGATCTATATAAATCCAAGGGCAGGGAAGATCTGGCGGAACAGGAGCTTATGCAGGCAAAATATATTGAGGAATATTTGCCCAAACCATTGACAGATGAGGAATTAGAAGCTGCCATCAAGGAAATTATCACTGAGGTGGGCGCCCAAACTATCCGTGATATGGGCAAGGTAATGGCTGTAGCCACAAAGCGCTTTGCCGGAAGAGCTGATAACAAAAAAGTTTCCCAAATTGTTAAAAGTCTGCTTTCGTGAAGGAGGTTATCTTAACTACTCTGGACCATATCCCTGGTTATGAGATTGAACAGGTGATTGACGTGGTGGAGGTGCTGGAATATTCACATTCTAATTTTTTTGTGGAACTGAGGAATTTAATAATGTTGAAAAGAGATTTGAAGGCAAAAGCCGCTGAGATAGGGGCAGATGCTATTGTTGGATTTCGCTACTCCGTGTTTTCTGCCGGCGCCGGTGGCGGTTCTAAATATGGATTTGGCAGGGATTGGGACAAGTTTGTTGGAGGAATAATTCTTTATGGCACAGGTGTTAAATTGAAAAAAATTCAAAACACATAAACTATGATTGTTACAAACACGGAAACAATTCCGGGGAAAAAAATTGTAAAAATACTTGGTGTTGTTAAAGGAAATACTGTCAGGGCACGTTTTTTCGGCCGTGATATTCTGGCTGGGATCAAAGGCCTTGTTGGAGGCGAGGTGGTGCAATATACCGAAATGATGTCACAGGCCAGGGACGAGGCTTTTGCCCGTATGGTCAAGGAAGCAGAACAGCTCGGCGCTGATGCTGTGGTCAATATCCGTTTTATGACTGCGGATGTTATGCAGGGTATGGCTGAAATCCTGGCTTATGGAACTGCTGTTAAACTGGAAGATGACGAGGAATGATTACCACCACAGGATATATTCCGGGATATAAAATTGTGAAGACGCTGGGGCTGGTGGTGGCTGTGCAGGAGTTTAATATGATCCGGCCCCGTAAAGCTGTTTTTAATGCCATAGGTGAGTTGATTGCCCAGACTAAGGAGCGCGGTGGTAATGCTATCATTGGTCTTAAAATCACCACCTCGCCCGGGCAGAGTGCTATGGCTGTTATTGTTTACGGCACGGCGGTTAAAGTTGTGAAAGAAAATGACGCAAAGGAAAAATAAAACTTTTGCTCTGGCGTTTTATTTACAGATAATTAAAAACATTGCTCATGAAGCAATTTTACCATTTCTATGTTGCTCTGAACAATATGGAAGACATAGACCGGATTACTGATGTTGACGACATCGGAAAAATTGACCGTTTATGGGCACGCTTGCTGAAAGAGGCCAGAGTGGAGTTGTCGGAAGATGAGATAAGCGAACTGGCCGCTAAAATTAAGCAAGCCCTCGGTTGATACTTGTTCTTATGCATAGTCCCGCATCTTATTCTTGGGGTGCGGGGCTTTTTGTTTGGTTGTTTTTATGACTTGGACCATCCACTGTGGTATGCGCGGGCGAGGATGCCGTCCATAAAATACATTGTCCATCCACAAAGCAAAGCGGGCAAATAAATATGATTTGGAGATAAAAAAGCGTATGGTGTTGTGCAATAGATTATTAGGATGTGCGAATGGACATACGGAAATACAGCGTGCACAGTCGGTTCCTACCCTGGTCCAGTATGTATAACATTTTTCCTGATTGATTTTCCAGCGAAGTATGTTATTTATTTTTATTGGTGGTTCCGTGGAGATGGCTTTTGATGGGCAGTTGTAAGCGCATTTTTTGCAGTAATAGCAGAAGGTGGTCATCCACGAGTAATCTTTTGGTTTATCCGTGACCAGTGGCATATCTGTGGTTACCACAGATATGCGCACGCGTGGACCGTAACGCGGAGTCATAAGCAGCCCCATCCTTCCTATTGCACCCAGCCCGGCATCCTGTGCCACCAGCGGACATACCACCTCGTAGTTGCCGTCTATGTGTGCACGGGCTTGATAGCCCAGATTACGGATAAATTGTGCCAGTTGCATGGCCAGATTTCCTGCATTGAGGTATTGCTGCGAGGATTCCATAATAGTAGGTCCGGCTGGTGCTGCATCCAGCAGCTCTTTATCCATCTCCACGATAATGGCTATAGCGTATTTGTGCGTATTTTTGACGGGTTCGTTGTAGTTATAGGCACGTCCGCGGATGCTGTAAAGATGATAATCTTTAAGATAGGTTATACCGACTTCGGCCGCGCCTGTTTTTTTCATCCAGCGTTTGATGAAAGCTGAAATCTCCCTGGGATTGACCGTGGTTTTGGTTTGAGAGGGACTGCCATCAACATTATGTTTGAAATAGGCCACGGTCATAAAGTTTGCCTGTGCTATGGAGAAGGTTATTGGGTCGTATTTGCTGGCTTGTGCTGACAGCAGGCCTGGATTTTGCCGGAATGCATCATCAATGGCCTGGTTTTCGGGATGCAGGGAGTAATAAAATTTATAGTTATCCGTCCCTGGCACCAGTTCGGCACGGGAGAACATAATGTTTCTTTCGTCTATTTGTCCCAAAGGTGTGCCGAGTCTGATTTTTTTCTTTTCCGGATAAATAGGTAGTAAAAGCGCTATTATTGCTGTGGAGGTAATTCCTATCAGGATATATTCTGCTATTGTGGCGTAAGGATTTTTTAGAACCGGTAATATGATAAATGGAAGTGGAAGAATGAGTGCAGAGAATAAAGATTTTCTGGTGGCTAATGGTTCTTTTTCCACTGCTGAATATAAAGCAAATATTATGAATATCAAGAATATAGCTATTGCTATGAACAACGATATTTTATCTATTACAGGCATGTGGGATGTATTTGGGTTTCAGGGCTAAGCAAATATACTGTTAAAAGTCTTTTTTTTAAACTTTTGATTTTTTTACTTTACTAAAAACAAAAATTTTATGTTTATGAAAAGGATTATACTTTTCCTGGGGGCATTGGCTTTTGTGCTTTCCTTAGAGGCTTATCCGGGCAAAGTGGTAAAAATGTTTTCTGCTCCTGGTAATTTTTCCACAGGATTGACTTTTGACGGAAAATATCTGTGGTTGGCTGACCGTCAGACAGACCTGTTGTATCAGATTAATCCGGATAATGGTAAGGTTGTGAAAACTCTTTCTGCACCAGGCTACTGGGTTGTAGGTCTGGCATGGGATGGTAATTACCTGTGGGCTGTGGATGAGCGTAACGGAATACCCAAAGGGGATGAATATTTCAACGGAAAGCTCTATAAGATAGACCCTAAGACCGGGACTGTGCTGCGTACTGTGGAGTTACCTTTCAAAAAGCCGCAGGATATTGCCTGGGATGGACATTATTTCTGGACTGTGGATGCTGCCACACGGAAATTGATCATGTTTGACCCTTCTGATGGCACTACTATCAAGGAGTTTACTGCTCCATCGCCATATTGTACAGGTCTAACTTTTGATGGAGAATATCTGTGGATAACTGACCACATCCGCAATGAGCTGTATATGGTTGACCCGGATAATGGGAATGTCCTGATTATTACATCCACGCCGGATGAATTTGCCAGAGGATTGGCTTTTGACGGTAAATATCTCTGGATAGATGATAGCCAGAGCGATAAGATATACAAAGTGGTCAGAAAGGATAATGACAGATTAATAAAGACTAATGAACGCAGGGCCTTGCTTACATTTAATAATGATGCCATGGATTATGGGCCGGGCAAGGTGAAAAGTTTTGACTTTTTTATTGCTATACCGGAAAACAGGGATAATCAGCAGATTATAGGAGATATACAGTTTGAACCTCAACCTGCGGAAATATTGACTGACCAATGGGGACAAAAAGTAGCCCGTTTCCATTATGAAAATATTGGGCCTGGGCAGCAAGTCCATGCTGTGATGAAGGTAAAAGCTTATATGTATGACGTCAATTACTTTATTTGGCCCGATAAGGTAGGAACTCTCAAGGACATTCCCGAAAGCGCAAAAAAATATTTACAGGACGGGAATAAGTTTGATTATCATAATCCTATCATACAACATGCTGTTAAAGAAGCTGTTGGAAATGAACAAAATGTCTATTGGATTGTGCGGGACATTTTTGATTATGTCCGTAAGCATTTGTATTACGAGCGAGTAGGCGGATGGAATACAGCTCCCACTGTGCTTGCACGTGGCAATGGATCGTGTTCGGAATATTCTTTTGTTTTTATAGCTATGTGCCGTGCAGCTGGTGTTCCTGCTCGTTATGTAGGATCAATTGCCGAACGGGGCGAAAAAGCTTCCATGGATGAGGTATATCATCGTTGGGTAGAGGTTTATATGCCAGGATATGGATGGATACCGGTTGACCCTTCGGGAGGCGACCGTGATTTGCCTGCTGACCAGGCACGCTATATTGGTCATCTGTCTAACCGTTTCCTCATCACCACCCAAGGAGGCGGAAATTCAAAATATCTGGAATGGACTTATAATAGTAATGTGCGCTATGTTACTGAACCAAAGACTTTTGTGACGACCGAAGCTTACGGCGATTGGCAACCCATAGAAAAATAAAAAAATCGGGGCATCCGAGAGATGTCCCGATTTTTTTTGTGCAGTTTTTTATCGCAATGTCATAAGGACTTTTTCGTATTTTTCCAACAAGCCCGGGCTAACAAAATAAACTTCGCCTCCTTGCTGTAGTACCATTTCTGCCAGGTCGTCCACGGCATCTTCGTGGTAATCATATTCCTCATCCTCGGGTTTGACAAGCAGCAGGAACAGACCATCTTTTACACTGTAACCTTCTACGCGGTAATCCTGCTCAACAAGTAATATACGGGCTTCTTTCATTGCTGCAGCTGTCCAGGTTTCCTGTATTCCGGAAACATAGTTATACGCGTCTATATCGTCCTGCACTAATTCCATAAGTTGCTTATCACGCAGGTGGATATATTCATCCAGTTTTTCACGGATTTTGTCCTGAATAACACTCAGACGTTCGTCGTCGTAACTACCAGTAATTTCGGCCAGGATTTTCTTGGGCTTACGCGTATGGTTGCGGAAGTATCCGACAAGTTTTTTGTCGCCCATGACAATCAGTGGTGAATGCATATCGGTATATAGACGCAGGAAGTTATCTATTTCCTTGACGTATAATTTCATAGCCTCTGCTTCACGTTTGCCCGGGTCTTCACGTTCCTGTACCCTCTGGTTAAAATAATAATCCACTCCTTCGGGGATATCAGACGAGCTCACCTCCTGTAGGTATTTGTGAAAACCGTTAAAGAAACGCGTTTTCTTTTTACTTAGCAGGATTACATCATACTGAAACATACGATTGACTGTACGCAGCAGAGGACGGATTTCAAAAGTGTCATCAACAATTACTGAGTTTTTAACTTCAAAGGGTACGGTTATTACCTCTTCGTAGCTGGGCGAGAGGTAAATTACTACTCCCTGGAAGTCACGTTCAAATTTTATTTCTTCAAGTATTTGCATTAATCTGTCTTCAAACTTCTGGATAAGCCGTTTGTCATAATTACGTTCCTTTAATTTTTCAATAGCCTGTTTTATACCGTTTTTTACAGCTATTCTGAACTTCTCGTTTTTGGGAGAAGGAGCATCTTTGTTAATAATGATGGATACGCATGGGTCTTCTTTAACACCTAAGAGGTTAACGAGTTTTTCCTGAACTGAAAATGGTTTGTTCTTGTAGTTTTTCATAGTCTTGTAGTTTTTTGTGTTCATTCCTTGTTGAACAAAAAGAATTCCATCTCTCAATAGATGACATATTGTCAGTGGTTGGATTTTTATTTGCAAAAAAATAAAAAGCTTAATATATTTGCGGTGCAAAAAAGGACGGGGTTCTGCGGAGTATTTCCGTCCCCATGCACATTGCCATACTAATCGGGGTGTGGCGCAGTTTGGCTAGCGTGCTAGCATGGGGTGCTAGAGGTCGCGGGTTCGAGTCCCGCCACCCCGACCAGCGGACAGGTATTAATACCTGTCCGCTTTTTTTATAGAGAGTGGAAATTAAAAAGGGGCAGCTTATTCTGCCGCCCCGTGAGTGGAGACAAGATTATTTTTTCTTCAGCTTTCCTTGTTTTTGTAATTCTGCCATATATTTGAGGCGCATGAGAGCAATTTCATCTTCTTCGTAGTCGTCCTCGCTTAATTCTTCTATGGCCTGGTCCAATGGAACGAGGCCTTCTTCCTGGAAATAAGCCAGCATATCAGCCTGGCGATCTTCATCCACCATTTTGTCAATATAATAGTCAAAATTCAAACGTGTTCCACTGCGGAGGATAGATTCGATTTCGCGATAAAGTTCTTCCATATCAATTTGTTGAGCCTGGCATATATCTTCAAAATCCATTTTTTTGTCAATACTCTGGATAATGGATATTTTCAGGCCTGAACGTGCTGGTACCTTGATAACAATATCCTGAGGGCGGATTATTTCGTTTTCTTCTACATAGTTCTTTATCAGTTCAACGAAAGGTTGTCCGAAACGTTCGGCTTTGGTTTTGTTAACACCTGAAATATTTGTAAGTTCTTTCAGGGTAATAGGGTAATAAATTGACATGTCCTGAAGTACAGGATCCTCAAAAATCATATAAGGGGCCAGTCCTTCTTTTTTGGCAATTTTTTTTCTGAGGTCTTTTAGCAGATTAAATAATTGTTGGTCAGCTGTTGCCAGTGCTGGTCCCATAGCAGGTTCCATACTATCTTCATCTTCTTTGTCAATTTTTTCAAAGTTGTGAGGCTCAACAAGTTTTATTGACCAGGGCTTTTTGAGATATTCCCTGCCTTTTTCGGTTAGTTTGACTGTACCATAGTTTTCTATGTCTTTTTCCAGGAGTCCGTTTATCATGGCCTGACGGATAACACTTTCCCAGAATTTTGCATCTTTATCCTTGCCTGATCCAAAGATTGGTAATTTGTCGTGTTTGTATGTTTTTATGGAGGAATCGTTTTTGCCTACAAGTATTTTAGCGATATGAGCTGGCTTGAATTTTTCCTGGACAGCAACCACAGCTTTAAGAACTTTAATAAGATAAGGCTTTCCTTCAAACTGTGGGCGTGGTCTGAGGCAGTTGTCACAGTTATTACATGGCTCTTTTAATTCCTCGCCAAAGTAGTGGAGAATCATTTTGGGGCGGCAAACAGCACCTTCGGCGTAGGCAATGACTTCGTTAATTAGCTGACGTCCGATTTCTTGTTCTGATATTGGTTTTTGTTGAAGGAATTTTTCCAGTTTTTCAATGTCTTTGGGATGATAGAATGCAATACAAACTCCTTCGCCGCCGTCGCGTCCAGCACGACCAGTTTCCTGGTAGTATGATTCAAGGCTCTTGGGCATATCATAATGTATAACAAAACGGATGTCGGGTTTGTCAATGCCCATGCCAAAAGCAATTGTAGCCACTATGACGTCCACTTCCTCGTTGAGGAACATGTCCTGGTGCTTGGTGCGTGTGGCCGAATCCAGCCCCGCATGATAAGGAAGTGTCTTTATTCCGTTGGCTTTTAGAATATTGGCCAGTTCTTCTACTTTCTTACGGCTGAGACAATAGATAATGCCGGATTTGCCCGGGTTGTTTTTTATATACTGAATTATTTGCTTTTCTGGATCTACTTTGGGCCTGACTTCGTAATACAGGTTTGGACGGAAGAAAGATGATTTGAACACTTTAGCATCAGGTATTCCCAGGTTTTTGAGTATATCGTCCTGAACTTTGGGCGTGGCCGTGGCCGTGAGTGCCATTATAGGTCTGCGTTTTATTTCGTTGATTATAGGGCGGATACGACGATATTCCGGGCGAAAATCGTGCCCCCATTCTGATATACAATGTGCCTCATCTATGGCATAAAAAGAAATTTCTACGCCCCGCAGAAAGTTAATATTTTCTTCCTTAGTGAGCGACTCTGGCGCTACGTATAGAAGTTTTGTTTTTCCTTTGACAATATCGTCTTTTACTTGATTAAGCTGTTTACGTGTGAGGGACGAATTAATAAAATGTGCCACACCTTCCTCGGATCGGAAGGCCCGCATAGCGTCCACCTGGTTTTTCATCAGTGCGATAAGAGGCGATATGATTACTGCTGTACCATCCATAATCAGTGCAGGAAGTTGGTAGGTGAGAGATTTACCACCGCCTGTAGGCATTAAAACAAATACGTCATTTCCTTCAAGAACTGACATTATAATATCTTCCTGCATTTTCTTGAAACGGTCAAAACCAAAATACTCTTTAAGATATTCTCTAAGTTTTTCTTTTGTGATTTTTTTACTCATTGTTGTGCTATTGTTATTATACCTGTTGTTTTTAGTGAATTTACAAATAAAGTTAATAATAAAAACATTAAATCATCAAATAAAAAATGATTTTTTGTAAGTAATTGATAATTAATGTTTTCTTTTCGGACGCGAAATCCAAAGAAAAAGCATTTTTATTAAATGGCAAAATAAAAAAAATGAAAAGAAAGTTATGTTATGCGGCAGTTTTTTGTTTATTTAGTGTCATTGATAGTGTTAAGGAATTAAAGGACTTAATAAAATTCCAAACTATTTGCCCGACTTGTCTGGGGTGATTATTTTTACATCGCTTTTAAAAACAAGTATTTCTAAAATATAAACTGATGGCGCAAACTGTAAATGAAGCAAAAACAGCAAAGACTCCCTCAAAGTTTGCCAGATTTTTATATAGCTGGATAATATTTTTTATTGTCTGGCTGGCTTTTACGAGTACTCTGGCATTGTGGGAGGTGGTAACCGGCTTGGTAGTTAGTTTTATTTTGGCTTTGATGTTTTATCAGATGTTTACATCCTGGGGATGGAAGGGATTTAGGCTTAAGTCTCTGTATTATAGTGTGATATATGTGTTGAATTTCTTATGGCTTATGATTAAGGCCAATTTGAATGTGGCCAAGATAGTGTTGACGCCGAGCCTGCCTATTAATCCAGGTATTGTGGAGTTTGAGACCAAGCTGGATAATGATTATGCCAAGATGATTTTGGCCAATAGTATTACTCTTACTCCCGGTACTTTTACTGTGGACATCAAGGGTAATAAGTATTTCATCCATTGGTTGAATGTTGAGGCTACAGACCCTGATGAGGTGTATAAGATTATTGCCGAGCCTTTTGAAAAAATCTTATTAAAAATTTTCAATTAAAATTTTAGGGATATGCACTTGAATGTCTTTGACATAGTAATTCTGTCAATCATTGCACTGGCCATTATTTTGGATTTTTACAGGTTTGTTAAAGGTCCTATGGCTTCGGACCGTGTAATGGCCGCTGACACAATGTCTGTTACTACTGCTGCTGCACTGGTATATATAGGATACTTGATGCAGCGTTTTATTTATCTGGATGTTGCATTAATATATGCTGTATTGGGCTTTATTGGGGTTATTGTTATTGCTCGTTATCTTGAAGGTGGAGTTTAAAAATTTTTCAGTTATGGAACAGATATTATATTATCTCGGATATTTCTTTGTCTTAGTGGGGGCAATATTCCTTTTTTTAGGAGGACTGGGTATTGTCCGTCTGCCTGATATTTATACACGTCTGCAGGCAGGTACTAAAGCATCCACTCTGGGGGCTATGAGCCTCATTTTTGGAGTGGGATTGTTGCAGCCTCAATGGCTGATTAAAGCCCTTATTATCATTGTTTTCATTGGGCTGTCTAACCCTCTGAGCTCACATGCTCTTTCCCGTGGTAGTTTCCGTCACGGTATTAAGCCGTGGACAAAAGAAACCGAAAAAGACTACGAGGAATATATTGAGCGTGAGCTCACAAAGGTAGAGGAAGAAGAAGAGGAAGTTGAACTTTAAAAACCCGGATACATGACTGCTTTATTTATTATTGTCATAACAATCGGATCACTGGTGCTTATTGGTGCTGCTATATTTGCAGTCCATAAGCGCGATTTGCTTCTGGCTACTGTTGCTACTTCGGTTATTAGTCTGGTTCTTTCGGTGTTTTATTTCGTATTGCAGGCTCCTGATGTAGCTCTGACAGAAGCCGCCATTGGTGTGGCTCTTACTACAATTATTTTCATTGTGACGATTAAGAATACTAAACGTTTTGAAGATTAAATCATTACGAATATGAAAAAGGGTATAACAATATTGGTTTTGCTTTATCTAACGTATGTACTTTTGGCCACTTTTTTCCAGATACCTTTTGGAATTGATCACATGAATGTTGCCCGTGAGTATCTTAAGCACTCGCCTAAGGATTTGGGCGTGGCTAACGCGGTAACAGCTATTGTGGTCAATTTCAGAGGATTTGATACGCTGGGTGAGGTTACTGTATTGTTCCTGGCCTCTACTGGTCTGGGAGCAATATTATTCCGCCGCCGTGAGATACACACTATGCTTAACCCACGGCGTACTTCTGTTGTGGCCAGTAGAATTGTACAGGTTGCGGGAAAATTCTTGTTCCCGTTGATTGTTCTCCTGGGTGCTTATGTATTCATACACGGACACCTTACTCCTGGTGGTGGTTTCCAGGGTGGTGTTATTATTGCTACCGGATATTTGTTCCTGCTTTTGGCTTATCGTCAGTTTGCCATCAGACATTCGGTAGTTACCTGGGTAGAATCCCTGGCTGGTGCTACTTTCGCAGGATTGGGACTTACTGGTATTATATTGGGAAAACAGTTCCTGCAGAACTTCCTGCCCGCCGGTACTTTGAACGACTTGCTCAGCGGTGGTATTATACCGTTAATATATATAGCAGTCGGTTTTAAGGTAGCTGCCGAAATTACCGGTATCCTGGACACCGTACTTTCCATAGGTGTTGAAGTTAATGAACAGACCCAAACTCAAACTCAGAAAAATGAATAGTCTGGAATATTTAAAAATAGTTCTTTATACTACATCAATATTGTTGATTATCATTGGGTTATATGCCGTTGTGATTAAAAGGAATTTGATAAAAATTGTTTTAGGGCTTTCTATTGTAGATAGCGGTGTAAATCTGTTATTCATATTGATGGGATATATCAGTGGTGGTACGGCTCCAATATTTTCTCCGGCAGTGATGGAGAAAATACAGGCCGGTCAGTCTGTCTCTATGGTGGACCCTGTTCCACAGGCTCTTGTGCTTACTGCTATTGTTATCGGTTTTGGTGTTACAGCCGTTGCTTTAGCTCTGGTTATTCGTCTTTACAAGCATCATAAAACAACAAACATTGACGAAATAAGGAATCTAAAATGGTAGCAGCAAATCCTATTTATTACATAGCGCTTCCCCTTCTGACAGCATTTTTATTACCTTTGTTTGGGAAGCTGCATAAAGAATTGATACGTATAGTGCCCGGATTACTTTTTGCTTATCTGGCATGGATGTCTTTTGTCCTGATTAATCAGGTTATGACTACCGGGCAACCTATTGTGGTGCAAATAGCCGGATGGAAGCCGCCTCTGGGCATCAATTTGATGTTTACTCCATTCTCCGGATTTCTGGTAGCTTTTATCAATATTCTGGCATTTTTGGTATGGTTATATAGTTATAAGTTCAAAAAGGTTGAGTTTGATAATGCTCTTAAGTATTTTGTGCTTTTGATGTTGATCACAGCTGGATCTACCGGTGTAATTGTTACCGGAGACCTGTTCAACCAGTTTGTATTCCTGGAGATTACAGCTATTAGTTCGTATTCTCTTACAGCTTTTTACCGCGGTCGTGACGGTGCCGAGGCTGCTTTCAAATATTTGCTCATTGGATCACTTGCTTCTACTTTTGTTCTGTTGGGGATATTAATTATCTATACCCAGCTGGGAACATTGAATATGGCTGATATTGCCCGTAATATTGACAAAATGCCTCAGAGCCTTAAGATAGCTGCTTTTCTGCTGCTGTTTGTAGGATTTGGTATTGAGGCTGAAATGTTCCCAATGAATGGATGGGCTCCTGATGCTTATTCCCAGGCACCAGGTCCTATCGGAGCTGTTTTTGCTTCCATGACTTCCAAGGCTGGATTATATGCTCTTCTGCGTCTGAGCTTCACAATTTTTGATTTTTCTGTGGCTTCCAAGCTTTTGTTTGTAATGGGCTTGTTGACGTTGATATTTGCCGAGGGTATTGCTCTGCGTCAGGAGAGAATCAAACGTATGCTGGCATATTCAAGTATCGGACAGATAGGGCTGATTATGATTGCTTTCAGCTTTAACACTTATCTGGGCTTTTTTGCAGGAATATTCCTGATGCTTAACCATGCCTTGATTAAGTCGCTCTTGTTCTTTAGCGCCAGCTTCCTTGTTTATAATTCCCCGCAGAAATATATCCGCGACCTTAACGGTTTTGGCAAATATATGCCTCTGACTGCTTTCTTGTTCGGATTGGGCGCTTTTGCTCTGGTAGGTTTTCCGCCTTTGTCTGGTTTCTGGAGCAAGTTCTATCTGGTTACTGCAGCTGCGGATAAAAATATGATTTTCCTTGTAGTAGTAATTTTGTCCGTGGCTATGGTGGAATTGGTTTATTATTTCCGTGTACTGCACCGTCTGTATTTTGCAGAGCCTACTGGAGAATATGAACCCAAGCGTCCGCGCTGGAACGCCGCTCTGGCAATGATATTGCTGGCTGTTGTTATCCTGGCTATTGGTATTTATCCGGATATGGTTACCGGATATATTGGCAAGGCGGCTCATGCTATTATGGATAAAGCCGGTTATATCCAAAGTGTTTTAGCTCGTTAAGGTTTAATTTAAAAAGTAAAACAAATGAACGCTTTAGCCGTATTACTGTTAACATTTTTTCTGGGTGGAATAATCCTATATTTCGCATATAAGGCTGCTAAATGGCTGGGGGATATTCTTCTGGCTGTGATTAATTTTGGTGCAGCTGCTTATTTCTTTACTTCTGTAAAGATTGATTCGTTTGTGAATTTGACGCTGGCAGGTTTCCATCTGAGCTGGGGTATTACCGGCTTTGCATGGATTTTTGCTGTGCTCCTGGCCATTCTCGTGCCTCTGGTTATGCTTTATTCCATCCCTTATATGAAAGGTAAAGACCGTCTGGGATGGTTCTATATGCTTGTGATGTTTTCCGTTGGTGCTATGTATGGAATACTTATGGCACGGGATTGGATTTCTCTGTTCTTCTTCTGGGAAATAATGTCATGGTCTTCGTACCTGCTGATCCTTTACAACAAAAACATCAATCCGGATAAGGTAGGACTGAAATATGTTCTTTTCAGTGCTATCGGAGCTTATGCTATGCTCACGGCAATTGTGGCAATAAATCATTATGTCGGTTCGCTCTATATTCACGATTTATTTTCTGCATTCGCCGGATTGTCTTTGAGCATTAAGTTAATGATTGGACTTTTGTTGCTCACAGGTTTTGCTGTCAAAGCTGCGATGATGCCATTGCACATCTGGGCTCCGGATGCGTATAGCTCCACTCCAATGAGCTATACTGCTATTTTCTCTGGAGCTTTGTCCAAGATGGGCGTTTATGGTATCGGATTGGTGATAATAAATCTTTACGTACATTCTGGCATCCGTATTGTTGGTGATGTCCTGGCATGGATAGCTGCCTTCACGGCTGTAATTGCCACTTATTACGCTATTATCCAGGACGATGCAAAGAAACTTCTGGCATGGTCATCAGTTGCACAGCTGGGATATATTGTAGGCGGTCTGGCTATTGGAACAAAATTGAGTGTTTTTGCTGGTATTTACTTAGCTCTGTTGCACGGATTGTTCAAGGCTAATTTGTTTATGGCTATCGGTGCAGTAGAGCAGCAGACAGGAACGACTAAATTCTCAGATTTACGCGCACTTATCCGTAAGATGCCATGGACATTCTTTGCTGCTTTGATTTCAATAATTGCTCTGGCTGGTATTCCGCCTCTGTCCGGATTTGTTGGTAAATGGATGCTTTACGAATCAATGATTACTTCCGGACATTTTGTTGTAGTGGTGCTGTTCTTCCTCTCAAGTGTGGCAGCATTCCTTTACAGCTTCCGTTTTCTGTTCGGGGTTTTCCTGGGACAGGAGGAAAAGGATTATGATAATGTCCGCGAAGCTAATCCGCTGATGGTTATTCCGATGATTCTGCTGGCTCTGTTCCTGATTGTAGCCGGATTGTTCCCTGGAATTATGTTTGGTCCTATTGCCAAATCTATGGCTTATCTGGGCTTTGATAACGTTAATTATCAGATGTCTATCCTTACAAATGAATGGGGACAGAGCGTTAACATGATTGCTGTTGGATCTTCGCTGGTAATAGTCTTTGTTTTGTTCCTGATTATTATCACTATTGTAGCTCACCGTCGCAGCCGTAATGTTAGTACAAAAGACATTCATACTGCGGGCGAGCCACCATCTGAGGAAGATAATTACCACTTCTCCGAGCATTTTTATCGCCCATTCCAGCGTGCTTTCAGCTTTATTTACCGTTATGCTATCACCCCTGTTTATCAGGAGATAGCCCGTGCTGTGGAAGATTTCTTCCAGTATGTAAGGCGTTTCTATACCGGAAACGCTCAGACATATGCCATTTATGTTTTGGTATTCCTTGCGTTGTTGTTCTTAATCGCAAAAAATATATTCTAACTTAAAGCATAGGAAAAATGAACTTCTGGAGTTTATTACTTTCAGCAATAGTAACAACTTTATTGGGTTTTATCATCGGTATCACATACATGGGTATCAGACGTAAGATTGTAGCACATGCTCAGAACCGTTATGGGCCTCCTATTACTCAGAACTTCTTGGATATTATAAAATTCTGGTCAAAGGAGTCTAATATCTATCATGGACTGATGCACCATCTGGCTCCGTTGTGGATGATAGCTATGGCTATAACTATTTTGTTGATAGTTCCTACAGCTTATGGGTCAAAGTTTTTTACTAATCTGACCTTTAATGGTGATTTGATACTTATTCTTTATCTGATGCCTTTTGGTCAGCTGGGTATGGCTCTTGGCGTTGGGCAGACTGGTAACCCTAACTCTGCCATTGGTGTGACACGTGGTCTGAGCCTGATGGTTGGTTCTGAGATTCCTTTTATTATGGCTCTCATTGCAGTTATGTTGCAATACCATACTACTTCTGTTACTGATCTGGTGCGTATCCAGCAGGAAACAGGCACATGGATAATGTTTAAGTCACCATTTGCTTTTCTTGCTGCTTTACTGGTATTGCCTGCTATGTTCCACGTAGGACCTTATGAGGTTATTGTTGCACCAGCAGAGCTGGCTTCGGGTCCTATGTCGGAATTCGGCGGAAAATATCTTGGTACCATGATGTCGGCTGGTAGTATTTTCATGTTCGCAAAATATACTCTGTTTGTAGATGTTTTTATGGGCGGAGCTTCCAACTGGCTCTGGCTAATAGTTAAAACTTTTTTAGTATTCCTGTTTATCGTATTTATCGGAATTATTATGCCGCGTCTGCGTACCGAGCAGGCTATCAGGAGATTATGGGGCTGGCCACTTGCTTTTGCAATTCTGGCCTTCATTCAGGTTGCTTTCTTTTAATCTTTAAAAATTATTGCAATGAATAGAACGTTTAATGACAGAGAAAGCCAGAAAATCATTGATATAATTAAGAATTATGCTCGTAAGCATTCTTTATTTATCCTTGCTTATGGCACAGGTTGTGGTGCTATTGAAGTGCCGCCTACTATAACATCCCGTTACGACGCCGAGCGTTTTGGTATCCGTGGGGCAGCTACTCCGCGTCAGGCTGATGTGCTGCTGATAACAGGATACCTCTCGGTAAAAACTCTTAAGCGCGTTATCCGTGCTTACGAGCAGATGCAAGACCCTAAATATGTTATTGGCTTTGGATCTTGCACCATTAACGGCGGAATGTATTGGGATTCTTACAACACTATCAAACAGCTGGACAAATACATCCCTGTTGACGTGTATATCAACGGATGTATGCCTCGTCCCGAAGCTGTTATCGCCGGTTTTGTCAAGCTCCAGGAACTTATCCAGCAAGGAAAAGCTACTGGCTGGAAACATTATCAAGAAAATCTGGAGTGGTACCGTAAAAACCAGATGAAAGTGATTAAAAACTGGCGTATGCCTGATTACAACTGGTAATTTAATTTAAAAATCCGCAGTTATGACCGAATTGGTTAATGAAAATAAACTCATTGATAATCTCAAAGCGCACTTTGGCGACAAAATTTCCGATGCCCGTATCCAGCGGAGTCGCCGGGTTATTGTGCGTACCACCAAGGAAAATATTGAGGCGGTTTTGCTGTTTATGAAAGAAAAACTCGGATATATTCATCTTTCGCACATGTCTTGCGTGGATTGGATTGAGGAAAACCGTTTTGAGCTGGTGTATATTCTATGGCATCCGCAGGAAAAACTCAATGCTTTGGTGAAGATTGACATTGACCGCAACAATCCTGTTGCCCCTAACATTGATTATATCTGGCGCCAGGCTAATACTTACGAGAGGGAAATCCGTGAGATGTTCGGTATTGAGTTTGACGGACTGGTGGGCAGACGTGAACTGATCCTTGAGGATTGGGATGATATGCCGCCTATGCGCCGCGATTTTGACACTCTCAAATATACTCTTGAGAACTTTGAGTTCCGTCCCGGACGTGAGGATGCTCAAGACGTCCGTGAGACTATTGCTAAACGTACAGGTGAGGAAATTCCAGAATTTGCAAAGAAATATTCAAGATGAGAAAAGAAAAAACAACTACAATATATCTGGGTCCACAGCACCCCGGTATCACCGGTAATATGATGGTTAAGCTGGAAGTTGATGGTGATACCATTGTTAAAGCCGAAACACATATCGGCTACCTGCACCGTGGTTTTGAGAAGCTTATGGAACGCCGTAATTGGCTGCAGAGTTTTACTATTGTTTGCCGTATTTGCGTTCCTGAGCCAGACCCTAACGAGGAAAACTACGCACGTGCTGTGGAGGAAATTGAAGGGCGCGAAGTTCCTGAACGCGCTAAATGGATACGTACTCTCGTATTGGAGCTTTCCCGTATCCAGGCTTACCTGCTATGGTACGGCGGACAGTCTGGTTCGGTAGGTCTTTACACCATCGGACAGTGGTCTGTGGGTGACCGTAACTATGTACTGGATTTGTTTGAAGAGCTTACTGGTGGACGTGTTTATCATATGTACATCTGGCCAGGTGGTGTGCGTCGCGACCTGCCAAAAGGCTTCAAAGACCACGCATACCGCGTAATGGATTACATTGAAAAACGTCTGGACGATTACGACCGCTTGCTCTTTGATAACTCTGTTTTCCAGAAACGTGCGCAAGGAGTTGGTGTAATTGACCCGGCAAAGGCAATTGAATGGGGCGTTGTTGGTCCGCCTCTACGTGCTTGCGGAATTAAATCCGATGTGCGTATTGACGAACCTTATGAAGTTTATGATCAGGTTGATTTTGTAGTGCCTGATTTCTATAAAGACGGAGACGTTTGGTCTCGTGCCTTGGTACGCCGTTTTGAAATCCGCCAGTCAATTAATATTGTCCGTCAGGTGTTGGACAAGATGCCCGAAGGTCCTGTGTATAACAAAATTCCGAACCCTCATAAATGGGCTATTCCTAAGGGTGAGGCTTATGTCAAGACCGAATCTGCCCGCGGAGAGTTCGGATACTATGTGGTTAGTGATGGTTCTACACACCCCAGACGTATTCACGTCAGAGGACCAGCTTATGTTCACGGTATTACTCTGCTGGAAAATCTGCTCGTTGGTCAGAATATTTCTGACGTAGCTATGATTATGAACAGTCTGGGTACTTGTCCACCTGAAATGGAACGTTAATCAAATTTTTTAATTCAAAAAACAGGAAAAAATGGGATTTCTTGATATAAAAGGAATTGTTAATCCGCTGACAGCTCTCTCTCAGCTGGCAAAAAAGCCTCATACCATTCTGTTTCCGCAGATTAAGGTAGAGGCATCCGACCGTTATCGTGGATTGCATTACAATAATATTGAGGCATGTATTGGTTGCGGTAGCTGTGCCGAGATTTGTATGAACCAGGCTATTGACATGATTAAGATAGAGGGAGTTGAAGGGAAAAAAGGAGACAGCGGACTGCGTCCGCGTGTGGATAACGGACGTTGCTGCTGGTGCGGTCTGTGCGTGGATACCTGTCCTACTGGTTCACTTACTTTGACAAAGGAATATCTCTTTGTTAGCCCTGATCCAAACGATTTCCTCTGGACACCTGGCATAGATAACCCCGAGGGATACAAAAAAGCCTCGTGGAAGAGTAATGAAATGCAATATTCCGTTACCACCTACGAGCGTGTACCAATGCCAATGGTTGATCCTCAGGAGCGTGTCAAATCCTTTGCCGAGGTTGTCTTGGGCTATGAAGAGGAACAGGCTCGTATGGAAGCACAGCGATGCCTCAGCTGCGGATTGTGTACCGAAGCATGTCCGGAACACATGCACATCCCGGAATATATCAATGCTATTGCTCGTGGTGCTGACGATGACTCCCTGAGAATTATCTATGATAACAACCCACTGCCAGAGACCTGTGGTAAAGTTTGTACACGCCGATGCGAGGAAGTTTGTGCTTTGGCAAAACGTGGTGAACCGGTTGCTATCCGCTGGCTCAAACGTTATGCTACCGAACGCGCTCTTAACGCCGACGAAATCAAGGAAATTGTCAATCCGCCTATTGGTGAGCCTACTGGATACAAAGTTGGCGTTATCGGAGCTGGCCCTGCTGGTCTGACAGTTGCCTATTATCTGGCTCTGCGCGGATACGAGGTTGAAATTTTTGAGCGCAATGAGAGAGCCGGTGGTATGACAATGTACGGTATTCCTAAGTACCGTCTGCCTCTTGAAAGCCTTGACAAGCAGATTGAATACATGAAGAAGGTTGGTGTTAAGTTCCACTTTAACACAACCGTTGGTAAGGATATTACTTTTGAGGAAATATACAACAAGTTTGACGCAGTATTTGTAGGTGTTGGTCTGCAGAAAGCCTGGAGCCTTGGCATTGAAGGCGAGGAACTGGAAGGATACATGCAGGCTATTCACTTCTTGCGTAAGATTAATTCTGGCGAGAACGTGGAAATTGGAAACAAGGTCGTTGTTGTTGGTGGTGGTAACACTGCTATTGACGCAGCACGCGTTTCCCGTCGTCTTGGTGCAGAGGTTATCATGCTTTACCGTCGTCGTAAACAGGATATGCCTGCCGACTGGGAGGAAATTGAAGATGCCGAAGCCGAAGGCGTTCAGATATGGCCACAGGGCATTCCGGTTAAAATCATTGGCGACGAAAAAGGTCACGTTAAATATCTCCGTTACGTCAAGGCCGAGATGGTTCCTGATCCCAAAGGCGGACGTCCGCGTCCCAAGCCAATTGAAGGCAGCGAGACCGACATTGAAGTCACTGCTGTTATTGCTGCTATTGGTCAGGATGCTGATTATTCCTTGTTCCCCGAAGAGTATCAGAAACGCATACAGTTCCACCGCGGACGTATCGTGGTTAATGAATGGGGACAGACAGACGATCCGAAAATCTTTGCCGGTGGTGATGCTGTTAACCGTGTGGCTGACGCTATCTCGGCAATAGCCGACGGATACCGTGCTGTTAAGGGCATTGTCCGTATGTTGCAGGGAGAAGAAGCTCTCAAACAGAAATAAATCACGGCGTTTGGCCCATAAAAAGCGGGTGTCCCCAGCGGACACCCGCTTTTTTTATATACTTACCTGCCATTTTTTCAGTTTTTTCCTTTTGGTAAATATTTTGTTTAAGGTTATGTGAACACAAAAATTATTGTCATGGTTGTAAAAAATCTTCTGGAACATAAGGCAAATAATAATGCCGATAAGTTTTTTGAGGAAATAAAACGCTTCCTCCCCCATCTGCGTGGATATATAGCTCAACGCCTTCATATAGAGGAGCGAAAAGGGACTATCCGTAAGAATTTTTATAAGCCTGATGACATCCTGGATGAGGTGATTCTGGAAATCTATAATAAAATTTCGCAGGAGTGCACTGAGGATAAACTCAAGCAGGAATTATTCCGTGCAGCTATTAATAAATTAAATAGTATTGCTAAGCGGGAAGTTAAGGGAAAAATTAGTTTTGACGATTTGCTTGACCAGGAGATTCAGGAGATGGAGGAGAAAATTACAGTAAATGCTGAGGGAGAGATTGTACTCACAGAGGATCTGGATGATATTAGCTATCATCAGCAGGATTATGATCCTAAGTATATTTTTGTTGATAATGATATTGAGAGGAATTTGCTTCCTCTTCTGGATAAAAAGGTTAGCGAAGAATTGTCTGAGTCTCAGAGAAATGCTTTCTGGAAATTGTACAATATAATTCCTGCTCAGAGTAAGACTATTATTGAATTGCATGTGTTTGCAGGATTATCCAGTGAGGAAATAGCCAGTATATTGGAGGTTAGGCAAGAAAAAGTTTCCAGTGTTATATCTTCCTTTACAGGAAAATTAAAAAATCTTTCAAAATAAACCCTTAAAACAAAAGCGCTATGGCACAGAAACAAAAAGCACATTGGTGGTGGTCAGTACTTATTTTATCCATTCTCTTTACAGTTGTAGCAATATGGATAATGTTACAGCCCGCAGTGGCTTTTGTAAGCCTGACCCTGTTGTTTACGGCTACCATATTGGTATCCGGTATTTTGAATCTCATCTTTGCTATCCGTAACCGTAAGTCTTTACATAGCTGGGGATGGTTTTTATTCCTTGGGCTATTAGATTTAGTTCTCGGGATAGCTCTGGCTTTACAGCCTCATATTGCTGCTGTTGCTTTAATCCTTTACATGGGGATGTGGCTTACCTTCAAAGGGATGATCTCAATTACCTATTCATTTGAAATTAAAAAGCTGGGATTTAAAGACTGGTGGTGGCAGCTCATAGGTGGAATAATAACAGTTATTTTTGCCTTCTTTATGGTTATTAATCCGGTGTTTGGACTTTTGAGCGTTGTTTACCTCACTGGTCTGTCAATGCTGTCAATGGGTATTTTCGGAATTTATCTATCATTCCAGCTCAAGAAGGTTGAGGATATGATACCGCTGCCTGCAGAGGCTTAATAAAAAAGAGCTGCCTTTTGATGGCGGCTCTTTTTTTTTATATCTGGCATTTTGATATTTTTAATGAAAAAAAGTATGAGAGTAGGTTTTGGATATGATGTTCATGCTCTGGGCCAGGGTGAGGATTTAATACTGGGCGGAGTGAAAATTCCTCATGATAAAGGCACTATCGGACATTCGGATGCAGATGTGTTATTACATGCTATTATGGATGCCCTCCTGGGTGCTGCTGCCCTGCGGGATATTGGTTATCACTTTCCGGATACCGACCCCAGATACAAAGGAATTAGCAGTATCCTGCTGCTAAAAGAAACAGGGAAAAAGTTAAGTCAGGCTGGATATAAAATTGTCAATATTGACGCTACCCTGGTTTTGCAACGCCCTAAGGTAAAGGATTATATCCCGCAGATGATAGAGAATATAGCTCTGGCTCTGGGGCTGGAAATATCGCAGGTTAACGTAAAAGCTACTACTACCGAGCATCTGGGTTTTGAGGGACGCGAGGAAGGAATATCCGCTTATGCAGTGGTATTGATTGAATAATTATAAGTTTGCGAAGAAATTTTCCAGTATGCCCATGGAATATTTTTCAGCAATGTTATGTAAAAATTGATTGAAGTCTATATCCGCATTGTGGTCGGCATTATCTGATATTGTCCTGAGTACAGCAAAGGGTATGTCGTATTCATAGCATACCTGGGCCACGGCTGCCCCTTCCATTTCCACGCACAATACCGAAGGGAGTATGTCTTTTATCCGTTGTTGCTGCGCCATGTCGGAAATAAACTGATCTCCGCTGGCTATATCACCACGGAAAATTTGCGGATGATTTATACGGAATTTTTTTAAGTCTTCGCGAGAAATATATTTGTCAATATTTTCTGTAAACCTCTGGGCTGCATGATATAATTTGTTAGATAACAATTTATCTGCTTCAAAAAATTTTTTGTCCAATAATGGTACTTCAAATTGTGGAAAGATGGGGCTGGCATCAAGGTCATGTTGTATCAAACGCTTTCCTATCACAATGTCGCCTATTTCTATATCCGGGGATATTGACCCTGCTACTCCGGTGAAAATGATGTTTTCAACGTTATGATTTAAAATCATAGTTACTGCAGTGGTAGCTGCTGCCACCTTGCCTATACGCGAATATGCCATTACAACTTTTTTGCCCCACAAACGGCCTATATAATATTTTCTTTTGCCTGTTTCATGTACCTCTGTACCTTCTGACAGTTCCATCAATTGCTTTATTTCTTCCGGCATTGCCGATATGATGCCAATCATTTTTTCCGGATTGTTTGTTTCATCAAAAATAGTAAAGAAAAACTAATAGAAAAATGTAATATACTTTTATCTTTTATATCAATGTATAATTATATTGTTTTTTATAATTGAAAATATTGTTTTAGAAAATTTATCTAATTTCTCTTGAATTATTAGTTTTAAAAAATTTTTTCTTACAAATCTTTAAATTTTTCTTTATGAAAAAATTAGCCTTATTTCTTTTCGGTCTTTTGTTTAGTATTTTAGGTTTTTCACAAGTGACAACTTCCGAGATTCAGGGATTTGTTACCTCTGATGATGGTCCTGTTGTTGGAGCTACGGTTGTAGCTATCCATGAGCCTACTGGTACCCAGTATGGGGTATTTACACTGGACAAAGGAGCTTTTACTATTCCTAACATGCGTGTTGGAGGTCCTTACACTGTAAAAGTTTCCTTTGTAGGTTATAAACCTGTGGTTGTGAAAAATATTTATCTGGAACTTGGTACTGCTTATAAGTTGAATATCAAGTTAGAGCCAGAAAGCGTGGATATTGGAGAAGTGGTAGTTACAGCAGATAGAGGCGAAGTTTTCAGTGCAGAACATACCGGGGCAGAGACGAACATTGACAGTAGAGTTTTGGATGCTTTGCCGTCTATATCCCGATCTGCCGAAGATTACTATCGTTTAGAGCCAACTTCCAGTGGTAATTCTTTTGCTGGTAGAAATGACCAGTTCAATAATTTCTCCTTAGATGGTTCTATTTTCAATAATCCTTATGGATTGGACGCTCCCACACCTGGCGGACAAGCTAATGCCCAGCCAATATCTCTGGAAGCAATTGACCAGATTCAGGTAAAAGTTGCACCTTACGACGTCACTCAGTCAGGTTTTACCGGAGCCTCTATTAATGCAGTTACAAAGAGCGGTACAAATAAATTCAGTGGATCTGTATATGGTTATTACCGTAATAAATATATGACTGGTAAAGTTCAGTTGGGTGAGACGACTTTACGTCCTGAGCTGAATCAGAACCAGACTGGTTTTACTTTTGGAGGACCTATCAAGAAAAATAAACTTTTCTTTTTCATTAACTTTGAAAGGGATGACAGATATGATTTAGGTTCTTATTATGTTGCTTATCGTCCCGGGCTGAGTGGGGATAATGTTTCGCGAGTTTTAGCTTCAGATTTGGATAGAGTATCTGCTGCTCTTGATTCTTGCTGTAATTATAAGACTGGCCCTTATGAAAATTATTTGCACAGAACATATTCAGACAAAGGAATTGTTAAATTTGACTGGAACGCTTTTAAAGGGACGCGTATCTCGTTTGTTTACAATTACTTACACGCTTTTCGTGAGTTAAATGCCCATCCTGACGCTATTATGCACCGTGGACCAGACCGCACAGTATTGCAATTTTATAATTCTGGCTACCGCATTAATAACAACATACAATCAGGCTTAGTGGAAGTAAACTCAATATTACTGCACAGTAAAGCTTCTAATAAACTTCAAGTTGGTTTTACTTATTTCAATGATTTCAGAAATCCATTTTCCACTCCGGCACCTGTAATTAATATTTTTAAAGACGGGCAGCCTTACATCGTGGCAGGACATGAGCCATTCTCTATTCATAATTATTTGAAACAGTATGTTTCTCAGGCTCAGGATATTTTCAAATATTACGCTGGTGTTCACACGATTACCATAGGAGCTGCTTTTGAAAAATTTGATTTTATTAACTCTTTCAATTTATTTGGCTACGGATTTGATTTATTCTTTGCTTATCCAAGTGTGGATGCTTTTCTGGATAGTGTGAGGTCAGGATATGTAAAATCCCGTTTTGATGCGGCTCAGGCTGCCGAAGAGGCTCAAAACTGGAACATAACCCGTGTTTCCGTAGGACAGTATAGTGCCTTTATTCAGGATAAATGGGATATAAACGAAAGATTAACAGTTGCTTACGGATTAAGAGTTGATATACCAAGTTATTTTAATACTTCTAAATATATTGAACAGAAAATTGAAGAAGCCGGTAGCGACTATATTGCCGAGCAAGTTACCTGGTATGATCAATATGGAAATGAAGTTAAGCTAAGTGCCAGAAAATTACCAAAGCCTATTCCTCGTTGGGCACCAAGGTTTGGATTTAACTGGGATGTATTTGGTAATAAAACTTTACAGATCAGAGGTGGTTCTGGCATATTCAACGGACGAGTTCCATTTGTATGGATTGGTAATCATGTAGCTAATGTTGGACGCTGGTATTTTACGCCTATTGCTCCTAATTTCCAATTCCCTCAGGTATGGCGTACCAGCTTAGGCATAGACTACAGGCTGCCAGAGGGAACAATTCTCTCCTTAGACCTTGCTTATACCAAGGACATAAACGCAATGATGGTTAGAGATTATGGATTAAAACCACCTTCCGGTACATTGAACAGTCCTATTGACAAGCGTCCTATTTATACTTCTAATGACCATGCTATTATGCCTGACTATGGCATCCCTGCTGATGCTTATGTGTTTACAAATACCAAAATTGGATATTCTTATTACATAACTGTTAAAGCTCAAAAGAATTTCTCTAAATCTTTTAATGCCAGTATAGCTTATAACTTCATGAACTCCTATGACGCTAACTCTATTGAAGCAGAAATTACAGGCGATGCATGGATGCGTAATCCTGCCTTCGGAAATGTTAATATGGAAGTTCTGGCTCATTCGCTTTATGGAGATAAGCACAGGATAGTTGGCTATCTTACCAAGTATTGGACTTATGGCGCTAAAAAGAAATGGAATACACTCATTTCTGCATACTACGAATTTGCTCAGGGTGGTAGATTTTCTTACACGTATTCCGGGGATATCAACGGAGATGGTTCTAACCTCAATGACCTGATTTACATTCCACGGGAAAATGAATTATCTCAAATGAGATTTACGGGCACACCACAGGAACAGGAAGCTCAGAGGCAGGCATTAAACGAATTTATATTACAAGACCCGTATTTGAGCAAGCACAGAGGTGAGTATATGAAACGGTATGCTATCCTTAGCCCATGGCGTAATAGACTGGACGTCAAATTTATGCAGACATACAATTATGGCAAAAATGGTCAAAGAGTTGAATTTACTATCAATATCCTGAACCTTGGCAATTTGATTAATAAGAACTGGGGAGTTATTCAGTTGCCTACTAACAAGCAGCCTATTGGTGTATATATTGACCAGGCTACTGGCGAACCTGTATATTCTTTTGACACTAATTTGAAGCATACTTTTTATAAAGATAACAGTCTGCTGTCAAGATGGCAAATGCAGGTAGGATTGAAAATTACTTTCTAAAATCATAGTTTGCATTTATATTAGCCGCCGGTAAAGTCTGTCTTTTTCGGCGGCTTTTTTTATGGAAAGCTAAAAAAGGTATTGGTATATTTTTATTCGTTAATTTTGAGTAATTTTGTCAGGGAATGAAAATGAAATGGCTATGTTAAAGAGTTTGATCATACGGAATTATGCTTTGATTGATGAAATTACTGTGGATTTTGGACCAGGACTTACCATTATTACTGGCGAAACCGGTGCAGGAAAATCTATCCTCATTGGTGCGCTTAGCTTGCTTACAGGTGCCCGTGCCGATACTTCGGTGCTCAAAGATAAAGAACAAAAATGTATTGTGGAGGGAATTTTTGATATTGCAAAATATAATTTGAAAGATTTTTTTGAGAAAAATGACCTTGATTATCAAGATGTTACTTTTGTTAGGCGGGAAATTATGCCTTCGGGACGATCGCGGGCTTTTGTCAATGATACACCTGTGGCGGTTTCATTACTCAAAGAATTATCATCATATCTGATAGATATACATTCTCAGCACGATAATTTGCTTCTGAATAATCCTAATTACCAGCTTGACGTTTTGGATGCTTATGCCGATAACGACCGTTTGATCGGAGACTACAGGCAAGAATACCGTAAATGGAAGGATTTATCTGATAAGCTGGAAGGTCTGAAAGACCAGGCACAGAAGGAAAAAGCAGAGTTTGATTATTTGCAATATCAGTTTGACCAGCTGGAAGAGGCCAGGCTTGTGGAAGGCGAACAGGAGGAACTGGAAGAGGAACAAAGGCGTTTGTCTCATACCGAGGAAATAAAAAATGCTCTGGGACAGATAACTTTTTTCCTTACAAATGAGGAAGCTAATGCTGTGGATTTTGTGCGTCAGGCCGAACGTGCCGCACAGGATATTGAGGAATTTTTTCCGCCGGCCAGGGATCTGGCCTCACGCCTGGAAAGCGCATATATTGAATTGCAGGATATTGCCTCCGAGGCCGAGGTGCTTTTCAATGACGTGGATTATGACCCCGAACGTCTGGAGGCTGTCAATCAGCGCCTGGATAAAATCTATGAGTTGCAGCATAAGTTTGGTGTTAATTCCGTGGCTCAGCTATTGGAAATAAAAAATGAACTGGAACAGAAATTATTATCCATTACTTCCTATGACAGTGAAATTGCTGCCCTGGAAAAACAAGTTGAACAGCAGCATAGTAAGGTAGTAGATCTGGCCGGAGAGCTTTCTCAGCGCCGCCAGGGTTCAAAGACTAAACTGGAAAAAGAAATACAGCTTTTGTTGACACAGCTGGGTATGCCCAATGCTGTTTTTGAAATCCGTATTGATAGAACAGATTTGACGCTTTCGGGACAGGAAAAAGTAACTTTTTATTTTTCTGCTAATAAAAAGATTGAACCGCAGCCGCTTACCAGAGTAGCTTCTGGTGGTGAGCTGTCCCGTCTGATGCTGGCTATCAAATATATTGTTTCACGCTCCCGGACATTGCCTACAATAATTTTTGACGAGATAGACACTGGGGTGTCCGGAGAAATAGCTGCAAAGATGGGGCAGATGATAAAGAAAATAGCCGAAAATATTCAGGTCATAGAGATAACTCATCTGCCGCAGATAGCTGCTAAGGCTGATAACCATTTGCTTATTTATAAAGAGGAAAGCGAGGATACTACTACCACACGGCTCAGAGTATTATCTGAGACTGAGCGGATTAGAGAAATTGCACGTATGCTCAGCGGAGAAAAAATCACGGATGCAGCCATGGATCACGCACGTCAGCTTATTAACGGTTAAATCATTCCCAGGTATTTGAACCATTCAATAGCTTTCTGGACTGTTTCTGTGAGGTCGGTCTTTTCCAGCCCAAGATCTTTTTCTGCTTTTTGGGCGGAATAATAATTTTCCTGTGTCAGTAATCTCTGTTGGGCACGATTGAAGTTATATTTTCTGCCAGTAAGAGTTTCGGCGATGGTCATTGTCCCGGATGCCATAGCCATCAAGCTTTTGGGCAAAGGCAGAAGTGTTTTTTTCTCATGGATAATTTCTGCTACTAAGCGGAAAAATTCTTTATATGACAAATTTTCTCCTGCCAGTAGATAGGCCTGGCCCAGATGTCCGTGTATCAAAGCATTTACCGTAGCAGCTGCAGCTTTTTCCACATCAATGAAACTTTTTCCGCCCGGAGGATAAAAAAGCACTTTGTTTTTTATGGCATATAGCAGCAGGCGTCCGCTGGAGGGTTTGGTATCCCGTGGCCCTAACATAAATGCCGGAGCTACTACCACAGACGGAAATCTGGAAAATTTATAAGCATTAAGAACAGTCGTTTGTGCTACGTATTTTGTATAGGCATAAGGCGAGTCCACCAGCCACGGCAGGAAACCATTGGCCTCTGTGCCTGGGTTATCCTTACTGCCCGGGGCAAAGCAATTGGCTGTACTCACATATACAAAACGTTTGACCTCGTGTTGTTTGGCAGCTTCCAACAGGTTATCCGTGGCTTCCACGTTTACTTTCCAGAAATCTATAAATCTGGCGTTGTGGATAGCGGTCATTGCTGCTGCATGGATGACATAGTCACAGCCTTTGACCGCATTGTAAACATCGTCTTTGTCCGTTATATGCCCACGGAATATTTCATAATTACATCCGCCCAGAGCAGATAAATCCGCCTGCGGACGCACTAATACGCGGACATCATAGCCTTTCCGGTTCAGCTGCCATACTATGTTGGCTCCCAGAAATCCGTTGGCCCCTGTTACCAGCACTTTTTCCATAGTTTGTTTCTTTGTTTGCGTTCAGTTCTTTGGAATAAGTATGTCGCAGATAAGCCAGCCGTATGTTATACGGTATCAGCTTTATAAGCAGCCAGGTGAATTTGTTAAAAAATCCGGGGATAATTTGTTTTTTGCCTCTGAGTAGTTTTTTCATGAAAATTCTTGCTACTTTTTCCGGGCTCATAACAAAAAGGCGGATACTTTTTTTGTGGCTGTCTATTTGCCTGATTACATGTCTATTAGTTGGCATTGTTCCGGGGTAAGCTACCGAAACTTTAACTTTGGTATTACGCAGCTCTATGGCCAGACTTCGTGAGAAAAAGTCTATAAAAGCTTTGGAAGCTGGATATATAGTCTTGAAAGGCAAGGGGTTAAGAGCTGCAAGGCTGGCTATGTTAAGGATATATGCCCGTGGCTGCCGTAGCAGCTGGGGTAACAGATGATAGGTCATCATTACCGTAGCTCGCACGTTCAGGTCAATAATGGTGTTTAGATAATCTTCTGTGACTTCCAGAAATTTGTATGTGCCACCTATTCCTGCGTTATTTATGAGTGTATCAATTGGATAGTTATCAATAATTTTACGGCATACTTGTTTTAATTGGTTCGCATCGGTCAGGTCTGTTTCAAAAAAGACAACATTAACATTATATTTTTTTCTGATTTCCTCTGCCAGTTCTTTAAGTCCTTCTCCGGCAAGTGAAATAAGGATTAAGTCTCTTCCACGGCGGGCGTTTTCCTGTGCCAGAGCCCGTCCCAGTCCGCGGCTGGCACCTGTGATTACTGTATAGGCCATAATTAGCCTTTTTGATTTTATTCAAAGTTAGTTATTTTATGGGAATTTTGTTATTTTTCTTTAAAATGAAATTTTTTCTGCTATGTGTGATACCTTATTCAAGCGATTTTCTTTTGGCAGCAGTGTTTTTGCAAAAAATTCAGACCGCGATCCACAGGAGCCACAGATAACAGAACTGGCACAGCCTCGTCTGCCGGAAGACGAAAATTACTTTTCGCCTGCTAAACCGGATTATTTGGAAAAAAATTTTCCTCCACTGCAAGAGGCTTTCAATAAGCTAAAAACAGAATTCAGTGCAATTATTTCCCGGCCTTCGTGGATATGGGGTGCTGAGATGGGCATTAATGAGAAAGGAGTGGCCATTGGCAACGAGGCTGTTTTTTCCTTGCGCGGGCGTTTGTTTGACGACGGATTGCTGGGTATGGATATTTTGCGACTGGCTTTGCATGCTGCCAGATCGGCCAATGAGGCTGTGGAAATAATCATCTCTTTGATAAATACCTATGGACAGGGTGGAAATTGTGCTTTCCGCGGAAAATTGAAATATCACAATTCTTTTCTTATAACAGATGGTGCCCAGACTTTTGTCCTGGAAACAGCCGGAATGGATTGGGCTGTGAAAACTATCCGCAACTATTATTCTATTTCAAATACTTACACCATAAAAGATGATTTTGACCGTATTAGCACGGATAAAGTCCTGGTTTTCAAGCAACACTTTGAAGCAAAACTGTATAATTTGTTTACACGCGCATCTATGCGCCGTGATTATACCATGACGCAACTGGAAAAATTACAACAGCCTTTTGAAATAAGGAGGATTTTGCGTTCCCACATAAAGGATGACCAGCCTCATAGGACCATGGCTTCGGTATGTATGCATTCGCCACGTCTGATAAAAAGCGAAACAACCGCCTCAATGATAGTGGAATACGTTGATGATGAATTCCTTGTCTGGACAACAAATTCTCCCTTGCCTTGTTTATCGGTCTATAAACCTCTGGATTTTTCTTTTGCTCGTGAGAGTGACTTATTTACTCCTGGCAGGAGTATGGATATTTTTTTAGAACGGCGTAGTCTCAGCAGAATGTTATTAAATAAACCGGTATTAGCTGAAAAGTTCCGTCGTGAACGCGACCAGCTGGAAAAAGAATGTTATGAAAGTCTGAAAGATTTCCGGAAACTTCGCAGGCACGTAAGAAAGAAATTTTCTCACATTGCTGGGAAATGGAACAGGAGTTAGTGGAGAAATTTTTAAAGCAGGCATAAAAAAACCGCCCTGACGGGCGGCTTTTTTTATTTGATAAACCCTCTGGCTCTTAGCAATGGTTCTACGGATGGTTTACGTCCGCGGAACTCTATATAAAGCTTCATCGGGTCAACAGCGCCTCCGCTTTCCAGCAGGTGACGGAATTTAGCAGCCACCTCAGGATTAAATATTCCTTTTTGACGGAAATAATCAAATGCATCCTGTACCAGGACATCAGCCCAGAGATAGACGTAATATCCTGCGCTGTATCCACCTGAGAATATGTGCTGGAAATAAGTTGAACGGTAACGTACCACTATTTCCGGGATAAGGCCAATTTTGTCCATTGCGGCTTTTTCAAAGGCATTTACATCATAATCCTTGATTTGGGATAGCGTATGCCAGTCCATATCCAGATAAGCAGCTGCCATATATTCTACTGTGGCAAAGCCCTGATTGAAGTATTTTGAATTTTCAATTTTATTAATCAGGCTATCTGGTATAATTTCACCTGTCTGATAATGACGCGCATAAACTTTCAGCACCTGTGGGCTGACAGCCCATTCCTCCATTATCTGCGATGGCAGTTCCACGAAGTCCAGTGCTACATTTGTGCCAGATAGTGTACGGTATGGAACAATGGATAGTATTTCGTGGAGAGCATGTCCTGTCTCGTGGAATAGTGTGCGTACTTCTTCCAGTGTCAGTAATGACGGAGTAGTTTCTGTAGGTTTGGTGAAGTTGCAAACGATGGATACCACTGGCGGAACACGTTTGCCATCTTTGTAGTATTCCGGACGGAAAGTTGTTGTCCAGGCACCTCCGCGTTTGCTGGCCCGTGGATAAAAGTCATAGTAGAGTATAGCCATCAAAGAATCATTGCCCTGATATACGCGATAGGCAACAACGTCCGGATGGTAAACCGGTATGTCATCAGCTTTGCGGAATGTTAGTCCATAAAGTCGGTTAGCCACGTAGAAAACGCCTTTTTCCAGTACGTTTTCCAGTTTGAAATACGGACGAAGCTGATTTTCATCCAGGGCATATTTTTTCTGGCGTACTTTTTCGGCATAATACCACCAATCCCATGGTTTGAGTTTGAAAGTGTCACCTTCGGCATAAATCATTTGTTGCAGCGTAGCAGCTTCTTTCTTAGCTGCTGGCAGGGCTTTGGCCCATACTTGATTGAGCAGGTCATACACATTCTGCGGAGTTTTTGCCATGCGGTCAGTCAAGCGGAAATCAGCCCATGTCTTATATCCCAGCAGGTTTGCTTTTTTTATCCGGAGATTAACGATTTGATTTACAATAGCTTTGTTGTCCAGCGAGTCGTTGTGGTCGCCTTTCATTATGTAGGCCATGAACATTTTTTCCCTCAAGTCACGTTTCTGTGAGTAGGTGAGGAAAGGAATAAGAACTGGTTTGTGAATGGTGAATACCCATTTGCCGGAGTCTCCTGTTTTCCTGGCTGTTTCTGCTGCTTCCTGAATTAGCGCATCAGGCAGACCTGCCAGATCGTCAGGATTATCCACAACAAGCTTGAACCGGTTGGTCTCTTCCAATACATGTTTTCCGAATTTGAGGCTCAGGACAGAAAGTTTTTTGTTAATCTCCATGAGATCCTGTTTCTTATCCGGAGGCAGTAATGCACCGTTATTAACAAAAGCACGGTATGTTTTGACCAGGAGCATGGAATCCATTTCGCTCAGATTAAGCTTATTGCGCTGGTCATATACAGCCTTGACCCTCTGGAAAAGTTTGTCGTTCATGTAAATTTTGTCCATGTGCTCCGAAAGCTTTGGGCTGATTTCCTCAGCTATTTTCTGCATCTCGGGTGTGGTAGCAGCTTCGTTGAGATTGAAAAAGATGTTTGATACATTTTCCAGAATTTTTCCGCTCTGGTCCAGGGCAACAATTGTGTTCTGAAACGTAGGTTCATCCGGATTGTTAATGATAGCCTCAATTTCTTTGTCATGCATCTTCATTGCCTTCTCAAAGGCTGGCAGATAATCACTGATCTTGATTTTGTCAAACGGAGGTACACCGTCAGGCGTGTCGTAAATCTCTTGCAGTAATGGATTTTTCACTGTTTTTTCCTTTTTGTTGTTTTTGCATGCTGTAAACAGAAGTAGAACAGCAATGATGGCCAGAAGTGGTAAGAAAAATTTTTTCATATTAATGTTTTTTTCGTTTTGTCAGGATTAAAATTAGAAAAAATTAGAGGTTTAAATAATATTTTTGAATTTTTTCAGCATATTCCACTGTTTGTTGCCAGTCGGCGGCATAGAATTCTTTTATTTTTTCCAGTTCTTCGGCAGGGATAAGAGGTTCTTTTGGAAGCAGAAAGTTGGGAACCATCCAGGCGAAATATAATACGGTGTATCGCGGGAGCATGTGCCACAGTCGCTGCCAGAATCGGATAAATCGGTTTTCCTCGTTCAGTGGGCGGATAGCTACTCCGAGATAATGTCCGAATTTTTGCATTACTTTAAGTTGTTTTTCTGCATAGGAAGTATGGCGAGGAGCAAAAGAAATATTTTCCAGCAGGAAATCAGACCCCATGAATAAGGCAAATTTATGCAGGAAACGCACAGGATCAGCCCTCAGTTCGTCGTATATTAGCACAAATGGTGGATTTTCCATGACTTCTTCCACCAGGCGGATTTTAGGCATATACATTCCATCACGGATTTTGAAGTAACCTCCGTCACGGACAATGTCTATGAAATCAGTGAAGCTACCCACAAATCCATTTTTTACAAAACGCCTGTATTCCGAGGCAAACCACGAATCCTGACGCCGAAAAACAATAATGACTTTTGTTTTTGGGTTGAACTTAGCCCACCGTCGTATTTCTCTGTCAAATTGCTGGTCATATTCCTGACTGACCAGATAACGCTGGTAATTGGTTTTCTCTATTATGTCCATACTCTTGTAATACAGAGGCTTTGGGATGTATTTTATATCTTCCAGTTTTGGGAAAAAATTAAGTTGGAGGAATTTAGTTCCTGTTTTTGCAAGCCCTGTGTGTAAGAAAATTTCCTTTTCCATATTTACTCTAATTTTCTTTTTCTAATTGCATAAAAAAATCCCTTATTACTTCCACTGGCGGAATTAACCCACGGCTAACCAGGCGGTTGTTTACAAAAAAACTGGGGACAAACGGGGTGGGAAATTTTATCATTTCTTTAATTTCCGTGATATATATTATCTCTGCATCCAGACTGCGTTCTTTTATTACCTGACGGAAATTGTCTTCTCCGCGGCGGCATTTCCAGCATTTATTTGAACTGCAGATGATTTGAACAGTGTATTTAGCCATTATCGTATCAGAAAAATTTGTAATTGAAAAATAAATTGCAGCCCAGAAAAATTCTTTTTGTCAACATCAAAGTTAATGAAATTAGATATACGAAAATAATTTTTGTCTGCAAAGTAATTTATCCCAATGGATAGTTTTTTGCAGTTGTGGCACGGATAAACTGCGTTAGCAAAATTTTCGTAGGATATTACTGATTGAAATTTTTTCAGTCTGGCTGTTGCCAAAAAATAATATCCTTGCATGGAAAAATCATTTAGTCGGGCATGGATAAATTCACTCTGTAAAGAAATTCCGTTATATTCCACCATTGCGTAAATATCATAACGGCGGTCAGCCCCGGAGAAAAGCATTGTGTCTGGTATTATTTCTGGCAATGGTAGGTTTTGGGCTTTTCTAAACATATAGCTTGTTCCTATCAGGTAGTGCAGCTTATACAACGAATCTTGATATTGTATATTTGCTGATGCCAGAAAATTGGTATTTTTTAGAGACCATTGTTTAGTGCCGCGACCGTTAAAAATACCTAAACGGAGTTTTAATTGCTTTTTTCTGGATGTTATTTCTGCCTGGATACCTAAGTCTCTGACGCCTATTGTGCCGTTGGGCTGGAGATAACCTACAGCTCTGGCTCGTTCCAGCACAGGCATTTGCCAGTCGGATTGGGAACGTTGGATCGAAAAAGCCGGAATGAATTGTCCGGTATAAATTTTTAGATTTTTGTATTGATAGCACAGGCGGATGTCATGGATTATGAGACGTTCCTTACTCCGTTGATATACGCCTGCACTGATGAAATAAGCCCAGTTAGGATAGAAATTTTTTCCGTTACGCAAATAAAATTTTAGTCTGCGCATCTCGCCGCTGTAGAGGCTATCAAAATCTGAACTCAAACGTATTTGCACATAGGATTGAAATTTTACATATTGCTGGCCATAAGAAATAAGCCCGAAAAACACAGGAATCACTAAGCTGAGTAGTTTTTTCATCGCTGTTTTTTCGGGCAAATATTTCTTTTCTCAAAACGGAAAAAAATGATTTTTTGCATTTTTATCTGGCAACAATTTCCACTCTGCGGTTTCTGGCTTTGTTCCCATCAGTTAAGTTATTTGTTATAGGGCACATATCAGCTACTCCGTGGGCTTCCAGCTGTGAGGCATCCACTCCATAATCCGAAACCAGTTTGTTCACAACAGCTTTGGCTCTGTTGAGTGATAGTGTCATATTTGTCTGGAAATCACCAGTATTATCTGTGTGGCCTACAATGTAAAATTTCTTGTCCGGATTGTCTTTCAGGTATTTTGCAATTTCTTTTAACTGATTGTCAGAAGTGGCTTTGATTTCTGCACTGCCAGTGTCAAAATGAATATCGTAAAATATTGAATGACCTGTAAGGGCAATGTTCTGTGCAATATTTTCGGCATTTACCAGCCCGAGTTCTACTGGCTTTGTTTCTATTACATGCTGATTTACAATTATTTCATCTCCGTCAGTGCCGATGAATAATACCACGTAAAGGTCAAGGCTGTCTTTGACGCCTTTGTAAACCAGATAGTAATAATTTCTATCACATTTATTTCCATAAAAATCATCTACGCCTTTCAATAGTGGCCCACTGTCGCCGCCGTAATAATCCTCCCGATAAAAACATGTGTTTTTGTTTTGTTCTTTGTATAACAGGTTAAATCCTGCATTGGTTAAAGCATTGTTATAGTTTTCATAAACTTTCAGAATACCAGTCTCTTGTGGCAATAGGTATTGAATGTTGTAGATTTTTCCGCGCACGGCCTTATATTTTTTGAAAAATTGTCCGTGATTTTTGAATTCTTTTTCTACTGGTTCGCCGAGTCCAAGATAAAATTCGCCGTAATTTATCTGGCTGCATGCATGGATGATAGCTCCCTGAAATCTGCTGATACCCTGGTAATCTTTGCATCCGTTTTTGTCCCGTGTGCCGGGTTGGTCTTGTGCCCTCAGGCTCGCGGATAGTGCCATTATGACTACTAATACGCTTAAAATCAGTTTTTTCATTTTCTTGTGATTTTATATTTAAATCTGCACAGGCAGATTTTTAGACTGAACAATTTTTTGTTTTATGGAATTATCTTCAGGGAGGGAAAAGTTTTCCTGCCGGTGAATAATCAGACCACTAAAACAAAATGAGAATAATTATTAGGAAATTAAATTTATTATCCCTTTGAGTATCTGAAAGATACTTCTTGTTGATTTAATAAGCAAGTTTTTTTGAAAAATTTTGATGGAAAAATCCCTATTTGTTGGTATTTTCGTTTTTCAAAAAATAAGACAAATTTGTCTGAAATTAAAAGGGGATGAAAACGGTAAACTTTTTCAGGAAATATCACAAGTGGCTCGGAATCGCATGGGCAGTCTTTTTCGTTATTTATGCAATGAGCGGAATAGTGCTTAACCATCGCCGGCTGGTCGCTCCTGTGGATGTCAGCCGTAAATTACTGCCCAAAATTTATCGTTATAAAAATTGGAATCTGGCTTCCGTAAAATCCACACTCAAACTCTCGCCTGACAGCATCCTGATTTATGGAAACATTGGCGTGTGGATCACGGATAGCACATTTTCACAATTCAAGGATTTCAATGCAGGCTTGCCAAAAGGAATGGATAACCGCAGAATTCTTTCCATGTCGCTATGGCACAGAATACCTCTGGCAGGCACTATGTTTGGACTTTATCAATATGATTTTTCATCCAACAAGTGGAAAAGAATTCCCTTGCCTCAGAAAAATGTCCAGATAGAAAGCATTTTGCCACTCGGCGATAGCCTTTTGATACTTACCCGTTCCTATGTTCTGACTTCTGATGACTTAAAACATTTCAAAATAATCACTCTCAAACCTCCGCAGGGATATGACAATAAAGTTGGACTGTTTAAAACTCTGTGGACTATTCATACAGGCGAGATTTACGGAAATATCGGAAAGTTAATCGTTGACCTGGTAGGACTGATTTTTACTTTTCTGACTATTACAGGTCTTTTAATCTGGCTGAATAAAGGAAAATTGCAAAAGCGGAAAAATTCCGCACTACAAAAAGCCCAGCGGACTGTTTTGTGGAACCGGCGCTGGCACAATCGCATAGGCTGGATAACGATTATATTTTTGCTTATAACTGCTACTACAGGCATGTTTTTGCGTCCGCCTTTCCTGCTATTTGTTGCTAATTCGCGGGTTAAGAAAATCCCCGGAACAGTTCTGGACAGTCCTAATCCATGGCACGACCGGCTGCGGGCTATTATCTACGACCCCTATCATAAGCAGTTTATAATCGGCACGGACAGGGAGTTTTATCATCTGAAAAGCCTGAATGACCAGCCACAAAAGTTTGTTTTCCAGCCTCCTGTCAGTGTTATGGGCATTAATGTTTTCCGTCAGGTGGATACAAACACTTATCTGGTAGGTTCGTTTGAAGGACTTTACCGCTGGAATCCTTACGAAAAATACAACTACGATATCATTTTCAAACGGAATGTCAGCCCATCTTTCCGTCAGGGCAGGGATGATGATTATTCAACTTATGGCTATACTGATGATTTTCCTGCTGGGACAGTGGTTTTTGACTATGACCGTGGGGCAATGCCCCTTGATAGCACTGTGTCCTTTGTTCCTATGCCGCCACAGATAAAGAATTTGCCAATGTCCCTGTGGCGTGTGGCTCAGGAGTTCCACACCGGCAGGATATTCCGTCCGCTTCTGGGCGGATTTTATATCCTGATTGTGCCTCTTACTGGTTTGATTGCAATTTTTATCCTCATATCAGGCTTTATTGTCTGGTGGAAAATTTTCCGGAACAACAATAAAAACAACATAAACAATGGAACTGAAAAAATTTAAAGTCACTGACGAGTGCATAGCTTGCGGTGCATGCGTAGAAATCGCTCTTAATAATTTTTCCATAGGCGACTCAGGGCTGGCCTATGTAAAGAAACAGCCCGAGGATGAACAAGAACTGCGTCTGGTGGAGGAAGCAGCTCAGGCTTGCCCCGTAGGAGCTATCGTGGAAATAGATCAAGAAGCAGAGGATAACGGTGCAGAGCCAATTTTGGCAAGCTCAAACGTCAAGGAAACTCTGGATAAATATCCACAGCTGAAAGATGTTTTAATGCAGCTTTCTCCAAAATTCAAACGTCTGCAAAATCCTGTGATGTATAATACACTGGCAAAATTCATAACCTTTTCAGACGCTGCGCGTGTGACGGGCGTTTCTATCTGTGAGATTTTGCACGTGTTGAACAAGCATCTTGGCACGGAAAAGAAACTGCACGAGATTATGCCGGACTGCATAAAGGAAAAGTCCGAACCACAGAAGCTGGAAAGTGATGAACTGACCTGGGACGAGCCTGCCGAACGTTATGTTTATAATTCCGATACCATGCCCGAGCTGATGGAGAAAGTCCGCAGTCTTGAACCACAGCAGGCAATAGTAATGATTGCGGTTGATAAACCTGTGGAGCTGATAAAAGTTGCACGCGGACTGGGATATAAGGTTAATGTTGAATATGGACGCGACTGGCGTATTTCTATTTTTAATCCTCAGCCCAAGCAGCAGAAAATTGATCGCAGTAAGTTTGACGTTCTGGATGTAAGACAGATGAGGCACGATCCGTTTGACGAGATTATGAAAAAATCATATCAAATCGGGGATGGACACGGATTTGTGCTTGTTCAGCGGTTTGTGCCTTATCCGATTATTAACATGCTCACGGAAATGGGGTTTGAGGCAGAGGTGGATCAGGTAGCACCCGACGAGGTAAAGGTTTATTTCTACAAAAAACCGCAGGAATACTCCCCTGTCTCTGGGGCAACGGAAAAAATTGATGTTGTGATACAATCTGCTACGCCTGTGGCTTATCCGGTTATTATGCGACTGTTGCAGTCCGAACGCCTGCGTGAACATTTTAATATCCGGGATCTGAAAGTATGGGAGGAAACGGAAAAGCATCTGGCATGGATAACCAACGGCAAGGCAGACATCAGTTTTTCCGCACTGCTTACGAGCCTGAAAATTTACCGTTTTGGCGTTAAGATTCCGGCGCTCTTTGTATGGGATAATTTTGTGCTGCTCTCCCGCAGGAAAAACGTCCAGTCCTTTGCAGATTTACGGGGCGAGGAGATACATCTGCCTTTGTTCAACGAAGCTCCGCCTGCGCGTATTACCCGCTACTTGATAAAAGCCACTGGCAATAATCCGGATGATTATAAGTTTGTTTTCGGTAAACCGTTCGGACGTCCCGAGCAGATTTACCAGGACTTTATCACTGGCAGAGCTACAAATGTAGTGTTGCGTGAGCCAGAGGCAAGTTATGCTGTAAAAATCATGCAGGACCGCGGCGAGGAATTTTCCGAAGTTTCCTTCAATGAGCTGTGGAACAAGGTTAATCCTGGTTTTGGCAGTTTCCCCAACGCCGGAGTTGTTATCAAAGAGGAATTTTTCCGCAAGCATCCGGAAAAAAGCAAAATTTTTCTTGAGGAGCTAAAAGCCGCTATTGACTGGGTAAATGCTAACCACAAGGAAGCTGCTCTGCTTTCCTTTGACATGATGCGTCAGCCCGTGGACAGGGTAGAGCTATTCCTTGAACGTGTGAATTTTGAATATAAATCCGGTGAGGAACTGCTTGACAAAGTCCGCTGGTATTTTGATATACTCTACCGCAACGGCATCATAGACAAACAGGTTCCGGATGAGTTTTACGATATTTTCAGGATATGATGAGTTTGTGGGACGCCTTTGGGCGTCCTTTTTTGTTTTATATTAGTTTAAATTTCAATTTATTTCGTAATTTTGTTTAAAAGTAAAGTTTATAGGCATGCCGTTACAGGAAAGGTTAATCATAAAGAATTTTTCTATTTTTAAAGATATTGACTTTACAATCAATAAGTTCAATATTGTTATTGGCGAGCAAGCTACCGGAAAAAGTCTTTTGAGTAAAATAATTTTTTTCTTTCAACAGATTGTTCCTCAATTGTTTACGTTTGCAATAATTGAGGGTAAAGATTTTGATGCTTTTGAAAAAGGAATAAAGAAAGATTTTTTTGCAATTTTTCCAGAGTATTTTTGGGAGAAGCAGGAGTTTAAGATAAGGTTTAATTATAGGTTGAAAGATACTTATATTGTCATTAGTAGAGATATTACCAGCAGGCGTCCAAGTATTAATTTAGAGGTAGCCAATCGTATAGAACGACGTTTTGACGAGATTAAAAGGAATTTTGACCTTCGGAAAGTAGATAAGGAGGTTTTCAAAACATTTAATACTCATATTACTATTTTTACTCCAGCCAGTCGTTCTTTCTTTTCTCTGATACAGAAAAATATTTTTTCTTTATCTCTTCTTGGTGTGTCTACTGATTTGTTTATCAATCAGTTTGGTGTGTATTATGAAAAGTTCAAATCTCTATCAGCAATTGAACAGCAGGATATAAGGGAATTGTATTCAGATATTCTAAAAGGGGAATTTTATTTTGATCGGAAGCAGGATGAAATTTTTATATACTCTGACGATGGTAATAAAGTCCGTTTAAAAGATGCCTCTACAGGCCAACAAGAATTAGTACCTATTTTTATTTTGCTTAATGCTATAATTCAGGAAAAGAATATAGAGCATTTCCTTATAATAGAGGAGCCAGGGTCTCATCTATTCCCAGGTACACAGAAAAAATTAATGGAGCTTTTTGCATTGATATTCAATTATACTAACAAAAAAACAGGATTTCTTTTTACAACTCACAGTCCGTATATCCTCACCAGTTTTAATAATCTTATTCAGGCGGGTAATGTTCTTAAAGTTGCCAGAGAAAAAAATTACCCTGATATAGATAAAGAGATTGGATATATTATTTTGCCAAGTAAAGCGATTGATTTTGATGATGTTAGCGTGTATATGATAAAGAATGGTTCTTTGGAATTATTAATGGATACAGAATATCGGCTTATTATGCCAGAGTTATTGGATAAGGTTTCGGATGAAATAGCAGAGGAGTTCAATAAATTAGTGGAACTTGAAAATAGGATTGAAAATGAAACAGTTGCAGGATAAGTGTGTTAAGATACAGAAAAATAAGGAAGTTGTTGTTAAGGAGAAGAAGGCAGAGTTCAGAATTGAAAATTCTCAGCAAAAGGCAATTTTACTGATTAAGGTTGATAAATGCTTGGATTTTGAAGGAAAAAAATGTGATTATTTCTTTGATATTGAAAAGATTAAGCAATTTTTTGTGGAGCTAAAAGGACATCAATTGAATTATGCTATTGAACAACTGGAAAATACCTACGAGAATTTAAAAGATTATGAAGGTATAATTTTTAATAAGGTATATTTTTATGTGGTTATGAGTAGGGTTCCAAAATTGGGAATAGATTTTCAGAGAATGCAAAAACAGTTGGCAAAAAAGAAAATTACTTTAAAGCTATCCAGTAGAAAGATGATAATAAAAATATGATATGCTTAAACTAAAAAAACCGGGACGTCCCTTAGGGCGTCCCGGTTTTGATTGTTAATTATAGGAATTAGTGCAATGTATGGAAAATCATTTCCTGCAGAGCGTAAGCACCAATACCGCCGAGGTATCCGAGCAATGCCCAGATAGTCATTTTTTTCATGTACCAGATGAAATCAATTTTTTCCAGTCCCATAGCGGCAACACCGGCAGCGGAACCAATGATAAAGATACTACCACCAGTACCAGCAGTGTAAGCCAGCAGTTCCCAGAACAATCCATCCTGGACAAAGTGTTTCATTACACCGTGGGCAATAGCCGGGTCAGCAATAGGATACATACCCATAGCAGCAGCTACGATAGGTACATTATCCACAATTGAGGATAGCAGACCAATAGCAGTGTCAATGATATATATATTTGTATGTGTGGTTTTATCCAGCCATGCTGCCAGCATATCCAGATGACCAGCTGTCTGCAAAGCTGTCACAGCTGTCAGAATACCGAGGAAGAAGAATATTGTAGGCACATCCACATTTTTGAGGATACGGATAACAGCCAGCTTGCGGCGGTCTTCATAATGTTCGCTACGGCGACGCAGCAAGATTTCCGTTGTAATCCATACTACCGACAAACTGAATAGCATTCCTATATATGGTGGTAAGTGGGTGACACTCTTAAAGATAGGTACGAATATCAGTCCACCTACGCCCAGTATAAGTAAGAGTTTCTGTTCACCTGGAGTAGTAATGGTTTTGGTATTATTGGCATCTTCGGGTGGAGTAGCTTTACCTTTCATCATCAATGAAACAATAATCAGAGGTATAAGCAAGGAGACAGCACTTGCCAGGAATACGCCTTTTATAATTTCTCCTGCGGTAATGTTTTCATTAATCCACAACATAATCGTTGTTACGTCTCCGATAGGAGACCACGCACCACCAGCATTAGCAGCAATAACTATTAATGAAGCAAAAACCCAGCGGTCATGCTTATCACCAATGAGTTTGCGCAGCAGCGCAATCATAACAATAGTGGTGGTAAGGTTATCCAGTACAGCAGACATGAAGAAAGTCAGCCATGAAAGTATCCACAGGAGTTTTACTTTACTGTCAGTACGTATGCGGTCAGTGATAATGCGGAAACCCTGATATTGGTCAACTGTCTCAACAATAGTCATTGCACCCAGGAGGAAGAAGAGAATTTCTGCAATCTCAATAAGATGGTGTTCCAGTTCGGTAGTGATAAATTCATGCGGATTTTTTACCTGTACTACATAATGTTCCCAGAGTTTTTTGAAAGTCTCATGGTCAACATTACCTTGAATGTACTTAGTGATTTGGTCAGCCATCATTTTGGCGTGCTCCCAATACGGACTGAAACCCAGTTTGAGAATTGGCTCATAAAAAAAAGCGAGTAAAGCCCACAGGACTGTACCCGTAATCAAGGCCGTAGCCGATTTGTTAACCTTTAATGGGTGTTCCAGAGCTATAACAGTATAGCCAAGGAGAAAGATTACCCCCATTAAAATGAACATAAACATTCCTAAATCCATGGCACTTATTTTTTCACATTTTTTCTTCTGACGCCTGCAAAATTATATAATATTTTGAGATAAAAAATATTGTGCAGCTATTTAACGCAAAATTTTACGAACAAAAGCCACTGTGAAGTATGACATCATAAACAGTCCAATAAAACCTTCAATGGCTGATAACCAGCGGCTTATTCCATTAGGATAATAATCGCCGTAACCTATGGTCAAAAAAGTTATAGCACTGTGATAAAAAGCTTTTCCTACTTTTGAGAGTATCCTGGGGTCGCCGGAGGGAAATAAGGATGAGACTATCTGGGCAGAAGGGTCAACAGTTTCCAGTAATAAGTAAGTAAAGGTGAAAAGCAGATAGACAATTAGCATGCTTAATAACACTCTCATTGGATTTGTGGCATAATTGCCCATCTTGTCCATTATGAGGATTTTTAGCCAGTGGCTTATCCTACCGGTTATGTTATGCGGAAAACCAGCTTTTTTTCTGTTTTCCAGGATAGCCTGGGCTTCTGCACGCTTGAATTCTACGTATGCACGGTCTTCTTCGTTATACATGCCAAGATTATGGAAATTTTCTTTGAGCATCCGGAATTGTTCGGCTTTTTCTTGCCATGTGGAATTTTGTTGGAGAATTAAATCCCGTATTTTCAGCTGATTCCACGACAAATATATTTGACCTAACAGACGTACACCACGCAGATCTATTGACTGAATGTTAATATTGCGGGAATAGGTTTTTAAATCAACAACGTCTTTAATTACGGTTTCCGACAGGTCAAGCAGATGGCATTCACTTACTCGCAGGTCAGAGTAGTTGTTTATTTGCGAGTTACGGAAAATGATTTTTTGGAATTTTGCAGCTTTGAAATTTATTGCACCCTGCCCAAAATCAATGTTTTCCAGAATGATGTCTGACCGAGGATAAATACAATTACTGAAATTAAATTCTCCACGTCCAAGAATGCTGTTTTTGAAAGTGATATAACCGCTTTGCATTTGTGAGGCTTCAAAGATAATATCCCCGGAAGCAATTTCTACCCGGTTGAATATGACCCGGCAGTTGTCAAAATCTACTGCACGGAAATCAATATCACCAGTGCCAAAGTTGGTTTTGTCAAACTGTAAGTCTCCGTCTCCCCAGTGGCAGTAGTGAAAATCTTTGTTGCCACGACCGAAATTTGTGAGTTTGAAAGATGTTTTTCCTCGTCCAAAATCTGTACTAACAAAATCTACAGTTCCGTTGCCAAAATCTGCATTGGCAAAATTTAGCTTTCCTTCTCCAAAGCTGCATCTACGGAAATCTTTTTTGCCATTACCAAAAATTACTGAACGGAAGTTAACATCACCATCCCCAAATTCAACTTTTTCAAAGCTCACATCACCACCACCAAAGTTAACGCGGGAAAAATCCTTACGTCCTTTGCCAAATATAGCCATACGGAAAAGTACACGTCCTCCGCCAAAGGCCGTGCCGGTAAAATTAACATCGCCCTCGCCAAATTCCACACCAACAAAATCCACTTCGCCGCCGAGAAAAATGAGATTCTCAAATATTTTTTTTCCGGAAAATTTTGAATTTCTGAAATCGTGATAATTTTTTCCAAATCGGGCCGAAGTAAAATTAATTTCTTGACAATGTGCTGATATAGAATGGAAATTTTCCTGTGTCAGTGAGAAATCTGTTTCCGAAAAATTTATTTTTTTACTTATAAAAGTTGCATCCTTGAATGAGGCCGTTGTCCCTGTGAAACGCGCCTTGCGGAAATTTATCTCAGTAGTGCTATGGAAAATTGTATTTTCGGCTGAGAAATTTTTTAGCTCAATGTATTGGGCAGGAGAAATATTTTTTTCCTTGCGGAAAAGGTCCAAGTTAAAATCTTCTACAAGAGCGTTATCCAGTATGAGGTCTGATTTGTTTTCCAGAAGTCGGAAAATATCCTCTCTGGAAAAATATGGCAGCTCAATGGTTTGTGTCCTCTGTTTTCCTTCCAATAATTCTATAACAGCTGTTTTTCCGCTTAAAGTTTGTGCCGTATTACTGGCTTGTTTTATTTCAATGATGCTGATATTATCAAAACTGTTCATAACCTTTGTGTTTGAGGAATTTTATAACTTCCTCTAAATCTTTTTGAGTATCAACACCTATGCCAGAATAATTGGTCTTAACTGTTTTTATCTTATAGCCATGATCCAGCCAGCGGAGTTGTTCAAGTTTTTCTGCCTTTTCCAGGGGGCTTTCAGGTAGGTTTACAATTTTATTCAATACGTCTGTGCGGTATGCATAGATGCCTATATGAGTAAAAAAATCGTGATTGCGTGTCCATTCGTTTTTAGGAATATCGCGCAGGAAAGGAATGGCCTGGCGGCTGAAATATACCGCATATCCGCTCTGGTCAATAACAACTTTTACTGTGTTGGGGTTGAAAAGTCTTTCTGTAAGTTTTTCCGGTTTTATCAGCGTTGCTATCTGTGTATCCTGCCTGAAAGCATCTGCTAATGCTTTGATAATTTGCGGGTCAATTAGAGGCTCATCTCCCTGGATGTTGATGACCAGGTCAAAGTTTATACTTGTTTGATCAATGTATTTTTCTGCGGCTTCACGGCAGCGTTCGGTTCCGCTGCGGTGATGACTGCCAGTCATTACTACATTAATGTTATGATCCAGGCAGGTCTCAAATATTCTTCTGTCATCCGTGGCTACAACAACATGTTCCAGTGCCTGACGGGAACGTTCATATACATGCCATATCATTGGTTTGCCCAGGATGTCTGCCAGCGGCTTACCCGGAAAACGGGACGACCCGTAACGGGCTGGTATTATGCCCAGAGGTATCATCGGAAAATATCTCTTTTGTTTCTTATCAAGGATGCAAGAAGTTCTTTTCCGCGGTGCAAACGTGCTTTTACCGTGCCCAGCGGAAGTTCAAGTTTTTTTGCTATTTCTTTATATGACAATTGTTCCAGATGGCGCATCTTCATGATACGGCTATAATCCGGCGGTAATTGTTCAATGAAACTTACCAGAAGTTCGCTTTTTTCATTGCTAATTACTTTTGCTTCAGGGTCTGTGATGTCGGTTTCCAATAAATTACTCAATCTGGCATTATCATCTTCGGCTTGCGGATGGCTCTGGTCTATGGATACCGTATTTTGGCTATTTTTTTGTTTGCGCAAAAAGTCTATAGTCCTGTTAACAGCTATTTTGGATAGCCATGTGATAAAGGCATTGGAAGGAATGTAATAGTTAATGTTTTCAAAAGCTTTTGTGAAAGATTCTATGGTGAGGTCTTCGGCATCATCATGATTCTTAACCATCTTATAAACAACATAATACACTACCCGGTAATACATTTCAAAAAGTTTGGTAAAGGCTTCTTCGTCTCCGCGCTGTGCTGCCTGTACCAGTTTTAATTCCTGCTTGCGTTTTTCGCTAAAATTTTCCTTGTTGTCTTTTACCATTTGCCGTTAATTCTTTTTTTTCTTCCGCTGAAAATAAATAAATGCAATACTGGTTGATAAATGTCATAGATTAAGGAATACAAAAATATTTTTTTCTCTCGCAATTTTCTTAACCCTGCGATTAATGTCGCCATTAATGTGATTTCTCTTATTCCCCATAAAATTACGGGATATAAATTACCTAAAAAAATTGAAATACCTATAACACTTATCAAAAAGATAATCCGGAAAAGAGGTTCAAGGCCTAATAAAATTTTGTATTTGAGTTTATAAAATTTTGATGACCCAAAATGTCTTTGTTTCTGCAGGACATAGTCCTTCCATGTACGTGGTGGAACAGAATAAGTGAAGCTCTGAGGCGAAAATTCTACTCTGGTATTGTGTTTTGTTCCGTTCTGATTGACAAAGATGTCGTCAGATCCTGAGGGCTCAAAAATATGACTTTGAAAACCGCCTTTTTCTTCAAAAAAACTTTTTCTCCAGGCAATATTGCGTCCCACGCCCATATAAGGCAGGCCGCGCATGGCAAATCCAAAATATTGCATTGCTATCATTGCTGTCTCGGTGCGGATGTGTTTGTCCAGCAGGCCTTTTTGCGCTTCATAGGCACCATATCCCAGAACAATTTTGGTCTGCTGGTCAAAATGTCTTACCATTTTTTTTATCCACTGGTCAGAGGCAGGATAGCAATCGGCATCCGTGAAAAGTAGAACATCGTTTTTAGCAGCACGTATCCCTACGGTCAGGGCTAATTTTTTGCTGTGATTAGATGCATCAGTTTTAGGTATATTTCTTACTACCAGGTGTTTATATTCTTTCCCCAGACGTTTTAATAATAATTCTGTCTCATCTGCCGAAGCATGATTTACAACTATTACTTCATAATTGGGGTAATCTTGTTTTAATATTAAAGGCAGGAATTTTTCCAGATTATGTGCCTGGTTCTGTGCAGCTATTATTACCGAGACCGATGGGACGTTATCCGGTTCATTGATGCGGGCAAAAGCAAATTTCATATAAAAGAAAACAATGTAAAACATTTCTATGACGAAGCCTGATAGCAGTATAATTGTCAGGATTTTATTCAGTCCACTGATCCAAAAAATACTATAATCCCACATCAATATTTAAGCTTTTGCGATTTTATTTAGTGTTTAGGACAAAGTTAGGAATTATTTTTTCTCTTCAAAAATCTTAAATTTAGCTAAACCCCATTTCTGCATGCGGTACTGCAAGGAAGTTTTCAATACTCCGAGGCCGTATTTCACACTCCGCCGGAAATTTATTGATGAAGCTTCGGGAAAATATTTAGTAGGACAGCTTACTTCTCCTATTTCGTAGCCTGCGTAAAAAATCTGCGCCAGCATTTGATTGTCAAAGACAAAATCGTCAGAATTGGCTTGAAAATTTATTTTTTCCAGCACCTCACGGGCAAATGCACGATACCCTGTGTGATATTCCGAGAGTTTTTGTCCCATCAGCAGATTTTGAACAAAGGTCAGTAAACGGTTGGCAATGTATTTATACAGGGGCATGCCTCCACGTAAAGCTCCTTTTCCAAGAATCCTTGACCCAAGCACCACCGGATAAACTTCATTGGCTATGAGATAAACCATGGAAGGAATTAATTTTGGGGTGTATTGATAATCAGGGTGTAGCATTATCACAATGTCCGCACCTAATTCCATAGCCTTGGTATAGCAGGTTTTTTGATTGCCACCATATCCGCGGTTGCGCTCATGAACAATGATGTGTTTTATGCCAAGACGTTTAGCCTCCTCCACGGTTTTATCCGTGCTGCTGTCATCCACAAGGATTACATCGTCAACAATGTCAAAAGGAATTTCCCTGTAAGTTTTTTCAAGGGTCTTTTCGGCATTATATGCCGGCATTATGACAACAACCTTTTTCCCGTTAATCATAGCATAAGTTTATTTTTCCCGCCTAATTTAATATTTTTGATTTATTGAATGCTAAAATAGTTGCTTATGATCAAAGATAAAAAAATATTACTTGGTGTTAGCGGTGGAATTGCAGCATATAAATCCGTATATCTTCTGCGCGAATTGGTTAAGCGAGGCGCTCAGGTAAAAGTTGTTATGACCCCTATGGCTACTGAGTTTGTCGGAAAACTCACTTTTGCTACACTTTCCAGAAACCCAGTATATTCAGATTTTTTTGATAAAAAAACAGGAGAGTGGATTTCGCATGTGGAACTGGGTTTGTGGGCAGATGCTTTTGTCATTGCCCCTGCTACTGCCAATACCATTGCCAAAATGGCGCATGCAATAGCGGACAACCTTTTGCTTACAACCTATCTTTCCGCTCGTTGTCCGGTGTTTGTCGCCCCAACTATGGATCTGGATATGTACTGTCATCCATCGGTCAAGGAAAATATTGATAAACTTGCGTCTATGGGCATTAATATCATTGAACCAGGAGAAGGTGAACTGGCAAGCGGCCTATACGGAAAAGGACGAATGGCTGAACCCACGGAAATTGTCGCAGCATTGGAAAAATTTTTCCGCGCTTCCCAGGATTTTGCTGGGGAAAAAATTCTTGTTACGGCAGGACCTACTTATGAGCTTATTGACCCGGTACGCTTTATTGGTAATTTTTCTTCCGGAAAAATGGGATATGCCATAGCAGAGGAATTTGCCCGCCGTGGTGCAAAGGTCTTTCTGGTTTCTGGGCCTACTTCCTTGACTATTAACCATCCCGGGGTGGAAGTGATTGATGTCATTTCTGCCAGAGATATGTTTCAGAAAGCCAGGGAGATTTTTCCTGAGGTGGATGTGGCTGTGCTGGCTGCTGCTGTGGCTGATTATCGTCCGCAGACCATGGCACAAACAAAAATCAAAAAATCGGATGACGAAATGATTATACGCCTTGTGAAAAATCCGGATATTGCTGCCAACCTCGGAAAAATAAAAAAGCCCGGACAAATACTTGTGGGATTTGCCTTGGAAACCGATAACGAATTCCGCAATGCCACTGAAAAACTGCGGAAGAAAAATTTTGATTTCATTGTCCTCAATTCCCTTAAGGACAAAGGTGCTGGTTTTGGTACCGATACCAATAAGGTGTATTTTGTTTATCCTGATGGTAAAGTGGACGAGTTTCCGCTAAAATCCAAAAAGGAAGTTGCTTCGGATATTGCCGACGCTGTCAGGCTATTGATAAATAGTGAAAAATGACTTTGCAGGAAAAATCTGAGAAAATAAAGCAATGGGCAAAGGAACTGGGCTTTTCTGCCTGCGGAATTACTGCTGCACGCCCTATTGAGGAGGAGCAAGAAAATTTCCGTCGCTGGTTGCAGAATAATTTTAACGGAGAAATGAAGTATATGGAACGGAACGTGGATAAGCGACTTAATCCGCAGCTCCTTGTTCCGGGTGCACGGTCTATAATTGTGGTGCTAATGAATTATTTTCCGCAGCACAGGCTTAATCTGAAACAATACAAAATTTCAAAATATGCCTGGGGCAAGGATTATCATTTTGTTATGAAAAAACGCCTCTGGCAACTGCTCAAGCTTATGCAGGAAAATTTTCCGCCTGTCAATGGGCGGGCTTTTGTCGATTCTGCTCCTGTGCTGGAACGCTACTGGGCTGTACAGGCTGGCCTTGGCTGGATAGGCAAAAATTCCTTGCTAATAACACGAGGGGGTTCGTATTTTTTTATTGGTGAGCTGATTGTGGACATAGAACTGGCTTATGACAGCCCGTTTGAAAAAAACTACTGTGGAAGCTGTACCCGTTGTATTGATGCTTGCCCCACAGGTGCTATTGTGCGTCCGCACATTGTGGACGCCCGCCGTTGCCTGTCTTATCTTACCATTGAAAAACGCGGGGAATTTTCCGGGCCCGTGGATTTGCATAATTGGGTTTTTGGCTGTGATGTCTGCCAGGACGTCTGTCCGTGGAACACAAAAGCCCGCCCTACAAATATTGAGGATTTTTCGCCAAATGACTATCTCAAAAGCCTTACCGACGTGGATATTGAAAAACTCTCTCCGCAGCAGTTCAAAAAAGCTTTTAAGAATACTCCTGTGGAACGCACCAAATATCAGGGGTTTATGCGGAATGTTCATACAGTAAAGGAAAATTTAGAGGACAAGCATGAAGGATAAACTCAGATTAAAATATGCCCTGTTTTTTGCCGTGCTTGTCCTTGCCCTGATTTGGGGCGTTTGGCTGTGGGAAATTTCCTTGCACAAGGATTTTACTCGCTGGGGAATTTTACCGCGTACTTTGTCCGGACTGAAAGGTATTATCTTGGCACCGTTGGTGCATGCTAATCTCAAACATCTTTATTCCAACAGCATACCGCTTTTTGTCCTGACTTTTTCTCTTTTTTATTTTCATCCAGCCCGCGCTTTGAAAATATTGCTTGTCAGCTGGATATCAACAGGCACGATTGTATGGCTAATAGCCCGTCCGGCTTATCATATTGGTGCCAGTGGTGTAGTTTATGCTCTTACGGCTTTCCATTTCTTTTACGGAATTATCAGCGCACGCAAGGAAATGCTTGCAATTTCTTTGATTGTGGTATTCCTTTATGGAAGTGCCATTTGGGGTATGCTGCCTTCACTGGCTTTTGACGTGTCGTGGGAGTCACACGCCGCAGGTTATTTCACAGGCCTGATAATTGCCCTATTTGTACCTGTGGATAAAAACAAGGATGATGACAGCGACAAACCTTATAAAAGCCATGATTATGAACTAAATCCCGACCTGCCCGTGGATTTTGATTACGAGTATAAGGAATAAAGAAGTGGTGAAATTTTTACTACAGAGTTTCTCTGTGATTTCCTCTGAGTTCCTCTGTGGTTTAAAGCAAATTTTACCGCAGAGTTTCACTGAGTTTTGCACAGAGTTTCTCAGAGTTTTTTTTCTGTGTCCCTCTGTGATTTTCTCTGAGTTCCTCCGTGGTTTGAAATTATCAGAAAAAAATAACAAATTTATTTTCCGCTGTCCTTTTTCTTTTTTGTCGTAGATTTCTTTTTTGTTGTGGTAGATTTTTTCCCGGTTGTAGCCTTTGTTTTTGTCCTGCTTTTTGCTGATGAGCTTTTACTCGTAGTTTTGGTTTTAGTAGTGCGTCCGCGTGTTTTTGTCTTAACAAGAGGTTCTACGTTTTCTTTTGCTTCTGTCATTGTTTTTAGCTTTTTTTCTAAGCGGGCAAGTTCAGCTTTGTATTTGTCTATCAATTGTTTGATTTCCTCTTCTGTTTTTGGTTCATTATCTCCAAAGGCAGTAAAGAGGTTTTGTTTTAATCTCAATTCAAAATCGCTGACAACATTCATGTAATTGATAAAAGCATCATAGGGTGTGTCATAAGGATTAAAATACATGTGCACATCTCCATCGGCAAAATATTTTGTGCACATATAATAGAAATGGTCGCTCGTTTGGAGGTAAAGCCAATCCTTCCAGATTTCTTTATCATCGCATTTTTTTACTAAGTTTTCCAGGGAATAGATTTTATCAAAAGCTTCCTGCTGCATCTCATTACCCAGCCATGCTGTCAGGTCGCGGGCCTCATCTGCCCATGAAATAGGATTAGGAACATGAATTGGTGCTACTGGCTGGAAGGTATTTATTGCTTCCGATGGTGTTAGAAATTTGAAATCTGTTTCTTTCAGAACAAAGTAGGGTAAGGCTCTCATAAATTCAAATATCCCTGTCTCAGCCCATTGATGTTCCCCAAAAGTCTCATAATCCATAAAAAGGTTGACTACTTCATGTTTGGGGTCAATTTGTTTAAGCCAGCTTACATATTTTTCTGCTGTCAGTGGCCACTGATCCCATGCACGGTTGGAAAAGCGGAAAGCTATGTCGTCTGACAATTGATAATTTTTCAAAAGGAGTTTGAGCTTTGGAACAGGACCAGCATAATAAACAAAGTTAGGACTGCGCCAGCCAAGCACATGTTTTGCCCCTTCGGTGAGGATGGCTTCATAGCCCATTTCATATACCTGACGGGCAATGTCATCAGAATAAATTAATTCTGTATTGCGGAATATTCGCGGTTCCTGTCCAAAAAGTTCTTTGATTTTATCCCTGTGGAGTTTTACCTGACGGCGGAATTCCTGCGGACTTTTTAATGCAGCCAGAGAATGAGCATAAGTTTCATCCAGAAATTCTACGTTGCCAGTAGCAGCTAATTTTTTGAAACTTTCAAGAACTTCCGGGGCATACATCTGAAATTGGTCTATGGCCGTGCCCGAGATGGAAAAGGCTACTTTAAAGTTGTCTTTGTAGCGTTCAATTAGTTCCAGCAGCAAAGCATTGGTGGGAAGATAACATTTCTGGGCGACTTTCTGCATTACGTTTTTGTTGGAGAAGTCATTATAATAGTAGTGGTCGCTTCCTATGTTGAAAAAACGGTAACGCTTGAGGCGGAAAGGTTGATG
>CAZYSM010000004.1:0-12985 GCA_964649975.1 uncultured Bacteroidales bacterium | reverse complement strand
GGCATTACATAAACATCCGAGATGTTAAACAACCGGACCACGTCATCGCCTTTGAGAAATCCTGTAAAATGCAGACGGTCTGATATACGGCGCGAGGCAGCAAGGCGTATCATCCGCCATAGCATATCGCCGGATCCTGCCATAACAAATCGGACATTCTGGCAATGGTCAAGAACCAATTTTGCTGCTTCTATGAAGTATTCAGGACCTTTCTGGAAGGTTATCCTGCCAAGGAAGGTTACTATTTTTTCCGGAACAGTTTTCTGATAGTTATGTGGCATATCTGGCAGATGGTCAACTGCATTATATACTGTGAAAACTTTTTCCGCTGGTATGCCATAGCGTTTTATGATAATGTTCCGTGTCCAGTTGCTCACAGCGATGATGAAGTCGGCGTTCTCCATTCCGTATTTTTCAATGTTGTAAACCTGCTGGTTGATGTTTTCTCCGCTGCGGTCAAACTCTGTGGCATGTACGTGGATAACCAGTGGCCGACCAGAGATTTTTTTTGCTTCCACACCAGCAAGATAAGTCAGCCAGTCATGCGCATGGATAAGGTCAAACTCGTTATTTGCTGCAATTTCCCGGGCTACTAATGCATAATTTATAACTTCCTGGAAAAGGCTAGTGCCATATCCGCCCTGGAAGTTAAATTTAACTTCCTGCATGAGGTCAACAACATCTTTATGTTTTATTTGTGCCAGGTTGATTTCTTTGTCCGAGGAATAAATTATTTGGCCTGCCTTGTCAATGCGGATGTCTTTGTTGCTGATACCAAGTAGACGCAGATATTCATCAAATGTTTCTGGAGTTGAATAAGCAAGTAAAGGCGAATTAATTTCTATCTTTTTTATGTGTTCTGAAATTTCTCTGTCAAAAAGCCATATATTTTCCGTAGTTTTTATGGGTTCAGAAATTTCTCTCACCGAAAAACGGTCTATTTCTTTTACTGGAATAGTCCGCAGTATTCTTACAGGAATATTATTGGCACCAATTAGTTTGGCTATATCCTGGTCTTCGTCACCAAATAGTCGCGGAACAACAAAAATAATATCCACTCCGAGCGAGGAGAGGGCTTTGGTCAGTCCATAGCTGGCTGTGCCCAGCCCACCGCTGATATGTGGCGGAAATTCCCACCCAAAAATAAGAACCTTCATTATTTTATTTGTTTTTTGAAATTATCCAGAATGTATTTAATACGGATTACTTCCGAGACGCTCCATGCCTGGGATACTGCTCCCCGCGGTTTGTGTGGCGCATCTCCGTCAAAGATTTCGGATATTGTCCCAATACCTGCTCTGGTCATTTCTTCCTCAAAATTGTGATATAGTTTTTTTACCATGTGAATTCCGCTTTTCTCGTATACTCTAAGGTAAGCCTGGGCAAAATGACTTAATTGCCATACCCATACTGTGCCCTGATGATAGGCAAGATCCCGCTGGCGTTGGTCGCCACGGTATATGCCTATGTAATTGGGATCATTGGGCGCAAGACTGCGCAATCCTTTGGGTGTTAGTAATTGATTTTCAATTACATCAAGTATGCGTTTTGACTGTTCCACCGATAGCATACTATAAGGTAAAGAGGCTGCTATTACCTGATTTGGCCGGATTTGCATATTAGTCTCATTCTCATTTACATAATCAGCCAGATAGCCTCTGCTTTTATTCCAGAATTTTTCAAGAAAACTCTTTTTGGTTAGTGCCGGAATATCTTTCCATTTTTCCATAAAAATTATGTCGCCCGCACGGTCGGCCATTTCCATAGCAAACATTACTGCATTATACCACAAAGCCTGTATTTCTACAGGATAACCCCCACGCTGTGTCACAGGCTTGCCGTCAACTATGGCATCCATCCAGGTTAGTGCCTTATCCGGATGATAAGCATAGATCAGTCCGTTATCATCCATGCGGATGTTATAGTGCGTGCCATTACGGTAGGCTTCCAGTATTTCGCGGATATATTTCCAATAGTGCTGGATGATTTTTTTGTGGTTTTTTGTGTGGTATGCCAGCTGCTGGATAGCCCATATATACCACAGTGGTGCGTCCACGGAATTGACATCAGACGTTTCGTCTGTACCAGCATTTGGGAATAGCCCATTGCGTAAATGACGGCTCATAGTGTCCAGCACTTTCCAGGCCTTTCCCGTGTCGCCTCTGGCAATGGTCAGCCCAGGCAAGGAAATAAATGTATCCCTTGCCCATACCCCAAACCACGGAAATCCTGCTATGATGTATAAGTCATCTCCACGGTGGATGAAAAATTGCTCTGCTGCATTATGCAGGTTGTTTTCAAAGCTGGTGCGTGGTATGCGTTTTTTGACTTCCAGAGTAAATTTGCGTTTTATTTGTTTTACATCAATAGGCGTTGTGCCCACCGAAAAGACAACGCTTTCTCCTTTTTTTATAGGAAATTCAAAAAAGCCTATGCTGTAAAGGTCTTCCTGATAGTCATATCCGCGGCATTTTTCCTGTTCATATTCCACATTATAATACCAGTCCGGTGCATGGATATATTCCACAGGTTTGGAAGCTTGCAAGTAAAGGTGCGGATATGCCTCATACATACGGTATTTTACCCCATTGTCTATGTGTTCCACTTTTGTTATTACATCAAAATTGGCTTTACTCAATTTATGCCGTTGACGGAAGGCAAAGAACGGTTGTAAGCGTATTGTCGTTGGCGAATGTGCATCTAACAGTGTATAGCGGAATAATATCCTTTCCTCGTTTTGTGCCAGTATGGCTTCCTTTTTCAAGATAACACCACCTACACGGTAGATGTGCGTAGGAATAGGGTCTGTATGAAAGTCCCGTAAATATTTATGTCCCTGCGGATGATAGGTTGTAGGATATTTACGCAGGGCAAAATGAAATTCTTTTTCCCGTTGGATTACAGTTTCGTCCAGTGCCGATAGCAACACGTGCCACTCTCCGTCAAGATGCCACAGCGGAACAACTAATAATCCATGGTATTTTCGTGTATTGCAATACGGAATAGTAGTATAGGCAAAGGAACCAGCACGGTTGGAACGGATAAATTCCAGAGAAAGGGAATATTTCAAGTTAACAAGTTGATTACGATCGAATTTTAGGTAACTCATAATTCTTGTTTTTTAAATCCATTTGACAAAGGCAAAGTCCTGACGATGAGGTAATAAATCATTTTTAGGATACAGGCGGATGCCTATGTTCAGAACACCGGCTTTGACAATTCGGTGTTCAAGATCATAGCGGGCTATACCACTTTTGTATTCTTTCAGTGTGAAGGGATGACTTGCCAGGAAACGTCCGCCTTCACTGATTACCAGTTCTACGCCTATGCTTTTAGCATCAAGCACACCAAGGTCCAGGCTTACTGAAGCTTTAAATGGCCGTCCCAGACGTATTTTTTCCTTTGGCAGGTCTATCTCCACAACATTAATATCATCCCAGTATGATGCTATTTTATGTTTCCAGGCCGACAGACGGCGCGTATTGATGAAGTCATCTGCATATAACAGCTTTTTGCGCTGATACATTTTGTTATAGAATTTTTCAAAATATTCGTCAAGCATCCGTGCTGTAGTAAACCGGTGAGCTATTTCTGCTATGTTTTTCTTAATAAATTCAATCCAGCTCTTTGGTATGCCATTTTCATCCCGTTCGTAGAAAGCTGGAATAACCTGGGTTTCCAGAATTTCGTATAACATTTCTGCATCCAGTCTGTCCTGGAACTCCTGATTATCGTAAGTTTTTTCTTCTGGTAGAGCCCAGCCTGCTCCTTCTACATATCCTTCTATCCACCAGCCATCCAGCACGCTCAGGTTCAATACACCGTTGGCCGAAGCTTTCATTCCACTGGTGCCAGAGGCCTCAAGCGGTCGCGTGGGCGTGTTTATCCATACGTCAACCCCGGAAACGAGGCGCCTGGCAAGGTCCATATCATAATCTTCAAGGAAAATTATTTTTCCAATGAATTCTGGCATTTTAGATATTTCAATGATGCGTTTGATTAAATCCTGGCCAGCTTTGTCCGCAGGGTGGGCCTTGCCTGCAATGAGTATTTGCACAGGCCTTTGCGGATTATTGATTAATTTGTTTAATCGTTCTATGTCCATAAATAGTAGATGAGCCCTTTTGTAAGTGGCAAAACGCCGTGCAAAGCCCAGTATTAAAGCGTCTTTGTTCAGGTTGTTTTCTATGGCTATTATTTGGTGTGGATCCTTGTGATGACGGCAGTATTGCGTTATTCTCTCACGGATATAGTTTACAAGTTCCTCTCGCATAGCTTCCCGGGCGCGCCATATTTCTTCGTCTGGAATTGTGTAAATCTTATACCACACTTCTTTGTTGTGGAGCAAATCTTTGCTTGGAACACTAAAATGTTTGTCCAGTAATTTTTTCCACATGTTATTTGCCCAGGTCTGGAAATGTATCCCGTTAGTTACGTAATCTATATGCAATTCTTGCGGAAAATATCCGGGCCATAGCTTGCTGAACATCTCTCTTGTAACATCCCGATGTTTACGGCTTACTGCGTTTATTTCTTGTGCCAGATTAGCTCCCAGATTGCTCATGGAAAATTGTTCTTCTTTGTTGTTTACATCTATCTTTCCCAGAGCCATAAATTCTTCCCACGAGATTTTTAACCTCTCTGGATAATGCCCGAAATATGACATCATCAAATCATCCGGAAAATGATCATGTCCTGCTGCAACAGGTGTATGTGTGGTAAATAATGTGGAAACCCTCGTCAGCTCTAATGCCTCGGCAAAAGTAAACTTGTATTTTTCCATATAATTGCGGATAACTTCCAGCCCAAGGAATGCTGTATGGCCTTCGTTCATGTGAAAAATATCCGGCTTGTAGCCCAGTTTGGTGAGTGCACGCACTCCGCCTATGCCAAGTAAAAATTCCTGTTTTAACCGGTTTTCCAGATCTCCACCATATAACTGGTGTGTAATGCTTCTGTCCTGCGGATGATTAATATCAATATCTGTGTCCAGCAGAAATAGTGGAATACGGCCTACTTCTACCTTCCATATCTGCGCAAATAGCTCTCTACCCGGAAATCCTATTTTTATCAACACAGGTTGTCCGTTATCGTCGGTAATCAGGTTAATAGGCAGTTCAGAAAAGTTATGGGCAATTAATTCGCTTATTTGTTCGCCATTAGTGGATAATTTCTGGTTGAAATATCCGTATTTATACATCAATCCTACAGCAATCATCCGCACATTGCTATCGCTGGCCTGCTTGAGATAGTCGCCTGCAAGGATGCCAAGTCCTCCGGAATATATACGCAATGGTCTGGCCAGCCCGTATTCCATACTGAAATAGGCTATTAATGGCAGCCCTTTACTGGGCCTGACCGAAAGATATTCCTTAAATTGATGATAACATTTGTGATATTTTTCCAGAAAATACGCGTCTTTTTCTAATTCCTGCAGACGCTCGTAACTTATTTCTCGTAGTATTTTTATAGGATTACGATGTTGATGCCATTTTCCCGGATTGATATATTCAAACAGGTTTTGTGCTTCAGGATTCCAGCTCCACCACAGATTTTTGGCCAGTTCTTCCAGACCTTTCAGCTTTTCCGGCAATTCAGTTTCCACAAGCATTGTGCGCCAGTGCGGTTGGTTGACCTTAAACCGGACTATAGGCTTTTTGACTGTCAGGGTGGGGAACCGTTTGCCTTTTATTCTGGAATTTGCTTTTTCTATTGCAATGGAATAAGCTTCAAAATAATGTTTGACAAGATTTTGCCATAAAGCGGTGAGCGATACTATATGGGCCGAATTGCGGTAATTTTCTCTGTCTTCATTGTTTAATCCTAAGCAATAGATAACTTCATCGGCTATGCGGCTTATAACCTCTTCGGTGTTATCGTCGTTTCTCTCAATTATCCTTACACATTCATTGTTGTCCAGATGTTGGCTTTTGATCCAGCGTCCAAACCCTGCCAGAGATGTGGTCATGGTCGGAACATAAAATGCCAGGCTCTCCAGTGGTGTGTAACCCCACGGCTCATAGTAAGACGGAAAAACTGTCTGGTCCATTGCCAGCAATACATCGTAATACGGAATATTTAGCAGTCCGTCATTGCCATTGAGGTATGAGGGAATATAAATGATTTTTACAGCCTGGTCCTGACCGTTGGTAAAACCCTGTTCCTTAATGCTTTTCAATATCAAATCAAAATCTTCGTGATGCAAATGATGGGTGAGGAATTTGTTTTCCAACTGCGGAAAATCTGTGGGTTTATCCGCTGATAACCTTTCTTGCAGTTCTTTCCGGGGACCATAGTTATCCGCCGGAACAAGGATAAAAGCAATAAGCGGATTATCTTTATTTTGTCTGCTATTGACCTGGGCCATTGCTTTGATAAAAACATCTATACCTTTGTTCCAGAATTCATACCTTCCACTTATTGCTATAAGATTTGTTCTTTCCGGAAGGGAATATCCTATGAGACTCTCTGCCAGTTTTTTTAATACCCCACGGATTTCCTTGCGTTTTTTGTCCACAACTACTTTGGGCGGAACAATATGCTTCTCAAAACCATTAGGAGTAATAACTTCCGCACGTTTTCCAAGGATGTATTGACACTCCTCGGCTGTTATTTCACTCACTGTGGTAAAGACGTCAGCCTCCCGCGCGGAAATTTTTTCCAGGGAGTGCTTGGATATGACATTATACTGACGGGCTTGCTGGTCTGCATTTATATGAGGCAGATTTTTGTATAGAGGAAAACGGTTACCTGCCAGGGCCCGCCCAACAACAGTAGCATGAGTGGTAAAACTCGTTGCTATATATGGAAAATATTGTTTGAGATACAAAATTCCGGTGCCCGTCATCCATTCATGGAACTGAGCAACTATATTATCCTGCGGACCTAAATGGTGCAGCACAAAACTTTCTATGACCATGCCTGCTGCATAGCCAAACATGGCTGGTTCTATATAATCCCAGCCTCCATACAGGGAATCCAGGCCGTAAATTTCCCAGAACTTCGCGAAAATATCATCTTTTTTGGCATATAACGATGAAAAATCAATCAGTAAGACAATGGGATTGCCTAAGATTTTCCAGCGGCCTGCCCTTACTTTCAAGCCTTTGCTTTCAAGTTCTTCCCTCCAGAATTGGAATAGCTTGGTATCTTCTTCAAATTCAGGATTATCTTCTACATCCCGCCATAAATCTGGCCCTATCAGGATATATTGGTTTTTGTATTCCTTGACAATTGAGTATGCTTTGGTGGAGATTACGGTATGAATACCGCCCACTTTATTACATACCTCCCAGCTTACTTCAAATAAAAAATCAGGTTTATGTGTCATAATTAGCTTTTTTGTATTAAAACAAATTTAATTTTTTTGTGCACAATACGAAGGTTATTTTTAGAAATCGTTTGCTAAAAATAATTAATGGATAAGGTGGGGTAAGGTTTTGATAATCAATAGTGAAAAGTCAAGATAGTAGCCATTTTATAGCATCTTCAATATTGTCAAATATATCTCTGCGTTTTCTGCTCTCAGGGCTAATTTTATCAGTTTTCTTCACAATCTCTTCAATGCCCATCCGGGTCAGAAAATCCTTGGGATATACGTAAGCCACTTTTTTATAGTGTCTATTTAGGGGCACTACATTTTCAATTATCCATTCCTCCAGGGTCTCTGTGATGGGATAAATAGCATCTGTATTATCTATAATGAGGTAGTCGGCAGAAAAATTATTCAGGCTGGTGAAAGCTCTTATTATGCCTTTTTTATATTCTTCTGTAGTGAGATTCAATATTTTTTGCGTCCACCTTATAAGGTTGATACTGCGGTCAGGGTCATTAAAAGCCGTATAATATGCATTTGATATGATTTTCTTCATTATTAGCCCAATAAAATTTTTCTGTGTAAAAGTTAATAAAATTTTTTGTAAATAAAAAACGGCCGGATATTAAATCCGACCGTTTTCTTGTTAAATATTGTTTTTAATAATTTCAATTGCCTTAGCAATCGCTTTTTGTAGATTTTGCGGATTTTTTCCGCCAGCAGTGGCAATGTGAGGCTGTCCACCGCCTCCGCCTTGTATTTCCTTGGCTGCTTCGCGGATAATCTGTCCGGCATTGAGGCCTTTTTCATCCACAAGTTTTTTATTAATGGAAATCATCAGATTACCCTTACCCTTTATTTCCGCACCAAGGATAATCACACTATTGTCAATCTCTTCCCGCAGCTGGAAACCAAGCGTCTTTAATACATCTACCGAGGAGGCATTTATTTTTCCTGAAATAATTTTTATTCCGTTCCATTCCTGCATCTTATTGATTAAATCCTGCTTGATGGCTTTGGTGTTTTCTTTTTCCAGTGCCTCAACTTTTTTCTGAAGTTCTTTGTTGTTCTCTATCAGTTTCTCAACCGACTGGATAATATTCTTGGGTGATTTCAGGATAACTTTTAACTGTTGGATAGTGTCATACATGTCCGAAACAAACTTTTCTGCCTCCAGTGCTGTGATAGCCTCTATCCTTCGGATACCTGCGGCTACTGCCGACTCACTCACTATCTTAAAGAAACCAATCTGGCCAGTTGCATCTACATGAGTGCCTCCACAGAGCTCTACGCTCGGACCAAATTTTATTACTCTTACTGTATCACCGTATTTCTCACCAAACAAGGCCATTGCTCCCATCTTAATTGCCTCATCAAACGGAACATTACGCATCTCTTCCCGTGGATAATTCTGTCTTATCATATGGTTTACGAGAGATTCTATTTTCTTTAATTCCTCATCACTTACTTTTTTGAAGTGCGAAAAGTCAAATCTCAGGTGCTTGTGGTCAACAAGTGAACCGCGCTGTTCTACATGCTTGCCCAATACCTCACGCAAAGCATAATGCAGTAAATGCGTGGCCGAATGATTATTAGCTGTTAGCTGGCGTTTGCGGCTATCCACAACGGCACGGAAAGTCGCTTCCGGATTTTTCGGTAATTTCTTGGTATAATGGACTATTAATCCGTGCTCTTTCTGTGTGTCAATGATTTCAATGCGTTCCTCTTCATTTTCTATGTATCCCGTATCTCCTACTTGTCCACCGCTCTCGGCATAAAAAGGCGTTATCTGGAATACCAGCTGGTAAATATCTTTGCCTTTTACCTTTGCTTTTCTATAACGTGTTATGACAACATTTGCCTCCAGACGGTCATATCCCACAAATTCTTCTACATCATCTTCCCGCAGGATTATCCAGTCGCCTGTCTCTACCTTGGATGCAGCACGCGAACGGTCTTTTTGTTTTTTCATTTCCTGGTCAAATCCTGCTTTGTCCACAAGAAGGTCATTTTCGCGAGCTATCAGCTCGGTCAAGTCCAGCGGAAATCCATAAGTGTCATATAATTCAAATGCTACTTTCCCTGGAATAACTTTTTCACCTTTATGCCTGGTATGTTCTATTACTGTGGATAAGAGCCTTATCCCAACTTCCAGTGTGCGCAGGAATGCCTGCTCTTCCTCTATCATTACTTTTTTTATCAGCTCAAAATTCTTTTTTAATTCTGGAAAAGCCTCCCCCATTACTTCGGTTAGTGACGGAAGCAGTTTGTACAAAAATGGTTGTTTTTGTTCAAGGAAAGTAAAAGCATATCTGACAGCACGCCGCAGAATTCTACGGATTACATAACCAGCTCCTTCGTTGGACGGAAGCTGCCCATCTGCTATGGCAAAGGCTATAGCACGGATATGGTCTGCTACAACACGCATTGCTACGTCAATCTGATCATCTTCCCCATACCGGAAACCCGTCAGTTTCTCAATATCCCTGATTATTGGCTGGAAAATATCCGTGTCATAATTGGACGTTTTGCCCTGAACAACCATTGTCAAACGCTCAAACCCCATACCAGTATCAACATGTCGCTGCGGAAGTGGAACCAGACTACCATCTTTCTTGCGGTTGAACTGCATAAATACCAGATTCCATAGCTCAAATACCTGTGGATGATCCTTGTTTACCAGATTTGCACCATCAATTTTCTTCCTTTCTTCATCCGGGCGCATATCTACATGAATTTCCGAGGATGGGCCACATGGACCAGTGTCTCCCATCTCCCAGAAATTATCCTTCTTGGAACCGTATAAAATCCTCTCCTCTGGCAAATATCTTTTCCACAACTCGCGTGCTTCATTATCCGCTTCCAGGCCAAGTTCCTCGTCCCCTTCAAATACTGTGGCGTATATTCTATCCTCTGGGATGTGCATTACTTTTGTCAGAAATTCCCATGCATAATCTATGGCTTCTGCTTTGAAATAATCACCAAACGACCAATTACCGAGCATCTCAAACATGGTATGGTGGTATGTGTCGTGTCCCACCTGTTCCAGATCATTATGCTTGCCTGATACACGCAGACATTTTTGCGTATCAGCCACACGCGGATGTTCTGGATCTTTTATCCCAAGGAAAATGTCCTTGAATTGATTCATCCCGGCATTGGTAAACATCAATGTTGGATCATCTTTTAGCACCATCGGTGCCGAAGGCACTATCTTATGGCCTTTACTGGCAAAATAATCCAAAAAGGCCTGACGTATTTCTTTTGATGTCATAATATTCTCTTTTGTTTTAGTTTTGATTTTTAATAGCTTTCTCCGAATTCCAACAAATAGCGTCGTATAAATTCGTCAAGATCGCCGTCCAATACGGCTTGCACATTACCGGTTTCATATCCGGTGCGTAAATCTTTTATCATCTTGTAGGGATGCAATACATAACTGCGGATCTGTGAACCCCATTCTATTTTTTTCTTCTGCTTTTCCAGCTCCATTTGTTTTTCTCGGCGTTTACGTAGCTCCAACTCGTAAAGATGTGATTTCAGTATCCTAAGTGCTTTTTCCCTGTTCTGAAATTGTGAACGTGTCTCTGTGTTTTCTACAACTATGCCCGTTGGGATATGTCTTACTCTAACGCCTGTTTCCACTTTGTTTACATTTTGTCCTCCCGGGCCGCTTGACCGGAAAGTCTCCCATTCCAGGTCTGCCGGATTGATTTCTATCTCTATCCTGTCATCAACCAGTGGAGCAACAAATACCGATGCAAACGAGGTCTGACGCTTACCCTGTGCATTGAATGGCGAGATGCGCACCAGGCGGTGGACACCATTCTCACTCTTTAAGTATCCGTAAGCATAATCTCCTTCAATCTCCAGAGTGGCACTCTTTATCCCGGCTACATCCCCGGGTTGGTAGTCCGCCTGACGAACTTTATAACCATGTCTTTCTGCCCAACGAACATACATTCGCAGCAGCATCTCTGCCCAGTCCTGACTCTCGGTGCCACCTGCACCTGCCTGTATCTTCAATATAGCTCCTAATTTATCTTCTTCATGCTGAAGCATCTTCTTTAGCTCAAGGTCGTCCATGGCTTTGATGGCCATCTCGTATGCTTTATCTAATTCGGCTTCATCGGCCTCTCCGGATTTGAAAAATTCCCATAAAACCTCTACGTCTTCTACTTTTTGCTTGGCTTTCTCAAATTCTTCAACCCACGATTTTAAAGAACTGATTTCTTTTAAGACTTTTTCTGCTTCGTTTTTATCATTCCAGAAATCTTCTTTCTGTGTGATAGCTTCTTTTTCTGCTATAGCCTGATTTTTACCGTCTATGTCAAAGATACCTCCTCAGCGCAACCAGGCGCTCTCGCATCTCTTCTATCATTCCTTCATGTATCATTGTTGTTGTTTTTTTTGCCAAAAATAGAAATTTTTTTCTTTTTTGTCTTTAAATGAAGATTTTCTGACTATGTATTTTGGGTTTAATAATGAGATTATCAGAGAGGATGTGGCTCCGCCTTTGTTATGGCAGCATTTGCGTAATATCCCACCAATGTTTATTAATGAAATATTTGTGGCTGCCAGCAAGGTTACTTTTTGGCAGCTACATTACGAATATTTTTATCGCGTGGCTGATAAACTGAATATCCTCCTGCCTGAATTTTTTGTGGCTTATGAGGATTTTATACGTAGATTGGTCAATAGAAATAAATTCTTTAACGGCGCAGTGACACAAATACTTTTCTATCCTTATCAGGATGAAATGGCTTTTTTGGCTTTCCCCAAAAAAACAGGATACCGGAAATTTGAAGTGGATTATGATAATTTTCAAAGTATTAAACTTGTTGAAAATGAGACTGTTGTGGATGATAACTGGGCGTTTGTGATTAAGAATGATTTACACAACTATATATATAAGAAACAACCGCTTTTTTATCTTAAAAATAGTTACATTATTGGAACTCAGTACTTTGGTGTAGTTGCTATAAAAGGAAACATTATCTATTCTCCTACATGGAACTCCGGGTTTAAGTTTAACCCATTGCAGTTAGCTGTGAATGATATTTTACAGGGCAGGGATTATGAGATTAAGGACCAGCCTATTCCTGTAGATTTTATTGCTGAAGCGGATGAATTATGGCTTGTTGATAGGGTATATGGGATATTAAATCGTGTTGGTTGGGAAAAACATCGTTATTATATATCAGATTTGGCAAGTGAAATTATTGATGAAGTTAATTCTTTGGTTTTTAAATAGTTGTGTTCTTGATTTTCCTTTTTAACTTTTGTTTGCTTTTACTTGTTTGGAATTTATGGTTTTTCCTTTACTTTTGCATCCGCTCTGTTCGGAAAACGAGTTTAAATTTACTGTTTTGCTTTAATGACAGTTGTCTCCTAAGGATAACTGTCTTGTGAGGTTCTGTGTTTAATGCTTGTGCTGTTTTCTTAAACAGTTTGAACTTAAGAAATATAAGAATTGATTGGTTATTTTTGAAGTAGTGATGAATTTTTGTTTAATGACGAAGATTATTTTGTTAAACTTTTTTAGACAATTCAGTTTGGAATATTGAAATAAACTTTTTTATCTTTGCATCCGCGTTCTGAGAGAAAGACTGAGTTTTTTGAGAGAAATTTTTTGAGAGTTTTTTGAGAAAAAAGTTTTGACGGTTCGGA
>CAZYSM010000003.1:97504-101176 GCA_964649975.1 uncultured Bacteroidales bacterium | reverse complement strand
TCGCAAAAATGAAGGACACAATCAGTATTAAAAAAAATATCAGGTAGTTCATAGTTAGATTAGATTTCGGGTTTTGTTTGAGTTTCGTTTTCGGATAAAGATGATTTTCCTTTTAATGGTTCCATTATGTCAAAAGCTTTTTTCACCACTTTTGCTTTGGCTATCATGCGTTTAATTTCACGTGGTTCGGGGAATTCTATTGCTCCGCATGGGCATAGATTGGCACATGTTTGGCACGCAACCATACAGTTGTAGGGATGAGCAACGATGGGTAAATCATTGTCTGTATCCCAGTCAAACACACGATGTCCGCAGGTTATAAAACAAATACCACACGACATACATTTGTCGTAGTTTATAGTGGGATACCAGGATATTTCTTTCCTGTCCATACCCCACCAGTTCACCGACGAGAGGTCTTTTACCTCTCTGTTTAATTTGTCTTTACCGATAATCTGTGGAATATTAGCAGACATATTTTTAATTTTCATAGTTTATCGTAAAATTACGATAACAAAAATGAGTAAATTTTTTATAAAGGCAATGCAGGGTGTTATGTTCTGGAACATTTTATAGGCTATTGTAGGTAAGAAATTTTCTTATTTTTCCGGTATCAGGTTATTCTTTCAAGAAATCTTCAAAAAGAAAGAAAAATTTATCAAATAATTCTTTGGCTTCTAGGAACTTTTTTTTGTCTATGCAATATCTTACGCGGGGCGGCATAATCTCTCCCTGTATAAGGCCAGCATCCTTTAATTCTTTAAGATGTTGGGATACAGTTGATTGTGCCAGTGGTAAAACTTCAACCATTTCTCCAGTAAAGCAGCATTTACATTTAAGCAAATGTTTTAAAATTTTTATTCTGGCAGGGTGAGCCAGAGCTTTTGCAAAGCGGGCTAATTTTACGCAGTCGGGCTCAAAATTTTTGTTCATAAAAAGATTATTTATTTGTCCATAAAGTTAGACTATTCCAGATTTTTATAAAAAAATTTTTATCTCATATAAAAATGGAGAGATTTTTATTAATAATTGCAATAATTTAAAATTTTGATTATTTTTAATTATCAAACCTTAAATTTATCGTTATGGCTGCAAAAAAAATTTTAATGTTAGTTGGTGATTTTGTTGAAGATTACGAGGTAATGGTGCCTTTCCAGATGTTGCAGATGGTAGGACATACAGTCCATGCGGTTTGTCCTGGCAAGAAACCAGGTGAAAAAGTTAAAACCGCCATTCATGATTTTGAAGGAGACCAGACTTATAGCGAAAAACCCGGACACAATTTTATGATTAATGCGGATTTTGATAAGATTAATCCTGAGGACTACGACGGCCTGGTTATTCCTGGCGGACGTGCTCCAGAATATATCCGTTTGAACGAACGTGTGCTGGAAATTACGCGGCATTTTGCTGAGGCTAATAAACCCATTGCCGCAATTTGTCATGGTCCGCAGATTTTGGCAGCTGCCGATGTACTCCGCGGAAAAACAGCCATTTGCTATCCAGCTGTGCGTCCGGAGATTGAAAGAGCTGGGGCCACCTGGGGCGGAGTAAACGATACTTTTTCTAATGCCGTAGTGGATGGTAATCTAGTTACCGCACCTGCCTGGCCTGCGCATCCGCAGTGGATACGCTCTTTCCTGGAGCTGCTGGGGACAAAGATTGAACTTTAAGTATGCTTTTGTCCTTATTGGTAATTTGTGCGGAAATAGCATTGTTTCATAAAAAAACGCCGAGCGTTAGCTCGGCGTTTTGCACCCCCACGGGGACTCGAACCCCGGTCTCCAGACTGAGAATCTGGCATCCTAGGCCACTAGACGATGGGGGCATCAGAAAAATGCACGGCAAATATATTAAGCTTTTTTCTTTTTTGCAAAAAAATTATCCTGCTTTAAAAGTTTTTATATCCTTTTCCAGACAACGGATAATTTCTTTTTGTAAGCGGTTGTTATGGGCTATACCTACCACGGAAATGCTGCTGAAAATAACCCATATAGCAATGATGGTCTGTTGTTGCAGATGCCAGCCGCCTATCCACAATACCAGTGAGATTAGGCCGTAGATTATCAGCGCTACTATTGCAATTAAAAAGGCATTATCCCACCACCGGCGGACAATGAGGCGGTTGCCACGGAATTTTATTATATACGGGTCGCCCTGTTCCAGCACTATGATACGGTTTTTGTGTATTTGTACGTTTGCATATTTTTCCGAGAGATACTGTGCCAGGGCGTTGAGGAAGTCGGTTTTATCGTCCATTTTCGCGTGTTTTGAAATGTTGATGCACTTTGTATAAGAAAACTTGACGGATACGGCCGCTCAGCGGAGACTTGTAGTCCATTCCTTCGGGATGCCATTGCAGGGTCAGCAGGAACATCTGCGTTGTGTCGCGCAGTTCTGTAGCCTCAATGACAGAGTCCGGAGCATAAGCGGACACTCGCAGCATAGGCGGATATTGTTTAACAGCCTGGTGATGGTTGGATAGCACCATTCCGCTGTCCACGCCTACGATATTATGCAGGTATGTTCCGGGCAGGATGTAAACCATGTGCATAGTGGCATGTCCATCTTTGCGGTGCAGAGTGTCGGAACCGATGTCCTGTGGAATGTCCACAATGAGGTTTCCGCCCAGGGTGACGTTGATAATCTGGTGTCCGCGGCAGATACCCAGCAAAGGAGTTTTGTGCTTTATGGCATAACGGATTAGCTTCTGTTCCAGACTGTCACGGTAAGGATTGATTTTTCCGCAGCGCTTGATTTCCTGAGGTTCATTGTATAGGGCAGGATTAACGTCCTCGCCGCCTGAGATGATTATTCCGTCGGCACGCTTGAGCAGGCTGGAGAGGCTGTCGTCGGAATGAATGCCGTAAGCTGAGACAATGTTTATATTGCTATCAGCGTCCATAAGCCATTTGTGGAATGCCTGACTTTTGTATTCCTTTGAGACTATTATCAGTGGTTTGTCCGGTTTGTGGCAGGCGGAAAGTAGAAAAATAATGGCTATGAGATAATAGATTTTTTTCATTGCAAGGATTTTTTTTATTTGCCATAAAGTTAAAAAATTAAGTCAAATGTATAAGCGTCAGTTAAAGTCTGGTGTTGTCTTTGAACTGGAGAAGATTGTCCGTCAGGAAGATACAGCTACTGCTTATGGTTCTGGTGGGGTGGATGTGTTTGCCACTCCGGCAATGATTTCTCTGATGGAGAATACGGCATTACGTCTTGTGGCACCTTATCTGGAAGAGGGTTGGGTGACTGTAGGCACCCAGGTTAATGTTAAGCATATTAAGGCCACGCCTGTGGGAATGAAAGTCAGATGTATTGCCAAATTGGTGTCCGTGGATGGACCAAAATTGATGTTTGAAGTAGAGGCTTATGACGAAAAAGGAAAAATTGGATTTGGCACTCATAAACGGTATGTGGTCAACCTTGCGGAATTTATGAAAAATTTGTGATTTGATAAGCCACGAATGCACGGTGCCGCCGGGCACACCGGCACAGGGGCAGAGCCGTTGTGTGGGATATCCGATGAAACAGAATTTGCCAACAGGCAAAAGCCAGTCCGAGCCGTGCGAGGACGACCTATTATAGTCCACGGTTTTAATCGTGGGTAACGGACGGTCAGCCCGTAAAATCCAGTCCCGAATAGGACGACGTGCCCCGCAGGCAGAC
>CAZYSM010000003.1:0-97404 GCA_964649975.1 uncultured Bacteroidales bacterium | reverse complement strand
AGACTTGCGGGAATGTGCCCCAAACCCAGCAATACAGGTGCTACGCATACTGCAACACGGGGCGATGCCGTCCATAAAATACTCCTCCTTTGAAAAGGAGGCTGGGAGGATTGACCGATTTGTTGCCAGACAAGAACCAGGCCTGCTAATTGTTTTAACCGTGGGAATCCGTGGCGGATGTCACAGAATGCGCAAGGGGTGCCGCCGGGCACACCGGCAAGGGGCAAGACGGTGGAGTAATCAATCCTCAAAGAAAATGTCATTGAAATTGACCAGGTAAACGCGGTGGGTGGCACGGGTGATAGCGGTATATAGCCAGCGGAGATAATCGCGGTCGGTCTGCTGTGGGTTGAAATATGTCTGGTCCACGAAAACTGTATGCCACTGTCCGCCCTGGGCTTTGTGGCAGGTGACAGCGTAGGCGAATTTTATTTGCAGGGCATTGAAGAATTCGTTTTTCTTGGTTTTAATCACGCGCTGGTAAGAGGATGAGATGTTCTGGTAATCCTGCATAATGGTGTTGAACAGTTCCTTGTATTGGTCGTAGGGCATTGCCGGAGCATCAATAAGGAGGGTGTCCAGCATAACAAGTGCTTCAATTTCAGCGCCGTAGTCTTGCAGGTTAATGCCCACGCGTGCAAAGTTGTATCCGTAAATCTCGTGGCGGGAGTAAATGGCAGTTATACGTCCGATGTCGCCATTGGCAATGAAGTTGGTAGCGCCGTCGGTCCAGAAATAGTTGTTTTTCACGACCATAATGATGTCGTCCACGGCCAGGAGGTCTTCGCGGAAAAGTATTTTGCTGCGTATTCCGGCATTGTAGCGGTTAGCCATTTTATTGGAACGGGTGATAATGAGTGTGTTATCTATTCCGACGGAGTTGTAAGTCTCTTCCAGGGTTTCGGTAATCTGGCTTCCGTCAATTCTGATAATGTCGTCAAAAGGTGTAGTGCGAAGTTTTGGGATGGTTTGGTTCTGGTCCGGGCTGTCAATCAATTGTCTGATAACAGTGGCGTTGTAGAGTATTCCGCTGTTTTCTGCCTGGCGTGCCACAGTGGAGAGATGGCTATGAAAGACGTCAAAGCCGAGGCTGTCGTAAAAGTATGGATTAAGAGCTGGTGAGATTGTGAGCCCAACGGGAGGCAGCTGGGCTGTGTCGCCTACAACAATGAGTTTGCAGTTTTTTCCGGCATATACGTAGTCAAGTAAGTCATTAAGCAGGCGTCCGGAACCGAAAAAATTGCTATCGCTTTGCTGATTGCTAATCATTGAGGCTTCGTCCACTATGAATACAGTATTTTTGTATCTGTTGGGTGCCAAGACAAATCCGGCAAAGATGTTGTTAGGAGATTTGGGTTTGTAAATTTTGCGGTGTATGGTGAAGGCGGTTTTTCTGGCGTATCGCGAAAAGACTTTTGCAGCTCGTCCGGTAGGTGCCAGCAGGACGGAGTTTACCCGGTAAGCGTGCAAGGCGCGCACCAATGCAGCCATCAAGGATGTTTTTCCTGTGCCGGCATATCCAGTGAGGATAAATACAGATTTTTTGGGAGAACGCAGGAAATCTTCTATTTGCTTTATTGCTGTAAGCTGGTCATCATTCGGTTGATAGGGTAAAAATCTTTTTACCAGTTCCGTAAATTTTTCTGCCATAGGGGTTAAAAGCTAATGGTTTCGTATCCGATGTATTTGTTAATAAGAGCAGGGAACTGCGAGAGCAAATCTGTTACTTTGCTGACGTCAAACTCTTCCAGGGCTGATTGCAGTTTTTCCGCATATTCTTTCAGGTCAGCCAGGTTATAGTGTTTTGCGATGCTCTCAATCCTTTCAATGAAATTTTTTATCATAACAAAAGACAGTGCCCGTTGCAGGTTTTGGTAAGTAGGTATGAGCTCTGTTTCAATTTCGTTTTCAAGATTTTTCAAAACAGCGTTCTTTGAATGGTTTGTAACAAAAGAGATATTGGTCTTTGCAGGTTCTGGATGTTCGGAAAATAAAAACGATGGAATAAGTGTGATAATAATCAGGGCATTGCCGGTTTTGGTAGGGATTATTCGGGTGAGCAGGCGGTTGCCTTTGGAGTTGGTAAAGATAAATTTACGTGTCCTGTTATTTTTGATGGCAAGGTCAAGCTCGTTGATAAAGAGGCCTGCGGTTTTTTCTGATACAATATCCTTGATGTGTTTGGCACCTATCTCCAGCTCTGGAGAGTGAGGCAGATGTGCGTCAAGGATTTGTCCGCCGGCATTGACCAGGATAAGGCTATCTGGGAGCAGTTCAATGAGCTGTTGTTTGCGTGAGATGTTGTTTTTGTATAGCTGTTCGTTTTTTTTGTGTTCCGTGATGTCCTGAACAATTACAATAGCTGATTTAAGTGGTTTGTTATCGTGGATGTATTTATAAGGTTTGACACTGATTTTTACATAGACGAGGCCTTGACGGGTTAAAATTTCAATTTGCTGGTCAATAATTTCTTTTTCGTTTTCCAGGCATTCTTTGAGGTTGCGTATCATATTGCGGTCAAAAAACTTATCCAGAGGCTGGTTGATGATTTCATTTCTGTGTATGTGCAGTATTTCTGCAAAACGGTCGTTAGCATCTGTGATAATCAGATTTTCGTTATACTGGAAAATGCCCACAGGCGTTTTACGGAAAAGTAGCCTGTATTTTTCTTCGCTGTTTTTTAGCTGTTCCTCTGTATTTTTTCGGTGTTCTATTTCCTCCATCAGCTGGTCGTTAGTGGCTTCCAGCAGTTGGGAGGTTTTTACCTTTTCCCGGTAACGTAATATCAATAGGAAACCGAAAATTATAATCAAGGCAATGATAATGAGGGTATAAACAACAGTGCGCCGGTATAATTCCTTGTCTTTTTGCAGACGTTCTTTTTCGGATTGTATTTTGAGTAGCTGTATTTGTTTTTCCTTGTTTTCTGTTTCCAGGTTCATCTGGAAGGAGGAAAAATGTTGTTGTTTAACATCCTCAAAGAGCTGGCTCAGCGTGCGGGCATAAAGGCTTTGATAATGGTAGGCCAGTGCATAGTTTTTTTTCTGGGCATAGGCTTGTGCCAATAGTTCATAGTCCTGGCTTAAAATCTGGTTATATCCGAAAGTTTCGGCAATATGAGCACTTTTGAGTGCATTGGAGATGGACGAATCAAGCTGCCCTTTTTTGTGGAATATCTTTGCAAAAATCAGGTAGGTGTCCGCAATATTTTCGTTGTTATTCAGCCTGGAAAAAATCCTGAGTGCTTTAAGTGCATTTGCATAGGATCGGTGAATGTCATCTTTGTCGTAATAATTGAGAGCCAGAAGTTTATAATTGCGGGCAATCCATATTTTATTGTTGTTTTGTTTGAAAAATTGCAAAGCCTGCTTTGTATAAGCTATTGAGCTGTCGTTTTCTCCTATTTCGTAGTATGCTTGTGCCAGCAGGAATTTTGTTTCAGCCAGAGTTTGATAGTCTTTGAGTTGATTGAGAATGTTAATAGCTTGCTGAAAATAGTTGACAGCCACCTGCTCATCTGTTTTCAGGTTAGCCAGGCCAAGATATTGAAGGGCGAGCGCCTGTCCGTGTTTGTCGTTTATCTGGTCAAAAATATTTTTTGCTGCTTTGAATTTACTTTCCGCGATATCTGCTATGCCTTGTTGCAAGTATGCTTTGCCTATGTTCAGAAGGGTATATGCCAGGCCTTTTTTGTCGTTGTGTTTCAGGTAGATGTCATAAGCTTTGAAAAAGGCTTCAGTAGCCATAAAATAAGTTTTCTGGGCAAGATAAGATAAACCAATGTCATTAAGGCTGCGGGCTATCATCAGGCTGTCACCACTTTGTTGTGCCTCCTGTTTTTCCATTGCAGCATATTGCGAGGCCATCAAAGGGTCAATATCCAGCCAGTAATTAACAAGATGATGGAGGGTTTCAAAGGCTTGTTTGTTTTTTCCTTGTTGTTTAAGTGTTTGATACTGCGAGAATAAAGAATCCGGATTTTGTGCAAAACCTATTTGCACCAGAATTATGGTCAATAAATATATTGTGATTTTTTTCATTTTAGCTTTGTTTCGGTTCCATCAAACACAGAACAAACTTACAAAAAAAGTGCAAGAATCGGTATTGGCAGGGATTTTTTTGGATTTGTTAAAAAGCGGGCTGCCAGCGGCTAAATGATTGGGTGCCGGATTTTTTGATTTTACTGGCAGCCCGCTTCTGTGATTTAGTCAATATGTGAGGAAAGCCAGGAAAGGATATTTTTTTCTATTCTGGCAACAGGATTATCCGGGGATGCTGGATCAAAGTCCTCGCCAGTCAATTGCCGGTATAGTTCAATGTAGCGTTTGGAAATATTTTCCACCACCTGGTCTGTCAGTTCTGGCATTTTGTCATTTTTCCTGCCCATAAAACCATTTTCCATCAGCCATTCCCGGACAAATTCCTTGGATAGCTGTCGTGGCTGCTGTCCAGCATCAAACCGCTGTTCGTAGTCGTCTTTATACCAGTAACGGGAGGAGTCCGGGGTGTGTATTTCGTCAATGAGATATATTTTTCCGTCACGGATGCCAAATTCATATTTAGTATCCACCAGGATAAGTCCACGGCTGGCAGCGTATTCCTGCCCGCGCTGGAAGAGTTTGTGGGTAATTTCTTCTATCTGGTTGTAGATTTTTTCATCCACCAGGCCTTGTTCAATGATTTCCTGTTTACTAATTTCCTGGTCGTGTCCGTCAGTAGCTTTTGTAGTAGGGGTGATGATAGGATGTGGCAGTTTTTGATTTGGCCTGAGTCCTTCTGGTAATTTTACACCAGAGACAGTGCGTTTTCCTTTTTCGTATGCCCGCCAGGCACTTCCGGTAATATATGCACGGATAACCATTTCCACTGGTAGAGGTTCACATTTTATTCCGGCTGTTACATTAGGGTCTGGTGTAGCCAGTTTCCAGTTTGGGACAATGTCGGCAGTGAGGTCAAGGAATTTGGCAGCTATCTGGTTGAGGATTTGTCCTTTGTATGGTATTCCTCGTGGCAGTATAACATCAAAGGCAGAGATGCGATCGGTGGCTACCATAATAAGCCAATCGTCCTTGACTGTGTAAACATCGCGGACTTTTCCGCGATAAAAGGCTGTTTGTCCGGGCAGAGAGAAATTTGTTTGAATAATTGTTTGCATATTGCAGTGGCTTTTGGGTTTTTACAGTAAAAAAGGCTGTCTTGCCGAGGCAAGACAGCCTTTTGAGATAATTATCTGAGGAAGAGAAGCTCCCTGTATTTGGGCAAAGGCCACATATTATTATCAACGATGAGCTCAAGCTTGTCAATATGGTAGCGGATTTTATCCAGATACGGTTCCACGTTCCGGGAGTAAGCAAAAGCTTTCTCGGTAATGTCCTCCAGTTTATTGGCTTTTTTCCTTTCCTCCACCATTTGATATACTTTATCTTTTATGGCATTGATATGTTCAGAAATTTCCCGGATTATTTCTATACGGTTGCCTACCAGTTTGTTATATTCGTCAGGGAATAACTGTTTCATTTTCATTACATTATCCAGTAGGTCGTTCTGATATTTAATGGCAATAGGGATAATGTGATTTATAGCCAGGTCGCCCAGCACACGTGCTTCAATCTGTGTTTTGAGCACATAGTTTTCCACAAGGATGTTGTATCTGGCCTGTATTTCCTTTTTATTTAAGACGCCAGTTTGTTCAAACAGGGCAATGGCTTTATCCTGCAAATAAGCCTGTAGAGCCTCCGGAACATTGGTGATATTGGTCAGTCCGCGGCGACGTGCTTCTTCTTTCCATTCTTCAGAATAGTTATTGCCCTCAAAAAGAACAGGTTTGGCAGTTTTTATGTAATTACTCAATACTTCCAGTATAGCAGCTTCCCTGTCTTTACCCTGGTCAATAAGCTTGTCCACGTCATTCTTAAATCGTTTGAGCTGGGCAGCCAGAGCAGTATTGAGCACAATCATTGGCGAGGCAGTATTCATAGAGCTGCCAACAGCACGGAATTCAAAACGGTTTCCTGTGAAAGCAAATGGTGATGTGCGGTTGCGGTCGGTATTATCCAGCATAATATCCGGGATATTAGCCAGGTCAATAATCAATGACTGTTCGTTACCATCGTCTTCCCCTACTGGATCAAGTTTTTCCAGTTTGTTAATTACCTGTGTCAGATGTTTTCCAATGAATACGGAAATTATTGCCGGCGGTGCTTCGTGTGCGCCCAGACGATGAGCATTGCTCTGGCTCATAACAGAGGCACGGAGCAGGTCCTGATTATCATATACAGTTTTGATAGTGTTTACAAGGAACGTGAGGAACATCAAATTACCGGATTTTTTCTTGCACGGACGCAGCAGGTTTATGCCGGTGTCGGTCATTAATGACCAGTTGCTATGTTTGCCCGAACCATTGATGCCTTTAAAAGGTTTTTCGTGGATCAAAACACGGAAACGGTGTTTCTTTGCAACATCCTGCATAAGAGCCATAATGAGCTGATTGTGGTCAACCGACAGATTAACCTCTTCAAAAATAGGTGCTATCTCAAACTGTCCTGGTGCTACTTCGTTATGGCGTGTCTTCAGCGGAATACCAAGTTTTAGGGCTTCATATTCCAGATGTATGATGAATTTTCTCACTCTCTCGGGTATGGAACCAAAATAATGGTCGTTTAATTGCTGGTCCTTTGCAGCGGAATGCCCCATTAATGTTCTTCCTGTGATCACCAGGTCGGGGCGTGCATTATACAAAGCTTCATCTACCAGGAAAAATTCCTGTTCCCAGCCCAGAGTGGCAAAAACGTGCTTTACTGACTGGTCAAACAGATGAGTTACTTCTGTGGCAGCCTTGTCCAGGGCTTTTAAAGCCTTGAGCAGAGGTGTTTTATAGTCCAGAGCCTCACCTGTATATGAGACGAAAATTGTTGGAATGCACAGGGTGTCACCAATTATAAAGGCTGGTGATGAGATGTCCCAGGCAGTATATCCTCTTGCCTCAAAAGTGCTGCGGATACCGCCACTTGGGAAACTGGATGCATCAGGCTCCTGCTGGATAAGCTCTTTGCCGTCAAAATTTTCAAAAGGCTTACGGTTATGGTCAAAGTCAATGAATGAGTCGTGTTTCTCAGCAGTGGAACCTGTCAGTGGCTGGAACCAATGAGTGTAATGTCGTGCTCCGCGTTCAATAGCCCAGGCTTTCATACCTGCTGCTATCTCATCGGCATCAGTCCGCTGGATTTTTGTCCCGCTCTCCAGCGAATGCAGCAGATTTTCGTAAGCACGTCTGGACACATAGCGTTGCATAGTATCCAGGTCAAAAACATTAATACCAAAAATGTCGGAAAGTTTTTCCTTAGGTAGGCTTGCACTCTCGTGGAAATGAGAGTTTTCCAGTAATTTTTCCAGAGCAACAAATCTGTGATTTGTCATTTTTTATAAAATTTTAAGTATTGCCAAAAAAAGGAATTTTGTAACAAAATACCAAATAAAACGTCTTATTGTAAAATATTGAAAATTAAAATATTCAGTTATGGCAAGACTTACTTTTTTGTTAATCAGTGTATTGTTGTTCTGGACCAACCAGACAATCGTTTGCAGTCCAGTGGGATGCGTTCGTGGAAAGGGTGAAATAAAGAGTGAAGTGCGTGACCTCAGCGGCTTTACTGAGATAGACCTCTCAGGTAGTCCGGATGTTGTTGTAAAGTCCGGTAATGAGTATAAAGTGGTGGTCAAGGATTACGAGAATCTTTTACCCAAACTTAAGACTGTTGTTAAAGGAAATGCACTGAAAATTTATTTTGATGGATGTGTCACAAACAGTCAGGCAGTTGTGGAAATAACTATGCCGGAATTGAAAGGCATACGTTCGTCTGGTTCGGGAGAGATAAAGGTCTCGGGTGATTTTAAAGGTGATTATATGAATGTTGCAGTGGCTGGTTCTGGGAATGTTACCTTTAATGGCCTTATAGATGGAATGCAACGCCTGGATATTGCTATTGCAGGATCTGGTGATGTGCATTTTAATAGTGTAGTTAAGGATGCAGAGGTGAAAACCAGAGTGCTTGGTTCCGGAGATGTCAGCTTGAATTTGCCAGGTAAGATTGCGGATTTTGAGTTAGAAAGCCAGGGTTCGGGAGATGTCTATATCAGCGGTGATACTGTTGCTAAGGCTCAGATGGTAACAATGGGGTCAGGTGATATTTCGGCTGAAAATATTGTTTTTGTTAATGCCAAGGTTAAGACTATGGGATCTGGTGATATTAAATTGCAGGTTAGCCAGGCGCTGGATGCTATAACAATGGGCAGTGGCGATATAATTTATTCAGGTAATCCGCAGAAAATCAGTTTAAAATCAATGGGCAGCGGAGATGTTAGAAAAATGTAAGCAGGTGGAGGCTGACAGGGCCTCCGCTTTTTTTATTCTGTTTTGTCTAATGTGACAATGCGGTTTAGTTTTTTGTGGAAAACCGCTACCACACCAAAATGTGGATACAGCTCAATTGGGAGTGTTTCTTTGGTTTGCGTCTCATTATTCACTTTTTCGCCTTTTGTGTTTTCCACCCATTGATTTTCTTTTTCAATGACCAGTGCAAAATGGTCGCCACGGAAAAAGCCCTTTCCTTCCCAGGTTTCCCCCATACGTCCAAATTGTCCCACGGTAGTCATCGTAAAGACAAACCGTAATTGTCCTTGCTGGTCTTTGTCCAGGGTAAGGAAAAATTCGTTGCCGAAGTTATTTTGTTCGTCAATTTCCTTTTTTTCGTATTTGCCCAATATTTCATTTATGAGTTCCTCGGTCATTGTCCTTGTTTTTTTTGTTCTATCAGGTAATACATTGCCAGTTTGTATGAAGCCAGCCCAAAGCCTGATATTGTTCCGATACAGGCCGGAGCTATCACTGATTTATGCCTGAAATCCTCTCTTGCAAAAATATTACTTATGTGCACTTCAATTACAGGCACGGATATGGATCTGATAGCATCATAAATAGCCAGAGAGTAATGAGTATAAGCTCCGGCGTTTAGTATTATTCCGTCAAAATTTTCCTTCTGGCTTTTGTGTAGCTGATTGATGATTTTCCCTTCTTCATTGCTCTGAAAATAAGTTATTTCCGCTTCTGGGAATTCCTTTTTCAGAACCTCAAGATAACTTTCAAATCCTTTTGTTCCGTAAATCTCCGGCTCTCTTTGCCCCAATAAGTTTAAGTTTGGTCCGTTGATGATTAAAATTTTCATAGAAAATTACGTTTTAGCTTTTTCATCAGCAAAATATTTTTATAAAATCTAAAAAAATATCCGTCAATAAACAAAATTTAAGTTTTTCCGAGTTAATAATTTTTCTGTATTCTTGAATAAAAGCTATTTTTCATTTAAAATTACACAAATTAACCTTAAAATTTTGAATATGAAGAAATATTTGATTCTGTTTTTGTCTTTTTTCTTTGTTTTCAGTGGGTTCTCGCAGGTAATTTATGAGAAGGGCTCACCAGCAGGATTAAATTCCAAGTTGAGTTTACAAAATCTTCCGGTTATACAGGTGCCTTATTTTGATGTGAAGGCAGAACAGCAATCTAATTTGCTAAAAGGTTGTAAATCATTGCCTATAGGGAAGGTTTTTGAATATAATGTGGATTTTATGGATAAAGCTTCTGCTGTGGAACAAAAAAGTGAATATATCTGGTTTTTACGTGTGAAATCGCCTGTTGGAAAAGCAATTAGCTTTAATTTTGATGGTTTCCGTATCCCTGCTGGGGCAAAGTTGTTTATTTATTCTGCTGATGGAAAATTCGTTTTTGGGCCTATTACATACCGGAATAATAAGGTTTCAGGACTTTTGCCAACCAGATATATCCCATCCACGGATGTGATTGTGGAATATCACGTGCCTGTTGGCAAAGAGTATAACGCGGATTTCATTATCAAGGATATTGTGGTTTATTACAAATTGCTGGGTTCTTCGCAGGCCTGTGAGGTTAATATTAACTGTCCCGAAGGCGCTGCCTGGCAAACCGAAAAACATTCTGTTGCCAAAATAATTTTTACTTCTGGTCTGAGCCAGTATCTATGCTCCGGGGCTCTGGTTGGGAATACTGCCAAAACTCGCACACCTTATTTCCTGACGGCTAATCATTGCATCAGCACACAGAGCAGTGCCCAGAGCGCTGTTTTTTATTTTAATTACGAATCAACCGATTGCGCCGGACAGAACATCACGGATAATCAGACTATTTCCGGATCTTCGCTTATAGCTACTGGAGAAACGAGTTCTGGTAGCAAACATCTGGATTTTACTTTGCTAAAACTTTCGGTTGTGCCCCCTGCTGCTTATCAGCCATATTATGCAGGATGGTCCCGTATATCCGACCCTGCTGCTATAGATAGCTCGGTATGTATCCATCACCCTTCCGGAGATATTAAGAAAATTACCAAGGATTTTGATAGTCCGGGTATTGGATCTTTTTCTGGATATGATGATAATACGCACTGGCAGATATACGCTTGGGATGTGGGAACCACCGAAGGTGGTTCCTCTGGCTCGCCTCTGTTTAATCAGAACAGGCATATTATCGGAGACTTATCCGGAGGAGAGGCTGACTGTGATTATAATAAAAATGACTATTACGAACAGTTTTATCAGAGCTGGGATAAATACGCGGATACGGCTATGCAGCTGAAAAAGTGGCTTGACCCTCTGGGGCAAAATCCTGTTTTTGTTGATGGCTATGATCCTTATGCAAATTATGTATATTTGCCGCCTGTTGCCGAGCTATATGGCTATCAGAGCGGAACAACAGTGCGCTTGCATTGGTTACCGCCAGATTATAGTGGCGATTCCGTGATTTACGATGATTTTGAGAAATATGCTTCTTTTGCTTTATCTGTGCCCAATTGGACATTCCGTGATCAAGACAAGGGTGTTACCTGGGGCATTGAAGGTGTGCAGTTTGATAATGAGAATTATGTCGGGGCTTTTATTCTGTTCAATTCACAGGAGACAGATCCGCCAAATCCTACTGGATGGACAGCTCACAGTGGTAGCAAGATGTTGGTATGTTTTGACGATCAGCCGCCGGATAATCCCAATAACGATTGGCTGATTTCCAAAAGTTTTGATTGTAAAGCTTCGCACAAGCTGGTATTTTATGCCCGCAGCGTAACGGATAAATTGCCGCTTGAGCGTATCCGTGTTCTGGTGTCTGACCAGAGTTCCGATATTAAGGATTTTGTCCCTATCTCGCCAGATCCATATGTGGAAGTGCCTGCCCGGTGGACGCGCTTTGAATACGATTTGAGTGCTTATGCAGGTAAACGTATATATGTGGCTATCAATGTGGTCTCTGATAATTCCTTTGCTTTGCTGCTTGATGATATATCTATTACTACTGATCCATCTGAGGCAATGAAAACACTTGCAGCTAATGATATTTCGCTTTACAATAGGGAAACAAGCTATAAAGCAAAACGAGATTTACCAAAATTTTCAGCACCTGTTTTGCAGTCTTATACTGTTTATCGTGATTATGCCGAGATAGCTACTGTGCCGGTTAATCAATTATATTATACCGAAGAAGTTAATTTTACTTTACCTGTAAAGTATTATGTCATAGCTAATTATGACCAGGGCCCTTCTGACCCTTCCAATCTGCTGGAAGTCAAAGCTTATTCGGATTCTTTATCTGCTTATGACCGGGATAATGCCTTGCAGATTTTGCCTAATCCGGTAGTGGATGGGAATTTTACAGTGGAACTAAATCATCCTGTAGAGAATGGCACCCTGCATCTGTTTAATATCTATGGCCAGAAAATCCTCACACTGCCTATGAACAATACCAAGGAATTGCACCTGATCCTTCCGCAATTACAGCCAGGCGTCTATATTATGCAGCTGAAGGTGATCAATGAGGATTATAAAACATTGTTTATTGTTTTGTAAATATGCGGAATTTGTTTAAACTTACTTCAAAATTTCTACAAAATTCAGGATTATGAAAGAAGATTTATTGAAACTTGAACCAAAGAAGGTCTGGCAGTTTTTCGCTGACCTCACACAGGTGCCTCGTCCATCTAAAAAGGAGCAAAAAGCTGTTGAATACGTTAAAAAATTTGCTCAGGATAGAGGGCTGGAATATATTGTTGATGAAGTGGGTAATGTTATTATCCGCAAGCCTGCCACCCCTGGTATGGAGAACCGCAAAGGAGTTATTTTGCAGGGGCATCTGGATATGGTGCCTCAGAAAAATAGTGATAAGGAATTTGATTTTGAAAAAGATCCTATTCAGGCTTATGTGGATGGAGAGTGGGTTACAGCCGATGGCACTACGCTTGGAGCTGATAACGGTATAGGTGTGGCTCTGGCTCTGGCTGTCCTGGATTCCGATGATATTGAGCATCCACCCCTGGAAGCACTCTTTACCATTGATGAAGAGACTGGTATGACCGGTGCCTTTAACCTCAAGCCAGGGTTGCTCAAAGGTGACATACTGATTAACCTGGATTCAGAAGAAGAAGGTGAAATTTACGTGGGTTGTGCCGGTGGATTGAATGCTAATATATCATTCCGTTACGAAAAAATTGGTGTCAGCGAGGATACTGTTGCTTATAAATTGAGCCTTACAGGTCTTAAAGGCGGGCATTCGGGTGTGGATATTATCCTTGGGCGTGCTAATGCTGCCAAGTTGCTTTTCCGTTTCCTTTATTATGCCCACAAGGAGTTTGGTGTGCAACTGTCTGATTTCTCTGCTGGTAATATGCGAAATGCTATTCCGCGTGAAGGTTTTGCAACTGTTGTTGTGCCAAAGAATAAGGAAAAGGATTTTGTTAAGGCCGTAGAGGAGTATAACGAAATTTTCCGCAATGAATACAAAGAAACAGATCCGGATTTGTCTTTCGTTGCCCAGCCAACAGACCGTCCAGATTTTGTTATAGACCCTGTGACACAGGATAATCTTATCCGTGCTGTGGAGGCTACTCCTAACGGTGTCATACGTATGAGCGCTTCAATGGAAGGACTGGTTGAGACTTCCACTAATTTGTCCGTAGTGGCCCGCAAGGATGATAAATTCATTGACGTGCTGGCTTTGATACGTAGCTCTGTGGATAGCGCCAAGCAGGACGTGGCTGATATGTTTGAAGCTGTCTATACCCTGGCTAATGCTTACAGTGTTGGTTTTGATGGTGAATATCCGGGCTGGAAACCAAATATGGACTCCGAGATTTTGCATATTATGAAACGAGTTTATAAGGAGAAGTTCGGTAAAGAACCTAAGGTTATGGCTATCCACGCCGGATTGGAGACAGGTATTCTCGGTTCTAAATATCCTAATTGGGATATGGTTTCAATTGGTCCTACTATTAAGTATCCGCATTCTCCGGATGAAAAAGTGCATATTGGTAGCGTGCAGAAAGTCTGGGACTTCCTTCTGGAAGTGCTTAAAAACATTCCGGAAAAGAAATAGTTTCCTGGATGAGATAGATGACGGGGCTGGATTTGGACAGCCCCGTTTTTGTTTATTGTCTTTTTTCGTTGATGGCAGAGACTAATTTGGTTTTATTTTTCATTATCTTTGCGCAAGTAAAATTTTCGGAATATGGTTTTGACGTTTGAAAAAATAATGCAGGAAATAGAGAGTGGTATTTTTCATCCTGTTTACTTTTTGATGGGCGAAGAGCCCTATTTTATTGATAAAATTACCGAAACTATTGCCGAAAAAGCTTTACCCCAGGATCAGAAATCATTTAACTTTATTACCCTCTACGGAAAGGATGTATCTGTCCGTGAGGTTATTAACACGGCCAAACGATATCCTATGATGGCCGACCGTATGGTGGTCATTGTCAAGGAAGCCCAGGATTTGCGCAAGATAGAAGATTTGCACTATTATCTGCAAAAGCCACAGACCACCACGGTCCTGGTTATTAATTACAAATACAAAACACTGGACAAACGCCGTGCTCTTTATACCCGGCTGAAACAGAGCGATTATGCTGTGGTTTTTGAGTCCAAAAAGCTTTATGAAAATAAAATTCCTTCCTGGATATACAATTATCTGAAAAACAAAGGATTGTCCATTGATGCAGTGGCTTCGCAGCTATTGGTGGAAAGCCTGGGAACAGATTTATCCCGCATCGCTAACGAACTGGATAAATTGGCTGTATTACTTCCGCAAGGAAGTAAAATTACTCCGGCGGATATTGAACAGAATGTCGGAATAAGCAAGGATTTTAACAATTTTGAATTGCAGAGGGCACTGGGAGAAAAAAATTATAACAAAGTTATGCAAATAGTTGATTATTTTGCTGATAATCAAAAAAATAATCCACTTACACTGACTATTTCCTCGTTATATTTCTTTTTTGCCAAAATTATGAAATTGCACTTTGCACCGAAAAAAGATAAAAACAGTCTGGCTACATTGCTGGGCGTGCATCCGTATTTTGTGCAGGAATATTACACTGCTGCAAATAATTATCCACCCAAGAAAATTGTTTCTATAATCAAGATATTGCGGGAATATGACCTTCGTTCCAAGGGGGTGAATAACGCTTCTACACCTGCCGGTGAATTGCTTAAGGAAATGATTTTCAGAATAATGTATGCCTGACCACTAACCTGTTAATTAAATATAAGGATTTTTTATTTTGACTTGTTTTTATTTCTTTTGTAAACATTTTTTTGAAATCAATTACTTGAAAAACAATAGGAAAGAATAATGGCAGATAAGCTAATTGCAATAGTAGGCCGGCCTAATGTTGGTAAATCCACTCTGTTTAACCGTCTGACACACACACGTTCGGCCATTGTGGACGAGGTCAGCGGTGTGACCCGCGACAGGCATTACGGAAAGTGCCGCTGGGAGGATTATACCTGTAGCATCGTGGATACTGGCGGTTATGTCCACGGGTCGGATGATGTATTTGAAGCTGAAATACGTAAGCAAGTGGAATTTGCCGTGGAAGAGGCTGACTTGATTATATTTGTTACTGATGTTACCACTGGAATTACCGACCTGGACCAGGAAATTGCACGTATGTTGCACAGACATAAAAAGCCTGTTATCCTTGCTGTTAACAAAGTGGACAACGACAAACGCGTTAATGATGCTTATGAGTTTTATGCTCTGGATTTTGACGATTTATTTATGATTTCCGCTGTCAATGATATTGGCGTTTATGATATGATGCAGCGTGTCTTTGAGATACTCAAACCACAGGAGCAGAAAGAGGAAGAGGAAAAACTTCCGCGCTTTGCTGTAGTAGGACGGCCTAATGTCGGAAAATCCTCTTTTATCAATGCCCTTATAGGTGAGGACAGGCATATTGTTACACCCATTGCCGGAACCACCCGCGATGCCATAGATACGGTTTACAATAAGTTCGGAATGAAATTTATCCTTGTGGATACCGCAGGAATGAGACGTAAGAGCCAGGTCAAGGATGATGTGGAGTTTTACTCTGTGATGCGCACAATACATACAATAGAACGCGCGGATGTGGTATTCTTGATGATTGACGCTACCGAAGGTAATATTACCTCGCAGGATTTAAATATTTTCCGCTTGATACAAAAGAATCACAAGGGCGTTGTGATACTCGTTAACAAGTGGGATTTGATACAAAAGGACACTAATACTCATAATCAATTCCGTAAAAATATCCACGAACGTATAGCACCATTTACCGACGTACCAATATTATTTATTTCCGTTTTGCAAAAACAGCGGATATTCAATGCATTACAAACAGCGCTGAAGGTTTACGAAAACCGCAGCCGTAAGATCAAAACTTCGGAACTTAATGAGGTGCTATTGCCTATTATAGAGAACACCCCACCGCCAGCCCATCACGGAAAATATATCAAAATCAAGTATATAACGCAGCTGCCCAGGCCTTATCCGGCCTTTGCGTTTTTTGCCAATTATCCGGATTATATCAAGGATCCGTATAAACGTTTTCTGGAAAACCGCATCCGTGAGAAATGGGATTTCCACGGTGTGCCGATTGACATAATATTTAAACGCAAATAAAAAAGGAGGCTCAATTGGCCTCCTTTTTTTTAATCCGTTATTGGTTCCAATTCCACTGTAAAATGGCGTAGGATAGGGGCTTCGTAAACAATACGGTATCCGTGGCGGATGGTGTCGCGGCGGTCGTATATGTTTTTCAGGGCAGCTGCCACGTATGCCATATGGTTATTTGTATATACCCTGCGAGGAATGGCCAGACGGACAAATTCCAGCTTAGGATAGCGGTTTTCGCCAGTTACCGGGTCGCGGTCGGCCAGGAGTGTGCCAATTTCCACGCCACGCACACCAGCTTCTTTGTATAGTTCCAGTGCTAAGGTCTGAGCCTGAAATTCCTCTTTTGGTACGTGCGGAAGGAATTTGCGGGCATCAATGAAGATTGCATGTCCACCGAAAGGTTTTTGTACTGGTATGCCATAATCAGTCAGCAGTTTTCCCAGATATGCTACCTGGCCAATGCGGTATTCCAGATAGTCAAGTTCTGTGCTTTCGTACAGACCCTGGGCCAGAGCATTCATATCACGGCCGGCCATTCCACCGTAAGTGACATAGCCTTCAAACATAATATTGTACACAGTTGCCTGACGGAAAAGTTCCTCACTGCGGAAGCCAATAAAACCACCAATGTTGACTATACCGTCTTTTTTGCTACTCATAGTCATAGCATCAGCCAGAGAGAACATCTCACGTACAATATCCCGGATAGACCAGTCTTTGTATGTTTCCTCGCGTGTCTTGATGAAATAAGCATTTTCGGCAAAACGTGCGGAATCAAAAACAAGGAGTTTATTATATTTATCGGCCAGGTAACGGACTTGTTTGAGGTTTTCCAGAGATACTGGCTGGCCGCCAGCTGTGTTGTTGGTCAAGGTCATTATAATGAATGGTACTTTATCGCCGTGTTTTTTCAGCACATCTTCCAGTTTGTTGGGATCTACATTACCTTTGAAGGGATGGAGCTTGTCAGTATCAAAGGCTTCATCAATGGTACAGTCCACAGCAGTGGCCTTGCGGAATTCAATATGTCCTTTTGTGGTATCAAAATGCGAGTTGCCCGGAACAATATCCCCGGGTTTTACCAGCACGGAAAAAAGGACATTTTCGGCAGCACGTCCCTGGTGCGTGGGCAGGAAATAGTCAAATCCGAAAATATCTTTTATAGCATTTTTTAGTTTGTAGTAGGAGCTTGCACCTGCATAGCTTTCGTCGCCCAGCATGAGTTCTGACCATTGGCGATCGCTCATTGCACCGGTTCCGGAGTCGGTAAGCAGGTCAATGAATACCTGTTCGCTACGTAGGTTGAACAGATTAAATTTGGCCTGACGTATCCATTGCTCTCTTTGCTCACGGGTAGATTGCTTGATATGTTCTACCATCTTGATTTTAAATGGTTCGGCGTATGGCAGTTCCATAATTTTATGAGTTTTTAATTTGCTATTAAAATAGAATAATTTGTCAAGCTGTCATTTTTTTAGGTATTAATAAAAATAAAAAAAGCTGTGCCTGTCTGAGGCACAGCTTTTTATGATTATTTTTTATTAGGAATAAGACGGTTTTTAAAAGGCAGAAAAGTCATAAAATCCACATGATGAACGATATATGCCTCTACGGAACGGCTTACATGGTCACCTTCGCCAGCATGGGCTGCAATGATATGCAGTACTGGTGCTGGTACTCCGCATTTTTCAGCCAGGGAAACTCCGCTGAAAGGATGGCGGAGGTATTTTCCGTAGTCGCCCTGGATGATATTTCCGTTTTCGTCTTTTTCATATTCCAGTAATTTACCCACGTCTGCCAGTATTGCGCCAGCTATGAGTACGTCCATGTCCACAGGTAATTCCTCTCCGAAGAAATCCGGATATTTTTCTCCTACAGCTTTGGACATGTGCACCACGGCACGTTTATGATCCATGAAGCTGACATTTGTAGGGGCTTTGAGTGTAAAAGGTATTTTAAACAAATCATCGGCCGAAAGCACGCTTTTTTCCAGTGCCAGTTCCCATGTTTTTGCAACTTTTTCCCGTAAATCTTGATTTTTAATCCAGTTAAGTTCTTCACCCCAGAGCTTTTTTACGTCTTGGTTCATATTTATATTTTTTGGGTTTTGTTATATGGTGCAGGAATAGGATTACCGTATCCATCTTTGAAATCTCCTGTGAGTATACGGATAATGTCAATGAGTGTCCACACACCCAGGCCACCAAGCGTGATGAGTTGCAGCAGCCCTGTTATATAATTTCTGGTGTAAAAGCGGTGCACTCCGAGTGTTCCCAAAAATACTGCCAGTAGTAGGGTAGTTAACCAGTCGGAGAAAGTCTGTTTTAGAACGGATCCGCAATTGATGCATACCCTGTCGGTAGGGAAAGTAGGTTTTCCGCATTTGTAGCAGTAGTTACCGCCCTGCATAATAGGCATGCCACAGTTGGGGCATATAAACCGCGGATTGTTTAGCAATCCTGTATTGTTGATATTTATAGGTTGTCCACAGTTTCTGCAATAGACAATCATTATAGTTCGTTTAGTGCTTTTTCCAGAGCGGCAATTTCTTCGTTAAGTAATTTGACTTTTTCTTCCAATTCTTGGATTCGTTTGTATGTGTCCGAAATATCAAAGGCAAAGAACAATATTTTTGTTATTGTGCCCGAAAGGTCGTAGAATGGAGTATAAGTAGCATATAACCATATTATTTCCCCGTATTTAGTTTGTCGTTTAACAATTTTTGAAATGTGTTCTCCTTTGGCAACCCGCTTTATAATCTGCTTAAGATCTTTCTGTTGGTCTTCGGGTACAATTTCCAGTACATTAATTCCTTCCAGCTCATCCAGGGAATATTCCATTTTTTGCAGGAATAATTCATTAGCAGAGATAAATGTTCCGTCTGTTTTATATTCTACGGTTAATAGAGTATGATTGACGGCCTGGAGTATGCCTTTTGTTTCTTGCTCGGCTTTTTTAAGCTCTTGCTCGCGTTGTTTTAATGATTCTATCTGCTGTTGTAGCAATTCTTTTGTTTTTTCCAGTTCCTGTGCTTGCTGACGGCTCTGTTCAAGGAGTTTTTCTGTTCTCAGGTTTATTTGTATTGATTTTATAGCCTGGGCAATGGCAATAGTTGATTTGTCAAAGTATTCAAATTCGTAATCTTCTAATTCTCTGAGGAATAGCAATTCTATTGCTCCAAGTATTTCTTCATTTAATACTATTGGAAGGATAAGAGCGGATTTTGGCTTTGTCTCACCCAGTCCTAAAAGATACATATGATAATCGTCCGGGAGTTTTTTTATGTAAGTCATTTTTTTCTCCAGTACAGCATTGCCTATATATCCCTGACCAGGTTCAATTTCCCTGTTAAAAGATCTTTTTTCTTCATAAGCAAAAGCTGCAACAGTTTTCAGTTTATTGTCATCCTGGTCATAGATAAAGAAACCAGCGATTACTGGGTTAGCATGTTTTATAAAGCTATCAAGGACTTGATCTCCCAGTATGTTGTATGAGTTTTTCTGTACTCTAACAGCTTCGTACATTGCAGCAATACCCTGGTTAATCCAGTCTGATTTGCGTTTATTTTCTTCCAGGGTCATCCTGTCCTTCCAGCGCTGGATAATTTTTTCAAAAGCATTATTTATTGATTTTGCCAGGCGGTCACGAGGACCAAGAACAGGCAGGCGGTCGGTATATATTCTTTCGGCCAATTTGTTATGTAGTTCTACGGTACTTAGCAACCTGAGGCGTAAGCGCTCCAGTGTATGTGTTATTTGGTAAGTTTCTTCAAAGGAGGAAATTATTTCTACCTGTTCATCTAATTCGCCTTTATATAGATTTGTAGCACTCTTTTGCATTGAGGTGAAAATGTTTTCAAAAGGTGCAGATATAAGTGAAAGACTAATTACAACAGCAATGCTAATAAGTAAGGTACCTATAATCAATACGGCCAGTACAAGATATATGCTACTGATAAATTTATTGTAAGGCGTAAAGATGGAAATTATCCAATATTGATCCTTTTGTATCGTGTTGATATATAAGCCTGTTATGAAGTAATCTCCAAATTTTCCAGTTAGATTTTCTTTTCGTGCAATAGTTTTCAGAATTTCTATAGAATGTCCAGGAAATAGCGTTTCCAGCTGCGAACCGATATTTAATTTCAAGGGATAGAAAAGTATAGTACCGTCTTTATTGAATAGCAATAATTTATTGTCTTTTTTTGTGTATATATTGAATTTGTATGCTTCATCCATAAAATCCATTGATAAGAAGATAATTACTGTTCCGATAAATTTATTGCCGACAAAGATAGGCGCAGCTATTGGCTGCATTATAGTATTGATACCCTGGGATGTATAAAGGAACGGTTTGCCAAGGATAGGAGTTTTGGAATTTTTGACTTCTAATAATATATTTTCGTTTCCTGTTTTTTTCAGATTTAAAATTTTATGTTCTATTTGATTATTAAAGTTTTTCTCCCATATACCAGTGAAATACCCGTTTTCATTAATGTAATCCTCGTTTGTAATAGATAATTGCAGATCTGCTTGAATAATAAATCCTATGGCATGAATATAATAGTGTTCTTTAAGAATATCATTGGCAACTGATTGTAGGTATTCGTCAGATAGATATAAAGCCGTATTAGGAGTGTAAAAAGTTTTTAGATTTGAAGCTAAGATTTCGGAAAGCAGGATACTTTTATTAAGCTCTTGCTGAACATATTGATCTTCAGGAAGTAATTGATTGTATAAACGTATGGATTTTTGTCTTATCAAATATGGTTTTATAATGAGAAAAAAAGACGTTATGACTATTATCAATAATACTGAGCTGATAATAAGGAATATCCTTTGATAGAGGTTATTTTTAAATTTTCTTCTGGCCATATTGGACTAACTTACTTTCTGATTTTTTTGTCTAATTTAATAAAATCTTGTTTAAGTAAAACATTTAATTGACTGTTATTCATTTTGTGCCAGGCAAAATAATACAGAGTGCCTTTTGCATCAAATAGCATTTTGTAACAATATGATTGTGGAATAATTTCGTCATCAGTGGGCGCTGCAACTATATGAGCAAAGACTATTGTAGTGTCACCGGCTTTGATAAGTTTGGCAATTTCTTCCTGAGGCATGATTTTTACCCTTCCGTGATAATATTTTGTTACGTCAAAATTATCAGGTATCTGATCCTGACTGAGTACCAGGGTTTTATTTTTTAGCTTCCTTGCATTTTTATTGTAGAGTCTCAGGTAATCCCGTTGGGTATATTCTGGATTTTGCGAAGCAATTTTAATATGTTTTTGTAAGAAGTACAGGAATGGCACCAGCTTGTAGTCATAGTAATTTTCATCATCTCCATGGAAAGACAGGGGAATGGCGGCCAGAACAGGCATACTTCCGCCTTTTGAACCAAGTTTGGAACCCTCCCCTCCCATTAAAACTGTTAGAAAGTCGTATTTGAGCTGAGGATTTTTTTCAGGAAATACAGTTGTTGTCATCACAAATGATTTGCCCTTTGTAAGAGGCATTTTTTTATATTCCTCGTAAGTTATTATTTTATAAGGGGTTATAGTCCACGCTTGTTTGGCTGCATCTTTTATGTAATAATTGAAATCGCTGAATAGGTTGGCGTCTTTTACAAAGTAAGTTGTAGTTGAAAAAAATTCCTTAAAATCAGTGGTATCGCCAATTTCAATTTGTGATCTGGCTATAAGCACAAGTAGCAAACTTGCAATTACTAAAAAATATTTTTTCATAGCAATAAATTTATCTTTGAGGAATAATAATTTTATGCTTTTCATTGAATTTTCTCAGGTATAAAAATAATTCTTTTTTCCTTTTTCTCCTGCTTAATTTCTGATATTCTTTATAAAGATCCGGGTCATATTTTTCAAGGATTAAAAGTAAAGATTTGGGAGAAAAATCTAAAATTTCTCCTGTAGCAAAATTAATTATATACTGGCGCATTTCATGTGTGGTTTGCGGATAGCCTGGATAAGTGTCATAATAGACAACTGATGTAGGAGTTTGGTAATAAGTTACCTTCTCGGTGGCTACAAAATATCCCAGAAAACCTTTTGTCAAAATTTTTGCATAATCTCCGCGCCAATTTATGAACAATGTGCCCTGGTCAGAAAAACCCCATATCTTATCACTTTCAATTCTATGGCTTCCGGTAGAATCTGTAAACGTGATATATTCTTGTTTTAGTAGTTTTTCATAAAAATCAAAGTCTGTCTTGTCCAGCTGTGTTATTATCTGACTGCGTTTTATTGGGCTGTTTGTCCTTACTTGTTTGAAATCCAGATAAATACCATCTTGGAATTCAAATGAATTATTCAGAAGGCTTCCTTGTTGCATAAAAGGAAGGACAGCCCAGATTATCAGTATTTTGAAAAAAATTTTTATCACTTACTTTATTTGCTTTTTCTTTCTTAAAATACGAAAATAAAATATTTGAACAAAAAGCTTATGCATAATTATGTATGATTTGTTATTTTTATTGTAGTTTTCAAATCTTTTATAATGGTATTGCTTATGAATTTTATTTTTACAATCTTGTTATTAGGTATCGTTTTGGCAGTAATTTTTGCAGTGGCTCTTATCAGGGCTTCTAAAAAAAGTGGAGGAAAGACTAATGATCTGGAAGCCAGGTTAAGGGATGCAATCTCTGCGGCCCGCAGGGTTAAGTTTAAAGCCGATTCAGATATTCGTAAGTTAAGGATGTGGGCAAATCAAGCAATTTCGGAAGTATTTGTGGAAGTTACGGATATTCCGGCTGATGTTCTTATTGATAAGTATGAACAGATACGGGACAGTTATGGACAGAACAAGGATAGTAATACGCTGGAAAAGCTGGATAATCTTATAAGTGGATATAAAGCCCAGATGGAACTAAAATTGCAGGAGAGACAGGCAGCTGAAAAAGTGGAACAGAAATATTCCGACTTGCTCAAAGATCTACGTCAGGCCAAAACAAAGCAGCAGTTGGAAAATCGTCTGGATAGGCATGCAGAACGTCTGGCTGCTATGCAAGGCGATATGGAGGGACAAAAAGAAATAATTTCAAGGACTTATTCCTATGACACCATTGAAGCAGATGTCAAGCAAAAAATAGCTGCTATGCAGGCATTGGAACAGCTCCAACAGAAATATTCTTCTCCTGAACTGATACAGGATACTTCAGTTTACAGGCAGGATCTTAATAAAATTACTGCTATGCTTGATGACTAATCTCTTGCTTTAGCTTGAATATAAAAATCATTGTGGCCGACAGAAATATTGCACTAAGGATGAAAGTAAAATCATATCCCAGGACTTTTATCATACTGCCTGATAATAAAGGTATTATAAAGGTGGAAATATTGCTTGATCCAAGGATGCTCGCATAGGTCGGACGGTTCTTTTCGGTGGATATTTCAACAAGTAAACCTTCAAAACTTATACGGTATAGACTATTGAACACGCCTACAAGGAAGAATATTATTTTATAAATAAGTAATTTTTGAGAAAAAATGATAATGAATATTGGTGCAAGGATGGATATTAGAATATTTATCCTCAGGACATTGAAGTAATCATAGTTTTTTTTGAAAGTAAGAAAAATACTGCTGGCAAGGATACCTATTATTTTCCATGCAAACAAGGTTCCTACCAATTTGGCATTGAAAGCAAATTTGCTTATTGCCAGTGTTGTAAAAAATGGTATTATTGATAAAAATAGACCCTCGGAGTTTACTATTAGAGCGAGGTAAAGAAGGCTTTTATTGTTTTTCAGTTCATTAACAACAAATCCAAAATATCTTTTTAATGTGTAGCTGGCTTTTGCGACTATGATTTTTTCTTTTACAAAAAATATGGCAATAGTGCTAATGGTCAGGGTAATAGCACCAAGTAGGTGTAAAAAACTATAGTTGGCAGGATAAGGAAATATCTTCAGCAAAGGTCTTACTGCCAGCAGGGCAATAATTATTCCTATTCCGTTGCCCAGCTGTTTTAAGGAGTAAAATTTTTTTAGCGAGGAATAAAATAATGATCTTGGAGCCAGGTCAATCATACCTACGCTGGTATATGCAGCTGCCAGGGAATAGATAGTAAACAGCAGCAGAATTAAGACTATTGTCCACCCAGCAGGGATGTTGAATATGTAATATTGCCATAGCACGTAAGCTATTGCCAATAATGCACTTATACGGACGCTAAATCCGTGAAGGATGTATCTTTTCCTTGTAATTTTATTCTGTAATATTAGTCCGAAAAAAATTTGGGAAAATTTAGGTAAGCCTATAGTAATGACAGAGAGCAGGCCGATGAGTATTTCGCCTGCTCCCATACGTGAGAACATTCCAGGCAGTATTGTGTCTTTGTCCAGTATGTTGATTGTCAATAAAAAGAAAAACGACTGCCACAGCAGCAGAACGAAATTCTTTTTATGATCTTTTTCGCCAATTGTTTCGTTCAGAAGCATCAGCTGGTTTAATGTCTTTGCGCAAAGATATTTATTTTATCGCAATAAAGTCACTTCTCCGGATTTATCAAATCCCTGTCCGTTGATAAACATTCCTGTGATATGCCATACATAGACGTCTGAAGGCAATGGTTTCCCATTGGGCAGATTGCCATCCCAGAATTCACTTTCCGGATGGTCGGTCTGGAATATCAGATTACCGTAGCGGTCGTAAATAGACAATTTTGCGTATTTTACGTAATTCATTATAGGTTTGAAATAGTCATTGATGCCGTCACCATCCGGAGTAAAGGCAGTTGGAAATTGTACAAACAGGTCACTGATAATAACCACAGCATCTTCTTTTGTCAGGCTGTCGGTACATCCATCTGCCGAAGTTGCAACAAGTTTTACGTCATAGATACCGGCTTTGTCGTATTTTTTCCGTGGATTTTCTTCCGAGGATGTTTCTCCATCTCCAAAATCCCAGAGATAATAATCACCACCTATGGTTTTATTAGTGAAAACGATTACCTGGCCCACGCTGGCAGTATCCGGGGCAATAGAAAATTCCACAGATGGATTTTTATATACATAAACCGGCTGGGAAATTTCGGCATATTTACCACAATAACCTATTGCTTTGAGTGTTACCATGTATGTTCCGCCCTGGGTAAAGGTGTGTGTAGGATTGATTTCCGTTGTCGTGTCGGTGTTATCACCAAAGTTCCATACATAACTTTGTGCATCACTTGTAGAGTTGTAAAATTCAATGGTCAGAGGAGCACATCCGTCATTATCACTCATCACAAACGCTGGTGTGGGTGGAAATGCTGTTATATTAATGGTTGTCCTGAGTGTATCATAACAATAATAAGTATTACGGGCACTAACCATCAGATTATATTCTCCGCAGCCTGGATAGGCATGTATAACAGGATGTACAATGTGTTCCACAGTTCCATCTCCATAGTCCCATGTATAATCCGTATAATATGCCGGGGAATTATTTGTGAATTCCACTATTGTGTCGGGATAAAAGGATACTACAGAATCAATGGTTATGTCCAGAGTGGGTTGCGGATAAACAGTAATAGGCATACTGGCAGTGTCGGTACATAAGCCGTGGTAAGCTTTGACCGATACGGTATAGGTTACTGGTGAACCGCTCTGGTTATGGAAAATATGTAATGGGGATGTTTGGCGTGAGCTGGTCAAATCGCCGAATTCCCACGAAAAAGTAGTATTTTCCGGGCGTATTGGCAAGAATCTGACGTTCAGAGGTGCACAGCCCTGGTTAGTATCCACTGTGAATTCTGCATAGTTAGGAGGTTGTGTGATGTAACGGCTTGTATCTGAAGCACTACATCCGTTGGCATCCACTACATAGCCGACATATATCCCTGTGTCAAGATTATAAAAATCATTTTGGCTCTGGAAATGAATGCTGTCAATGCTGTATTGCAGAGGATCTGTTCCTCCGCGTGCTATTATAACGATATGTCCGTCTGCAGATCCGTAGCATTTTACGTCGTATGCCACTATTGTGTCAATAATGAGCGGATCCGGATTCTTAATTGTCACTTCTGGTATTTGAGATGAATAGCAGTTACGTTGGTCTTTAACTCTTAAGTGGTAAGTACCAGCTATGAGGTTAATAAAGAGAGAATCCACTGACCAGGTTTGTCCGGAATCTATACTGTAATATAGCTGACCAGTGCCTCCCTGGGCATTAATAAGGATTGTAGCATTATTATCACCGTGACATGTAATAGGTGTAGTCTGGTAGCTGCTTAAATAAACCGGGTCGGGCTGATGTATGGTAAAAGCCTGTGAGGTTTGAGTACAGCCCATAGAATCAATTATTCCTGTGTAGTAGAAACCTGCCGGAACATTGAATACGTTGGTATCGTAATACTGTGTAAGATTACGGCCAATAATAGCGTAGGAGTATTTTATCGGCGCTGTTCCTCCATGGGCGTATATTTTTATTACACCCGTGGAATCACCGTAACAAGTTTGCACGTCCTGATAAGATACAGAATCCAATACCAGAGCTGGTGGCTCGGTTATAGTAACTTGTGTGTCAATTCTGCAATTGTAGTAGTCCTGCACCTGTACCTGATAAGATGAAGCACTCAGCGAAGGAAAATAATAGGAAGCAGAAGTAATTGTGTCGTTAGTGTTAAGATTAATCAGATGATATGAATATGGCCCTTTACCTCCATGTGAGAATACTGTGATTTGTCCGTCCTGCAGACCATTACAGGTAATGTTCCTGTATGTCAGGCTGTCAAATACCAGAGTATCAGGCTGAATTATATCAATAGGCTGGGAATACCAGATTTGACAATCGTGGTCATCTTTAACTGTTATGTAATATCGTCCTGCATATAGGTTATTGAAGTTAGAAGATACTACAAAATTCTGTCCACTGTCTATGGAATATTGGTAAGGTGCAGTTCCTCCAGCTACCTGTATGGATATTTGCCCTATTGGCACACCGTGGCATGTATCTATATCTGCTTTTGAAATATCAACAAAATGTACTGGTGATGGCTGGGCAATGGAAACATTTGAGCTGGTTTTGATACATCCGTTAGCATCTATTATAAAAGGAGAATAATTTGTTCCAGAAGGCAAGCTGTCAAATACATTTGACGATCTCAACGTGGCGCCACCATCAATGGAATACTGGTAAGGTGGTGTTCCACCGCTGGCATAGATGGTTATTTTACCAGTAGAATCTCCGTAGCAGGTATTAACATCCTGTACTACAACGCTGTCTATTGCAAGCAAGGGTGGTTCGTTAACAGTAAGTTGGCTGCCAAAAACAGTACATCCGTTTTCGTCCTGGACTGCTATATTGTAATTTCCTGCATATACCGAGATAGTGTCCCCTATGTTGTGGTTGAATACTGATCCACTATCAATAGAATATAGCAAGGATCCTGTGCCACCTGTGGCATTGACATATATCCAGCCTGTCTCGGTCTGATAACATTTAACATCTCCCCAGGCCTGGTCTGTGATGGTTATTTGTGTGGGTTGGGTAAGGGTGACAGCGTTTCCTGTATCTTTACATCCGTTGGCATCCTGAACAAAAGGACGATAAGTACCAGCCGGCAGACTATCAAAAAGATTGGAGCTTTGCACAGTGGTGCCAGTATCAATGGAATAGGAGATAGGTGAGGTTCCGCCTACAGCATAGATGATTATCTGTCCGGTAGAATCGCCGTAGCATTTTTGAATATTGGTTGTTGCTATACTGGATATTGTAAGCTTTGGCGGTTGAGTGATAGTTATTTGTGGAGCTGTAACAATACAATTGGATCCATCTTTGACATAAGGATAATAAGTGCCAGCAGGTAGTTTGTCAAAATAGTTCAGTAGTTTGAAGTTTTGACCGTTGTCAATGGAATATTGCAATGTGGGTGTTCCTCCTTTCGCGTATATTTCAATTGTTCCAGAGGAATCTCCATAGCAGCCTGTAACGTTTGTATATTTGACACTGTCAATGACAAGTTTCGGAGGTTGAGTGATGGTGACAGTGTCGGGCCCATCCGTGCAGTTATTGCTATCGCTTACCATAACATAATAATCTCCTGCTGGCAAGCTATCAAATTTACTGTTAAGCAGATAGCTATTGCCTCCGTTAATGGAATATTTCAGACCTCCGGATCCTCCGCTGGCACTTATGTCAATGTATCCAGTAGAATCCCCGTAACAGGTTGTTACATCCTGTTTTGTGATGTTATTTATAACTACTTTTGCAGGTTGATTTATGGTTATTTCAGGCGTGGTATCCACGCATCCGTTGAGATCTTTCAGAAATATTACATAGGTATCAGCAGGGAGGTTAGGGAAATATCCGTCAGGCTCGTATGTATTGCCCGTATCAATGGAATATGTGAGAGTACCGTATCCGCCCGTAGCTTGTACGTTAATGGAACCTGTGGAATCTCCATAACAGGTGTTAACGTCCTGTGCTTGTATGTCTGTTATTATTATTGGATACAGGGGATCAATTTTATACTGACCCTGGTCGTATATACATCCTTTGCCGTCTTTGACAGCTACGTGATAATATCCGGAGTCCAGACCAGTAAAATCCGGTGAAGAAACAAATGTTCCGCTCGGTCCTGTGATGGAATAAGATAGTGGGGCATCCCCATTTGATACTGATATGTGTATTTCTCCATTATTACTATAGACACAGGGTTTGATGTATTGGGTATCCACTACGATATCAGGTTTAGGCGGCTCGTTAACAGTTAAATAACCTGCGGACATTACGCATGTTCCGGCGGATCGTACCTTGGTAAAATAAGCACCTCCGCTGAGCCCGGAGAAAAGATGAACTGTATCGGACGAGGGGGTAGTGTAATTTGTACCTCCGTCAATGGTGTATTCAAAAGGAGCAAAGCCGCCCTTTACTGCGACATTGATAGAACCGTCGGAATATCCACCACAGGAGACATCTGTAATTGTTGTGTCCACAAATTTGAAGTCCACCAGTTGAATTTTATCAATAGCAATATCGGATCTTGTAGCATTAGCAGAGCTGTCCCCACTTGTGTATGCACTGAATACAATATAAACTGTATCAGTATCCGCATAATTATTCAGACAAATTATTTTTCTGTGCCACCCCTGGCCCTGATTACCAATGATTCTGTCCAGAAGAGTCCAATTAGTTGAATCTGTTGAAATTTTAATTTCCAGATAGTTAATAAATTCTCCGTACATGTTATAATAAAAGGAGATCATGGGATATGTAGTTCCTGTGAAGTCAAAAAATCCTACCAGGTCTGCATGGTGAGCTGGATTATAGTTGTGAGGGTCGCTTTCTATATAAATGTAATAGTCGCCATCGTATGCCGCATCAGGCCCTGTGGAATCGGTTGGAGTAGGGCCTGACCATCTTGTCCAGTCCAGATTATCGTTAGTTGCTTGTTTCCATATACCAAAGCCGGTTTCAAAACTCTCGGACGATGGTAGTGTTGTTTGTGCCTCAATTATGACTGGTATAAATAAGGAAGTGATTATAAGAAATAAAGCAATTTTTTTCATTCTAAAAATTTTAGCTTTTGGCTCATTTAAAATATAGATTGTAGATTTGCATGTAAAGTTGCAAGTTTTTATAAAAATACGAAAAAAATGATTATTGCAGTGGATTTTGACGGAACAATTGTTGAAGACCGGTATCCAAAGATTGGAAAACCCAAGCGTTTTGCTTTTCAGACCCTGCGAGAACTGCAGAAGCGAGGACATCTATTGATATTGTGGACATATCGCACTGGAGAGTTACTGGATGAAGCAGTGGAATTTTGCAGAAAAAACGGAGTGGAATTTTATGCTGTCAATGCTAATTATCCGGGAGAGGTGTTTAATCCGTCCGAAGGTAGTCGTAAAATCCTGGCTGATATATATATAGATGACCGTAATCTGGGAGGCTTTCCTGGCTGGGGCGCTGTATGGCAGATGTTAATAGGAGAATGATTTTTGTTAACTTCACATTTTCTTTTTTATTTTCCAAGAGGATTTTTTACATTTATGCTTGCAAAAATAAAATAGAGAGATGGAAGACCTAATTATCAGGCAGACGAATAAGAGTCCGGAGATTAAGTTTTTGGCCGATGGACGTTTGTCAATTACAGGGGTGTCCATTCTTGAAAATGCTCATGAGTTTTACAAAAAGCCTATAGCCTGGTTGAAGGAATATATCCTTGTACCTGCCCAAGAAACTGTTCTGGACATTAATCTTGATTTTTTCAATACGAGCTCGCAGGTACATTTATTTGAGATAATCAGTTTGATGTCAGACTTGCAGAAAATGGGTTATAAGGTCGTAATTAATTGGTATTATTCGGACGAGGAATTTCGTGATTTAGGTATGGATATAAGCGATTTGATTGGCATTGATTTTAATTTTATTTCAGTGGAGTAAGCTACAAGTAATTTTCCTTCAGTCCCATATCTTTCCAGTTATCTCCCGTATGGTCGTGATAAGTTATAAAGCCTCCTTGTTCTGCTATATCAAGGTAAGCTGTGATGATTGAATATTTCCCCGAGGGTAAGAATTTGAATATTTCCCCGGATAAAATGTGAATTCCGCTAAAAGCAAACTCTTGATAATTAGTGCATAAACTTTCTATAAGTCTTTGTGCACCAGTATTATGATTTTTCCACCCACAGAGTTTTTTTCCTGCTTGAGTAAACAGGAGAGTCCGGCTGGTAGGCCTTTTCTGTACTGCCAGTGTTGCAAGTGCCTGCTGGGGATGATCTTCATATAATTTTTTCAGGTCTATATCCGAGAGAATATCAACGTTATAGACGAGGAATTTTGGGCTATCCTTTAAATACCAGCTGGCTTTTTGTATGCCCCCACCAGTATCCAATAGATCCTTTGTTTCATCCGAAAATACAATCTCAATATCAAAGTAGTTATGCTGTTTTACGAAATCAATAATTTGATTTGCGAAATGGTGTACATTGATTATTATCTGGTTGAAACCGTAAGATTTAAGTTTTTCTATTGCGTATTCAAGCAGAGTTTTTCCATGATATTCCACAAGTGCTTTGGGTCTGTTATTAGTCCATGGCCGCAGACGGGTACCCAGACCTGCAGCGAGTATCATTGCTTTCATTGGTATATTAAATTGTTTTTTTGTTAAAGAATGATGTTATTTGGGGATAAGTTCTATTTTTATATGAGGAAATATTTTGGCTAAATTCTCGCCAAATTCTTTTATGTCCGTATCTCCTTTTTTATATTTCCATTTTATAGTTACTATTGAACTGTCGTTCAGTTTGCTAATCTTTTCAAAGAGTTGTGTTAATTCTTTTTGGCATGGAGTGTTTATGATGTTTAGGTCAAATGTTATAGGGGTATAGTTTAGAGGTGCATTTGAATATTGGTCCATCCATTTTTGTATCGGCGCAAAAAACGACCTGGCATCACAGGGAATGCAGGTGCCACGGAATATAAATTCCGATTTAGTGGGCGCTAAAATAACAGCTGGGGTGTTGTCAGTTGCTTTGATATGCAGGGGGTTAAGTCTTATGTTGCTGTCTTTTTTTAATTTTACCTCTATGGAAAAGAAGCTAAATTTATCATCTACTTTTTCAAAATAGAAATTTATTTTGTCTCTGGATTTCAGCCGTAAATTTATAAGCCCCAGCCCAGCCTGATCATATTTCTGATTACTTTTAAATTTTTTGAGTATATTACGGTGTTTCTCATTTAATTCCTTTATAGATAGAGAGTTAATTTTGTTGAGGAGACCTTTTACTTTGTTTATCTTTTCATTTTTAATATAATTTCCCGTGGTGATAATGAGATTATTGTCCTGTTCGGCAATGTAAAATACTCCGTGATGTCCCTGAGCTTTATGTTCTATATAATCATCGGCATGGTTTACAATATTTTGTAAGAGCTCTACTATTATATTAAAAATTTTGTTTTTAGAGGAGGTCTGGGATTGCAATCTTTTTTCCAGGAGCGAGAGCATGTAAATTATTTTGTCCTGGTTAAATATTCCGGAAATTGAAAATAAAATATTGCATTTTACCAGTTTGTTATATACTTCTTTTATGTTTTCAAGGTTTTCTTTATTGGTTTGATTTTCAGTGCTTTTGGCCGGAGAGATTTGTGTTTGCAGGAAAAATACATAATGTTCTTTATCAGCAGGTTGGAATTCGTATAATAATTTATTATTGGATTTTCTGGCTATTTCTATTAGTCCAAGTCCTGCTCCTCCTTTGTGAGAGATCTTTTGTTTTTGTAAAATTTCCCGGTAATAGTCTTTTAATTCTTTGTCGCCAAGGCTATTAATGGAGTCAATGTGCTGTTTGAGGTTTTCTATTTCACTCTTTTTTACATAATTGGCTGTGGTTATGATGTATTGGTCTTTAATTCTTTGTATTATCAGTACTCCACTTTTATCCACATGTTTTGGGGTGATGCTCTGATGTCGTGTGATATTTTGCAGGCCTTCTACAAGTATGAAATAGACACGTTTGCGTACTTTGAGACTTTCGTTGATTAATTGTAGATTTAGTTCGGCCAGGGAGAGTATGGAATCTGTGATTTTATTGGTAAACTGACCAATATAGACGTATTCAATATTGTTATCCTGGAGGGTACGGAAAATAGAAAGACTCATACAAGGAGTTTCTTGATTATTGCTATAATCGTTTTTATTTCCTAATTTCGGTTTATCCATTTTTTGGAAAAAGTTTAAGTAAAGTAAAAAAAATTAAAATATTATTGCAAAAATTAATTTATTTAAATTCCCAAAATTAATTTAATATTTCAAGTAAACGTAAAAATTATAAGTTTATGACACCCGAAGAAGCTAAAAAAAGAATAAAATATTTGCGTGAGAAACTCAATGAGTATGATTATTATTATTACGTTCTGGCTCAGCCGAAAGTTTCGGATTATGAATATGATATGTTGATGAAGGAACTCATAGACCTTGAGAAGCAGTTTCCGCAGTTTTATGACCCTAATTCTCCTTCGGTCAGAGTAGGAAATGACCATGACCAGATCTTTGAGCAGGCCCGGCATGGTTATCCCATGCTTTCGTTGAGTAATACTTATTCACCTGAGGAGCTGCTGGAATTTGATAATCGTATCCGTAAGACACTTGGTAATGAGGCTTATAGGTATGTGTGTGAGCTCAAGTTTGACGGAGTGTCAATAAATTTGATATATGAGAATGGACAACTGGTGCAGGCTATAACCCGCGGCGACGGAACAATGGGGGATGTGGTCACCGAGAACGTCAAAACAATCCGTTCTATTCCGCTGGTATTGCGTGGAGATGATTATCCGAAGCGTTTTGAAATACGCGGAGAGATTATCATGCCGCACAAATCTTTTGAACGCTTGAATGAGGAGAGGCGCAGGCAAGGACTACCGGAATTTGCCAATCCGCGAAATGCTGCTGCTGGTTCCATAAAACTGCAAAATTCCGCTGAAGTGGCCCGCCGTGGCCTGGATTGCTATGTCTATTACATGGTGGGCGAGGATTTGCCTTCGGATTCGCATTACGAGAATATGCAATATGCCCGTAAATGGGGGTTTAAGGTGAGCGAACACATGGAACGTGTGGAAGATTTGCGCGGGGTGTTTGATTTTATCCAGCGCTGGGAGGTGGAACGTAAGAATCTGCCTTTTGATATTGACGGAGCTGTGATCAAGATAGATTCCATGCGTCAGCAGCAAATATTGGGATATACTGCTAAGGCTCCGCGCTGGGCTATTGCATATAAGTTTAAGGCCGAGAGAGTTACTACACGGCTTTTGTCCGTGGATTTTCAGGTAGGACGCACAGGGGCTGTTACTCCGGTGGCCAACCTGGATCCTGTGCAGCTGGCCGGAACAATTGTTAAGCGTGCTTCCCTGCATAATGCGGATATTATCCGTAATCTGGATCTGCACTATGGAGACTATGTCTATGTTGAGAAAGGCGGAGAGATTATCCCCAAGATTGTGGGCGTGGACAAAAGCCGTCGTCCGGCCGGTGCCCGCCCTGTGGAGTTCATAACACATTGTCCCGCCTGTGGAACAGAGTTAGTCCGCGACCCGGACGAGGCTATACACTATTGTCCTAATACCTGGGGCTGTCCGCCGCAGATAATGGGCAGGATTGAGCATTTTGTCAGCCGCAAAGCCATGGACATACAGATGGGAGAGGCAACTATCCGCCAGCTGTATGAGGCCGGCCTGGTGCGCACTGTGGCGGATTTATATGACCTTAAATATGAGGATATTATCAAGCTGGAACGTTTTGCCGATAAATCCGCCCGCAATCTCCTTGAAAGTATTGAGAGGAGTAAGCAGGTGCCATTTGACCGTGTATTATACGCCCTGGGTATCCGTTATGTGGGCGAAACCGTTGCAAAAGTGCTTGCCCGCCATTTCCGCAGTATGGATAATTTGCGTAAAGCCACTTATGACCAGCTTATTGCCATTGACGAAATAGGTGATAAAATTGCCCGGAGTGTGATTGAATATTTCCGTGATCCGCATAATATTGAAATAATTGAGAGGCTCAAAAAAGCCGGGGTGCAGATGGAATTGGCTTCCGAGGAAAAACCGCAGGTGCTCAAGGGTATGACATTCGTTGTTACTGGTAATTTTGGTACACCGCAGCGCCGGAAGTTCATTGAGGAACTGGTGGAAAAATACGGAGGCAAGAAAGCATCCAGCGTGAGCTCCAAAACTAATTATATCATTGCAGGCGAAAAACCAGGTGCCTCCAAGATGCAGAAAGCCAAACAATATGGCATTCCTGTTATCACTGAGCAAGAATTCCTGGATATGATAGGCTACAAGGAATAAGATACTATTGTCTGGTGGCTGGTATTTTTTCCTTTCTGCGTGAGGGCGGAGGCGGAGGGTGAGCGATGGTTCGTGCCTGACCGTGTATTGTTGGCACTGATTAGGATTTTGTGCGAGGTTAGTAGTAGCTGTTTTGTGCCTGGTGGAGCCTTGCGTGGATGGGATAAAGGCGGGGACACCCAGAGTATATTGTGGAAATTATGTATAAATTGCCGTTTTGGGCAGTGGCGAGCAGGCGGAGGCGATGGGACTGAGCCCTACGCACTGCCGCCACTGCGGCACGAACCGAGCGAGACCGCAGCCGCAGACCGACCCGAGCCAGGTAGCATCAAACAGGCGGAAAGAGTTTTTATGGTTTATAAAGCGGAGAAATTATTATAAGGCTGAGTGAAAATTCTGGTGAGGGGCACGCCCTAATGTAAAATAAATGCACTTTTACATAAAAAATTATTCATTTAACCGCAAATTTCTTTATCTTTACCGGATAATTTAAAAGTTTATAGATATGGGTGAACTGGTTTCCTGGAAGGACGAATACAATACAGGGTGTAAAGTGATTGATGATCAGCATAAAAAGCTCTTTCAGATTATAAATGAGCTGTTTGCCGCTTTTGAAGCTGCTTATGCAGGAAGTCAGGTGCCGATTATTCTCAAACAGCTGGAGGACTATACTGTTTATCATTTTCAGACTGAGGAAAAAATGTTTGAACAATATAACTTTCCCCTGGCCAGGGAACATAAAGCTGAGCATCAGTATTTTGTGGATAAAATAAAGAAGTTCAAACAAGACCTGGAGGCTGGCAATAAACAGATGATAGCCTTTGAGATAATGATGACGCTCAAGGACTGGCTCATAGACCATATCCTTGTCAATGACCGTAAATACATACCTTATCTGTGCAAGTAGAATGGGTGAGAGGATGTTTATTTTTATGGTTTATGCCTCCTGGAAGAAGACAAACTGAGGGTAATATATAAAAAAATATATAAAAAAAAAACGGCCGCCTCTTGTGGAGACGACCGTTTTTTTGTATGATAAAATGGGTATTACTTTTCTTGCAGATGATATTTTACGCGTTCAATGTATTTCTCAATTGTGCGTCCTTCGTTGCTTGCAGGATATTTCTTGTAAAGTTCCTGATAAACTTTGAGGGCTTTCTTGTATTGTCCCATATCCTCGTAAACCAGACCTAATTTTTTCAAATAGATAGGTGTGGTCAGGTGATTGGCATAGTCTTCAACGGACTTTTTATAAGCATCCACAGCCTTGTCTTTCATATTCAGCTGCATGTAGGCATCGCCCATCAGTCCGTATTTAGTGGAGTTCAGATATAAATCTTCGGACTTGAAATTTTTCAAGTAGTTAATAGCATTTTCCCACTGTCCCAGGTTGGCATAGCAAACACCAGCATAATAGTATGCCAGGTTAGCGGCTTTTGTTCCTTTGTATTGGTCAATAATATCCAGAAAACCAGGATATTGGTCAACACCTTCCAGGGCAACTTTGAACGAATCAATGGCAAAATATTTCTGGGCAACGAACATCTCACTCTGGGCAGCTTTTTCCCGTGGTTGCTTGATATATTTCTGATAGCCCCAGATAAGAGCAACTATTGCTACAATGATAATTACGCCCCAGAGGATGTAATTTTGATATTTCTGAAAGAAAATTTCAAATTTAGTAAGATCTTCTTCAATGTTGTCAACAAGATCTTTCTTGGGCTTTTTGGTGTCTTTTTTTGCCATGAGATAAAATTTTTTTCGGTCTTTTTTCTAACAAAACAAAGGGGTTGACATTGAACATTACAACGGCCAACCCCGCAGATAAAAAATTACTTCTTTTTGTTGTAATCACGTCTTTCCTTGATACGGGCTTTTTTACCCGAGAGCTTACGGAAGTAGAAAATACGGGCACGACGGACTTTACCGCGTTTGTTAACTTCTATCTTTTCAATGAAAGGTGAATTAACCGGGAAAATACGCTCAACGCCAATACCGTCGGAGATCTTTCTTACTGTAAAGGTCTCGGCCAGACCCTTGCCACGACGCTGAATTACAACCCCACGGAAAGCCTGGATACGTTCCTTATTACCTTCCTTGATGCGGTAATAAACAGTTATGGTATCACCAGCCGAAAATTCTGGAAACTCTTCCTTCCGCTCTGTCTTGTAATTCTCTTCTACTATGCGAATTAGTTGGTCCATGGTTTTCTGTTTTACTTTGTTTTTGTTATGACTAAACGGACTGCAATATTATAACTTTTTTCTCAAAAAACTAAATTTTTTCGTCCAAAAAATATTGAAATAAGGAAAATTAATTTTCCACATATTCATAAGCGCCAATATCCGCAGGGTTATTTCTGGAATTTCCGTCAATATCAATGTTGAGAAACCTTGAAAACAGGCTGATTATACCGTAATCGGCTTTGCCAATGGCTGGTGATTTGCTGCCCAGGTGGAAGTCATATTTTGTAATGTCGGAAAATTGCGGGTCCTGGTTTATTATACACTGATGGAAAGTATAATCTTCTGTTGTTCTTATCAGGCAGTTATTAATCAGGTAATTGAAATTTTCCCATTCCACAGCAGGGGATAGCAAAAGCTCATTTTCGTGGTTTCCGTAGATGATGGAATTGATGATTTCAAGGTTCACAGGGCTTCGGAAAACAGGGGTATTCCCGATAATCTCGTAGTTAGTCACTGCCACGGCAGGAGTTTTCCGGATAGTGCCCCAGCCGTAGTAATTGGCAATTGTGGTATTGATAATTTTGTAGTCTCCGCCTTTGATAATGCCCAGGTTATACCATCCGGCATCGGCCAGCACACTGCCAAAGATGTTTATATTGCTCATTGAAGCAAATATGCTGGCATAGCTCTGATGGATAATCTCGCAGTTGTGTATGATGACAGTGTCCTGCACCGAGTCCGCTGATATGCCTACAATGGAGTTTTTTATCCTTGTCCAGTGGAATTCGTTGCCCTGGCTTGTGCGTTCCAGCACTATACCACCCCATTGTCCGGGAATGTCGTTGTAATCTTGTTCCAGGCGGTCGGAGGAAAAAGTAATATTACTGTCAAGGCTTCCGTAAGCTTTGAGTGAACCAAAGACGAATAGGCCGGCATTCCTGTGTAAAAAGACCTGCACTCCGGGGTTTATTTGCAGCTGGGCGCCAGTATCAATGGCCACGTAATACCAGATGAGATAAGGTTTGTCCGCATTCCATACCGTATCCGAGGAAATGATTTTGTTTTTTATCAGATGCACGTCCCAGCCTATGGCATAAAGCGGAATGATCTGGGTTTTTCCGTTAATTGCAAAGATGATAGAATCCTGTTCCACCAGATAGCCTTTGTTAGGAGCAATGGTGACCTCGGCAAAGATGTAAATGCTGTCGCGAGGCGGAATAATAACATCCCTGGCATAGCTGGTTGGTTCCCCGTTGATATTCAGGCGGAATGCACTGTTTTTTCCGCCTGCAAGGCTTATGGAGTTTATTTTTACAAATTGATTAACAGGATTATATACTTTTAGAATGCGGGTAGCAGAACCTATATTGGTGAACACTGTATCAAAAAATACAGTATCTGTGGAGAAATTCAGTTTTACCTGACCATTATAAAAGGAAATTTTTTGGCAACCTGTTAATGCGGTGATTATCAGTAATATGTAAAAGATTTTTTTCATTACTGGGCAATGTATTCTTTTTTATTTTGCTGTGGGAAAGCCTCATAAAAAGCTTGATGCACTCTTGCACGGATACGCATATGATTCATTTTATAATTTTTTATGTCCGGATACACCCTGTTGGACAGAAAAATGAAAATAAAGTTATTCTGTCTGTCCACCCATACCATACATCCGGTAAATCCGGTATGTCCATAGCTATCATCCGGTGCCGAGGGTGCAACGTAATAAGTTTTTTCTCCATCTTTTCCGTCAAAGCCCAGATAACGGCGGTTAGTGCGCGGAAAAGGTCTGGTAGTGAATAGCTTAACTGTGGTAGATTTGATATATCTTTTTCCTGCATAATATCCATTTTGCAAAAGCATCTGATAAATTTTTGCCAGGTCATTGGCGTTGGAGAACAGTCCTGCATGTCCGCTTACCCCGCCCATAAGGGCAGCAGCATAGTCGTGCACATATCCCTGGATGATCTGGTGCCGGAAATAAGTATCGTTTTCAGTAGGCGCAATCTGATTTTTTGGGAAATATTTTAATGGGTTAAAGACTGTATGCCATGCTCCCAGCGGGTCGTAGAAATTGATTTTTACATATTGATCAAGGCTGGTATCTGTCTGGCGTTCAATTAGCTGTTTCATAAGTATAAAGCCCAGGTCGCTGTATAAATAGCGTTTGCGTCTGAGTAGCCTGGAAGCATAAATTTGTTTGAGGATGGAATCACGATAGCTGCCTATTATGTATAAATGGTCAGCTACTTGCGTGTTATACTTTGAAGTGTAGTGGTCGGAATAAATCTTTGGGTTGAGCCTTGTGTGATCCTTTGTGTAAGTATGCAGATAAAAAGGTATCCATGATTTTAGGCGTGCCTGATGCGTGAGGATGTCAATAATTCTGATATTGCCTTTGTTTGTTGTGTCAGTCCCGGGCAGGTAATGAGACAGTGTTTGATTCAAATCCAGCTTGCCCTGGTCGTATAAACGCATTAAAGCCAGGGTGGTAGCTGTGGTCTTGGTTAGCGAGGCTATATCGTAGAGTGTGTTTGTGGTGACAGGATGTTTTTTTTGATAGGTAAAATATCCGTAAGCTTTGTTAAAAAATACCACAGTGTCTTTTATGGCCAGGATCTGACATCCGGGGAAAGCACCGCTGTCAATAGCAGTCTGTATGATAGTGTCAATTATGCGTAGTTTGTCCGGATTTATACCCAGTTCCACGGGAGAGGAATATTTTAGCCTTATCCTTTTGGTAAAAATGCCTGTGCCAGCCGCGAAACCACCAGCACTTACCGGGAGTATGCCCTGCGCACCAATTCCGCCGAAAATTACCTGTGCCGAAGCCTGCTGAGCATACTTCGTGTTTTCATAAGAAATGACAATGGCCTTGATTTTGTCAATGTTGTTGAACATATTTAGCAGATATGGCGGAGCAAATAAATCCAGTATGACGTTTGTTTTGTTGGCCAGGTAGGCTGTTAGCCATACAGCGTTCTCATTAACTCCGTAGAAAGGAGGCGAGAAACTGTTTTTTCCGTGCACCGAGACGATAACCATATCGTATCCAGAAAGGCGCTTGGCCATATCCATAAATTGCTGGTAATCTGCATTATTGGATACGTAATATTCATCAACTCTGGCATAATAGTTAAGATATTTCTGGAAAGTATTATCCCTGGGCGCACCAACCGAGATAACGGCAATACGTTTTTTGTCCAAATCCTGCACAGGAATAAGATTATCAGTATTTTTCACCAGAGTAATAGCCTGTTCATACAGTTTCTGGCTAATGTATTCTGCCTGCGGAGAATTTATTTTCTGCAGGATATTTTTTGCATCAGCCGATCGGACGGAGTAGTTTCTTATCCATTGCTTGGCGCGCAGGATACGCATCACAGCACTGTCTATTACTGACATAGGAATTTCTCCCCGCAGCACAGCATTGCGGATGGCATTATAAGCAACAGGCAGGTTAGAAGGCATAAGAATGATGTCATTACCAGCCAGTAAAGCCCGTATTTCTGCCTCGCCCGGAGCAAAATATTTTGTTACGCCTTTCATTGTCATAGCATCGGTCACAATCAATCCACGGAAGCCCAGGCTGTCCCGCAACAAGCCTTTTATTACATTACGGGATAGGGTAGTGGGAGTGTTGGGTGCGTCTTCCAGGGCGGGCACATAGAGGTGGGCAACCATTATGCCTGTTAGGCCGCCTTTTATCAAACTGCGGAATGGATAGAGTTCAACATTATATATTCTTTGATACGAGTGGCTGATCTGCGGAAGGGTTTTGTGCGAATCTTTATCCGTGTCTCCGTGGCCCGGAAAATGTTTTGCAAAAGCTATTATGCCCGAATCCTGCAGCCCTTGCATATAGGCAAAGGCTTTGCGTGTGACATTGACTTTGTCCTCACCAAAGGAACGCACTCCAATAACAGGATTGCGCGGATTGACATTTATATCTGACACCGGAGCAAAATTCATATTCAATCCAAGCAGGTGCAGCTGATGGGCTATCTCGTGACCCATTTCGTAAATAAGCGTGTTGTTCTGCACTGCTCCCAGCGTCATCTGGTAAGGAAATTTCACTGTGCCGGGGATACGCATATTGACGCCCCATTCGGCATCTATGGCAAAAAACATAGGTATATGCGGAGACAAGTTCTGGAAGTCCCTGACAAGTGGCGGAATTTTTTCTGCCCGCGAACGGAAAAATATCACTCCGCCCAGGTGATATTTTTTTATGTATTCTTTTACCTGCTTGATATTGTCAGGATTGTTCGGATATACCTGATAAATAAATAATTGCCCAATTTTTTCTTCCAGTGTCAGTGTGTCAAAAACGCTCTGTGCCCACGAAGCCTGTCCTTGCATAAAAGGCGGATTTATCCGTGCAGGCACAGCTATATCCGGAACATAATAATTTACCTGGCTAAGCCCCATGAACAAAGGAACAAGAATGGCAATCAGCAGTATTTTTATTTGTCTCCGCATATTTTATAGAATTTTACCATATTTTTCCGGGCAAAGGTATATAGATAATTGTTCGCTTGCGAATAATCTTATAGCCTTTGTAATCGGTAAGCACAAAGGTAATGACATTTATGCCTAATTTCAATTTAAATTGTGTTTCAAAAGCAAATTGACATCTTTTATCCTGTAAAATATCAAAACGTGTGATAGTGTCCAGAGGTTGCCCGTTGTGAAGGATAATAACTTTTTTAGGTTTTAAATAGCTTGTAATACAGGCTTTTATGACGGCCTTGTTGTGTGATGTAGCAGTGAGAGCTGAATGTGGAATAATAAATCTAAGTTGAGTAGTAATTTTGCTTTTGCATTTTGTTAACGAAACTTTCCATCCCTGGGCAATAGTGTGATTTGTGGCAAGGATGGAGATGCCGTTGTCTTTATTTTCCACGAGTTGGGCAATAAATTCGTCGCCTGCTTGTTTTATTAACGATGAATAAATAATTTTTCCATCCGGGCTTAATTGAATAATTCCTATGTCGGAATACGGAAATTCACTTGTCATAAGGTTATATGCCACGACATAGGTTTTGTCAAAGGCCTGTATAACCGAGAAAGGTATCTCGCGGAAAGGTAGTTTTATATGTCTTTTCCAGAGAGTATCGCCGTAATAATTCAATTTCATCACAACAATATCATTACGGTAAAAACTATCAATGGTATATCCGGCAATGATAAGTGAAGTATCGGCGGATGCTGCCAGAGCCATAGCCTCTGAAAACCCCAGGTCTTTAAATTCGCGGTATCCGGTTTCGTAGCCAGTGGAGTCGTAGATGGATACTGCCATAGTCTTTAGATTACCTTTATTAAGTCCGACAAAACCAGCAATAGCGTATGAGTTGTCATTCAATACGGCAATAGCATTGGCCTGGTCGTTGTAGGGCGTTCCACTCTGGTGATGCCATTGTATAAATCCCAGGGAATCTGTTTTTACAATAAGCCAGTCCGAAGGATCCTGCTGGGAAAAAACATTTGCAGCAATGATAAAGCCTTTGTCCGGCGTAGGGCGAATATCCTGGGCACGGGCAAATCCGAGATTATAAAAACTTCTTTCCCACATAAGAGTGCCAATGGAGTCGAATTTAGCCAGCCACAGATAGTCGGTAGGGTCTTCGTAGTTGCGGACATACCCGGCAATTACAAAGGAAGAATCTGGTAAAACTACCACGCGTGCCGGGGCTGCGGTTTGATGGTTTTCTACAAACCTTGTCCATAGAGTTTTTCCCTGAGGGGAAATTTTTTTTATCCAGGTATGTAAACCGTTATTTTTTAATGTACCAACAATGATTATCTCACCGGATGGGCAAATTGCTAATGAATTGGCTTCCACGATCCCGGAATTTCCAAAAGCTTTTTCCCATTGATAAGTATATTGCGCTTGCGCCTGTATAATAAAAAAAAACAAAAGCCCTATGTATAAAAAACTTACCCGCATATAAATTACCCATGCCAAAAAACTTAAATTTACTATGCAATTTGTTAACCAAAAATTATTGATCTGCTGATTTTTGACGGTATAGGCTCAACAGTTCGTCAAAGGTCTCCAGTAATTCCTTTTTTAGCTGCTGATTTATATCATCTTGCTGAGAGATAAACAAAGAGAAAATTGTTTTGGGGTCGTTATTTTCAAACGCTTTTATGTCCGTTTTATTTGAAGTATCGGAATTATTTTTTTTGGGCGGAAATATAGTGGTTAACAGCTTGATTTGTTCATTATTTATAGATGTCAGGTGTTCTCTAATTTTATCCATATCACCATTATGATCTTCAATTATAGCCACAGCATAGGCCGGAGAGAAAAAGCCTTTGTTATCAAAGTTTTTTAATTGTTCTTCCACTTCCCCGGCTGTGCCTGTGAGTTTTACAATCTGACGGGGCAATGGCACAGGTATTGTCTTGATTTTGCTAATGTCTTGTGTGTCAATGAGATTTATTTGTTTAGGAATGTCTGAACGTATATCATTGAAACTCATAGGGAAAGGATTGCCACAATAATGGATATTTTTCTCTTTCAGAGCCCATGGACGGTGCACGTGTCCCAGAGCATAATAGTCTATTGCATCAGGAAGCTGTGAGCTGGTAATGTCAATCAATCCGCCCAGGGAATAGTCTGTAATATCTTTTTCGCTCTGGCGGCTGTCGGTGACAAAGAAATGCCCTGTGGCAACCACAGGAAGGCCTTGTTTCTTAAAACGCTGAGTCTTTTCGGCAATAATATGGTAAAATAGAGCTATATTTTTCTGAATTTCACTGTATTTATCTGCTTCGGGGAAAAAATTAATTATGTCTATATCTCGCAGATATGGAACAGCTGCAATAACAACTTCTGGATTATTTTCCGGCAAGGTGAGGATAATATCTTCCAGCTTTTTGGGTAAACCTGCAGAAATAAAAGTATTCATTCCGCTTAAAATGGTGCGCGGGGCAAGGAGGAAATTTGCCGAATCGTGATTGCCATTGATTATTATAATTTTTTGCAGACGTGTTGCCGATAGTTTTGCCAGAGTGGAATAATACTGTTTTTGTGCCTGTATAGATGGCATACTGGTATCAAAGATGTCGCCTGCAATAATCAGAATATCAGCCTCTTGATCTTCTATTGTTTGCACAAGCCAGTCAATGAAAAAATTAAATTCCTCTTCCAGCGGTATGTTCTCAAATTTGCGTCCTATATGCCAGTCGGAAGTATGTATAATTTTCATGCTATAAGTTTTTTGACCATCTCGGTAAGGTTGGGATGGATGTGATCAATTATGTATGGCAGCTGTTCCGGATTTACCCATTGGATATCGGTAATGCCTTCTTCCTTGAGCGGACGAGGATTTTTATATCCTTTGTAGAGCATTTTATACCAATAGATTTTTTTGAGGTATTTTTTGTCTTTACGTTTGAAAATGTGATATGTGGAAGGTAAAGAATTGACAATTACCAGGTTATCCAGTCCGGTTTCTTCTGACACTTCCCTTACTGCAGCTTCTTCGGGAGTTTCGCCTTTTTCTATTTTTCCTTTGGGCAGATCCCATATCTGATTTTTTTTCAGAAAAAGAATTTGTCCGTATTTATTGAATACCACACCACCGGCTGATTCTATGTAATTGAAAAATAGCCTGAAATTTTTAAACAATTCTGTCAAATCGCTGTGATATACATATACTTCGGTATAAAAGCCTTCTGCAAATTTATCCAGCAGATCTTTCAGCTGTTTTCTGTCCTTGTATTGTATATGATACTCATTGGGTTCATCGGTCAGGTGAAATATTTTGTTTCTGGAGTAAATATCAATTGTCATTGCGGAAAATTTTCTTTTAATTTGAACTTGTCAATCACAAATTTAATTTACTTAGTTTAATTTTAAAAGTTTTAAAAATAAATAGTTTTGTTTTAATGGATAAAGGTGCAATAAACATATTTTCCAGATATTTTAACAAAGTTTGCTTGTATATTGACAATTCCAATTTTCTCAATAATCTTAAGGAAATAGATGGAAATCTTGACCGTGGGGGACGAAAGATAGATTATTATAAATTGTGTTGTTTTATTATTAAAGAGCTGGGTAATCGTCTGGGTATAAATGAATTAGATTTATCAAAGGTTAAGTTGTATGACGGATTGGTAATTAATGATGAGGCTAAACGCCTTAAAAAAGAAAAATTTTTGCAGGCAGTAAAGTCCCGTGTGAACAAAGGTTTTTGTGATAAAAAGGTAAAAGTGGAATTTGGAATAATAGAGCTGGAGATTGGCCGCGACCATCACATCAAGGGAGATGATACCTTGCTGGCCACAGATATAGTCATGGATATAACCCAGCGGGTTTGCGATTTTGCTGTCATAGTTAGCGGAGACGGTGATTTCCACAGCGTTATACATATTATCAAAAACAAATTCAGGATACCTACTGTGGTAGCTTTTTTTGAGGATTTTGTCAGCGGACGCCTCAGAGAGGAAGCTGATATTTTTATTCCTCTGGATATTGATAGGATACAAATGGATTAATCAGCTTCCAGCTTTATCCCCATAAACGTGACATCATCAATCTGGAAATAATGAGGTAATAGCCCGTCTTTGGAAGGATGATGCATCCATTGATAAAAATTTTGTTCAAGTATCCTTTTCTGTTCATCTACAGGAAGAACACAAATTTTTTTCAATAGTTCTTTTAATTTGCGGTATTTAAATTTTTTCCCGTCAGGGCCGCCTATCTGGTCGGCATATCCATCAGTGAATAGGTATAACATATCGCCATTGTTGTATTTATAAATGGCCTGGGTATATTCGGGAGCACTGAAGCCAAAAGTTATATCACGGCGTGCTGTTTTGAATTCATGCAGTTGGTTGTTTTTTACGTCTATGAAATAAATAATACCTCCCGCAGTGGCATATTTTATTAAATTATTTTGCTGGTCTATTTTGGCAATTGCCAGGGCAAAACCTTCTCTATCAAGCTTAAAACCTTCACTATCGTAGTTATATTTGTTCTGAAAACTTTTCAGGTCAACTTTTACTTTGTTGAGAATATCTTGAGGATCAGTGATTTTATATTCATTTACAACTTTTTTGATTATACTTAATCCTAAAATTGCCATCAGGGCTCCGGGGACACCATGTCCAGTGGCATCTCCCACTATTGCTATTTTATTATTGTCTATCTGGGCAGCCCAGTAGAAATCTCCAGAAACATATCCCTGGGGTATATATATCAAAAAGTGCTGGCTGAATATCTGTCGCAGGTCTTCATGCGACTGCATTAATAAACGTTGTATGTGCTGGGCGTATTGCAGGCTGGATTCTATTTCTTGAGTCTGTGCGCTCAGTAGCTCCTCTTGCTCTTTAAGTATCTGGTTTGTTGTTTTGAGTTCCTCGTTGCTAATACTTAATTTTTCATTTAATTTTATTATATAATCAGATTGTTCTTTTATGGTTCTGATTTTTTCTTCCAGTTCCTTATTTTTCTTTTTTAACTCATTATTTTGAGCTGTGATAATGTTTAACAGTTTGCGTTGTCGTCTTATAAAATACCCTAACATCAGAATGATAACGCTCAGAAATAGAATTATATACAGGCTTGAGCGGAGTAACGCAAAAGCCCTGGTGTCAGTAAATTGTCGTTTTACTACTATATCCAGCGGAATAATAACAGAGTCGGCATCTCCAGTCGCACTAATTGGTTTTACAACAAGCCGGTATTTACCAGGAGGAATATTTTTATAGGCAATTATTGGTTTATCATTTATATGGAATGTTGTATCCAGCCCAAGGAGTTTGTATTTAAACAGATGGAAACGATTATGAAAATCAATGGGATGTAAGATTAATTTTAGGCTGTTTTTCAGGCCTTTAATCTCTATTTTTTTTCTGGAACTAATAACTTGTTTTTTATTATTGATCTCCAGTGATGCTATATCAATGCGTGGAGTATACTGTGTCAGGTTGCTAATATTAGTATCTATTTTGACAAGACCGTTGTCGGATATAGCGTAAAAACCTTTTTCTGATTTTACGAGGCGGTTATATCCACCGTGGCAGTTTATTATTCCGTTATAAAGTATATATTTTTTTCCGGTATGTGGATTATATTTAATGAGCCCTTTTTTACTGGCCAGCCATATTATCCCATCATATCCATTAATGTCATATATAACATTGTTCTGGGTAAGGGTTGTGTCATTAATCTCTTTATATTGTAGATTTTTATCTATTTTGTATAATTTTCCGGATTTTGTGGAAAGCCAGATATTACCGTCATCACTTTGATATATGGCGTATATCCATAATAGATTTAAGTTTTTATCCGAGGTTAAAATTGGTGTAATTTTATTGGAAGCAGGCATTAGTATAGCCAGTCCTTTTATTGTACCTATCCAGATGCGGTTTTTCCTGTCACAAAACACCCGGGTAACAAAATTGCTTGGTAAATGGGAATTGGATTTGGTATAGGTCTTGATTTTGTTATTATGCAACTTAATCAGCCCTTTTCCAAAAGTAGCAATCCAGATATTTCCGTCTTTGTCTTCGGTAATATCTGAGATGTAAACATCTTTTAGCTGGGAAAAATGTTTGATAACTTTGCCTTTTACAGGATCTAGCATATCAACGCCTTTACTTTCTGTGCCCAGCCATATTCTTCCTTTGCTGTCGGCATATATTGCAGTGATGTTATTTTGAGCTATGGATTTTTTGGATTTGGGGTTATGTGAGAATGTTGTAGTGGTGTTGGTGTGTGGATTCCATTTTTTTATCCCGGCATTACGTGTGGCTATCCAGATGTTACCTTTTTTATCCCGGGCTATGGTTTGAATATTTTTTCCTTCCCTGGGTTGGAGGTAAAACGAAATATATTGTAAATGCCGGTGAGAAGGCGCGTATCTGTATAGGCCGCCTCCGTATGTGCCTATCCATATATCTTTGTTTTGAGCTTCAAAAATTGTGGTTATATTATTACTTTTGATGCTATGGAAAAGAAAAGGATTGCTTACGATATGTTCTATATTATGCTTTTTCTGGTTAATGATAAATAGTCCGTTATTGCGTGTGCCTATCCATACTTCGTTGTAGGAAGTGTATTTTATTGTAGTAATGTATGAATTGCTAAGAGAAACAGGATAATTAATATGTTTAAGTGTTTTCTCTGGAATGTTATAAATAAACACTCCTGAGGATGTCCCTATCCAGATGTTATGATTTTTGTCTATCTCCAGGGATGTAATATACATTCCTTTGAGTTCTGGAGGTGTTAACCTTTCGGTGGATAATGATTTTACGTTTAAAAAGAATAATCCCTGGTCCGTTCCAATTATCAGGGTATTGCCCAGTGTTTTTAGTGATGTTATGTTAATATTGTTTTGATTTATAGGAATATAATGTAATACCCCACTTATAGGATTAAGTCGTGTCAGGCCGCTGTCGGTGCCAATAAAAATTTCGTTATCAACCAATGCCAGATCATTTATCCTGTCTGAACGTAGTTCTTTAAATAGCCGGAATAGAAAAAAATAATTCTCATTATTTATCAAATCCCTTTTTATCAGGCCACTGTCTAATGTGCCTATCCATAGGGATTTACGAGGTGTTTGTGTAATTAGCAGGGAGGTTATATAAAGATTTTCGTTCTGGGAGATGTCTATTCTCTCAAATTTATATCCATCGTAGGTTTCAAGTCCTTTGTCTGTGCCAATATATAAAAGCCCACTGCCGTCCTGGATTATCGTGGTGATATTATTGCTGCTCAGCCCCGAGGATATATTGTAATGGTCAAACGGGATTTTGGTCAGAAACTGGGCAAAACTTATTTTTGTAAACAGCAGTAGAAAAAAAATAATTCGTATTTTGTTCATATTGCCCGAGAGTAGAGATTTTCCATATATTTTTTTATATTCGTACCTTATCATAACGAAAAATTGAAGTATATGGTTTTTTAATTTAATTAAAAATCTTCTCAAAAAAATAAAAAATGATAATAGATATTTTAACTGTTGTTCCGGAGATTTTGCAGGGCCCTTTTGATTATTCTATTGTAAAACGGGCCAGAGATAATGGACTTGTGGAAATTAATGTCATAAATATCCGTGATTTTGCTACTAATAAATACCGTCAGGTGGACGATTATCCTTATGGCGGGGGCGCAGGAATGGTTATGATGATTGAGCCTATCTATCGGGCTATTGAATATCTGACGGAAAAACGCGGAGGCTATGACGAGATTATATATACAACACCCGACGGAGAGACATATAACCAGCAGATAGCCAATTATTTTTCTACTTTGGATAAAATTCTTATCCTCTGTGGGCATTACAAAGGTGTGGACCAGCGCGTGCGTGATCACCTTATTACACGGGAAATATCCATTGGCGATTATGTCCTCTCGGGGGGAGAGCTGGCTGCTGCCGTGATTGTGGATAGTGTGGTACGTCTATTGCCCGGTGCTCTGGGAGATAGCGAATCCGCCCTGACAGATTCTTTTCAAGACAACCTGCTGGCACCTCCGGTTTATACGCGGCCTGCGGAATTTAAGGGCTGGAAAGTGCCAGAGGTGCTCCTCTCGGGCGACCATAAAGCTATTGAACAGTGGCGCCTGGAACAGTCAATTGAACGGACTAAACGTCTGCGGCCTGATTTGTGGAAAAAATCAGGCCTTGACGAGTAGAGAACGGAATTTTTCCTCGTTCCATTCTAAGAGCGATCTCAGTTTCATATCCGCAATGTCAAATCCCTGGTCTGCGTAACGTTCTGGATATGGTACAGCTACTACTGTCATACCAGCGCGTTTGCCAGCTATTACACCATTTATCGAATCCTCAAAGACAAGGCAGTGTTCTGGTGCAACCCCGATCTTTTGGGCAACAGTCAAAAAAATGTCAGGATAGGGTTTGCCCCGTTTTTCCGCGAGTGAAGAATGCAGGAATTCAAAATAATCAGTGATGTGTAGCTTGTCCGTTACCAGACGTATTAACTCCGGTGAGGAGGACGAGGCCACAGCCATGGGCAGATGCTTTTTACGGAAAAATTCCAGGGTCTCAATAACTCCGGGCTGCATTTGTCCCTTGCTGATTATCAGTTGCTCAACGCGTTTTGCTACTTTCTTTGCTACTTCTTCCGGAGTGGGCCCCTGCCACGGATTCATTTTATACCAGTGATTTACAACATCCTGTATTTTTATGCCCTGCATCTTGCGGCAATCCTCTGGTGTCAGGTCTATGCCCAGTTCCTTGAATGTTTCTATTTCGGCTTGCATCCATAGAGGCTCTGAATCTATCAGCAAGCCATCCATGTCAAAGATTACTCCCTTTATCATTTTTTTATTTTAAATTCTTAATGAAAATCTTTTTTTTAGCTTTACAAAAATCTGTAAAAAATACGTGCTAAAAAATTTCTTATGGAAAAAAAGATTTTTTTTCTGCTGTTAATGATTCTCTTTTCCGTATTAAGGCTTGTGGCACAGCAGCAAGAGCCAATAGAACTGGTGCATTCCAATTATTTATATGCCACAAAAAAGCTTGGTAAAAATATTCAAATTCTTAAAGGCCAGGTGATTGTTTCCCATAAAATGTCAACAATATATTGCGATAGCGCTTATATTGACCGGGATAGCAATTTGATGAAAGGATACGGAGACGTGAGGGTGATAAAAGCTGACCAGAAAGACACTGTGCTATTGTATTGCGACTCTTTGATTTATAATGCCAATGCGCGGCTGGCTACCTTTAGAGGGAATGTCAGATTGATAAAAGACACAATCAGGCTTTTTACTAACGAATTGTTATACAATTTTGACCAGGACAAAGCCTATTATCTGCATAAAGGAAAGATTATTACCAAAACTGACACTCTTATCAGTATCCGTGGCTATTATAACACCAAGGAAAAAAATCTTGCCTTCAGTAAAAATGTGGTGCTATTGAGCCAGAAGTATGATATTTACACAGATTCGCTTTTCCATGATCTTAACACTGAGGTTTCTTATTTTTTCGGAAAAACACATATTGTGGGCGACTCTATGAACCTCTATTGTACCCGTGGTAGTTTTGATCATCGCCACCAGAAAGCCTCCATTGTATCTGGTGCACAGTTATTCTTGAAAACACAGATAGTTTCGGCTGATGCTATTAATTATGATAGAGCTTCGGGTAATGGCACAGCCAGAGGAAATGTGGTGATTATTGATACAGTGGAAAAATACAGGGTTACTGGTGAATTGGGCAAATTCAATGATAAAACAAAGGAATTTTTTATCACGCGCCAGGCAGTCCTCACACAGTTCCGTGACCAGGATACCCTCTGGCTTCATAGTGATACAATTTATTCTTTTATGGATACCCTTTATGAGGCTACGGATACTTTTGTCTATCGCAAAGCCCTGGCTTATCACCATGTCAAAGGTTTTCAGCGTAGTTTGCAAGTAAAGACCGATAGTCTGGTTTATTCCATGCTCGACTCCACGCTTTTCCTCTACGGTAGTCCTGTTCTGTGGTCCGACAGTGTCCAGATATCAGGAAATTTTATGGAGCTTTTGAGCCTGGCAGGAGAGCCATACAAGCTGGTAGTGGATGGTAATGCTTTCATTATTGAGCATACCCGCGAGGATAATTTTAATCAAATTAAGGGCGATAAAATAGAAGCTTTTTTCCGTAAGCGGGCTATTTACCGGGTGGATGTGGATCAGAATGCCTCTGCAATTTATTTCCTTACCCAGGATTCGGTGACTGTAGGAATAAATAAAATTCAGTGCGATACAATACGTATTTTTATAAAGAACAAAAGAGTACATTCTATCCTGGCCATTGGTAAACCCAAGGGAAAAGTATATCCGCCATCTCAACTGTCGGAGGATGAGCGTAAACTGGAGGGCTTCCAGTGGCTATGGTATTTCCGTCCACTAAAACCCGAGGAGATTATGATATGGAGTAAGAAAAATTAATATTAGATTTTAGTTTTTTTAATTTGAGAAATTAATAAGGCTTGTTTGGACTTGTTATTTTAGTAGTACAATTAAAAAAGGATTTGCTATGTTACGGCAAAAAAATTGGAAGGTTTATTTGTTTAGTTTTGTTTTCGGAATTCTGGGTGGAGTAGTAGCTTTTACCGTTGCTGCAGATAGATTGCAGAAAAAGGTATCTGCTACGCAAACAGCAATCTCTTCTGCCTCTCAATCATCTTCTACAAATGTTACTCCGGTAGGAGATAAAGGAGTGAATGTTATTAATACGGATTTGGATTTTACTGTGGCGGCCGAAAAAGCCCGTAAAGCTGTGGTGCATATAAAAACTGAATATTACACCCAGCCAGTATGGAATGGTTTTCCTTTTGGGAATTTTGAAATGCCACAAATAAAAGGTAGTGGGTCTGGTGTTATTATCTCAAAGGATGGATATATTGTTACAAACAATCACGTGGTAGAAAATGCTACTAATATTACTGTGACGCTCTTTAACAAACATACATACAAAGCCAAGGTTATTGGACGTGACCCGGCTACGGATATTGCTCTTATAAAGATTGATGCAGATAACCTGCCTGTTTTGCCCTTTGGCGATTCTGATAAGCTAAAAGTAGGGCAATGGGTACTGGCTATTGGTAATCCGTTTAATCTTACTTCCACGGTTACTGCTGGTATTGTTAGTGCCAAAGGGCGTAGTGTGAGCATTATTGACCGTCGCTATGCCATAGAATCTTTCATCCAGACAGATGCTGCTATTAATCCCGGAAATAGTGGTGGTGCTCTGGTAAATCTTAATGGAGAATTGGTTGGTATCAATACAGCAATAGCTTCTCCAACAGGTGTATATGCAGGCTATGGCTTTGCTGTACCTGTTAACATTGTCAAGAAAGTCGTTGCTGACTTGCTGGAGTATGGATCTGTTCAGCGTGCTTTCCTTGGCGTTTCGGTATCGGATATTAATGATGAAATTGCCAAGAAATTCGGTTTATCTGATTATAACGGTGCCATAGTGATGCAGGTTAATCAGGGTGGAGCTGCCGAAGCTGCTGGAATAAAAGTAGGTGACGTTATTACTGCAGTAGATGGCATGACTGTTACAGATGTGCCAGAATTGCTTGAGAAAATCGGACAGCATCGTCCTGGTGATAAGGTTGTTATTACAGTATTACGTCACGGTAAAAAAATGGATATTCCTGTAATATTGCGCAATGCCCATGGAAAAACTTCTGTGGAGTTAGCACAGAGGATTGACCAGCTGGGTGCTACATTTGAGGATTTGTCCAAAGACGAGCTGGCACAGCTGGGTATTAAATACGGAGTGCGTGTGGTTGACCTTGGTCCTGGTAAGCTCCGTGCAGTAGGTGTAAAGCCTGGATTTATCATTGTAAAGATTAATGACCATCCGATTCGTTCGGTTGACGAGCTCAAAAAAGTTATTGATAAAGTACGTGGTGGCGTTTACATTCAGGGTATTTATCCGGATGGTACCGTGGCTTATTATGCCTTTGGTATAAGGTAAATTGTCTGGCGAAAGAAAGAAAACGGGGCGTCTGAAAGACGCCCCGTTTTTTGTTAACTAATCAAGCCCCACGGCGTACGTTTAATTTCTTTGGCTACTTCTTTTCTGAGTAAGGTATGTTCCGGACGGGATAGAGCAGGGTCCTCTTTTAATATCTCTTCGGCAATAGATCGGGCAAGGCTCAGAATGGATCCGTCTCGTGAGAGGTTGGCTATCCGGAAATGAAAAGGAAAACCACTCTGGGCAGTGCCGAATATATCGCCAGGACCACGCAATTTCATGTCTATTTCTGCAATTTTAAATCCATCCGTGGTTTGTACCATAGTATGAATGCGCTTTGCAGCTTCGCTACTCAGCTTATCTTTGGTCACAAGGATACAGTAAGATTGATCCGCACCACGACCAACGCGTCCGCGCAACTGGTGCAGCTGCGACAGCCCGAAACGTTCGGCACTTTCTATGACCATTACTGTGGCATTGGGAACGTTCACGCCAACTTCTATAACAGTAGTAGCTACAAGAATTTGGGTCTCGCCACGGGCAAAGCGTGCCATTTCCATATCTTTATCCTCAGGTCGCATCTGTCCGTGTACCATGCCCACACGATATTTTGGCGGAGGAAATTCCGCAAGGATATGTTGATAGCCTTCTTCCAGGTTTTTGTAATCCAGCTTTTCGGATTCTTTTATCAGCGGATAGACAATGTACACCTGGCGTCCTCTGGCAATTTGTTGGTGAATGAAATTATACAGCTTGCGGCGTTGATGCTCTCGCATATGTATTGTCTTGACAGGTTTACGTCCGGGAGGCATCTCGTCAATTATTGAAACGTCCAAATCGCCATAGAGCGTCATTGCCAGGGTACGTGGAATAGGAGTTGCAGTCATCACTATTACGTGTGGCGGAATATGTCCTTTTTTCCAGAGTTTGGCACGTTGAGCCACGCCGAAACGGTGTTGTTCATCTATGATTGCCAGTCCCAGGCGTTTGAATTGCACAGTGTCCTCTATCAGGGCATGTGTGCCAATGAGGATTTGCAACTGTCCATTGCGCAGCTGTTCATGGATGATACGGCGTTCCCGCTGTTTGGTGGATCCTGTCAGCAGCTTTATGTTTATATCCATACCTTCCAGCATACTGACAAAGGTCTTATAATGCTGCTGAGCCAGAATTTCCGTGGGAGCCATCAAGCAGGCCTGATAGCCGTTATCCAGAGCAATAAGCATGCTCATCAGGGCAACGACAGTTTTTCCGCTGCCAACATCTCCTTGTAAAAGACGGTTAGCTTGCTTGCCAGATTTGAAATCACGACGGATTTCTTTTAACACACGTTTTTGTGCTCCGGTCAGTTCAAAGTTCAGTTTTTCGTTGTAAAATTTCATGAAATAGTCGCCTACTCGTTCAAAAACATATCCTGCAACTTTTTCCGTGCGGAGTTTTTTCTGTTTTATGAGTGATAGCTGGTTAATGAAAAATTCATCAAATTTCAGGCGATATTCTGCCAGTTTAAGGTTGTGGTTGTCCTGTGGAAAATGTATGTTGCGCAGGGCCTCATGCAGGGGCATCAGCCCCAGGCGTTTTATGAGATAGTCGGGCATGAAATCCGGGATATAGTTTACTGTTTCCAGTGCCCTGGAAACCAGATCACTGATAGTGCGGGAAGTGATGAAGTTTTTTTTAAGTTTCTCGGTAGTGGAATAATAAGGTTGCAAACCGCCGCGGATGGTACGGGCTTCATATTTTGAAAGCAATTCCATCTCGGGATGAGGAATGGAAATACCTTCCCGGAAAAAATTAGGCTTGCCAAAAATAACGTATTGGGATCCTATTTTTATATTTTGCTTAATCCATTTTATTCCTTTGAACCAAACAAGGTCTATTATTGTTGTTCCGTCATAGAATTTGGCTATCAACCGGCGTTTGTTACCCTGTCCTTCTTCACTGATGCCTAATATTTTACCTTTCATCTGCACATAGGTGCTGTTAGTGGTGAGTTCTGAGGCTTTGTAAAACTTACTCCGGTCAACATATTTATACGGAAAATAGTAAAGGAGGTCCTTAATAGTGAATATTTCCAGTTCTTTGTTAAGCAGCTGGGCACGTTTGGGACCAACGCCTTTGAGATAGGTTATTTCTGTATTCCAGTCCATTATAATTTTCCGCGGGTTTAGTGCAAAAATAAAGAAAATTTTAACGGCTTAAAATCCTGGCATTGATTGAAAGATAAAAAGTATTTGTGTATTCGTGGCATTTTTTTAGCCACTAATTACACTAATTAACACAAATAAAACCTCCGTGAAAAAACTCTGTGCTACCCTGTGGTTAAATAATCATTCGTGGATTGGTGGCATTTGATTTAATCACTTAGACATTATCAATCCTCCCAGCCTCCTTTTCTAAGGAGGAGTATTTGTTCATTGGTGGTGTTTAATTCATTCGTGCATTCGTGGCATTAAAATTAGCCATTAATTACACGAATAATAACTTCTGTGAAACTCCGTGAAAAAACTCTGTGATACACTGTGGTAAAAAATCATTAGTACATTCGTGGCTATTTAAAATTGAAAGATGCTTTTTTAACTTTTTTAACCCATAAAAAACAAGTGAATTTTTTTAAATTTATGCAAAACTAAAATTTATGTAAACATGCAAGCTTTTGAACTTTCTCCACAGGCCATAGATGAAGTAAGGGAATTTTTTCCATTAATACGTCAGCATTTACAGGGATATATGCAGGAGAGGGATTTTATAATGTCCAATTCACAGATATTTATTTTTCTGACTTATATTCCTACTGCTCTGGCAATATCTGCTGATAAGCAGGTGGACCAGCAGGAGATGCGTATTCTGGATAAAATAGCAAAAAGTATTGATGCTAATGCACTTGACCTCAATCTGGTGGAATTGTTATCTTTTGCTCCCGAACCAATGAATGTTATGCTTAATGAGGAATTCAACCTGCGTATTGGTGCCGAATTATTGCATATTGCCAGAGATATGGATCGTTATGAAAAAGATTTTATTGAAGCAGTTAGATTATTGCTCAGATTTGACAAAAATCCTGATGCAGACACTTCTATGACAAAAACTTTCTCAAATTTTATGGACCAGATAGTTAAAAATAGTCTGGCTATTAATAAAGACCAGGAACTGGAAAAAATCATTGCTTACAAGAAAAAACTGGGAATTATCTAAACTCCAAAATAAAATAGCTATGAAAAAAATTGTATTTACCTTTGCAGCAATTCTACTGTTGTTTTCATGTACAAATCATAAGAGTATGAAACTAACTTATCCTTTTGCAAAAAAGACAGACAGTTCAAGTACATTTTTCGGAATAGTGGTAAAAGACCCTTATCGCTGGATGGAGGATGAAAATTCTCCTGATCTGAAAAAATGGATTGATCAGGAGAACAATCTTACTCATAGGTATCTGTCACAAATTCCTTATCGTCAGGACCTTTACAAGCGCCTGAAAGAATTGTATAATTACGAGCGACGTTCTGCGCCGGGGTATAAAGGCGGAAAGTTTTTCTTTTACCGCAACAATGGGCTTCAAAATCAATCAGTGCTTTATGTGCAGGATAGCCCGGATGGCCAAGCAGAAGTATTGCTTGACCCCAATAAGCTTTCTGAGGATGGTACTGTGGCTCTGCGTACCACTGCTGTGTCCAATGATGGTAAATATCTGGGATATGCCATAAGCCGGGCTGGTTCCGACTGGCAGGAAATTTTTGTGCGCGATATAGCTACAAAAAAAGACCTGGATGACCATATTAAATGGGTGAAATTTTCCGGAATATCCTGGTATAAGGACGGATTTTTCTATAGTCGCTACCCTGAACCAAAACCCGGGCAGGAGCTGACTGCTAAAAACCTCTATCAAAAAGTCTATTACCACAAACTGGGCACACCACAGAGTGAGGATAAGCTTATTTTTGAAAATCCGCGTCAACCCGAAAACGGTTTTGGGGCAAGCGTCAGCTCTGATGAGCAATTTCTTGTAATTTCTGAGTGGAAAGGTACAAGCGGAAATCGTATCTATTTCAAGGACTTGACCAGGCCTGATGCTAAGTTTATACAGTTAAACAAGAACTTTGATTTTGATTTTTACTTTGTGGACCATTTCAATGGAAAACTTTTGTTCATAACCAATTTTAATGCTCCAAATTACAAGCTCATTGCTGTTGACCCCAATAGTCCAGAACCTGTAAACTGGATTGATTTAATACCTGAACGTGACTATGTGTTAAGTGGTGTGCAAATTGCCGATACTGATAAAATTATTGCTTCTTTCCTCAAGGATGTGGTCTCTCACATTGAGGTAATGGATAAAGACGGTAAAAAACTTTATGACCTGCAGCTTCCGGCTCCAGGATCCGCAAGTCTAAGTGTTAGTCCTTATCTGGATTACGGATTTGTGACTCTTACTTCGTACACTTATCCAGGAACAATTTTCAAGTTTGATATTAATTCCGGAAAACTGGAAAAATACTGGGAACCTCAAATCAATGGTATTAATCTTGATGATTATGAAACAAAAGAGGTCTTTTATACCAGCTTTGATGGAACAAAAGTGCCAATGTTTATTGTTTACAAAAAAGGCATAAAGCTTAATGGTAAAAATCCGACATGGTTATATGGATACGGAGGATTTAATATCAGTCTGACACCTTATTTCAGCTCTGTGCGGATGTTGTGGCTGGAAAATGGTGGAGTATTTGCTGTTGCCAATATCCGCGGAGGCGGTGAATATGGCGAAAAATGGCATCTGGCTGGTACAAAACTCCATAAGAAAAATGTTTTCCGCGACTTTATAGCAGCTGCCGAGTATCTCATTAAGGAAAAATATACCAGTCCGGATTATCTTGTCATTCAGGGCGGTTCAAACGGAGGACTGTTAATTGGTGCTGTTGTTAATATGCGTCCCGACCTGTTCAAAGTAGCTTTTCCGCAGGTAGGGGTAATGGATATGTTGCGTTATTATAAGTTTACCATTGGTCGTGCATGGGCTTCGGATTACGGGCTTCCTACCGAAAGCAAGAAAATGTTTGAATATATTTACAGCTATTCTCCGTTGCATAATATCCGCTGCGATTCCGGGCGGGTGTATCCAGCAATTATGGTGATGACAGCTGACCATGACGACCGCGTGGTACCAGCCCATTCGTTTAAGTATATTGCGACGCTTCAGGATAAATGCAAGAACAATCCCAATCCTCTGCTTATACGCATAGAGACCAAAGCTGGTCATGGTGCTGGCACGCCTACAGAAAAAATCCTTGATCAATGGGCTGATATGTACAGCTTTGCATACTGGAATCTGGGTGTGAAACCCAGAGTGAGCATAGAATTGGCTGAAAAAGCCGGGGAATAAAAACAAAAAACCGAGCTGCCCGGAGGGTGGCTCGGTTTTTTTAATCCACTTCTACAAAATTAAAATTCAATCCAGTCATAAATTCCAGATCCTTACCCAGGTCGTAAATGTCTTCGTCTTCGTAATACCAATTAATAACAATGTTTTCAGCCTTAAAATGTTCGCTTATACGTTTGAGTATTTTAATAAAAAATTTTATTGAGATGGAATTGATATAGTCTAATTTTAAGTCTATAATTATCTTATTTACACCGCTATCGTCAGGGATGCGTGAGAGTAATTTGTCAATAATTGGTGTGAAAAATTCCAGAGGGTTTTCAGGAATGCTTCGTCCTTTAATACTCAAAATATACAATGAATCGTCATTAATATCCTGTGAAAGTCTGATTTCTGGAGTTTTTGTAGTGGATAAATATACGAATAAATCTTTTCCTTTCATTTTAAGTAGAGTTTACGACACGTCTTTTTACTCTTTTGCTAAAATAGAAAAAATTTTCTTTAAAATAAATTTAAATTACATATTACCGAGGCAATTACTATGCCAGCAGTTTCGGCTCTTAGCCGTGATGATCCAATTTTTACAGGAACAAAACCATTCTCTAAAGCTTTGTTAATCTCCTCTTTGGCGAATCCTCCTTCTGGTCCTATCATTACCAGAGTATTTTTGTCTTTTTGATAAATTTCCGTTAATGGCCTGTCAGCATTGCACAAGGCTATTAATTTTTGTTCATAAGGCAAAGATAATACACGGTCAAAATCCATTATTTCATCAAAATCCGGTATTCGTGCATGCAAAGATTGTTTGGCTGCGGAAATTAGGATCTTCTGTATTCGCTCATGTTTTACCGAAGTGCGTTCAGTGTATTTGGTAATAATCGGGATAATACGTGTTATTCCTATTTCTGTGGCTTTTTCCACAAACCATTCATAACGCGCTGTGTTTTTGAGAGGTGGTAATGCAATAGTCAGATTATAAGGTACTTTGCCATAGTCTTTGTGCTCTTTCTGTATTTCCACTACTGTTGATCTGGGGTCTGCATCAAGGATAACAGCTTCATACATAGACCCTTTGCCGTCAATGAGGTTTATAATATCTCCTTTACGGTGGCGCAGAACTTTTGTGCAATGCCTGGATTCGTCCTGTGCCAATGTGGTAATTTTTTTTATCTCAGGTGCATAAAACAGTTCCATTGATAGATAGTTTTAAAGTTTTTTCCCGTAAAGTGCCAGAAAACGACGAAGTTCATCTTCTTCGGCTGTTCCAATGGTATAGTGTTTGGCCAGGGTACGTTGTTTTTTGCTAAGCTGGCTGATATATTTTTCTGCTTTGTTATTATAGGAAGCCACTCTCATTGTACCATTTTTGCCTTTGTATTGGTACCAGAAAAAGTACCATACTCCAGGTTCAATTTCCAGATACATAAGTATGCGGCTTATTCCATTTCGTTTATATCTGAATTCCACATATCCATTGATGTAAACGCCCAGGTCTTTTCCGTCAAGTGATAGCAGGGCAATACGATTGTCATCAGCTGGTGTCCGGAAAGACGCCCGGTTTGGGTCCCAGATTAATTTTACATCTCCCAGAACCATATTTCCATCCAATTCCTTTGGTAAGGCCCCTGTTTCTTTGAAATCCTCAGCTTCCTTAGGATTCTGTGTTGCCAGCAGTATTGACCGGGCAAGATTTTTGTTTTCGTCAAAGTAAACAAATGGGAGACTGTCGGAGTTTGACACATCCTTGCGTATATAGTCAAATACTTTTGAAGGAAACGGAAAATCAAGTGATACCACTGTTGAGTAAAATTCATTTTTTCCATCATTCAGATAAGCCCTGTAACGGCCAAAGAGTTTGTATTTGAGTATGTCTCCGTAGTCAATATGCAAATCAATTTTATTATCAGCAAAAATCAGACAACGTTTATAGTCAAAGGCAACCATTGGCAGGGTGGTATCAGGATTGATTACTTTATCCATAGGGCCTATGAGATAATAAGCCTTTGAAGGACTGTATGTTATATAGCCTTTGGTGGTCATTAGAATTCTGTCGGTATTGTCCGGGATACGTGTCAGGAAAGTGTTGTACATTCTATAGCGTGTCAAATCAATTTTATGAACTACCGGAGCTGCATACAAACGGCTCATTTTACCCTGGATAGGAATATCTACAGGTATCATAACACTATCCGGATTAATCTGGCTGTTGACAACAAATTCACGCGGGCTTATTTGTTCGCACTCGTTATTTATCCGGACATAACCATTGAATTGTAAAAATCGTTCATTGCCTTTGAGCAAGACATCTGTAGTGGTTGGGCCTCCACGAAAAGTAAAATAATCGTTTAGTTTTATTGTCTTATCGTCTGTCAAATCCGCATAAGCATAAGTAATGGTATCTACAGTGGTGATGGCATCAAAGAAAATGCGTTGGTTTTCCGGGTAAATGTAATATCCCATTCCGGAATATGATTTTTTATCTTTTACTTTTACTTTGGCATCCACAATTTTATGATCATATTTCCCGGCTACTATCCGGGCATTTCGTAGTGAGTCTATTTCTCCACCAGGCAGAATCACAATAGGTTGTGAGGAATAGATGCGGGCATCGGCAATCTCCAGATACGGAACATCATAAGCTATAAGCAAGCCGTTGCGTGGTGCGTAAGTAGTACGCGAAGCCTGGAAATTAACCGGATTTTTCTTTTTCATTGATACCAGCTTTGCCCCACTCACACGGATATATTTTTCGTCAGTCCGTCCCAACTGAATGAGGGAATCGCGCTGATCAGGAGTGCTTACCACTATGTATTTGGGGTCATCAAGCGATCCTCCTATGTCTATTAATCCACGGTTAATCATCCACTGGAAATGGTCAGAGTAAACTATATACCTGTTTTTGGGGAAAGCAATGTAGTTTTCCACATCATTTGAAACAAAGGTTCCCACTTTTGTATTCAGGTCCAGATAGCAGCTGACATTATGAGTATTGAAAAGTGTCTGGGAAAAAGTACTATCCCTCATTTCAAAGCTACAGCTATCGGACAGGAAATTGTCATAATTCATTTTAAAATCCTTGCCAGATATGCGGGCATCAGCAAAGACCATGACGCCGGATGCATTCACTCCATTATAACCCAGTTCCACCTGGGCGCTGTCCAGAACACCTTTCTGGTCATCTTTCAGAAAATTGGGATACATATCAATGGGCTTATCTCCAATCTGTTTTATAATCATCGTTTGCGTGGAATCTTTATTGTCATAGAGCAAAATATCGGTTTTATCTCTGGCTACAAGGTTTGGGTACTGATGCGGATAATTCTGGGCCACCATTGTATTGCGGTCCACAGGATACATAATCAGAGTGTCGGCTGTACCTTTGAGTGTATCAGGATAAAGGTTGAACACGCCCCAGGCATAGGTACTGAGGAATTTCAAATAAGCTCTTGCTTGCAATCCCATACTATTGAGCTGCATCATACCCACGAGCGATGCTGCGCCAAATATTTTAAATCCTTCGGTTGTATCTACTTTCTTGAAACCAAGTGAGTTGTCTTCCTGTATGGAAAGTTTTACGCTGTCCATATCTGCCAGGATGGACGAATGAAACAGGCCAGTCATAACGAGTTTATCCGGAGTAATAAATGTCAGGTTTTTAAGTGTGAAAGGGTAGTTTTTGAAATAGAAGTTGAGCGAATCCACAGGCGCCTTAGGGTAGAAAATCATAGAATTGGAAAATGTTTGCAAGCTTGGATAGCCGTCATCCTCTTTTGCCAGCAGTCCGCTGTGGTTATTCATTTTGTCAATGGTCAGAACTCCAGTAAAATTATGCATTTTGGATACAGACTCATTTAGCTTGTATGAATAGCGGTAAACATACAGAGTGTCGCCGTTTTCGGTAACTAATGTGTTAATAATTGTGGAATCCACAGGTTTGTAAAATTTCATTGACATTGTATTGACCATCCCCAGCTTGATTTTAAAGCTATCATTTTTGTACATAAAGTCTTTTCCTTGCATAGTCAGCAGTCCGGCCTCTATTTTTCCATTAAATTTGAAATCAAAATCCTTATAGAAAACAAGGGTGTCGGTATATATCTTTATCTGGCGCACCCGGGAAACATAAAAAGGCTTGGGATAAAATATTTTTAAGGTTTTTGTGCCTACATCCACCCGGGCATTGATACCCAGTGCATTAGTCGCCAGGTTATTAAATGATTTGAAAATTGCCGAAGTATCTATCCTGGCCAGGGAATAAATTTTTATCACGTCAAAATCATCCGTGTATTTTTTTAATTTAATTGTATCCCTACGGAAATGGCTGCGCAAAGAGGCTTTAACAATATGGTAAAATTGTGGATTAATCTTATAAGCATAAACATTCTGGTATTTTTCGGCATAATGAATTCTTATCCATCCTTTTTCCTCCATTTTTTGCCAGTATGACATCACAGCCTTTTGCGATGTCCTTATCTTCAAGCGTAGCAGATAATTAGTAAAAGCATTTAGTCGGACACTCTCGGGGAAGTGCTTATGCCGGAGGTATTGGTAAAGCAATTTAGCATAGTTGTTACCTGCTACGTCATAAAAATCCTGCAAAATATCCGGAGAATAATAGGAGTAAGGAACAAAATAAGCTGTGTCTTCAAGATAATTCATTGTGTTAACAAAATAAGCTTTGTTATCAAATGTCCATACCATTTCGGCAGTATAAGCATTTATTTTGTGGTAATCGTCGTGGAATGGCTGCCTGCCAGCCATTGAGGAGGTCCTTATAAAGCTCAATATACGGGGCGGACTATAGGAGAGAGCCTTTTGCGCCAGATATGGATAGGAATGTTCTATCAGTGCGGAATCATAGAGAAGATACATATTTGTGGAAGGATGCCAGATGTATAAGTCATCTGCCAGCAGCAGTTTCATTGAGGTGTTGTAAGACCTTATTTGTCGGGGTGTCACCACAAATTTGTCGGAAACAGATTTTATTAACACACTGTCTTTGAGATAAAAGTCCATTTCGCCAGAGAGTATTATTTTTCGTCCTTCCACTTTTATTTTTCCTGTGAAAGATGTTTTAGGCAATAATTGCGGAATTTTATATTCTTCCTGTGCCGAAATAAATGCAGGATTACGTTTCTGCTCATCCGGGGTATAGGAAAAATGAAGTAATAATTTTCCCTGTAAATTATTGATATTGAGTAATCTGTAATTTGCGGAAAAAGCAACATTATTAATTGTGAAACTCTTATTTTGCGAAGAAAATTTATAACTACCATTGATGCGGGCATAAGCTTTTTGGCCTATATCCTTGAACTTATCCCAGTATACTATGCCTCCCTGTCCTTGCCATAGACGGTTAGCAGTATTGTAGGTACCTGATGTATTGCGGATTGTGACAGTATCTTTTCCCAGAAATAATTTTACATCCGCACCAGATATAATTCTAAAAGAAAAGTTACCATCTTTTTTCAAGGAAAAATCATAATCACCGTCAATGATGATGCCCAGGTCATTTGCAGGCGAAATTCTGTCATAGTGAAGCAGATTGTTTAGATAACTTATCCATTGTCTTACGTTTTTGTCCGTTCGCTCACTGGTTTTTGCATAAAGCAATTTATTCCACAGAGGTATCATTGATAGTTTCCCTGCTTCGGTAAGTAAATTTATATCATCAAGGTAGAGAATGAAATATTTGCGTGTTATGTGCTTTTCTTTCATACTATTGAGGACATCCAGTAAATCAGAATGATAGCTGGATAAATCTGCCTGCCAGTAAGCAAGGAAGCGTTGTAGTATTTGTTCATTTTCCGGCGAGTTTATCGCAGGTTTGAGAAACTCTGTTATTTGTTTAGTAAAGAGAGAATCTGTAAAATATTGTGCATTGAGGCTAAATGAGATGAAAATCAGCGCCAGGAAAAAAGATATTTTTTTCATAAATCCGTGTTTTATAATGGAAAAAAATTTAAAATCAGTTCAAATACTTTTGCCATTAAAGATAATAATTTTATCTTTGCCCTGCTTAAAAGTAAACTAAAAACAGAAAAATCAAAAAGGAAGTATGCCAGTAAGAATTAGATTGGCCCGTAGAGGGCGTAGGCACTACGCTACTTATTCCATCGTAGTTGCCGACAGTCGTGCGCCGCGTGACGGCAAGCACATTGAGAAGTTGGGCATTTATGACCCCAACACCTATCCCGAGACTATTCAGATTAATGTTGATCGTGCTGTTTATTGGCTTTCTGTAGGTGCTCAGCCTACTGATACAGCCAGAACACTCTTACGCAAAGCCGGAGCGCTTTATTTGTTCCATCTTTTGCGTGGAGTAAAAAAAGGAGCACTTACCGAGGATCAGGCTTATGCCAAGTTCAATGAATGGAAAAAGCAGAAAGAGGAAAAATTACGTCAGCTTAAGGAAAAGGCTAAGCAGCAGGAAAAAGAGAAAATGAACAAGATGCTTGAGGAAGAGAGAAAGATTGCTCAGAAACGTGCTGAAGAAATTGCCAAGAAGTTTGCTGAACAGGCCGAGGAACAGGCACAGGAAGCAGAACAAACAGATCAGCAGGCTGCTGACGAAAATGCCGGTGCTGAGGAAAAAGCAGAATAATTATGAAATTTCGTGAGGCTAAAAAACTCCTTAATCCGGAAAACAACATCCGGATAGGACAAATCCTCAAACCTCACGGATATAAAGGGCACGTTAAAATAAATTTACGTTTTGACCCTGTAAAACTTACCGAGGAATCAGTCTTTGCCGGAATATCCGGCTGGCTGATTCCTTTTTTTATTGAATATGACCAGAGCAATCTTGAGGCTCTCAAACCTATTATAAAATTCTATGATGTGGAGGATGAACAACAGGCCAGGGAACTGGCTGGCAGAGAAATCTTCCTCCCCCGGGATATAGCAAAAAAATATGTCAACCTGGATAATCTGGAATTCTTGATTAACTACACTATAGAGGATAAAAACACAGCTAAGACGGGCATTATTACCGAATTCGTTGATATAGAAAAAAATCCGCTTGTGAAAGCGGATTTTAATGGAGAAGAAATTTTAATCCCTATTAATGGAACACAAGTATTAAAGGTTAGCCATAAGAAAAAATACGTAAAGGTTGTTTTGCCTCCCGGACTTTTACATTAACACGCTTTTATCCAGTTCAATGCCCACTATGAGGATGTCATCGGTCTGTCTGTTATTGTCTTGCCATTTCTCAATAATCTGTTCAATAATTTCTTTTTGTTTTTTCATTGGGTAGTGGTATATTTCCAATAGCAGGTTTTGCCATCTTTGAGTGCTAAAGCGCGTATAATCCTCACCCCCCAGCTGGTCAACAACACCATCAGAAAATAAATAAAATTTATCAATGCTTTCAAGGTAAATATTGTGGCTAACAAATTCTTTTTCTACAAAAGAGAAGCCAGCTGTATTCTTTACTCCTTTCACAACAGTGAGTTCTCCGTGATTGATATAGTATAAATCCTGATATGCTCCAGCAAAATTCAGTATGTTGCGTTGAGGATAAATAAGACATATTGCTACGTCCACACCATCTTTTACATTGAAACGTTTCTGATCCTGGCGCAATACTGATTTTATCCTTGCCCGGAATATTGTGAGCACCTGGGCGGCATCTGGATTTTCTAAGGAATGTAAAATATCTTTGAAAATAGCAATAGAAATAATGCTTATAAAAGCGCCAGGGATACCGTGGCCTGTGGCATCAGCAACAATGATGGAAATATAATCCTTGAATCGGTTGAAATAGTAGAAATCGCCGCCAATAATGTCTTTGGGCTTATCAATGATGAAATAATCCCTTACTACAGGGCATTCCTGTAATGCTGCCTCTGAGGCCATCATAGACTGTTTTATAGTCTTGGCATATTCAATGCTCTGAGTAATCGTTCTGTCTTTTTCTGCTAATTCTTCATTAATGGATTTTAAAATATTAGAGTGTTGCTGGAGTTCTTCATTTTGCTGGTTGATAATATAATTTTTTTCGCTTAGTTGCTCAGCATAACGTTTGACCTTAATGTTTTGTATATAAATAGACACTGCCAGAATTACTAATATAAGCAGGGCAAATATAGCAGAGTAGAGGAGGTAAGTTCGTCTTTTATTCTCCAGTAATTTTATTTTTAAGTCTTTTTCCAGTAGTTTGATTTTTGCATCTTTTTTTGCTGCTTGTTCGGTAAACTCAATACTCTTAACACCTTTGACCACCTCTTCGGTAAAAATTTGGTCTTTTATTTTAAGGGCTTGCAGACTATAATCATAAGCCTTTTTGTAGTCTTGCTTTTGTGCATAGACTTTTGCCAGGATTTCGTAAGCCAGCATTTCCCTGTAAAGGGTGTTTACTTTTTTGGCAGCTTTTATTGACTGCTGGGCATACCACAGCGCAGAATCCAGACGATTGGTTTTTAGATATAAATCCGCCATATTATAGGAATAGTCTGAATAAAGGTCCATATCATTTTCAAAATCCGCACTGCTGGCCGTAAGTGCATAATATTTAAAAGCTGATTTATAATCTCCTTTCAATTTATAAGCATCCCCAAGGTATTTATAAGTAACTGGAATTTTGTTGACAGCATTAATTTTTTCTCTGACCTCCAGAGTAAGGTTTAAATATTTTATAGCGCTATCAGCTTGACCTAACATCATAAAAGCCCTTCCGATATTTTGCAAAGCATAGGCCCTGACATCATCGTTTTTCATAATTTGGGCTAAGCTATCAGCTTTTTTGAGATAATTGATGGCTAATTTGGGTTGTTTTTGATAAAGGTAGATATTACCCAGATTGTTATATCCGTAACCTTCCTGGTCTAATATATTGTGTTTGATAGCAATTTCCAATCCTTTTTTGTAATACGAAAAAGCAATGCTATAATAGCCCAGATTTCTGTATAATACCCCAAGGAAACTATAAGCTTTGGCAGCATTGGCATAGTCTTTCGTACTATCAGCCAGTCTAATAGCTTGTTTGCAATACTTGATGCCTTCCTGAGGATTGGTATTACGCAGTTTCCAGGTGATATTAAGCAAAAGTTCGGTTTTTTGTTTTCCCTGGACTTTATTTAACTGCCTTATTAATGAATCTATGTTGCTGGCATGGGAATATGTCAGACCTAAAAACAAAAAAAATACAAGCAGCAGTTGTTTGAAATTTTTGTTCATTTCCCAGAAAAAATTATTAAATCCGAATTATTATAACTCTGTAAAATAATAAAAAAACCTTTTTAAACGCAAATTAAAATAGGGTTAAATACTTAATCCTTTATAATTTTGATTTCTACCCGCTGGTTAAGCCTTCGTCCCTGAACAGTGGAATTATCTGCCACAGGTTTGTCAGGGCCATAGCCTTTTACTGTTATTCTATTAGCGTTTATACCTGCATTTACCAGATATTTTTTTACAGCTCTGGCTCTATCTAATGACAATTTTAATAGCTTATCCCTGTTGCCGATGTTATTTGTATGTCCAGATATTTCTATCTTAACCTCAGGGTTTTGTTTCATGAACATTACCAGGCGGTTAAGCTCCGGATATGACTGTGGTAAAAACTTTGAACTACCAGCCGGAAAATAAATGTTTTTCAGAGTGAAGGTCTGGCCTGCTGAAATTTTTTTAATATTTAGCACCAGGGGGATTTCTGTGTAATTTAACGAATCCGTTAAATCAATTTCTTTTAGAGAAGAGATATAGCCAGGTTTGTTGGCATAAATAGTATATTTCTGTCCCAGAGGCAAAACAAGCTTAAACCCTCCAGTGGCTGCATCAGATATTGATGTATTGGTAACATTATCCTCATCGCCTTTGTAATAAATGATATTTGCCTGAACTGGTCGTCCAGAGCTTTTATCAATAACTTTTCCGTTGATAACTGCTACAGGATTAGGACGGGCTTCTTCGCTCAGCCGGATGGAGTAGATGTCTCCCTGCCCAAAGGCATTATCTGGCTTATAGGAGACCAGATAAGCATATTCCCCCCGGGAATCTATTGTAAAATAAGCGTCCCAGTCATCACTATTTATGGCTGGGCCAAGGTTTTGCGGATCTGTCCAGTTTGTCCATGTGTCGTCCAGACGCCGGGTTACGAAAATATCTCCGTCGCCATATCCCGGATGTCCATCAGAATAAAAATACAGTGTGCGGTTATCAGATGCCAGAAAAGGTGTTCCGTCATTCCCTGTTGTATTGACTATAGGGCCCAGGTTAACCGGGGTGGAATAAGTGCCATCATTTTGTAAAAAACTCACGTAAATATCCCGTTTTCCATAGGTATCACCCGGAATTTCCACCGAAAGAAGCAAATATTTCCTATCGGCCGACATACAATAGGAATAATACTCTGAAGCATTACGAATGTCTCCTATTATCAAGGCTTGAGGCTTGATCCAGGTGCCATCAGGATTTTTATAAATCACGGATAAGCCGTCGGAGTTAACATAAACTCCATTGTCGTATGTGCCAGAAACAATGAATACCGTCCGGTCCGGGGAAACATAATAAATTCCGTTGTTGTGTTCGTCATTAAAGGGAGGAGGTAGTTTTTTCGCTTTTGTCCATTGTCCATTGACTTTTTGGCTGACCCAGATGTCATCATCATCGCCGTAATCACCACCTACCCGCACAAAGTATAGATAATTTCCATCCGAGCTGATAATAGGACGCAGCTCGTCAGCTCCTGTGTTGACGCCAGGCCCAAGATTTACTTTTTGGCTATTAAGCGGGTTATCCACCAGATTGATTTTTGACTTACGTCCGTATATTTTGATGTAATCCACAGCAACTTCCATTTTTCCGCCCAGGAAAAATCCCACTTTTCCGCCTTGTGGAATTAATTTCTTGGCATTAAGCCGTTTGAAAAAATGTCCATTTATGTAAAAGTCATAATATCCGTTATGTTTGTGCACGGTCAGGGTATTATATTGTCCCCGTGGATTTATGAACGGAAAATCCAGACGGTAGGTCAAATATTTGTAGTCCTTGTCCTCACGCCGGTTAATATAAGCTTCTTTGACTGAGGCAATTTTGAACTCACTACAGTTTTCAGCATCCTGGGTGTCAAACAGTAGGCCGTAGAAATCATCATCCCTTCCGCTTAATAATTTCATCCGGCACTCTATTTTATACTCGTCCAGGCTAGTCAAGTCATAGAGTTTGTTCCAGAACCGGTAAGTGTAATCTTCATCTTTGAGGTATAGATAATAGATGCCGTTGCCTACTTTGGCTGTGACTGTTTTATCATCTTTTTCATACCAATCATTACTATTATCCAGGAAATTATCGCTGATAAGCAGTGGCAGCTGCCCAGAGCTTATCAAAGGAAGGAATAGTAATAAGAAAAAATACAGGCGTTTCATACTAAAATTTTTTCGTTTTTCCTTCTTCAAAATACTAAAAATCCAATAAAAAAACCGGCCTTGCAGCCGGCTTTTTGATGAATAAATGTTTTTGGGTTATATACGTAAAGCTAACATATTCTTTTCTTCCGCTTGTTGGTATTCTCTTATCAAATCTTCAAATACCTGTTTTACAGTGGTTATCTTAGTGGATCTATAAGCATTGGAACCAGCAAAAGCAAAACCATCCTTGAGGTTTCCTTTGGCAGCATTGGCCAGGGCATCGGCAATACAATAAGGAACTTTATGCCAATCGCAGGTTTTAAGGCATTTCCAGGCACATTTGACCGGTTTTTTCTCACCAGCATTGACACTGCGGATAAAATCATTTTCCACAGCGCGTCCGGGTAAGCCCACAGGACTGTCTATGATGACAATATCCTCTGCGCCGGCACGTATATATTCCATTTTAAAAGCCTCATCGGCATCGCACTCCTGGGTTGTCACAAAACGGGTACCTATCTTTGCAGCGTCAGCTCCAACGTCAATGATATGATATACATCCTCACCAGTATATATTCCACCTCCAGCGATTATAGGAATATGCTGTCCGTATTTATCCTCAAAAGGTATAAGTGCATTGCGTGCCTGCTGTACCAGATCCTCTAATGGTATCAATTCTCCGGAAAGTTGATTTTTCTTAAAACCAAGATGTCCTCCTGCCATTGGCCCTTCTATGACCACACCGTCCGGAATTCTTCCGAATTTTTCGTCCCATACTTTAAAAGTTAGACTGACGGCTCTGCCCGAGGAAAGCTTGGGCAATATTTTTGTGCGGGTATGGATAAATTCATCCATAGTAAGATTCTCTGGCTTTTTCAGAAACAAGCCGGCTCCCACAATTACCACATCCAGATCCTCTTCAAGAGCTATACGGAACATATCTTCAAAATCAGTAACAGCAAACATGATATTTGCACCTATTACTCCGCCGGGTGCCAGATCACGTGCACGTCTTATCTCCCGCCTGAACAGTTTCTGATTATTCTCACGGAAATGTTTCCTGTCCCCTTCCAACATACCTATCCCCACAGCTGAAATAACGCCTAGTCCACCCTGATTAGCCACAGCCGAAGCCAACCCGGAAAGAGAAATGCCAACGCCCATTCCACCCTGGACAATGGGATAACGTACAGTAAGATCGCCGATTTGTAATGATTGCATAAACAAAAAATTTAGAGTTCTTTCCCAAAACTATCACAGAAAAAACCCCTGGAAAAAATAAAGGTACAGCAGACAAAAAACAGGGATAAGAGAAAAATTCTAGGGATAAACGAAACAATTAAATCTGCCTGTAAATCAAGGAAATACTATAGGAATCTACATGGTAGTAAACAAAAAGCCAGGGATAAATATCATAAAAGATTTTTCAAACCTTGAATATAATTCCGTGATACAGGAACCATAAAATCTATAAGGTTTAGTTTAAGTTGTATGCCCTGGGAATTGCCCTCGGCCTGAGTAATATAATTGACATTCACCAGATAAGACCTGTGTGTGCGGTATATAAAACTATACTTGGACAAAATTTCCTGCACACGTTTAAGCGTTATCCTCAATATCTTACGCACAGCTTTGAGATTATCATCATAAAAAATCTCTATATAATTTCCTGCTGCACGGACAAGGATTATTTTATCCGGTTCTAGGGTAAGTGTCTCATTGTATTCCGATTGCAAGGTAACCGTTTCCCTGCGCTCTCTTAGTTTTTGTAATAATTTACGGTTCATTTCCACAGCATCATAAAGGTTAAGCCGCAAAAGACGGTTACGGTTAAATACAACCAATAAGGAAATGGGAATAACACTGAGCAATATAACCTTTAAGACAAAAACACCCTTGATCAAAGGAATGTGTATAATCTTCAGAAAAATTACATAAGCTGCGGAAATACTTGTTATAAGCCACAAATTCCACAATATCTCCTTCCATACCGTCCATTTTTCCTGAGTAAAAATTTTAGTGAAATAGGAAGGTAAAACCAACATGTTAAAAGCCAGGACAGCAAAGGTTATCACAGCTATTGACAGAGAAAAGATTATTTTTTGTTTTGGAGGAAAACTGTATAAGTCAAACGGTTGAAAGAAATACAAGAAAACACCTAATACCAGGCTCACAAAAAAGACGATTTTAGCATTATGAACCAGGTTGAAAGTAAAAGGATACTTGCGCTTGAGAAATTCAAACATTGAGGATTTTTATTTTTCTCAATATTAAATAAAAATCCTGGTGTAAACAAAACCGTAAAAATAAAAAAAAGAGGCTCATCATCACGACGGCCTCTTTTTTCTCAGCGCTGAGAAAAGGCTTTAGTTCAATTCCTTTAAAGCCTCTTTTGCCCTTTCGGTATTAACGATTTTCTCCTTAAAGATATAAGCACCTGTTTTAGGAGAACGTACCATTTTGATTATCTTGGTAACACCTTTACCTTCTTTACCTGTCTGCAGACGAGCAACAACTTTCTTAGCCATAGTTAATTAATTTTTATTTAACCTCACGGTGAATAGTGTAACGTTTAAGATACGGGTTATACTTACGAAGTTCCAGACGTCCGGGAGTATTACGACGGTTCTTTGTTGTGTAATATCTGGAAATTCCCGGTACTCCAAGCTTCTTCTGCTCAGTACATTCCAGGATGACCTGTATGCGGTCAGCCTTCTTTTTTTTGCCTCCTTTTTTCTTAGCCATGACTTAACTTTTTTAATTTTTAATAGCTTTTAATGTAACCCTTAGCCTTTGCACGCTCAAGAGCGGCTTTGAGACCAATTTTGTTGATCAAGCGCATGCCTTCGGTAGAAACGCGTAACTTGATCCAGCGACCTTCTTCTTCAAGATAAAATTTCTTTTCCTGCAAATTGGGATAAAAACGACGCTTAGTTTTGTGATGAGAGTGCGATACATGATTCCCAACAATCGGTCGCTTTCCTGTAATCTGACAAACTCGTGACATCCTATCCTGTTTTTTTAGTTATTTGGACTTGCAAAAGTAAGATATTTTAATCATAAAAAGAAAATTTTTCGCAAAAAAATATTCCACAATTAAACATTTTTCAAATAATCATACGAATAATTGCCCTCCATCTTTGACTATTTTCCCACCAAGGATAACTGTCTCGGCCTGACCAATGACTTCAAGGCCTTCATAGATGTTGTTGTCCGTGTTCATCTTGTGTGTGGTGGATGAGATAATATGTCTTTTTTCCGCGTTCCATATAACCAGGTCTGCGTCAAATCCTTCTCTGATTTGGCCTTTTCCTTGCAGGCGGAACAGACGGGCTGCATTATATGAAGTAATTTCCACAAAGCGCTTCATATCTATTTTTCCGCTGGCCACACCGAGGGTATAAAGCAGTTCCAAACGGTGCTCCACGCCGCCTGCTCCGTTAGGTATTCTGCGGAAGTCATTTATTCCTTTGCGTTTTTGTTCCATGGTAAACGAGCAATGGTCAGTGCCAATAGTATGCACAGTGCCATCGGAAACTCCATCCCACAATGCCTGACGGTCATGTTCCTTGCGCAGAGGTGGGCTCATAACATATTTAGCAGCCTGGTCAAATGGTGCATCGTAAACCTCATCGGTGAGTGTGAGGTATTGCGGACAGGTCTCAGCATAAAATTCCACTCCTTGCTTGCGTGCCTGACGGATACGTTCCAGCCCTTTCTCTGTGGACACATGCACAGCATAAACTGATACACCCAGTGTGCCAGCATACAGTGCCAGACGGTTGATAGCCTCAGCTTCGGCATCATCCGGACGAGAGAGTGGATGATACAGAGGTTCTGTCTTACCCTGACTAAAGTATTTATTTCGTAGATACTCAATAATTTCGTCGTTTTCACAATGGACAATTGTCAAGGCGTCTAATTTCCCGGCAGTTTCCAGTACTTTTATTAATACTGTGTCATCTATGCCAATAGAGTTTTTGTAGGCCATATAAACCTTAAAGGAAGTAATACCGTGTTCCTTTACCAGGGTCTTCATTTCATCTGCCGTGGAAGCAGTCCATTCAATAGGGCTGACGTGGAAAAATACATTTGTTAGTGCCTCCTTGGCTTCTGCTACACGTTGCAAATATGCCTCAATCAAGGATTGTCCGGGCAGGGGCGTGACAAAGTCTATCACCGAGGTAGTACCTCCCCATAGAGCAGCACGCGATCCAGTGAGAAAATCATCAGCCGTAAGGCCAGCAGAAGTGGGTAGGGCAAAATGAACATGCGTGTCTATTCCGCCCGGAATTACGTATTTGCCCTGGGCATCAATGATTTGGTCTGATCCAGAGGAGATATTCCTGTCAATACGGATAATTTTTTTTCTTTCTATTAAAATATCTCCGTCTTTGATTTCGTTAAAATTAACTATACGGGCGTTTTTTATTAGCAGGGACATGGTTAAAATTTTTACAGAGTTTTTTATTCAAATTTAGTTAAATACCAATAAATTCAGTAATTCTGTCAAAACTTTTTATAAAATGCGAAACATTTTTGGCGCTTTATTTGTTTATACAATAAGAAAAAAACTTGTAAGTTTTGAAAAATCTGTTATAAATTTGCGGTTCAGTTAATTTACTTCAAACAAAAAAGGAAAAAAGCAAAAACGAAATATGAAAAAATTAATCTTAACATTTCTGGCACTAATAATTTTTGCTTCTATAGGATTTAGTCAACCGCCTCCTCCACCACCACAGCCTATCCCCATTGATGGTGGATTGCTTTTCTTGCTCTTAGGTGGCATTTTCCTCGGCGGACGCGAAGTTTATATGCACGAGAAAAACAAAAAGAAATGAGAATTTTTCTATGGGGCATGCCCGGAAGTGGTAAAACCTCCCTGGGCAAAGCAATGGCAGGACATTTCCAGAAAATACCAAATTTTATTGACCTGGATACGGAAATTGAAAAACATTCCGGACAATCAATTGATAAACTCTTCGCTACCAGAGGCGAAGAGTTTTTTCGTGATCTGGAACATCAAACGCTCAAAGAAATTATCTCCTCACAGGATAATTTTATTATGGCCACAGGCGGAGGCACGCCCATCTATCATAATAATTACCAGTTGATGTATGACAGTGGCCTGACTATTTACCTCATTGCACCTGTGGATTTACTTGCTGCCCGTCTTTTCCCGGAAAAGGATAAACGCCCCTTGCTGAAAAATTTTTCTACTCAAAAGGAATTGGAAAACTATCTGGAACAACTATTAAAACAACGTGAGCCATACTACCGTATGGCTCACGTGTATTGGGATATATCGCGTCCTGAACTGGAACTCATTAAGATGATTAAGATAATGCTGGGCTGCGATGCAGATTAAGCGCTCGGCTCATGCTTTTTGAACAGCAAAACTACTGGAATAGCGCCAAAGGAAAAATACGTTATCAGGTAAAAACTTTCTTTTATCCCAAACTTATCGCTCAAAAATCCTACCAGCAAGGCTGCTACGGACGACCCAAAGAAATTCAATATCATGTATATGGAATTGACAAAAGCCGGACGGTCAGTCTCTATATCATGGACAAAAGCCAGAAGCACCGGCGAGGTAATGAATATCATCAAGCCCAGCAATATAAGCAGCGGAAAAGCCCACCATCCATTCATGCCCAGAAACAACAACATCAAAAATGGTGTAGTTATAGCCGATATGAGCAAAGTATTCCTCCTGCCTATATGGTCGGATATTGTGCCACCAAAGAAACTGCCGAATATTCCGGCAAATTCCAGAACAGACAGGGCTATGCCAGAGAGCCACAAACTATGTCCCTCCACTTTCAGGTAGGTTGGCAAATAAAACGTCAGGGCTGAACGCAGCATTGCCCGGAAAAGCAAGAACAACAGCATCACCAGGAAAAACTTGTAAACCTTACGCAGAATTTCTTTTATACCTGTCAGTTTCTCGTCCGTGCGTGTAACACCCTGGCCTTTTATGGGCAGCTGGCTCAGACGCCACCATAGGAAAGCCGAGGCAGCCACTCCGAACGGAATGAGACGCCAGATGCCTTCCAGACCCCAGGCCGAGACTGCTGCCAGCACTACAATAGGGCCAAGTGTGCGGGCTGTCTCACCTCCTACCATGTAAAAGCTCATTCCCAGACCCACACGCTTGCCCGATACCAGCTTTATCATCACTGGCGAAGGAACATGAAAAAGCGTGGAGTTTAGCCCTACTACAAACAATAATAGCAGGAGCACCCCATAACTTGGAGCCACTCCTATGATCGTCATCCCTATGGCCGAGATGGTAGGCCCTATTATCACCAGGAAACGTCCGCCTCGCCGATCCACAATAGCACCTACCACAGGATTGAGTATGGTCGGAAAATTACGTATCACATTCAGCAAACCTGCTGCTGTATATGAAATGGAATATTTTTCAATAATCAGCGGTAGAATAGGCGAGAGGAAAGCTGTGTAAATGTCGTGGGCAAAATGCGAAAAAGAAACTGTTAACACGTCCCACAAACGAAAGTCTTTTTCTGCTTGTTTCCTGAAAAATTTTTTCACTCCCATAGGCGTAAATCTTTTTCCTGCCCAAAAGTAAATATTTCTTGGTGCGCTAAAGACTTAAAAAAACAAAAAGGGGCTGCCCCGCAGTCATACGTCTCCTTTACCCGGACACGTACATACAGGGCAGTCCCTCAATAATGATAAATGCGGAAAAATCAGTAAAGCGTCACCATCCTTGTAGTTAGCAGCTTGGCGCCCAGATCCCTGGCCTGGCTATATACTTCTTCCATCTTAAAGCCCGGAACATTGCTCATAGCGTCTTCCAGCACGGTTATTTTCTGCACTACAATAGGCGCATAGTCTATAATCTGTTTGAGCGTTGTGCCTACGCAGTGCGAACGCGCCTCGCCTGCCAGGAAAATATTATCAAATTCTCCCAGTGTGTCCAGCAATTCGCTGTTAATCTGTGTCTCTGGCACATCGTCAAATATCACCTGTGCAGCAAATGCTCCAAAGTGTTCGGAGAAAGGATAAGTTCCTTTCATAACAGGTTGATAATAGCGTCCTTGTGCTGCCCATTCTGTAATGGCTTCCATCAGTGGCGGAAAGATAGCAGCACCTTCGGACCCGATAAGGCAATGCGGAGGCCATACTGTGTGCGTGATGCCCTGGGCTTCAAGTTTTTGCAGATATTCCAGGGATTTATCGTTGTCAATGACCGAACGCCAGCGTCCCTGTTCCACTTCAGCAGCCCGTATAGTGCTGAACGGCTCCGGATGGTTGCCTTGCTCATCTACCCAGAAAAGCGTGTGCGAAATGTCCATCAGATGATGACTGTCCAGAGTAATGATAATGTGGTCAATTTTCTGTTTATTGTCTTTTATCCAGCCGGCAAGGCGTATCATATCATCATGAGCACCTGGAACATACAGGGCGCCCCGGCCTTTTCCGTTTTCATCACCCAGATTGCAAAAATCATTCTGTGGGTCTATGATTAATAACAGATTACTTGCCATGGCTATAAGTTTTTAGAAAAATTTTATTCCCAGCAGCGGGAGGTATTTTTCCGTGAGGACAGGATTGATAAATATCCCATAACCAACTATTACAAAGGTGATTAGATTGCCAAGAACTGAGGCTGTTATCAGGCGCCAGTTGCGTATTTCACCTTTATAAAAATATGCTATATAAAAACCTGCCTCTATGACCGAGGATATTACAAAAAAGCCAAGGAACCACAGCACATTAGCAGTAAAGCTTGTGCCCAGCGCCACAAACAACCCTGCAAAAGCCGAAAATAGGTTAGCTATGAGTACCACAAAGGCCGAATGCCAGAAACGTATGGCATATTTTTTTGCAAACAACCAGAAAATTATCACCTCAAAAATATAGCCTATTACCAGGTATGGTAATGCTATGAGTGTAAACGCAGTAGGTATCGGATATCTTAGCATAACTTTTAGATTTTCTTTTTTGTAAAAGTAAAAAAATACAAAAACATATAAAAATCTTTATCATTCGGAAAAAAAGACCTAAAATTCTTAATTTTGCAGGGTGAAAAAAATCAATGAAAAAATGAAAACACATAAACACAACCTCATTCTATATTCAGGTCTGTTGTGGTCAATGGCCGGCTTGATGTTGCTGAGCATTTTCCTGCGCTGGCTGCATCTGCTCACCGGCAGGCAAATTATGTGGGCACTCATCATTGGCATCCCTCTTGGCTTGTTAAAAGGCTGGCTGTTTAACAAACTGTCTGCAAAAAACATTAAACGTATACTGGACCTGCCCCATAAGGTGCACTGGTGGCATTTTCAGAAACCATCAAGTTATATCCTTATTGCTCTAATGATGGGTACAGGCATAACCCTCAGGGTATCAGGAATTATCCATAAAAAATACCTGGCGCCTGTGTATCTGGGTATTGGCCTTGCTTTGCTTATTTCCAGCATAATTTACTATGTCAAATTTTTCCAGCATAAAAAGCTGCAAACAGTAGAAGTGGAAAAATGAAAGAAAATTTTACAAAAGGACAACGTAATTTTATCAACAAGCTACGCAAAAAAGTTGGCAAGACAATCTACCAGCAAAATCTGCTGAAAGATGGTGATTGTGTGCTCGTGGGTGTCTCGGGCGGAAAGGACTCTATGGCTTTGCTGGACATCCTGGCTGAACGCCGCCGTTCTTTTCCGTTCAAATACCAGGTCAAAGCTGCCCATATAGTTGTGCGTGATTTGCCGCAGCTGGCTGATGACCAGAAAATCAAGGCTTTGTGCGACCACTATGGCATAGAGTTCCATAAGATTGAGGTGGACGTGGATTTTGAACGCGACCAGAAATTATCACCCTGCTTCAAATGCGCCTGGGGACGGCGCACACGCCTGTTCCGCTTGACCGAGGAGCTGGGTTGCAACAAACTGGCTTTTGGTCACCACATGGACGATGCCAACGAAACTCTGCTGATGAACATCCTCTTTAATGGCGAAATCAGCTCTTTGCCTTATTCCGTGGATATGTTCAACGGTAAGTTCCAGCTCATCCGCCCCATGCTGGAAGTGGAGGCAAAGGACATAGAATATTACGCTAACCTGCTGGACCTCAAAGCTGAAATTGGCAAGTGTGTGAACGTCAAAATCAACAAACGCGCGGACGTAGGCCAGATGTTGGAACAGTTTTACAAAATCCACCCTGGCATCAAGCAAAACGTTTTCCGTGCTCCGCGCAAGTATATAGCTAAATATTTGCCTCTTCCTGCTGAAAAAATGCCTCAAGAACAAGATAAGTAGTTTTTTGTTTTTCTGGGGGGCTGGGGCGGCTGCCTTTTGTTGCATTATGGCTGCATTCCAGACGCTTGCTTGCACGGCAGCCGCCCCATCGCGTGCTTTGCTTGCATCCGGCCTCGGCACGGCTTAGCCTGTTTAACGCTTCGTCGTGGCTTACTCTGATCGCCCCGCCTCAGCGGCAGGCTATGGCCTCGCCTTCACCCGTCTGACCCGCTCCGCCCGCTGCCCCGATTTTTATTTTTGACCTATTAAGGCATTTTGCTATTTTTAACCAAAATTTTAAAAACTTATTCCTATGGGACTGACTTTTGCTGAGAAAATCCTGGGCGCCAGAGCCGGGAGCATTGTCTTCAAACAACCGGATTTGATTTTAACGCATGATAACACCGCATCCATACGCAAGACCTTTGAAAAAATGGGCGGGAAAAAGGTCTATGACCCCGACCGCCTGGTAATTGTGCTTGACCATAACTCACCGCCTACTAACTCCAAGGTAGCCACAGACCACGACGCTGTGCGCAAATTCGTCAAGGAACAGGGTATTAAACGTTTCCACGACGAGGGCGAAGGTATCTGCCATCAGCTTATGGCAAAGCATGCCCGCCCCGGAATGATTATCGTCGGAAGTGATAGCCATACCTGCACTGCCGGATCTTTCAACACTCTTGCCGCTGGTATTGACCGCACCGAAGCTGCCGGACTGTGGCTCAGAGGCGAAACATGGTTCCGTGTGCCAGAGACAATTAAAATAGTCCTTCACGGAAGTCTGCCAAAAGGAGTGTTTGCCAAAGACCTTATCCTGTGGATTGCCGGAATGATTGGATCGGCAGGCGCTAACTACATGTCCATTGAGTTCCACGGCGACGGAGTAAAAACCCTGTCCATAGCTGACCGTATGACAATTGCCAATATGGCCTCAGAGCTTGGAGCTAAAAATGCAGTTTTCCCGCCGGATGAGGTGCTGGCAGACTATTACGGCGTATCCGTTGACGATCTCGGCGGACTGTGGGCTGACCCGGACGCTGAATATGCCCGCGTGATTGAAATAAATCTGAGCGAACTGTTCCCTGTTGTAGCAGCTCCGCATCACGTGGATAATATCAAAGCCCTGCGCGAGGTTATCGGAACACCTATTAATGAGGCATTTGTGGGTACATGTACTAACGGACGCTATGAGGACCTGGAACAGGCTGCCTCTATTCTCCGCGGAAAAATGGTGCATCCGGACGTGGAAATGATTGTCACCCCAGCTTCCCGCGAAATTTACCTCCGGGCTATTACCAACGGAATTATCACGACCTTTGTCTCTGCCGGAGCAAATATCCTTACTTCCTCGTGCGGACCATGCCTGGGAACAGGGCAGGGGATCCCGGCCGACGGATGGAACGTTATCTCCACGGCTAACCGTAACTTCCTCGGACGTATGGGCAACAAGAACGCAAGTATATTCCTTGCTTCACCCGCTACTGTGGCATATTCCGCACTGAACGGAAAAATCTCTGACCCGCGCGAGGTACTTGACCCGGATTTCCAGCCGCGAGAGGAACATTATCCTTACCAGCAGGAACAAAGCGAGACCCTGACAATTCCGGAAGGTGAACTCCGCCGCATCAATGGCGTGTGGAACTACAAAGACGTGGATAATCTCAACACTGACCAGATGTTTGCCGGAAACCTCACGTATCAGGTGCTCAGCTCGGACCCGGAAGGAATTATTCCGCACCTGTTTGCAGGCTTTGACCCCAATTTCAGCAAAAACGCACAGAAAGGGGACATTATCATTGCAGGAGATAACTTTGGCTGCGGAAGCTCCCGCGAGCATCCTGCTGTAGGTCTGGCATATCTGGGCATAAAAGCTGTGATAGTCAAGTCGGTAAACCGTATATTCTTCCGCTCTTCTACTAATCAAGGATTGCCAATTATTGTTCATCCTGAGGCTGTGGAAGCATACCAGCCCGGCGACAGGGTGGACATTGACTTTGAAAATGGAAAAATTTTCATTGGAGATAAGACTTTTGACTTTCAACCCCTTCCGCAAAAACTCATGGAAATCCTCCGTGCTGGCGGATTGGTCAAGTGGATAAAACAGCAGCAGGGATAATATATTTTTGGGCGCCTTTTTAGGCGCCCAAAAAATTTTTTCTTGCCTTTTTGTTGTGTTATTCCTGGCAAAATCCAAAGCCACTAATGCACGAATATTCGTGTTAATTAGTGTAATTCGTGGCTAAATCAAATTTACAATTCATATCCAAACATCCTCAGCTTGCGCACGTCGTTACGCCAGTTTTTGCTGACCTTGACGAATAATTCCAGATAAACCTTGTTTCCGATAAATTCCTCAATCTCTTCGCGGGAGCGTATTCCCAGCTGTTTGATTGCCTGTCCACCTTTGCCAATAATGATGGGCTTTTGAGATTCTTTTGCTACATAAATTGTTGCTCTTATACGGGTGATATGCGGCAGTTCTTTGAATTCCTCTATACCTACTTCCACGCTATAAGGAATTTCTTGACGGTAAAGTTCCAGAATATTTTTGCGGATAATTTCGGCAACAAAGAAACGCAAAGGTTTATCTGTGAGCTGGTCTTTTTCAAAATAGGGTGGAGAGTAGGGTAGTTTTTCAATAATCATATTGAAAAGCTTATCCAGATTGAATTTGTAAAGAGCTGATACAGGGATAATTTCAGAATCGGGGAATAATTCCTTGAGCTGTTCAATGTGCATCTGGACTTTTGTCTGGTCGGCAAGGTCAATTTTGTTAAGCACAACGATTTTAGGAATGTTGGTAGTTAGCTTTTTTATTTTTTCAATATAGTCAATGTTTTTATCCACTTTTTCTGTCACGTCCGTAACGTAGATTAACACGTCGGCATCTTCCAGAGCAGTGTCCACATAGCGGAGCATGGCTTCCTGGAGCTTGTATGATGGCTTGAGTATGCCGGGTGTGTCCGAGAAAATTATCTGGAATTTGTCGCCATTGACTATTCCGAAAATCCTGTGCCGTGTTGTTTGTGCTTTGGAGGTAATTATTGACAGGTTCTCGCCTATCATATTGTTCATCAGAGTGGACTTGCCTACATTGGGATTTCCTACGATATTGACGAACCCTGCTTTGTGGTCTGGCGGATAGTTTTCTATTGGCAGAGAGGCATTTTTAATGGCCTGAACGGGAGAGAGGTCTTCAAGTTGTTCCCCACTATTATTTTCTGCTGCTTCCTCTGGTTGAAGGTTGTCCTGTGGTTCAAGGTGTTCCTTTTTTTCGTTTTCCATAGAAATTGTTTTTTTACTTTTTCGCAAAGATAAACATAAAATATTTAAGGATTTATGATTTTTATCCTGGAAGAAAATTTTAAATGTTTTTGTGCTGTAGCATGTTTATAAAAAGACTTTTTAGTCTTATTTTTGTGCAAAATTAATAGTTGTTATGCTGCGCATAGGAAACATTGAAATAAAGGGCTATCCAGTACTACTGGCTCCTATGGAGGATGTCACAGATGCCTCTTTCCGTTATATGTGCAAAAAATTTGGAGCTGATATTGTTTTTACGGAATTTATTGCATCCGAGGCGCTTATACGCAATGTTGACAAGACCTTCCGTAAGATGCAGATATTTGATTATGAGCGTCCTGCTGCTATCCAGATTTACGGACACATCGTGGAGTCAATGGCAGAGGCTGCAAAGATTGTCACAGAATTTAAACCGGATTTCATTGATATAAATTATGGTTGCCCAATGAAAAAGATTGCAGGACGCGGAGCCGGTGCTGGTATGTTGCGTGATATTCCCAAGATGGTGGAAATGACCCGTGCCGTGGTAGAAGCTACCCCGCTGCCTGTTACTGTTAAAACGCGCCTTGGCTGGGATGAGAACTCCATTGTCATAGAGGAAGTGGCTATGCGTCTGCAGGATACGGGTATAGCTGCTCTTACCATCCACGGACGTACGCGTGCGCAGATGTATTCCGGAAAAGCTGATTGGACACTTATTGGCAAGGTGAAAAATAATCCGGCAATAAAAATTCCTATTATTGGCAATGGGGATATTACGCATCCTTTACAGGCCAGGGAAGCCTTTGACAAATACGGTGTGGATGGAATTATGATAGGCCGTGGTGCTATTGGTCGTCCTTATATCTTTAAGGAAATCAAACATTTCCTTGAAACGGGCGAGTTATTGCCAGAGCCCACTGCTGCCGAAAAAGTGGAAATAGCACGAGAACATTTCCTAAAGTCTCTGGAATTTAAAGGCGTCCCGCGTGGAATTTATGAGATGAGACGTCACTTTGTTCTTTATTTCAAAGGATTACCGTCTTTTAAAGACATTAAAATGAAGCTTATCCAGAGTGAAGATCCAGAGGAAATACTTGGAACACTGGATTTTATCGCTGAGAAATATGGAGATTTCCGCGTACCAACTATTACTTATTACGATGAGAAAGCTCCGAGGCAATGATTTTGTTTTCTTTTTCCGGTCTGGAGAAATATTTGGTCATTACTTCTTCCAGATTTTCCAGGGATACATTAATATAAATATTGCCAAATTCTGCATAAGAGACTTCCCGGCGTTCTTCGGAAACAACAATAACAAAGGCATCTGTATCTTCGGTCACACCAATAGCTGCACGGTGGCGCAGTCCAAGAAACTGTGGCAGGTCGCTACGTTCGGACAGCGGGAGAACACACGAGGCTGCCAGAATTTTATCACCACGGATAATAACAGCGCCGTCGTGGAGAGGAGAGTTTTTGAAAAAAATGGTGTTTAGCAAATCGCTTGTTAGCTTAGCATCAATCCTGCGTCCGCGCTCTATTATGTCTGCAAGGTCATTCTGACGTAGTATAACAATTATCCCACCCAGATTATTGGCCAGTAAGTATTTTACACTTTCAATTATCTCACCGATTGGGACGATATTATTTTCATCTCCGGATATTCCGCTAAGGAAATTTTCTATTTTTTCCGGTATTTTTTTGTATTCCAATCTGAAAGACAGAAGAAAACGCCTTACCTCTTGCTGGAATACTATTAATATTGCTATCACTCCTACGCCAATGGAATTACCAAGGATGACGGAGAGGAGTTTCATATTTAATGCTTTGATAATCAGGTAGATTATGTATAAGACCAGGATGAGGATAAATAGATCAAGCGCTACCGTACCTTTGATGATACGGTAGAGCTCGTACATAAGGTATGCTACAAGGAAAATATCAATGAAATCTATGAAAGTGAAATGGATAAAGCCCATATTCAGTTTTTCATTTTTCCGAGCAAAGTGGCTTGCGTGAAGTCATATACTTCTACATCCACGTATTGCCCGATAAGTTTTTTATCACCTTCAAAGATAATAACTTTTCCTTGAGAATTACGACCTAAAAGTTGTTTTTCACTTCTGCGCGAGGTATTTTCCACGAGTACACGGAAAGTTTTGCCTACGTCTTTTTTATTGCTTTGATAAGAATGTTTGTTTTGCAGGTCAATAATTTCGTTTAGACGGCGGATTTTAACCTCTTCGGGAACATCATCTGGTAGGTTGCGGGCAGCATAAGTATTGGGGCGTTCGGAATATTTGAACATGAAAGCATAGTCAAACTGTACCTGTTCCATTAAATCAATGGTCTGCTGGTGGTCTTGTTCTGTTTCGGTGCAGAATCCTGCAATGATGTCTGTCCCAATGGCACAGTCGGGCACAATTTCCCGTATGGCTTTGATACGGTCAAGATACCATTCTCGTGTATAGCCCCGTCGCATAAGTTCCAGGATACGGTTGCTGCCAGATTGTACGGGCAGATGGATATTGCGGGCAATGTTTTCGTATTTGGCCATTACTTCCAGCACCGAGTTTTTCATATGTTGCGGATATGAGGTGAGGAAACGTACACGCATATTTGAATCCAGGCGTGCCACCATCTCCAGCAGGCGTGCAAAATCCACATCCTCATATTGATATTTATCCACGTTCTGACCCAGCAGGTTGACTTCTTTGTAGCCCATTTCAATGGCCTGTTCCACTTCTTTTAGTATAAGATCTGGCTTTTTACTTCTTTCCCGTCCGCGGGTAAAGGGCACAATACAAAAGGCACACATATTATCACAGCCACGGCTGATGGTTACATAAGCTGAGACTTTGTAAGGATCGTCTCGCCGCGGATATATCTCATCATAGTTTTCGTTTTTGTCCAGTTTAACATCAGCTATTTTTTCTCCGGAATATACTTTTTCCAGAGTTTGGGGCAGACGTTTATAGGTATCAGGGCCCATAACAAAGTCCAGGACAGGTTCTTCTTCCAACAGACGTTCTTTGAGACGCTGTCCCATACATCCGAGTAGTCCTACTTTTATCTGTGGATTTTGTTTTTTCACAGCTTTGAATAAACCAAGACGCCCTCTTACCCTGGTTTCGGCATGTTCGCGTACAGCACACGTATTAACTAATATAAGGTCTGCCTCTTTGTAATTATCTGTTTCTTCCCAGTGGTTGGATGTAAGGATACTTTTTACCAGCTGGCTGTCATATACATTCATCTGGCAGCCATATGTTTCTATATAGAATTTTTTCATTTCTGATTGTTTTGATTTTTAATAATTGCGCAAATATACGAGAATTTAGGAGAAAAAGGTCTTTTTTTTAATTTTTTTGCTAATTTTAGTTTTAAGAAAAACTAAAAACTAAGTGATGAAGCTTCTGCGTGTCAGTGTGTTAATTGTTGTGTTGGTTGTTGTTCTGGCAGAATGTTCGGCTCGTCGTAGTGATGATGGGGCTGTAAAAGTAGGGGCCGAAAGGATGAGTTTGTATATGCCTCTGATAAAAGGAAAGCGTGTAGCATTGGTAGTTAATCACACTTCAATGGTGGGACATAAACATTTAATAGATACCCTGCTGGCCCGAGGTGTGAATGTAGTAAAGATTTTCACGCCCGAACACGGATTAAAAGGCAATCTTGACAGAGGAGAAGATTATCAGACCGATAAACTCTCATACCGTGGTATTCCGGTAATTTCTTTGATAGGGAAAAACAAAGCACCTACTGCCAGTCAGCTATCAGACGTGGATGTTATTGTTTATGATATTCAGGACGTAGGTGTGAGGTTTTTTACTTATATCAGCACTATGTATCTGGTGATGAACTCGGCTGCTGAGAATGATAAAATCTTTGTTGTTCTGGACAGGCCTAATCCTAATGGAGATTATATTGATGGCCCTGTGCTGGACACCAGCCGTTTCCGTTCTTTTGTTGGGATGTTACCAATTCCGGTGGTTTATGGTCTGACCCCGGGCGAGCTTGCTCTTATGATTAATGGTGAGGGCTGGCTTAAAGCTCATAAGGAATGTAAAATCCGTGTTATCCCGATAAAAAATTATACTCATCATACTAAGTATATTCCACCTGTCAAACCCTCGCCGAATCTTCCTAATTACAAGTCTATCAGGTTATATCCTTCTCTGTGCTTTTTTGAAGCTACGGATTTTAGCGTAGGACGGGGCACAACATTTCCTTTTCAGGTCATTGGCTATCCTGACCCTAAGTTTGGTACTTTTACTTTTGTACCGCATGATATTCCGGGTATGCAGATGAATCCTATCCACGAGGGTGAGAAGTGTTATGGTATGGATTTGCGTTCTGTGCCTGATAATGTGAAATTTACCCTGGAGTTTATACTTTATTATTACTACCTCTCGGGCTGGAAAGAAAAATTTTTCTCTCGTCCGCATTGGTTTGACCTTTTAGCTGGCACTGACCAATTAAGGAAACAGATTTTAGCAGGATGGGACGAGGAACAAATAAGGCAATCATGGAGAAAAGACCTTGATAAATTTAAACATTTGTCTATGAAGTATGTTTTGTATTGAATTGTTTTATTTTTTTGAAAAAGATTTTTTAAAAACATGCTGTAAAATATCCAAAAAATATGTCTTAAAAATCTATTGTTAATTAGGAATTTATAAAAAGCTTAAAAATTGGAATGATAAAACTCTTTTGTTTTAATATGAAAAAGCAATATCTTTTGCATTCAAAAAATAAAAATAGGTTTTTATGCCAGGAACAATTAAGCTGAAAAGAGGATTAGATATTAATCTGAAAGGAAAGCCTCAGACTGAACTTACGGAATTGCCTCTTGCCGAGACTTATGCATTAAAGCCTGTTGATTATAAATTCGTTACTCCTCGGGTGCAGGCAAAGGTGGGGGATAAAGTAAAGGCCGGGACAGTCTTGTTCTATGATAAATATCGTCCCGATATTGTCTTCACTTCGCCTGTCAGCGGAGAGGTAATTGAAATCAGGCGAGGGGAAAGGAGGCGTATTCTGGAATATGTTGTAAAGGCTGATGCGGAGATTGAATATGAGACCTTTGATGTTTCTTCTCCGTCCCAGATGTCTGCTGAGGATATTATTAACGTATTGTTAAAGAGCGGATTGTGGAGCGCTATTATTCAGCGTCCATACGGTATTGTTGCGGATCCGCAAACCAGGCCTAAAGCAGTGCATATATCAACTTTTGATACTGCACCGCTTGCCCCTGATTACCAGTTTGTTTTTAAAGATGATTTGGAGGAATTCCAGCTGGGTATTGATGTGTTGGCCAGGATAAGTAATGCCAAGATTTTCCTTAATCTGGATGGTCGTGTTAAGAATAATATTTTTGAACAGATTAAGGGGGTAGAGAAAACTTATTTTATTGGCAAGCATCCGGCTGGAAATGTAGGTATCCAGATTCATCACCTCACTCCGATTGTCAAAGGGGATATTGTCTGGACGGTATCTGCCCAGGATGTGGTATTCATTGGCAGGTTGTTTAAAACAGGTCATCTTGACCTTAGCCGGATTATTGCCCTGGCCGGGTCAGAAGTTGCCAGGCCACAATATTACAAGGTTATTGCCGGTACTAATATCCAGCCAATAGTGGACAAACAGGTTACTAATGACAATGTGCGTTATATCAGCGGAAATGTGCTTACAGGTCTTAAAGTTGAGAAAAACGGTTTTTTGGGGCGTTTTGACAATATGATTACAGTTATCCCTGAGGGTAACTATTATGAATTTATGGCCTGGGCTGGTCTGGGATTGAAAAAGTATTCCACTTCACGGACGTTTTTCTCATGGTTGTTCCCGAAAAAGGAATGGGTTATTGATACCAATTTACATGGAGGCGTGCGTCCGTTTGTGCTCACTGGGCGTATGGACAGTGTCCTGCCCATGGAAATTATGCCCGAGTACTTGCTTAAGGCTATAATTGCCAATGATATTGATAGAATGGAGGCTCTGGGTATATACGAAGTAGTGGAAGAAGACCTGGCTCTTTGTGAGTTTGTGTGTGCTTCAAAAATTGATATACAGGATATTGTTACTCAGGGGCTTCAGGCCATGATAAAAGAAATGGGTTAATTTTTTAAACACAAAAAAAAACTGAAAATGGGATTCAGACAGGTTCTTGATAAAGCAAAAAAGAAATTTGAACCCGGAGGGAAATTGCATTTTCTATATGCTTTGTTTGAAGCTATAGATACCTTTTTGTATGTGCCTGATAAGGTTACTACCAAAGGTGCACATATACGTGATGCCCTGGATTTAAAAAGGGCTATGACCGCGGTTATTATTGCTCTTATTCCGCCGCTGCTGTTTGGAATATGGAACATTGGCTATCAGCATTATCATTATCTGGGTGTTGATTCTACCTTCTGGCAGAATTTTGGCTTTGGACTGATTAAGTTTTTGCCAATATTGATTGTTTCTTATGTGGCAGGTGGTTTTGTAGAAGTGCTTTTTGCACAGATAAATAAAGAGGAAGTTAGCGAGGGATACCTTGTTACAGGCTTGCTTATTCCTATGGTTATACCAGTGGAGACACCTTTGTGGATGGTAGCTCTGGCAGCTATTTTTGCCACTCTCTTTGGTAAGGAAGTTTTTGGCGGAACAGGATATAACATTTTCAACCCGGCTTTGCTGGCCCGAGCTTTCCTCTTCTTTGCATATCCCAACTGGATGTCCGGGGATAAAGTATGGGTGGCAGACTTGCCAGACGGTATTTCCGGTGCCACGCCTCTGGGACAATTTGCCCAGGCATCTTCGGTAAGTCAGCTGGAAGCTGTGCATAGTCATTTTTCCATTGCTGATATGTTCTTTGGTTTTATTCCTGGTTCTATTGGAGAGACTTCTACTCTGGCTATTCTTATTGGGGCTTTGATACTGATTTATTTTGGAGTGGGTAGCTGGAAAGTGATTGTTGCATCTTTTGCTGGCGGGGCTTTTATGGGTATCCTGTTGAATATCTTTGCTACACCTACTAATCCTTATATGAGTCTTCCGTTCTGGGAACATTTCCTGCTGGGAGGATTTGCATTCGGTATGGTATATATGGCTACCGACCCGGTCTCTTCCGCTCATACCGAGCTGGGTAAGTGGATTTACGGATTTCTGGCAGGTTTGATGGCTATTCTTATCCGTGTGCTTAATCCAGCTTACCCCGAAGGTGTGATGCTGGCTATATTGCTGATGAATATGTTTGCTCCGCTGATTGACTATCTGGTGGTTAATTCGCATATTAAAAAGCGTATGAAAAGAGCGGAACTGTTGAATGCAAGGAACTTATAGAAAACTTAAAACATCGGACAAATGAAGATTAACGTTCAAAGCAATTTATATACCTTTATTTATGCCTCCGTTATGGTGATTATTGTGGCGCTGGCCCTGTCATTGGCTTTTATTAAGCTCAAACCCTTACAGGAGGCTAATAAGTTGAAAGAAAAACAGCAGGCCATACTGGCTTCTATAGGAGTACGTTGCCAACGCGACTCCGCTCCTGCTCTGTTTAAAGAATATGTCAAGGAGAGCTTTGTTGTTGATGCCAATGGTGATAAAATTGAAGGAGACCCATTGAAAATCAATCTGGAAGAACAATATCGTAAGCCTATAAAAGACAGAGAGTTGCCTGTTTTTATTGCTCAGCATGATGGTAAAAAGATATATGTCTTTCCGGTTTATGGCAAAGGATTGTGGGGGCCGATTTGGGGATATATTGCTCTGGAAGACGATTTGAACACTATCCACGGAGTCGTTTTTGACCATAAGGGTGAGACACCAGGACTGGGAGCTGAAATAGCTACTCCGAAGTTCCAGAAACAGTTTGTTGGAAAAAAGATTTTTGACGAAAATGGGAATTTTGTTTCAATAGCAGTAGTAAAGGGCGGAGCTCCCAAAGGTGATCCGCATGCTGTAGATGCCATTAGCGGAGGTACTCTTACCAGTAGAGGTCTGCAAGCTATGTTACATGATTATCTTGGATGCTATGTTAATTTTATCAATAAAGTACGCGGAAACTAAAAGTTGAAAAATATGGCTAAGCTTTCAAAAATACTATTAGACCCGATTAACATCAATAACCCAATTACGGTTCAAATTCTGGGTATTTGTTCGGCGCTGGCCGTTACTGTGAAGATGAAGCCAGCTGTTGTGATGGCTTTGTCGGTTATGTTTGTGCTGGCTTTTGCCAATGTGATTATTTCTCTGTTGAGAAATACTATCCCCACACGTATCAGGATTATTGTACAGTTGGTAGTGGTGGCTGCTCTGGTTGTCCTTGTGGACCAGGTACTTAAAGCTTATGTCTATGATGTAAGCAAGCAGCTTTCGGTCTTTGTTGGATTGATTATTACTAACTGTATTATTATGGGACGTCTGGAGGCTTTTGCTCTGGGCAATAAGCCTATACCTGCTTTCCTGGATGGAATAGGGAATGCTGCTGGTTACGGTGTTATCCTCGTTATCGTTTCATTTTTCCGTGAATTGTTGGGTTCTGGTACTATCTGGGGATACAAGGTTATTCCGGATTCCTGGTTTGCTGCCGGTTATCAGAATAACGGCTTGATGATTTTGCCACCTATGGCACTCATTACCATTGGAGTTATTATATGGATACAGCGCGGAAAATATAAAGAATTACAGGGTCGTTCTTAACTTAAAACTTTCTGGCTATGAATAACATAATTGATATATTTGTCAAGTCAATATTTATTGACAACCTGGTATTTGCCTATTTCCTGGGCATGTGTTCGTATATAGCGGTTTCAAAGACTGTTAAAACCGCTACTGGTCTGGGGCTGGCTGTTATCTTTGTTATGGCCATTACTGTTCCTGTGGATTATCTTTTGCTCAATTATATCCTTAAACCAGGGGCTTTGGTATGGCTTAGTCCTAAATTTGCCAATGTAGATTTGTCATTCCTCAGTTTTATAATTTTTATTGCTGTAATTGCCTCTATGGTGCAGTTGGTTGAAATGTTTGTGGAAAAATTTGCCCCGGCCCTTTATACCAGTCTGGGTATTTTCCTGCCATTGATAGCTGTTAACTGTGCTATCCTGGGGGCATCTCTGTTTATGCAGGAGAGGAATTTTGCTTCGGTATGGGAAGCTACTTCTTACGGACTGGGATCAGGTATAGGTTGGTTCCTGGCTATAGTCTCTATGGCAGCTATACGTGAACGCCTTAAGTATTCAAAGATACCCAAAGCTTTGCAGGGCGCTGGTATTACTTTCATACTGACCGGTTTGATGGGTATTGCTTTTATGAGTTTTATGGGAATTAAACTTTAAATCCTAAATTAGAAAAACACTGGAACAATGATATTACTGCAAATGTCAACTACAATTATTGTTGTCTCTGTATTAGTCTTTTGGCTGATAATTTTCCTGCTGGTGGCAATTTTGGTCTATGCCAAATCCAAATTATTGCCTTCGGGTAATGTGAAAATTACTATTAATGATGATAAGGTGCTGGAAGTACCTGCCGGAGGGTCTCTGCTTCATACATTGGCAGATAATAAGATATTTCTGCCTTCGGCCTGTGGTGGACAAGGTACTTGCGGTATGTGTAAAGTACAGGTAGTGGAAGGTGGGGGAGATATTTTGCCTACCGAAGTGGGATTTTTTACCAGGAAACAAATTCAGGAGAATTGGCGACTGGCCTGTCAGGTTAAACTCAAGGAAGATTTGAAGATAAAAGTACCTCAGAGCGTACTGGAAGTTAAGAAATTTGAATGTGAAGTAGTATCCAACCGTAATGTGGCTTCGTTTATCAAGGAATTAGTTTTGAAATTGCCTGAAGGACAAACACTTGACTTTAAATCCGGTGGATATGTACAGATATATGTGCCGGCACCTATTGAAATTGATTTTGCCCGTGACATTCAGGTAGAAGAGGAATATAAACCGCTGTGGGATAAATATAAGATGTGGGATTTGAAAGTTAAAATTACAGAACCTATTTTCCGTGCTTATTCCATGGCTAATTATCCTGCAGAGAATAATATTATCATGCTTACGGTGCGTATTGCCACTCCACCATGGGATAGAAAAACCAATTACTGGAAAAAAGGTGTACCGCCTGGACAATGTTCATCTTATATTTTCTCTCTCAAACCTGGAGATAAAGTCCAGGTCTCTGGCCCATACGGAGAGTTTTTCCTGCGCGATACCAAGAACGAAAAGATGTTTATTGGCGGTGGTGCAGGTATGGCTCCTATGCGTTCTCATATTTTCCATTTGCTAAAAACAGAGAAAGTCCGCGATATACCAATAACTTTCTGGTACGGAGCTCGTAATCCTCTTGAAATGTTCTACGAAGATGAATTCCGTCAGCTGGAAAAGGAATTTCCCAACTTTAAGTTTACAGTGGCTTATTCCGACCCAGAGCCTGAAGGTGCTAACTGGGGCGCTCCAAACGGATTCATCCATCAGGTTGTTTACGATATGTACCTGAAAAATCACGAAACACCTGAGGACATAGAGTATTATCTTTGCGGCCCGCCTCTTATGATTGCTGCAGTAAAGAAAATGCTTTATGACCTCGGAGTACCAGAAGAAAATATTTTATACGACGATTTTGGTGGATAGTAAAAAACTCGGGCTGGAAAACCAGCCCGAGTTTTTTATGTATGTATTATTTGCAAATTTTTATACCTGAGTGTAGCGGGTTCTTTGTCTTGGAGTGGAATGTGGTTTAGGACTATTACTTTTGCGTGGTTGTACTTGTCTTGTTCTGTTATAGTTGCGGTAGTTTCCGTGATTACTGCGGATATTATTATGCCTTGTCCGAGGAGCGGGGGATATAGTCCTTGAGTTATTGCGAGTACGTGTGTGGGGAGCATTATAATGGTTTCTGTTTCGGGTACGTGTTCCAGGATTAACGTTAGTCCTTGTCCTATTTGGTGTTATGTGCTGGTTCCGGGTCCGTGGTGTAGTTATATTACGGTTTCCCCTGTTTGGTGTGCGGGGCGTTGTTCTGGGGGTGGTACGGGGCGAATTGATGCTGCGGTTTCCCCTGTTTGGTGTGCGGGGATTGGAATTGTATCTGTTACGTGGCTGTGTATTATAACGGTTTCCTGTATTTGTTCTTGTGCGTGGCTGATTATAATGTCTTGGAGTAGTTCCACGGTATGTTCTGTTAGGAGTATTATAGTTGCGGGATCGTGGCTGAGAGCTCCTATTAACATTTGTATTTGTCCGTGTATTGCCATAAGTATTGCTGCGGTTGCTTGGAGTATAATTTCCGTAGGAACGTGAACGTCTCTGGGTATTGGAACGGTTGATACCAGTATTTCTGTGGCCTACACTTGTCTGGCGTGAGTTTGTGGCAGGTTTTCCGTAATAGCTATTATGTCCGTAGCCGTAGCTATAAACTGTATGTTCGTAATATCCATTGCCGTAGTAATAGTTATTGACAATGTATGGATCCGGATAATATCCTCCATATCCGTAATATCCTGTCCAAAATCCATCTCTATAGCCTCTCCAGTATCCATGGCGGTATCCACGCCAGTAGGATCCATATCCCCAATGGCTAAATCCGTAATATGCCCTGCCGTAGTAATAAGGTCTATTGATTATGACCATCTCGTATCCGGGATAATAAACCGGATAATAATTGTAAACAGAAACGTAGTATATTGGATCATAGAAAGTTGCAGCTATCGGTGCATCAAAACGTGTAAGGTAGAGCGAGTAATCAAGATAGTCGTCATAGTAAAAATAATCCGGGTCATAGGACGAATAGGAGATACCGATGTAAGTCTGGGCATTTAAAATAAATGCAGTCAGGAGTACACTTATTGACAGAAGTAATTTTTTAGTCATTGTTCCGGGCTTTAATTGTTTACTTAAATAAACGGAAAAATTTTGGGATAAGATTTCAAATTAATGATTTTGAGTGTTTTTATTTACCGTGTCTGGCATTTTTTTGAGAATATTAGAGATGTCATCTTCTATTGAAGTAAGCTTGTTAATGCATATTTCAAATAATTTTTTAGCTTCCTTGACCTTTTCAGCCAGTTGGTCTATTGATATATCACCCTGTTCTATTTCTTCCACCAGTTGTTGTAGGCGGGTATATGCCTGTTCGTAGGTCATTTCTTTATGATTTTCTTCCATAACAAATAATTTTTAGGATTAAAAACAAAAGGGATTGCCCGGATATTGGATATTTTATAGATTTATGTTCCAGGGCAATCCCTTGTATATTAATGTATTGAAAAGAGTTCTTCGTCTCTTATTAGCATCAAAATAGCCGAATGAGGTAGAATTAAATATGTTTCGTCGTTAATTACCACTTCCCATCCACTTTTTTGCATATAGATAGCCAGATCGCCCACCTGAGCTTGCAGAGGGACGTATTTTACTTCGTCGCTTTTATCTTTCCATGGTTCGTCGTATTCGTTAACAGCAGGTATTGGATAGCCCGGACCTACTTTTATAACATAGCCGCTCCCTAATTTCTCTTTTTGCTCCACTGTGGGAGGCAGATAAAGCCCGGAAGCTGTTTGAGCTTGATTGCTACGGGGTTTGACCAATACACGGTCGCCAACCATTATGAATTTCTCAAAGTCTTTTTCGTTAATGGTAAATGTCATACTCATTATTTTTTTGATTATTCTTCTATAACATATTTCCTAAAGCCCGGTGTGAAGTAAAATTTATATTTACCCTGGTTGTCTATGTAAATAAAAAAGGCATCCAGGTTGGGTTTACTATTAACCAGCTCAATAGCTTTTTCCAGCCCAAGTACCATACATGCAGTGGCATATCCATCGGCGTCAGTGCAGTTATTTGATAGGATTGAAGCACTGAGAAGACTGGATTTAACTGTTTTTCCTGTTTTGGGATTAATAGTGTGGGTATATTTTATTCCGTTTTCTATGTAGAATTTACGATAGTTTCCTGAGGTAGCAATTGCTTTTTTCGTGCCTTTGAGGCCAAGGATTAATTGTACTTCGCGGGTAGCTTCTGTACTTCCTTCAATAGGTTTATCAATGCCAATACGCCAGGCTTCTCCATATTCATTTTTGCCTTTTGTTATAAGTTCGCCGCCTACTTCAACCATATAATCCGTTATACCCAGGCGGTCAAAATATTTAGCAATTACATCAACAGTATAGCCCTGGGCAATGGCGTTTAGGTCCAATTTGATACGCGGATCATCCTTGATGAGGTGTTTTCCTTTGAGGTGAACTTTTTTATATCCTACAAATTGTAGCATACTGTCAATCTGTTTCTGGGTCAGATGATTAATTTTATTTCCAGGACCAAATCCATATGCATTAACCAGCGGCCCAACAGTGATGTCAAAAGCACCATTAGTTGCCTGGGATATTTCTTCTGCTTTTTTGAAAACTTTTATGAAGTGTTCATCCACTTCTACATCTTCATTTCTGTTAATTTTTGATACAATAGAGTTTGGATTATAGATGGACAGGGAATTATCTATTTCCTGCAGGATGGAGTCCACCTGGGGTTTGAGCATACGGCTGTATTTGTAGATAATGTGGTATGTTGTACCCTGGGTTTCGCCCATAATCTTGTAGTATTGCTGCTTTACACAGGAAGAGAGAAAAAGCAGCGGAATAAAGACCAGTAAAATTGCTTTGTAGATTTTCATGGTTCTTTTATTTTATTTGTTTAAACAGACTTTCAACAAATGCATCTTTATCAAAGATCTGGATGTCATCAATTTTTTCTCCTGTGCCAATATATTTGATAGGAATCTTGAACATATCGGAAATACCGATGACTACTCCGCCTTTGGCTGTGCCGTCCAGTTTGGTCAGGGCAATGGCGTCAACATCTGTTACGCGGGTAAATTCTTTAGCTTGCTGGAATGCGTTTTGTCCTGTGGAGGCATCCAGCACGAGCAATACTTCGTGAGGGGCGTCCGGGATAAGTTTTTGCATTACGCGGCGTATTTTACCGAGCTCTTCCATCAGGTTTTTCTTGTTATGGAGGCGTCCGGCTGTGTCAATGATAACAATATCATATCCACGGTGTATTGCAGAGTTGACTGTATCATAGGCTACTGCAGCCGGGTCCGCACCCTGTTTTTGTTTGACAATGTCCACACCGGCACGTTGGGCCCATATCTCCAGCTGTTCTATTGCTGCAGCACGGAAAGTGTCGGCAGCGCCCAGCAGTACCTTTTTCCCGGCTTGCTTGAACTTGTATGCCAGTTTGCCTATTGTTGTGGTTTTACCTACTCCGTTGACCCCTACTACCATTATGACGTATGGCTTACCGTCTTTGGTGGTATAGTCGGCAACAAAATCAGTGGAATTATTCTCGTGTAATAAAGCTTTTATTTCTTCTTTGAGGATATTATTCAGCTCCGAGGCATTGAGATATTTATCCCTGGCTACGCGTTCTTCAATCCGTTTGATTATTTTCACAGTGGTGTCAACACCAACATCAGCACCTATTAGTATTTCTTCCAGTTCGTCCAGTACTTCATCGTCCACTTTTGCTTTGCCTACTACGGCACGTGAAATTTTTTTCAAAAGAGAATCCTTGGTCTTGGCAACGGTTTTGTCTAATTTTTCTTCTTTATTTTTTCCGAAAACGTCAAATACACCCATAATTTTGTTTTTTTTACTGAAACAAATTTAAGTCTAATTTTTACAATTTTCAAAAGAAAG
>CAZYSM010000002.1:58767-111515 GCA_964649975.1 uncultured Bacteroidales bacterium | reverse complement strand
TCTATCAGGATAAATTTTACATCATCACAAAGGAACATTTCTATTTTGTGGGCGGAAAGGAAACCAACCGCAACGCCATCACCGAAGCACTCGTTATGAACTTTCCGCCCACCACGCCACAGGAAAAACAAACCTTTTCCGCAGCCGTGCAGCAATATAAACTTTTCTGATTTTACCTATGCAGAGGAAAGCCCAGTTTGGTGAAGCCTCCGTCGGCAAAGATGGTCTGCCCGGTGATGAAGGACGAAGCAGGCATTGCAAGGAAAGCCACCACGGAAGCAATTTCCTCGGGGCGTGCCACACGTCCGATAGGCGTTAGCAGTTCCACCTGCTTGCGGTATTCCTCGTTTTCCAGAGCCCTGGCAGTGTGGGGCGTTAGTGTGTACCACGGCGCCACAGCATTAACGCGTACTCCGTATTTTGCCCATTCTATTCCCAGGACGGTTGTTGCGTGCATCAGCGCAGCTTTGGCAGCGGAATATGGCACGCCACTGCCGATGAATACCTGCCCTGCAACCGAGCCAATGTTAATGACCGAAGCCGTGTCGGACTTTTTTAGTAGCGGAAGTGCCAGCACAGACAGACGGTAAGAAGCAATGTAATTTATCTGCGTGAGCGAAAGGATTTCCTCCTCTGTGTATTCTGCCGAAGGCTTGCGGAAATTCGTTCCCGCGTTATTGACGAGTATGTCAAGGCGTCCGTGGTGCTGTTCCACCAGCGAGATGATATGACGGCGGTCTTCCTCGCGGCTAACATCTGCTACTATTCCGTGGGCTTTCAGTCCGCGCCCAGTCCATTTGGCTTCCTCGGTGCGCACGTCCTCCTCGGTGCGTGCCACAAAATAGACCTCAGCGCCCAGATTGAGCAATTCCTGCACAATGGCGTAGCCAATGCCTTTTGTTCCACCCGTGACTATTGCTATTTTATCCTGTAATGTCCATTTGTCGTTCATAGGAAAGTTGTTTTAGTTTTGGCACAAAATTACAAAATAAACGGAATAACAGCCCTACGTCCGCGGGGATAATCCGGAAAATATTCGTAATACCAGCGGTGGTTTGCAATAGAGCGCGGAAGCAGATTTGCCACAGTCCAGACAAAAAAGGACAGAGCGGGCAGGTTCCACGCCAGGATGGCAAACCCGAGCCATTCCATCATCTCGCCCAGATAATTTGGACACGAAACATATTCAAACAACCATCCGCGAGGAATTTTATATCCGTTCTCCACACTTTTCCGCAGGTTTATGAGCATATAATCCGCACGGATGTTGATATACATTCCTGTGATAAACAGCAGCAATCCAGCGGACAAACGCACTGCCATAACGGATGTAATCACCTGCCCGTCAAAGAAAAAAGCCATATAATATCCGTTAAGTGTGGCATTGACAAAGTTGAAAAACATTCCCATAATCACTATAAACACAGGAATTTTCTTTCCTCTGGTGCGTGTCATAAACGGAAAAATCAAGGCGCGGTGCAGGTAATGAAACAACCACAGCAGAAAAACCACGTTCAGATAAACACTGGTAATGTTATTGCTACGGACGTAGAAATACAGGATTATCAGAAAGGAAGGAATTTCCATCACAAACCAGCCCAGACGGTTGGACATCACTGGTCCCCAGGAGGACTTAGTATGCCGTCCGTAGGGTGCCCGCACTTTCAGAAGCAAAGGAAAAATCACCAGAGCAATTCCCATCCACACCAGAGCGAGAATATCCAGAGTGCTACGCGAAAAAATCATAAACAATTTTTTAATAAAATACAATCCAAGATAAAAAACTATTTATCCGCAGAAAAATAATGTTACGTAAAACATTTGGGCAAAAACAATTTCGTAAAAAATATTTTATAAATTCGGGGTCGTTCAGACAAAAATAGAATGATGAAAGAGAGGTTTGAAACACTAAAAGATATATGCCGCAATTTTTCCATACCACAGGTAGCAAGGCGTTTTTTGGCCATAGAAAAAGTTCTTTCACAAAACAACAAACTCGGCATAGCCGTAATAGGACAGTTTAAAGCGGGAAAAAGCAGCTTCATCAACTCGGTTTTAGGGAAAAATATTTTACCAGTAGGGGCAATCCCGGTGACTGCAATTGTCACCACAATTGAATATGGCACACAAGACAGGGCTATTGTAAAATTCAACGACGGAAAAGCCATACAGGTAAATTTTGACCATCTCGGCGAATATATCTCAGAGACATTAAATCCCAAAAACACCAAAAACGTCTCAGTTGTAAGCATTTACACTCCTACTATGGCAAACTTGCAAAACCTGTGTTTTTATGACACACCAGGCCTTGGAAGTATTTTTGAGAACAACACCCGCGAAACTGAACGTTTCTTACCCGAGGTAAATCTTGCCTTAATTCTCATCAATAGCCAGAACCCTCTGAGTGAGAATGATATGAAAATCATAAAAGAAATATATACGCACACAAGCGAAACTTCATTTATCTTAACAAAAACAGATTTATTGAATTACAAAGACTTACAGGAAATAATAAACTATATCCGCAGCAATCTGAAAGATAAACTTGGCATTAATCCTGAAATTTATCCTTATTCAATTCACCAAAAAGACACTCGGAAAACCATTCTGGAAAAAATTTTATTACCGGCAAATTCCCGGGCGAATAATCTGCTGAATACAGCCACAGAATATAAAATATCAGTTTTAGGCGAACAGTGCATTAAATATCTAAAAATAAAATCCGCTTATCTGGAAAAACTCCTTGATGGCAATGACAGCCTGAAAACCGACCTTTTACAAAAACAAAAATCCCTTGATAGATTTTCCCACAATCTTGGCATTTATTTTAAAAATTTCATTTACAGAAAAAGGAATGAGATATCGGATTACTTGCTGGGATATGAAAAACAAATAACCAGCCGTCTCCAAAAAGATTTCCGCAGGCAAAAAGAAGAATTTAAAGGCAATTTCCAGAAGATAAACGAAGATTTTAGTAGGTGGATAAAAGAGGAAATCCGGGAAGAAATTTCCGGCAAACTGGCGCAAAGCAAATTCCTGAATGAGATTATAAACGAATATCTTGATTATCTGAGCGAAAGTGTAAATGATTTTATGCAAAAACTTGCTGTAAAAATCCGTCAAAGCCTTGGTGTGGAATTGCCTCTGGAAAAATGGGAAGTTGACAAAATAAACATACCTCAGCCCAATATACATATTTACTCGGCATTTGACTTCAAAGCTGATATAATATGGCTGTTGGTCCCAACTTTCCTGATAAAATCTTATGTTCTAAATCACCTGGAAAAACAAATCCCCGCGGAAGTAAACAAAAACCTCTATCGCACAGTTTCCATCCTGACTAATTTCATTGAACGCACACTAAATCAATATAATAAAACAGCCCTGGATTACATAGAAAAACAACTGAACGACATAGACGAATTACTCTCGGAAAATGTCAAGGAAAAAGAAGCCATAGATAAAGCTATTGCAAAGCTGCAAACTATAGAGGCAAACTCAAATAAATAAGCAGATTATTCCAATACTCCCGCAAGCCAAAAACTGGCACTTTCTTTAATAGGTTTTTGCTCAAAAAACGCGGAAACAAATAAGCCTCTACCCTGTCAAGGATACGTGTCAGCACCATAGCATCCACGGTATTACCTTCAATGGCAATCCTGCGGAAAGCATAAGCCTGTGCTATACCCAGCTGTGCTGTAATCATCCTGACAGCAGCTTTCAAAGACTTGATATTTACTGTCAAATCAGCTGAAATATTTTTATTCAGCCCCAGATATTTAAACCTGTCTTTTTCTTTGCGCCAGGCTACCGTAGGACCTGAGGGTAAAACCGACAGCATCACGGTAAAACCTTCGGGCCAATTATCCAATTCCTTACGAAGCTTTTTATCCACACGGCAGGCGTGCATAGCAGCCTTGCCCAGAGCCCAGAAACCAATTTTTACAAGGAAATACGAAAATGATTTTCCGTTATTATCTGCCATATTGATGCAAATATTTTTTTGAAAGTTAAAAAAATTATCCTCAAAATAAAAACCCTGATATCAGTCCTTAATATCACGGACGGAAAAACCTTTTTGCAGCAGTTTGTCCGGCGAAATAAGTTTTTCCAGTTCCTGCTGTGGTAAAAGCTTTAATTTCTCATTAGCCTGAAAAATAGTGCAACCGCTTGCACGCATTTCTTTGGCCAGCAATGATGCACGGTGATAACCAATAACACTGTTAAGAGCAGTTGCTACCGACGGACTGCGCACCAGACGGTCATAAGCATTAGAAGGATTAACTTTCAATCCTTTGAGCATTTTTTCTGCCACAGAAGTATTGGCTGCTATGAGCAAGTTAATACTCCTGAGTAGGGCGTCTCCTATGACAGGCAAATAAGCATTGAGTTCAAACTGTCCCTGGCCTGCGAGCGGAGCTATCAGCGCATCGTTGGCATAAACCGTATGGGCCACACTAATGATAAATTCCGGGATTACGGGATTAATTTTGGAAGGCATAATGGAGCTACCCACCTGGACATTTGGTAATTGCACCTCAGCCCGCCCAACAAATTCCGAGGCTTGCAAACGCAAATCTGATACGATTTTTTCCAGGTTTACGGCGTGAGCTTTAAGCGTAGCGTGCACTTCCACCAAAGCATCAAGGTTTTGTGTAGCTTCAACGAGGTTTTCGGCCTGGGCAACAGGCAGATTAGTAATCTGCCTCAATCGCGGGACCACTTCCACCACAAAATACCGCGGCACGGAAATAGATGTGCCAATGGCGCTTCCGCCCAGATTGACAAATTTAAGGCGCTCCATACATTTGGACACACGCCACCAGTCGCGTCCCAGAGCTTCGGCATAAGCACCGAATTGCTTTCCGAAAGTAGTAGGCACAGCTTCCTGCAACTGAGTATAACCTATCCGCAGGTCATATCTGTGTTTCTGTTCCAGCTGCTCAAAATATCCGCGGGTAATGTTAATTTTTTCCTCCAATTCCAGTAACAAATGCATAGCAGCAATTTTCAGGGCAGTAGGCACCACGTCATTAGTGGACTGGAAAATATTAGCGTGATCAATTGGGTCAATGATATGATAATCTCCGGGTTTGTGGCCTAACTTCATCAGAGCCAGATTGACAATAATTTCATTGACGTTCATATTAATGCTTGTTCCTGCTCCGCCCTGGACAGCAGGCACGATAAAATGTTCGTAGTATTTGCCCTGAGCCACTTGATCGGCTGCATAAATAAGGGCATTAATAATCTTATCTGGCCACAGCTTGATTTTTGCATCCGGGATGTTTTCCTCAACAGCCTTTTTAAAATCCTTATACACAAGATAATAAGCCAGTTTGACCTGTCCCATTGCCATATACCACTGTTTCTGGAAAGGAGTGGTGTCCGGGAAATTTTCCTTTGCCCTCAAGGCGTGAATACCATATAAAGCCTCATCCGGCAGCTGTCTCTGCCCAAGATAATCTTTTTCTGTGCGCATAGGTTAAATTTTTCTTTGGATAAAATTACAAAAACAAAGGCAGCTTTATTATGACCAAAATCATCAGCAAGAAAAAAGCTGTCCGGGCACATCCAAACCCGGACACACGGAATTATCTAAACATAAAAATCTGGAATTGTATCACCAGGGAAGGTTTTTGCAGACGCTCGTCATAATATTGAAAACGGAAAGCAGTGGAAAGCTTTGTCCAATATCCGTCAATCAAGTAATTATATCCGAGGTAGAACCACGGTTTATCCGGATCGTCAGGAATTAAGTCAGTAAAGTTATCCGCCGAGATACTTATCTGGTGCTTTCCGAAAGTGAAATCAGAGATCAAATAATACCCTTGAATAACATTTGTGTTCAAAAATCCTCTAAACCACTCCCCCTGCACAGAAAAATGCGGTAATTCAATGCGCGCATAAACATTAAAACGAAAGTCTCTGCCAGAAAACAGAATGGTATCAGGTAAAATTCCGGGTATTGGCAGATCCACAGCCTTGCGATAAGCTAACGAATAGCCTGATTGAAATTTTACATCTCCTCTATTGGCAACACGTAAATCAGTCTTATGCACAAGTAAAAATCCTTTGTTATTCCGTGTCCAATATTTCACACCTCTGCCATTAAACACCGCAAAAGAAGTGTGAAAAAATTTCTTTTTGGTATCATAAGCAAATTGCAGTCCCAGATCCCTTACCCCCATATTAGAAGCCGGTAGCATATTGTCAATAACGATTGAACGTTCTACCGTGGGAATAGCATAATCGGACTGGAAACGCTCAAGACTGAAATCCGGTAAAAATTGTCCGGCATAAATGGTAAAGCCGCCCCAATGGTAACCCAGACGCAAATCCAGCAGAGAGAAACGGGCTTCGTGCTTTGACGAAACTTCCACTTTTACATAATAAGAAAAATGCTGTGAAAAGGCAGGCGTGGAAGTGAGTTTGAATTTGATCCTGCGCAATTCCACAGCATTGCTTCCGGACAAATCCGTGGTATAACGCACCTGCGCATACCCTTGCAGCTTTTGTTTTGGCACCGCGTCCTGAGCGAGTGCCGCCACAAAAGCTGCTAACATACTGAACAACAGCAAAATCTTTTTCATAAAAAAATTTTTTGTGTCCCGCTCAAAGCTAAAAAAAATAGCCTTCCGCAAAAACGAAAGGCTATTTTTTAATACAAAAGAGACAAATCACTGAGTAAGAGCCACTCTAACTCTAAATCCGCCTTCCATATTCAAAGTTTTTGGTGCAGTGTTGGTTTCCATAACATTGTGATTATAATAGAATTGCACACTAATTTTGTCGTTTATGCTATAATCACCAGTAAGAGAAATAACCAGATTTTTGCGCTCTATATTCAGCTGACTGATATTTTCAATAATACGCCTGTAAACCTCATAAGTATGTTCATAGGTAAGGTCCAGACGGATATTCAAATCACTTTTAATTGTCTGGGGTCCATTGCCGGTATTAATCAATAGTTTCACGTCCGGAATAATATAACCTGCCCCAAAAGTAATAGCATCACTATGGCGTTCACGTATCTGATTATTACTGAATGACAGGAATAAATCCCTGGTTTTCTTATAATCCAGACGCACACTCATCTTATTTTTAAATTGCATATCCAGACCAATCAAAGGCACAAAACGTTCGCTAATTGATACAGCCCCCATCTCGTAAAGAGGCACAAAATCGCCGGTATTATCATAAGTTATAGTGCTATAGCCCAGAGTTTCGTAAGTATCAAAATCAAAATTAGGATTTGACTGGAAATTATTTATTGTAAAAGTAGAAGCATAAGAATGCGTAAGTGTAATTTTTGTAGCAATATCCCGTATAAAAGGTAAATTACGCAAACCATCAAAGCTTATGCGCCAGTCGGGCAAAGGAATAGTAGGAAATGAACTTAATTCTATTTTTTCGGGATCCACTCCTGTATAAGCAGCCAATAATGCCGGGATAAGCACATCCTGGGAAGTTGGGCCATATCCCAGAGGGAAGTATTCTCCTGTAGCAGTATCCTGCACCATCTGGAGTGAATAATTCGGATCCAGCTTCTGACGCTGACGAGCAAGTCTTTCGGCAATGACTTTTCTGTAATACAGGAAGTTATTATAAGCCTGAGAAGTAAAATTCAAGGCATCGTATTTTTCAAAAGCCGTGCGAATAGTGTTAGTGGAAATAAAGAAATTTCCGTTGACAATTTTTTGCAAACGCAAGAAGGAACCATCAGCAAGGGCATATCCGTATTCCTGAGTATTAAAAGCAATATTCCTCTGGAAGTTAAGGTCAACCCTCACGTTATTCAGCGGTTCCATATTAATTTGCATACGCATCTCCTGGCCGTGCGTCATACGCATAGGCTTGTTAAAGAGCGTATCAGTGGTAATCCATCCGTGGCTGGCAGCATAATCAAGGAAATTTTCATCCTGATAGCCAGCAATATAACGCCATCCAGGAGTCCATAAATTATTATCGCGATGCATTCCAAGCACAGAGGCCTCAGGCATAAATCCGTTAATCAATGACCCTGCTGATAGCTTATAAGTAAAGGAAACACTCTGAAGGAACATCAAAGATTTCAGAGTATAATCCTTAATCACGGCCAAAGGACTTTCTGCAACTTTTTTCCGGGCATAAACCCTCACTGTGACGTTGTCAAAACGCTGCTGAGGACGTATCCTTACACGGTTTTTATCCACCACGGTGAATTTAACAGGAACGGCCTTGCCAGAGGAATCAATGACTTCCACCTTGACCACGTCCGTAGTTCTGAGCTTATGGGTAATGGTAAGGCTACGCCGGGGCAATAACCTGCGGAATTTACGATCAAAGGTAAGACGGCGATCTGCCTGGCGCTTTGGTTTACGTCCCTGCGGAGTAAAACGTTGATTAACATCCCGCAAGAATGGGACACGACTGTATAATGACGCAAAATTAAGACGGGCATTAGCCAGGAATACCGAGGAATTCTGTATCATATTACCAAAGTCAATGGTATAAGCCGGGGTGGAGTCCGTGGCGGGTACCAGCAATGGGTCCTGTCCGCGCCGCCAGTCGTATGTAGCATTATAGGATAGGTTGAGGGAAGTCCATCCCAATAACGGCAATTTATTTATAGGTGTTCGGTAATTAATCCTTATCCTGTGGGTGTAAGAAGTGCTGCGGCCAGGGTCCTCCAGGAACATAAAAATTGTATCCTGTGGATTATAAATCCTGCGATACCACAACGAACGGTCAAACTCCCTCCAGCCCTGCGGCTCCACGCGGGCGTCAGCATTTGCAGAGAAATCAAAACGTAATCCACGGGTAATTTGATAGGACAAATCATAATTACGACGCCACAGAAAATCTTTCTGGCTCATCACGGGTAATATGACATCATAGCCAGTATTGAGATTACGAGAACGGTAATAAGTGTATCTGCGGTTAATCTCTGCAGATATATTCAACCGTCTTGGCAGATAGTAAAAATTAAAATCACCGATAAGCCGCAAAAAGGGCTTATGCAAAAACTTCACTTTTTTGAAAGGCATAACAACTGGTGCATTGGGGCTATAACTATAAGCCACAGAGAGCATCAAATCCTTCTGGTAATTAAATTCCGTGATAGGATTACGCTGGTAAATTTCATTATAAGCAAATGATGCAGTAAAATTAGATATATGGTAAAATGGTTTTACACGTGATCGCCGTCGCTGGCGGCTTCGTGGATTTTGAGCAGGTGGTTGTTTGCGCTTGCCCTGAATACGGATATTTGTCACATTAAAACTTTTGCGGCGGATATAAGTCTGTGAAATAAGTTTTAAATCCCGTTTTTCCTCTTCAGTAAGATTAGGATTAGACAGGGCAGTCCGCAGCTTGATATCCGGGTCCAGCGGATTATATTCCGGATTGGAGATGCTTTCGGAATATCCCCAGTAGACCGGTATTGAAACCCCATAGTCCTTAGGGAAAAATTTACCCAGCTGCAGACGTGTACTCAAATCATATTGTATCAACTGGTCGCGGTAGCGTTCATTTACTCTTTGCTCCAGGCTACCAAAACCCGGGGTGTGCGTATAAGCGGAAAAATTAATATTACCCAGGTCAGCCAGAGTGATATTCATACGCGTAGTAGCAGCCCAGCCACCGTCATTATTAAAATCTTCCAGACGCAGCTCATTTACCCATACCTCGCACGATTTGGGCAATCCGTCGTCAGGTAAAAGATTATTCCTCTGGCTGGGATTGCGGATACCTATCATTATAACCTTGATATTACTCAGGTTAGGATTGCCCAGAACAGTAATTTTTCTTTTGCCGTCGTAAACAACAAAAGGCGTGGAATAAGAGACCAATGAACCTGGCTCGTGCATAACGATATTGCGTTTCTGCTTGGCCTGTAATAATGTTTCAAAAGCCAGGTTAAGCTCATTTTCCGCCGGCCAGACAATATAACGTGTAGGGTCGTCCACGTCATCGTCATTGGAATAATAAAAACCCGGGGGCGTGAGTTTCAGTGGAATTTCATACTCGTAATAATTCTGGGTAAAATCCGAACCAAGACGGATGAACAGGGTAACGTCATCATCGTGAAGCATATTTTCCTGTCCTTCCAGAGCCTCGGCGTGGACATACATCTTAATCCGTTTATAACGCCGCACATCCATATTTACCAGCTTATACACTGCTTTTGCCTGTCCGTCAGCCAGATTTCGCACAGTGAGCGAAAGCGACTGTTCATTAAGCTGGCGCAGCTGCTCATTGTAAGGGTCTTGCTCACGCGTAACCCCTGGCGGCAGAATATAATTAACAGGTTGCTTTTGTCCGCTCTCCTCAATATTCACCACAGAAATATCCATACTGGCATCATCTGAAGGATCTGGTGTAGTAGTTCCTTCGGCGCCCTCAATGAGCTGTCCCTCGTATGGACGCCACTCCTCGCGAACCAGGTTGAGTTCGGCAAAACGCAGAATAACAGGCTTGCGCCAACCGCGCAGGAACATCCGCATAAACCGTATGGACTTGAAACCACTTATATTTCCGTAAACACCGTCGGGCTTACGCACTGGCACTTTAAACTGATACCAGGTAACCTCTCCATAATTTCCGTTAGCTAACTTTACACGGGAACGCACCTTGTTCACAATATAATTTTTTCCTATCTGCATATCCTCCGGGGCAAGATGTATATGATACTGATAATAAGCCTCATAGTTATCCAGGGTATTATCCCGGTTAATATCCTCCATATCCGGCTGGAAACTTACTGCTTGATAAGTATTAAGATTGTTTTCTCCTATAGGCGAATTGCCCTCAGTGCCATTAAAACGTTTATACCGTTCAATAATTCCTGCTTTTTCTTCATCATAACTGGGGTCAAGGAAATATTTAAAATCATCGTTGGAAGGGTCCTGTGCAGCCTGGATATATGCAGGCGAGCTGGTTCCGTAGAGCTGAGCAATTCGCTGAAGGTATCTTTTGTGGAATGAAACTTCGGTGCTATCCAGAATACCATCAAAGCCAGCATCCTGACGCCGACGGGCAGCAGGGTTATTATCAAAATTCTGTGTGGTCATCTGCTCACGTGAGACAATACCCCATTGCGTAGTATCCACTTTTGTAGGGTCGTCGGGATAAGGTATTCCGTTTTCAAAACTTTTACGGGAGTCGCGTAATATATCCTCGGAAATATCCCCCAGGTCAATATACAAATCCCCGCCCGTGGAAGTGGAATCATAAATAAACGGGTCCATAAGCCAGAATTCCACAAACTCAATGTTTGAGCTTTCAAAATCCGTAACATACAAATCACGCATAATACCAGCCCAGCGTGATTGAGGGTCTTTCAGCTTGCCATTACGGTCAATACCAGCGGAAATTCCTGGCTCGCCTTCCACGTCAAAGTTATAAGGACCTCTCTCCTGGGGAAAATATGCCAGATTGAGCACCACCAGACGCGCCGGTGTGTTATAGAAAGGCTGACGGTTCGGATAAATTTCTGTTTCCAGAACATCCCGCACATAGTGATTTGACAGCGAATCATCATTAATATAATCCGGACGTGTCTGACTACGGCGGTCAGTAAAATCAGGACTAATATCATACCAGGCCAGTAAAGCCCTGTTATATCCAGACTTAAGAGTGGTCAAATCCGCAGCCTCAGGGAATTTATCTGGCTGATGCTGGGGAATACTTGCCAGCACCCAGGCTTGCGGGGCTTTCAGGTCAATATAAGTTTGCGTATCCTCAAAATCATCTATAAACGAAACACCTTTTTTGTCCAGGATACGCGGGCTGCCCGGAATAAGCTGGGCAAATTCTGCATTGAAATCCAGATGAGACGGGGCTTTGGTCTGAATAAAAGGCAGTTTATCAATAAACTTGGTCAGCCAGGGCAAAGGCCTGGAAAAAGAAGTATTCCATCCCCACATAGTATTAGAAACAGGCTCACTGCCAAAGGGTGTTTTGATGTCAATAGGCAGCTCGGTCAGATGCAGATAAGAAAAGCCAACATTGAAATCTTTGGAAAATTGATAATTCAGATGTGTTCCCAGAAAATTCTGCGTTGTGAGGCCGTATAAGTCCTGGCTTTCAAGGGTTATCTTAATGGGAATACCGGACATCAACACCGACTTGTTAATAATAGTCACCTTGCCAATATTGTAATCCACTGTATAGTCCACGTTCTCCTGTAATTCTCTTCCGCCCTGTGTAACCTTAACACTACCACGCGGAATATTCATTGCATTGAGCATTATCTCCGAACCAGAGCTGGAACGGTAATGACCTTTGATGTAAAATTTATTTTTGACAGCTATTTGCTGGGCAATATACTGTGTGGAATCATACAGTTCTTCATAGACATATCTGTCTGCCACTTTATCATCCCCGATTTTATCCCGCAGGAATTTTCCAAAAGGCTCCAGCTCCGGAAATATAATCAATCCGTGTTCTGCATCAATGGTAACGCCTTTGAGAAAATCAAAAAAACCGTCCGGATGCGGATTACCCTGCTGGTCGGCCTGGTCAAAACGGAATACCCTCAGCAGAGGCTGATTTTTTATTTTACCCTCTGGCAAATAATTAATCATATTACCTGTGCGGTCGTCGTTATAATAAACGTCCAGCACAAAATCCTCAGGTGAGATATTCCAGCTATCCAGTGAATAAATATTCTTCATCATCAAATCCCAGGTAGGATAAGCGGGATTGGAAGCCGGGCCACGCAATAATTTCACAATCAACACATCCGGTGACTTAACATCAGTGGAAAACTCACCAACCTTGTAAGTTTTACCGTTGAGGGTATATTCATAAGCCACTGCCAGCACCTCACCAGGTTTAAGAGAAAAATTCAATGATATATAACCCAAATCCTCGTTGACAGTGTAATCCTGTGGGCTAAGCTTACGGGCACTTTCCAGCTTGATGAAATCCACACCTTCGGTAAAACCCGCACCTGTCAGCACAGCAGAGGCCTTTGTTATATCCCTGACATCCGGATAATTATTGATAAGATTGTCATAAAGGTCGTTCAGTTCATTGCTGGGATACTGCTCTCCCGGCCGCTGATGCACCAGTGACCGGGCATAAATATCCTTGTCGGCTTCGCCTAAATCCTGCAATGCCACAATATTTCTGGCATTATCAAAATCCGACGTTTTATTTGTTATCCATACCTCAATCTTGGTGATTTTTATAGGCGAAGCCACAACAGGCAAGTTACGCAATGATTGCTCGTAAATCTCACGAAAATAATGGTTTAAAAAGAAATGTTTATCTGCTTCGTAATCACTGGCACGTATTTCAAAATCCTTTGTCACGGCACCGCCTTTTACCTCAATGGTCTTAGCCTGACCTTTACGGTGGGAAATAACACTCTCCACAGTGAGTTTGCCGAACTTCATCACAGCTTTTATACCAAAAAGGGTATTACTTCCCTGAATAAGGCTATTCTCGGTTGTGAACATAACATTACCCAGCTCCAGACGTTGCAATATCTCGTCCTCGTCGCCAGTATATTCAATTTTTTTCTGGTCCTGAAAATCAAACATTGTGTTGGTATTATAGTTAATCCCAACACTGAGCTTATCCCCTATTTTTCCGTTTATACCCAGCTGTATATCCTGGTCAAACTTAAAAGTAGGATAGCGTCCCCGCAAATCTGGCGGCAGGGCAGGATTAAAAATTTTATTGTAAGCTATTCCGAAAGTTAGCCCAATGGACCCGGTAGGCTTGAGGCTGATAACGTCCGACCCAAAAATATCCTGAGCACCTTTGACATTAACAGTCAAGCTGGGCGAAAGTATATCACTGAGAAAAGAATTCTCTCCGCCACCAACCTGCTGTTGTTCTTTTTGTTTCCACAAATCTAAAAAAGTCTGTTTATCCTGCAGACGGATAAAATCATTAAAATTCATAATCAAAGGCTGGCCAAAACTGAGACTGTCAAACCTGTTGGTCAGGATAAAACCAAGGCTGGGGTCATATTCATACTGCATATTGTAAAAGGGCTGCAAAGGACGAAGTTTAAACTCACTCCGGAAAGGATTAGGTGAAAAATAATAAGGGAAAATAGTATCGTTCTGAGCCCATATTTTGCTTGCGAATAAGAAAAATAAAAATGTCAAGACCAAAATTCGCCTACCTGTCATTGAAAAATCTTTTTTAAGTTAAAAATTTAAATGCCTGTTTTATAATAAGTTCTACGCTGGCCTGCGGATTTTCTTTAAGGACTTTATTAACTGCCTTTTCCACTGCTTTGCGATTAAATCCCAGCACCACAAGAGCTTCCATAGCCTCGTCGCGATTAGTACTGCTCTCCAGCACCACTGTATCCTTCTGTTTAATATCCACTTTATCTTTAAGGTCCACAATAATACGCTGGGCTGTTTTCAATCCTATACCTTTTACGCTTTTTATCAGCTGCACATCAGCTTGCACAATAGCCATTCTTATCTCGTCCGGACTGAGCGAGGAAAGCATCAGGCGTGCCGTAGCCGCGCCTATCCCGCTGACCGAAATCAGCAAACGGAAAATATCCCGCTCATCCTTGGTGCTAAACCCATATAACGTAAAACTATCCTCACGGATTATCTGATGAACGAACAATTTAACATCTTTCTTGTCTTTTATCTGCTCAAAAGTAAAAAGACTAATGTTAATAAAATAACCTATGCCCGCTGTCTCCACAACAACATAGGTAGGATTGAGTTCTACAATCTGGCCTGTGATGTAGTCAATCATAATTTTATTATTTTAAAAGTTTGCCCCAGGTCTTCATATTCCACCGAAAGGATATAAACTCCTGTCCTCAGCCCTGAAAAATCAATTATTAACTTGTCAGACAGCGGCTGAGAAAACGATTTTAACATTTTTCCGTTAATATCCCAAAGTTTTACTGAAACTACCTGCCGCGGATTATACAATTCCACAGTAATCAAATCAGTAACCGGATTAGGATAAAGCCTTGTCATATCAACCGCTGGCTTGTTCTCTACAGTGGCAGTAGCAGGTATCCACATATCCGGGTCAAAAATCACAGACAGCACTTTATCCCTCATAGCAAAAGCAAAAGACTGTTCTGGCAAAGTATCCTGCACAGTCAACAGAGTGTCATAGGATGTGGTATGTAACAACAGAGGTAATTTTAGCTTGAAAACATTAATATCCGGTGAATGTGCCTGCTGGTTAATATCTACAAATAGAGAATCGTTTTTCTGTGTCCAGGTAATATCATAGGAAGGAAATCCCTGGCCATAGAGCCACTGGTCAAAGATTGTAGTCAAATCACATCCGCAGGCCTGTTCCAGATGGTATTTCAAATCGCGTGTATGAGCATATCCAAAAGAAAGGGTTGTATCATTCAAATAATTCCGCAATCCCTGGAAAAACGCAGAATCTCCCACTGTCCATCGTAATAGATGCAGGAACAAAGCCCCTTTGAGATAGGTAAGCGAATAGCTGAAAACCCTGTTAACATTTGCTGTGTCCTGGACATACACCGAACCTGTATCCAGGGATAAAACCCTGTTGCGGGCTGTCCTCAGCCAACTGTCAAATGAATAATCCGCAATACCTGCCTCGGCTGTGAGCCCCTCCAGATAAGTGGCAAAAGCCTCATTAAGGTATATCTCGTGCCATGACCCACAGGTAATATAGTCCCCAAACCACTGGTGAGCCAGCTCGTGAGCCAGCAGCGACTGTCCGAAACCGCCAACAAAAGTCATTGTTTGGTGCTCCATACCGCCACCCCAGCCAAACTCTGCGTGACCGTATTTTTCCTTGTAAAAAGGATAGGGCTTGAATTTTTCGGAATAAAATTCAAGGCAACGTGCAGCATACGGGGTAGAGGCCCGGGCAGTGGCCTCATCCTCTGGATAGACCATATTCATTACAGGCACCTGCAAGGTATCTCCCACATTGGCATAATCGTAATACACCACGTAATTTGTCACGGCAAAAGCCACCAGATACGAAGCAATGGGATAATGGGTTTTCCAGCGCATTATCCTTGTGCCATTAATAACAGTATCCTGGATGAGTAGCCCGTTGGAAGCAGCACGGTAAACGGGGTCTGTGCGTATGATAACTTCCAGGGAATCAATCTTGTCTCCGAGATTATTTTTTGTAGGGAACCAATCCCTGGCACCATAAGGCTCGGACAAAGTCCACATCACAGGCACATTATCCCCGTGATGGGCAACAGTAAAACTGCCCATACCGGTCTGTGGCGGCTCTCCGTGATAATAAATCGTAAAAGAATCCACGGGCGAAGGCAAAAAATGCAAATTGACATTGATTAAATCATTCTGATGGGTAAAATCAGCAGCAGAACCGTGATACACAATGGAATCCACAGTCAGGGCAGAGCTCAAATCCACACTGACAAGCGAATCCGCATCCTTAAAAAAATAATCAACTTTGCCTGTGATATATCTCATTGCAGGATTTACAGATAAATCTAACCTTTGGAAAATCAAATCATAATTAAAATTTTGCCCAAATGAATTTAAAAAATAATTTAGCAGCAAAATCAGAAAAGCAATTCTTTTCATAAGACATTAAAATTAAAAATTATGGGTGAAAATTTAGATAAAAATATAATTGATTTCATAAAAAAAGAACAGATTTTGAGTTTATCCACAGTTACGGATAATAAACCACACTCCTGCAACTGTTTTTATGCTTATGACGTGGAAAATAACTGGTTGATTTGCACCTCGGAATATGAAACTAAACACATTCAGGATTTAAAGATAAATAATTACGTGAGCGGAACAATATACAGAGTGAAAAAAATTTTTGGCGTGGTAGCTGGCATACAGTTTAATGCATATATGCGTGAGGCCAAAGACGAGGAACTCAAGCGTGCTAAAAAAGTTTTTTATGGACGTTATCCGCATCTGAAGGCACATCCGGCACCACTATGGATTATTGACCTGACTTATATCAAATTCACTCACAATAAATTGCTCGGATTTGGTAAAAAACTAATCTGGCAAAAAGAAAACTCTCAATAAAAATGCAACAATACCTTGACCTGCTCCGCTATACGCTGGAAAACGGCGTAAAAAAACACGACCGCACAGGCGTGGGCACTATAAGCATCTTTGGCTACCAGATGCGTTTTGATTTAAGCAAAGGCTTTCCGCTTATTACCACTAAAAAACTACATACCAAATCCATTATCTACGAGCTGCTGTGGTTTATCCGCGGTGATACCAATATCAAATGGCTAAATGACCACGGCGTAAGAATATGGAATCCGTGGGCTGACGAAAACGGAGAACTGGGACGGATATATGGCTATCAATGGCGCGGATGGACCGGCGAAAACGGACAGCGAATTGACCAGCTCAAAAATGTTATTGAACAAATCAAACAAAACCCCACCTCCCGCCGTTTAATAGTTAGTGCGTGGAACGTAGGTGATATGGATAAAATGGCGCTTCCGCCCTGCCACATCCTGTATCAATTCTACGTGGACCCAGAAAACAATAAACTATCTCTGCAGCTGTATCAACGCAGCGCAGATTTATTTATAGGCGTTCCGTTTAATATTGCTTCATACTCTCTGTTACTGATGATGGTGGCACAGGTCACTGGATATCAGCCCGGCGAATTTATCCATACCCTGGGCGACGCTCATATTTACCTGAACCATATTGAACAGGTAAAACTGCAACTGACCAGGACACCAAAGCCTCTGCCACAGGTAAAACTAAATCCTGAGGTTAAATGCCTCTTTGACTTTCGCTACGAGGACATCACAATAGAGGGCTACGACGCCTGGCCTCATATAAAAGGTGATGTTGCCGTATAAAAATTAGAAAAGCCGCCCCGCTGCATAGCACCCTATCTGGTACCGTCCCATAGCTTATGTATGGGCGGCTTTCTTTTTTCCCGCTTTGCGTAAAGTGCGCAACCACCAGTACCACATCAGCAGGATGGCAGTATAAACAATGTATTTGAAAATCAAATGATGATTAATATCCAGATACCGCGGACAACAATATTGAGTTATAGCCAGTCCGCTGATACGCAGGATATTCAAACATAAAAAAATTACTGTGCCCACCACAATTATCCATAACTTCTGCCTCCACTGGGACGGATAAGCAAGGATAAAAGCCACAAAAAGCCCAAGGGTATTACGTCCCAGACAACCTCTATCCAGTAATATTCCGCTGGTGCCCTGTATCCAGATAACTTTTCCGAGGACATAAGCCTTATAGCCCAGCAGAGAAAGCAAAAACTTAGTGGCTTGCAACTGAATAAGAGTGAGATAATAAATCCCCTGCTCGTAGAAATAATCTATAAACCAGATATGTCTTAAAAATTTAAAAAATACCAGCCACAATACATACAAAATCAAAATATTAATCGGAAATTGTAGCCAAATTGGTATTTTTGCCAGTCGCTTACTCAAAGGCATAAATGTAAACAATTAATTATGAGAGTAGTAGTTCAAAGAGTTAACTTTGCTTCGGTTCACATTGAAGGTAAAATTTTTTCACAAATAAACAAAGGCTTGCTCGTGCTGGTAGGTATAGAACACGAGGATACTGATGAAGACGCCAAATGGTTGGCTCATAAAATAGTGAATCTCAGGATATTTCCGGATGAGGAACAAAAAATGAATCTTTCGGTAAAAGACATTCACGGAGAAATCCTTGTTGTGAGCCAGTTCACTTTGCACGCCAGCACCAAAAAAGGTTTCCGTCCGTCGTATACCCGGGCAGCCCGGCCCGACATAGCTATTCCTCTGTATAACAAATTTATCTCTTGCATAGAAAAAGAACTGGGCAAAAAAGTGCCTACAGGTCAATTTGGTGCTTATATGAAAATTTCATTGGAAAACGATGGACCTGTGACAATAATAATTGACAGTAAAAACAAAGAATAAGGGTAGATTTATTTGCATTTTAGGGATAAAAAACTTACTTTTGCACTGCTAAAAAAGGCGGCGTGGCCGAGGGGCTTAGGCACGGGTCTGCAAAACCCGGTACACCGGTTCGAGTCCGGTCGCCGCCTCTGCTATTGACAATAGAAATTCTTTAATTTGTTTGAGTGTAAATTTTAGGTCGGCGCCGCCCATTTGGGCGGCTTTTTCTTTTTTTACTATCTCATTCCCAGGTATATACACGTTTAACCCTGTGAGATATTCCAGTGAGCACTTCATAAGGAATGGTATCCAGCCATTGTGCTACTGTAGTTATTGGCAGCCCCGGACCAAATATTATTGCTTCGTCGTCCTCCTGCACTCCAGGAACATCCGTAACATCTACCATAGTCATATCCATACATATATTGCCCACAATAGGCACCAGTTGTCCGCGTATCAAAACTTTTCCACGTCCGCGGGAAAGACGGCGGTTTAGGCCATCAGCATATCCTATGGGTAATATAGCTATGAGGCTATCGCGCTGGACAAATTCCGCACGGCTGTAACCAATACTCTGGCCAGCAGGCACGTGTCTTATCTGGGAAATACGCGTTTTGAGCGTTCCAATGTGTTTCAGACGCGAGTTGTCCACTGCACTTATTCCGTAAAGCCCTATGCCCAGGCGCACCATATCCATCTGATACTGCGGAAAGCGCTCTATGCCTCCACTGTTGAGCACGTGTGCAATAACCTCAGGACCAAATTCCGCTTTAAAAACCCGGACAATTTCCTCAAAAGCTTTTAACTGTTCCAGGGTAAAATCATCAAATTCCTCTTCGGGGCTGGCTACCAGATGGGAAAAAACACTCCTGACCGCCAGAACATCACGATAACGTTTAAGCCTGTCAACCACACGTGGTAAATCCTTTACATCAAAACCCAGCCGGTTCATCCCGGTATTAAATTTTATATGCACAGGCAAAGGATAATGGATTTTATCTTTCAGTCCATTGTAAAAGGCCTCTAACATAGAAAAACTGTAAATCTCTGGCTCTAAGGAATATTCCGGGAACAAATCCAGGGTGTCTCTGTCCGGATTCATCACAATAACAGGAATATGTATGCCAGCCTCACGCAATTCCACCCCCTCGTCGGCAATAGCTACTCCAAGATAATCCACACGTTCGGCCTGCAAAAGGCTCGCTATTTCATAAGAACCACTACCGTAAGAAAATGCCTTCACCATCACCATAATCCTTGTTTGAGGCTTTAGCAAGGAACGGAAATAAGCCAGATTATGGGAAAGGGCATTCATATCAATCTCAAAGACAGTGCGGTGGGTCTTTTCCTGCAAACGGCGTGATATTCTCTCAAAACGGAAACGCCGTGCACCTTTAAGCAAAATTATCTCACGATAAAAATTCAGGCTATCAATGTTTTTCAACAATTCCTCAGTAGAAATGAAAACGTATTTATCCGCAATATTGAAATAATCAGCATACCTGGCCATATTCTGCCCCACGCCAATAAAACGGTCAACAGCGCTATTATCAATCAATACAGCCAACTCCTTATAAAGTTTATCAGCCTCCATTCCGGTTTGATCAATATCCGATAGAATAAGCGTTTTTTTCAATCCGGGTGATTGCTGCATAAGATAATCCAGAGCTATACGCAAGGATGTAAGGTCACAATTATAGCTATCATTAATGATGACTGTTCCACGCACCCCTCTTACCTGCTGCAGACGCATCTCCACCTGTGGCAAGGACATAAAATCCAGCTTATTAACTTTCTCCACGCCCAGCAAATCCAGCAATACCAACCATACGGTAATGGCATTATGCACCGAAGCTTTATCGGAAAACGGGATAACTATCTCTACCTGCTGACCGTGCCAGCTTGCTTTTATCCGTGTTCCTGTTTGCAAGCTTTCCACGATATATACCCGTAAATCAGCTGCTTCATCCCTGCCCCAACACAACAGCTTTTTATGGGCAAATTGTCTTTTAATAGTCTGACGCACAAGAACATCATCACAAGGAAAAAATATTTTCTCTGCCCCACGGAATAGAATTAGTTTTTCTTCCAATTTCTGCTTTTTGGATACAAAATTTTCCTGATGTGCATCACCAAGATTAGTAAAAATGCCAATATCAGGACGGATAATCTGTTCCAGTTTTTGCATCTCACCCGGACGGGATATACCAGCCTCCAGGACAGCTATCTGATGAAATTTATCCATCTCCCATACCGAGAGCGGCACGCCAATCTGCGAGTTGAAACTGCGCGGACTGCGCACCACGGAATAGAACTTTTCCAGCAAAAAACTCAACCAATCCTTGACAATAGTTTTACCATTGCTCCCTGTAACAGCAATGACCGGTATATTAAAGCGGCTGCGATGGAAAGCTGCCAGTGTTTGCAAAGCCTTCAGGGTATCCTCCACCACAAGATAATTAGCCTGCGGAAATCCGTCCTCAACGCGTCTGACAACAAATGCCTGCACACCACGACGATACATTTCCCTAACAAAACTGTGCCCGTCACGCTTGCCCTCAAGTGCAAAAAACAAACTATGCACCGATGGAACTACCCTGCGACTGTCATAAAGCAAGTAATCCACGGAAAAATTATCATCACCAATCAATTCCGCTCCTGTAATTTCAGCAATCTCTCGCAGATTGTATTTCATTTAGCATTATTGTTTTCTGTTTTCTTTCCGTCAGGCTGCAAGGATAAATCTCCCAAATCCGGGATATGCACCACTTCTATTCCTATCCGTTTCATCAAATCCAGCCCTTCTGTATTACGATATAATTCCTTGAAGACCACGCGTTTTATTCCTGCCTGGATAATAAGCTTTGAACATTCGGGACAAGGAGAAGTGGTTACATACAAAGTAGCGCCCTCGCTGCTATTGTTAGACTTGGCAACTTTTGTAATAGCATTAGCTTCGGCGTGCAGGACATACCATTTGGTATATCCTTCCTCGTCCTCGCAAACATTCTCAAAACCAGAAGGCGTGCCATTATATCCGTCGGAAATAATCATCTTATCCTTGACCAGCAGGGCTCCTACCTTACGGCGCTGGCAATAGGAATTCTGCGCCCATATCTCTGCCATAGCCAGATAGCGGCGGTCAAGCAATTCCTGTTTAGTCATTGTTTTATAATTGATTTATTTTCAAAACCTGCCATTGTTTCCAGACATAATAAGACGGACGCTTAAACCCAAGCCCATTTTCCAGTCCAGTATCCTTCCATATTTTCATATATTCCGGTGGATTGTCCATTCTTTCATACAAAAAATCATAATCCCGGAAAATATACCAGATAACAAAACGTGCATCCAGCTTATGGGCTTCAATTAACACTTTTTGCAAATAATCAGCCTGCCATTGGTCGGTTGCTTTTATATCCACACCGTAGGAAGGTAAGGATAAATCCTCGGCAATATATCCGGTCTCGGCAACAGCAAAGGGCTTGTATGGTGCAAGGTTGTGCAACTCTTCCAGCCAGGTATTAGGGAAATACTGTGGGTTAGCATCACGGTTGGGATATTGGTATTGCCAGAAAGGAAAAGTACTAACAGCTACCCAGTCGGAATATTTTAACAAAAACCTGGTAACAGTCAATAGCTCGGCTTTTGTTTTATTAATAGCCTGATCCTGAAAAGTCATAAATACTGGCAGGTCAGGATAATCCGCTTTCAGCCTGCTATAAACAGTATCAGCCAATTTCATAAACGAATTGAAAGCAGGCGTGTTATTCTTAAACACAGCATTAATCCTTATGGCATAAGCAAAATAATCCGGATGCAAAGTGTCAATAAGCCGTTTGCAGTAATTAATATAAGCTTTAATTACCTGTGCCGAATCAAAGGAGTATGTATTCCAGGGCCAGGGCAAATTATTTTCAATTCCTTCATCCGACCAATACGGGGCCAGACTATCCGAGGAAATATCAGCAGGTGTTACTGCCAGATACAATTTTACAGAATCCCGGGGAAGCTGCCTCACTCTTGCAATAAGGTGCTGCAAATCAGGGGGGAATTCCTTTCCATTCAATGCCTGCGCCCAGGGCACTCCGTTATCCAGCTGAATAAGAACAATATCACCATTTGCCAGTATGTTATTATAAGTAGTATCCAGAGAGGAAGTAGTTATATCGTAAGGAAAAGGCGTAAAGCCCATATAAAAACTTCTCTGGTCAGGAACAGTCCTATCTATGGGATAAACAGGATAATCTTTATTACACCCAGCAAAAATGATAACTAAAAACAAAAGAATCCATAAAATATCTCTGGCTTTCATAAAAATTATTATTTATTGCAGATAATTGATTCTATTAATTTATTTTGTGTAAGTCAAAAGTGCAAAGTAAAAAAGAAGTTTTTTTGTAAATTTGCAAAACTAAAAATCCCAAAAATCAAAGTATGGAAGAAAAAACAGATGTAAAATCTCTTGTAAACACCATTTATCAAGCTATTGAAGACAAGAAGGGTAATAATATAACAATTATTAAATTTTCACCGGAAATTACGTCTCTTTGTGATTACTTTATCATTGCTGATGCCGAAAGCGACAGGCAATTAAAAGCAATCTCGGACTGGATTCAACGCAAAGTCAAAACTGACCTGCACACACGCCCATTACACGTGGAAGGCGAACAATTCGCACAATGGATTGTGCTGGATTATCTGGATGTTATCGTCCATCTGTTTACTCCGGAAATGAGAGAATTTTACGCACTGGAGCAATTATGGGCTGATGCAGATTTCTTTAAAAAACCTTTAAACTAAAATTAATTGTTCTATGGACAACAAAATGGGAAATAATACTCCTCAAAATAACAAAAACGGCAAAAAATACAATCCTTTTCTGTGGATATATCTTGGTCTGACCCTGGGCATAATATTCCTTTTGTTCGGCCCTACCTTTAATGGCACACCTCAGCCTATAACCTGGCCGGAATTTGAAAAAATGCTTAAAAATCAGGAAATTCAAAAAATTGTTCTTGTCAACAGGGAATATGCCGAAATTACACTTAAACCTGAGGCTTTCAATAAGCCCAAATATTCATACCTGAAACTCAATTACCATCTATCGGAAAAAGGACCTCATTTTAAATACGTTATAACCTCTCCGGAAATTTTTTATAACCGACTTCAGGAAGCTCAAAAAGACATTCCACCAGATAAACGCGTTTACTTCCAGAATGTTACCCGTCAGAGCAACTGGAAAGACATACTGAACATTGGTTTTACCCTGTTGCTACTGTTTTTCCTGTGGTTCTTTATGTTCCGCGGAATGGGCGGAAAAGGCGGAATTTTCTCTATGGGTAAATCCCGCGCAAAACTTTTTGAGGGCAATCAAATCCCCATTACTTTTGACGATGTAGCGGGCCTGGAAGAGGCAAAACAGGAAGTTGTGGAAATAGTCAATTTCCTGAAAAATCCACAAAAATACACGCGTCTGGGCGGGAAAATTCCAAAGGGTGTATTGCTCATTGGTCCTCCTGGCACGGGCAAAACCCTTCTGGCACGCGCCGTAGCAGGTGAAGCTCACGTGCCTTTCTTCTCGCTCTCTGGTTCGGATTTCGTGGAAATGTTTGTGGGCGTTGGGGCTTCGCGTGTAAGAGACCTTTTTGCTCAGGCAAAAGCTAAAGCTCCGTGTATAGTTTTCATTGACGAGATTGACGCTATAGGACGATCGCGTAGCACGCGCATAAGCTTCAGCTCCAATGATGAGCGCGAAAACACCCTTAATGCCCTGCTTACCGAAATGGACGGTTTTGAGCCCAACCAGGGTATAATCGTTATGGGGGCTACTAACCGCCCGGAAATCCTTGATAAAGCCCTACTGCGTGCTGGACGTTTTGACCGGCAGATTTTCCTTGACCTGCCCAATCAAAACGAAAGAGCAGAAATTTTCAAAGTGCATACCCGCAACCTCAAATTATGCAAGGATATAGACCTGATGTCCCTGGCCAAACAAACTCCTGGATTTTCCGGCGCAGATATTGCCAATACCTGTAATGAAGCTGCTCTAATTGCTGCCCGCAAAAACAAGGATTGCATTGCAATGGAGGATTTCATTGATGCCATTGACAAAATCGTTGGGGGACTGGAAAAGAAAAGCAAGATTATCAGCCCGGAAGAGAAAAAACGGGTGGCATACCACGAAGCCGGCCACGCCACAGTCAGCTGGATGATTAAATACGGTCAGCCACTGATAAAAGTATCCATAGTGCCACGCGGAAAATCACTTGGAGCAGCCTGGTATATGCCTGACGAACGTCAGCTCTTCACCGAAAGCCAGTTCAAAGACGAAATATGTTCGCTTCTGGGCGGACGTGCTGCCGAAGAAGTAATTTTTGGCGAAATATCTTCCGGTGCAATGAATGACCTGGAACGTGCCACAAAACGCGCATATTCTATGGTAGCATTCCTGGGAATGAGTAAAAAACTTCCAAACCTGAGCTTCTTTGACTCCTCGGGACAAACTGATTACACTTTCCAGAAACCATACAGCGAAAAAACTGCAGAAGTCATTGACCAGGAAGTAAAACAAATCATTGCCGAACAATACGAAAGAGCAAAAAAAATCCTGCTTGATAATCAGGAAAAATTCTCCCGTCTGGCAGAAGAGCTACTCAAAAACGAAGTCATCTTTACCGATGATGTGGAACGCATCCTTGGACCACGTCCGTTTGCACCAGAACAAAAGGAAGTAATTGAAAACATTATTTCTGTCAAGAAAAAATCCGAAAACACCGGGGACAAAGAAAATGACGATGCTACCCCAGAGGACAGACCAGACGTGGTAATAGCACCTCCGGAGGAGAATAATATACAATCCGATGAAAAACAATCTGATAAACAGAATCCTCAAGGCCAATAAGCATAAAACTCCGGCCTCACTACCGGAAATTGACTACTCTGTGTTCAATATTCCGGATATGCCTCTGCCCGACCTTTTCAAGCAGGAGCTTGAAAAGGTCGGGGGCCAGGCCTTTATCTGCCAAACAAAGCAGCAGGTCATTAAAACACTTAAAGACCTTTTCAGTAATAATAAATGGCAACAGGCTTTTGCCTTTGACAATGAAATTAAATCCCTGCTAAAAGCAGCCCGGATAAAATATTCGGACAAGACCACAGAAATAGAAAATATTGATGTTGGCATAAATTCCTGCGAATACCTTGTGGCCTGGACAGGTTCTGTCATTGTTTCCTCGGCTATGGCAGGAGGCAGGCAGTTTAATATTTTCTCCCCGGAATTAATAATCATAGCCCGCAGAGAACAATTAGTGTTAACTCCGGATGAGGCTATGGAAAAAATCCGTGAAAAATACCAGCAATTACCTTCACAGATAAGTGTCATCACCGGTCCAAGCAAAACAGCTGATATTGAAAAAACACTTATCTATGGGATGCACGGTCCCAAAAGACTTATGGTCATAATTTACTAAAAAATTAAAAATCAACAATATGGATTGGGTAAAAATAAAAAGCTTTGATAATCTTTATCAAGCAGAATTTCTGAAGGAAATCCTTCAGGAACAAGGCATAAATGCCGTAGTGGTAAACAATCGCGACAGTATGCTGCTCATAGGCGAAATTGAGCTCTACGTCCCGGAAAACGCAGAAAAAAAAGCACTGGAACTGATTAATGAATATTACGGATTGACCAAAATAAATTCTTTCATCGTAGAAAAACCCCTCCTGGAATACAAAAAATTCGTAGAAAGTAAAGGCATAAAAACAATATTAAAGGAACGGATTGACCCACGGTTTACTTTCAAAAACTTTGAGCTGTTCGTAAAAAATGAGGATATAGACAAAGCACGTCCTTATCTGGACCCGGCCAATATTGAAGGCTGGACTACTGTTGCCGTATGCCACCGCGTCCAGCAAACACGCTATCGCGTTATCCTCCTGGAGGAACGCAATATTGACACAATGGTGATCAAACGGAAAGATGCTGACTACAAACTGCAGGATATCTATCTATTAGTGAAAGCCAGTGATTCTCTGGCAGCCAAAGAAATACTTAACAGGCTGGAAGGATGGGTGTCCATAGTAGAATTTGAACAAATGCACAAGGCCGAAATACGCGAAGAACTCCTCACTGGTAATGGCATCCCGGTTATCATCAAACAGATGGATGGTAAATTCAAGCTTTTTGTTCCGGAAAAAGACCGCCACGAGGCAGAGGACCTGCTCCTTGCCCACAAAAAATGGATTAAGCTGAGAACATACAGTTCTCTGGTTGAAGCCCAGGCCGACCAGGCTAAACTGCAGGAAAATGCCATACCAAGTTCAATCGTTACACTCAAAGACAGTATGTTTCTCATCGGTGGCTATGACCTTTATGTGGATGAAGACCAGGCCCAACAAGCCCTGAAAGTGCTTAACCCGGAAAACGAATAATATGAAAAAACAACTGCGGGACAGAATTATATCTGCAACAGTTTTCTTATTGGTTTTCTTGCTGGGAATGGTCAACAAATGGCTATTCCTGGCTGTATTCTCAGTTTTCATTGTAGTAATGTTATACGAATTTATCAATTTCGCCAAATTACGCGGCTATCAACCTCTTATCTCAGCAGTATATCTATTAGGTTTACTTACTTTCGTAGAATTTTTTTTCATTGCCCAGGCTAAAGCCGACCTGAATATAATCCTGATAATAATCGGCGGGATTTTTCTGGTCTTTGTCACAGAGCTATTCCGCAATACTCAGACACCGCTGGAAAATATTGCTTTTACAATACTGGCAATTGTATATATAGCTCTGCCTTTCAGCCTTTTAAATTTTGTTGTGTTTCCCCCTCAGGCAAATTTCAAATTTGATTTCAGACCCCTGTTAGCTTTTTACTTTATAATATGGCTTACAGATATTGGGGCCTATTTTGTAGGAAGCCTGGCCGGAAAACATCCGCTGTTCAAACGCTTTTCTCCGAAAAAAACTGTGGAGGGCTTCATTGGAGGATCTATAGCTGCTTATTTAACTGCATTTTTAATTGCATATCTGTTTAAATTTTTCTCATTCACAGATGCTTTCTGGTTTGCCACCATAGTTGTAATTTTCGGAACAATAGGCGATCTGGTGGAATCTATGTTCAAGCGCAGTGTTGACCTCAAAGACAGTGGTAATATTATGCCTGGTCATGGCGGACTGTTAGACCGTTTTGACAGCTCCCTGCTTTCTATTCCTTTTATTGTGCTTTACCTGTATGTTTGAGTAAATGTTTGCCCTTATGTTAATTTTTCAATAATTTTAAGGAAAAATAGATTAAATGAACAAATTCATTTCTTTTTTCCTGCCAGAAACAGAAAATGAATTTGAGAAAAAACGCAGTATAGCGCTAATTACTGTAGTCTTTGTGACTTTTATCTTTGCTTTATTTATCCTTGCCATATATTCTTGAAAATAGGCACACATCTAATTGTTATCCTGGTGCCAATAGTAGCAATAATATTTGCTATCGTTCTGATTTTACTCCGGAAAAAAGGCATAAAATCAGCAGGAAATCTTTTTGTCACCTCCCTGATTATCCTGCGGCTTATTTTCATAAATCACATCTCCCCTGATACACCTATAATGGAAAAACTTACGCAAGATTTTTATCTCATACTGGCCTTATACGTTTTTTCAATACTTTTTGCTACGCGCAAATTCATAATTATAAACTATTTTCTGATTCTACTGAGCGTAATACGTCTGTTCATCTATAATAAAAGCCATCATACTGCGAACTTTGAAATTATTGTTTCCTCACTGACTTTCTACCTGACAGCACTTACACTGATTGCTTTAACAATATATTTCGGACAAAGATTTGTAGAAACCGCTCTGAGTAAAGCAAGAAGTGAAGCAACGGAAAACAAGGAAAAAAATAAAATCTTACTAAACTTAATTACAGAAATCCTATCAGCTGCCAAAGAAATCAAAACTGCCAGTAATGAACTTGCTTTACAAACTCAACACATTGCCTCCACTTCGGGGGACTGGCTGCATCCATAGAGGAGATAACTGCCTCTCTGGAACAAATACGGGAGATTATTAATACAACATCCGAAAATACCGTAGCAACAGCTTATACATCCGAAAACTTATCCGAATATCTAAATGCCAACAAAGAGATATTTTTTGAAACAATAAACTCTGTCGCAGAAATAAGCAAAAGCACTGAGGAAATATCCGATATTGCTGAAAAAACTGATATACTGGCTATTAACGCTGCAATTGAGGCAGCTAAAGCAGGAGAAGTCGGTAAAGGCTTTGCCGTGGTAGCCAATGAAATCAGAAAATTAGCTGACAGCACCAAAACAATCTCAGAAAAAATAAATTCTATCTCACGCGAACGTCAGGAAATCTCCCGCCTGGCCCAGGAAAAACTAAACGAATTAATTCCTCAAGTAAATAAAAACAGCGACCACATAAGAAACATTGCTAAAGTCACTATGGAAGAAAAAAAGGTCATAAATCAAATTAACACGTCTATAACACAGCTGGGCGATATTGCCAACCAGAACTCTGCAGCCGCCGAGGAAATGGCTGCTGCCGCAGAAGAACTAAACGCTCAGGCAGAAAAATTACACGAACTGGTAGAAAACATTGACATTCAATCCTAAGCCACAACTAATTTCCACACAGCTAACCATACCGGCATAGCTATCACTGCCAGTATATACATCACCAGAACCAATGCACCTATCAAACGGTAATCCCCTCCATATTTCTGAACTATTACCAGAAGATTAGCAGCTGGAGCCGCCGAAGCCTCAATAACCAGAACATCCGAAAGTAAACTATCGGTATTGGGAAAAATTTTTAACAACAAAAACACGGCAAAGGCTGGCATCAAAATATATTTCACAAAAGCTATTTTCAATATGTCTTTCAACGGTGGCAACTGCTTGAGGGATATTCCGCCCAGAGTGGCACCCAGAATAAACATACCAAGCGGTATAGCAGCCTGTCCTAATATTTCTATGGGCTGCAGAATAATATCCGGAAAAAATTTATGTAATCCTAAAAATACCATTAATATTGCCAGCACGTTTGCCACAAACGGCGGAGTTATCATTTCTGCCAAGCGGAGTTCAGTTTTGCCCACCTGATATGAAACCAGCACCTTTCCCACTGTCCACAGGGCAATATTAAAACCCAGGATTAACAAAAACACATAAAGCGCAAACCTGTCAAACTCTTGCGGATAAAGTATCTGTCCCACAGGCAAAACAAGATAACCAACATTCTGCAAGGAAGCCACAGGAAATTTATTCATATTTGCCCGTAAGTCGGAAAGATAAAACAGCGCTGTAATACCCATAAAAAGCACAGGAACAGAAAACCCTACAAGCGGCAATATCCACCACTGCGGATTTTGACCAGGACGAAACGTTGTAATAACATTACTAAAAGTAAGAGCTGGCAAAAAAACTTTCACAGTAACATCCGATAGGGCTTTTATCTTATCCATTCCTATTATGCTACGCCGCACCAGAAAGCCGGCAACAAGAGCCACAAGAAAAACCTTAGCTATTGCGGAAAAAGTGGTTGTAAAAACTGTAAAAAACATTCACTTTGTTCTTAGTTTTTTGCAAAAATACATCTGTGGAAGATATAAACAAAAAAGGCCGCCCCAGCAGAGGCGACCTGTAAAATATCCCAGGCAAAGGATTTATTTGTTTTTCTCTTTTGGCGGGGTCACTCCCAGGCTACCCAGAGTAATACCAACCATAACAGTCTGATAATTCTGGCGGAAAGGATAAACATAACTAACATTCAGCCCGAGGTCCAGCCCTTTGAGCCTTATATATTTTATAGCCAATCCGCCTGTAAGCGTGAAACTGCCATATTCAAAATTGACTTTAGATCCAGAAGGAACTATAACAGACCCCAGGTTCACATCCGCATCTGTCTTATTTTCCAGTTCTACTCCGTAATCATATCCTCCAATACCCAGATAAAGGAAACTCAACACCGACTTGCTATGTAATATCACACGGCCAAGGTTAAATTCTCCTCCGCCAAAGGAATATTCAGCTTTCACGCCGTTCACATTCAATTTCTTTGTAAAAGCACCGCCGGCACCACGTCCGCCGATAACCAGACCTTTGATAATGGCAAAGCCACCGCCACCCATCATACCCATATATTGCGGAAGGGTATTATTCACACCATTGACATTAGCAGTCATCTGGGGGATTTGCGGAAAATAAACCGATCCGATCAGAAAATATCCACCTCCGCCCGACTGTGCCATAACAGACAGGGACAGTAGCAGACCAACGAATAAAAAAACAAATTTAGTTTTCATCACTGTCAGATTTTTTGGGTTTAACAGAAATGTATTGTTGCAAAGTATTAACATATTCCTCAAAAGCATCCAGACCTTGAGGTAAAAGCCTGACATTGGTATGCTGGTAATTGCCTCTAAAAGACTTTTCCAGCTTGATGTATCCAGCCTCCTCCAGTTTGCGCAGCTGCACACTCAAATTACCGGGCGTCACTTCAAGTTCCTTCTGCAAGGTCTTGAAGTCAGTATCGCCGTTGGCCACCAGGTATGACATAACAGCCAGACGCACCGGCGAATGCAGCAAAGGATTGAGTTCCTTGTAATTCATTGTTTTCTGCGTTTAATTTCCAAAAAAACACCTGGAAGAAAAATACAGACTAATCCTACAACTCCTACAAAAATAAGTAGGTCGTCCACAGTAGATAAAAACAAAGTAATATAAGATCCTATGTTAAGCAACACCGAGGCTATAACTAATATCCAACTTCTGACAATTATGGCAGAAAGCAAATAGCCAATACTTATCAAAAGTAAAATTACAAAAGTACTATGCATACCTAAATTAACCATGGCAAAAGCCGAAACAAAAATATTTATATTTATTATCAACCACATCCATCCTATTAACCGGGCTAAAAAATTCTTGCCTTCATTCTTTTTCCGTGCCTGTAAAAAGTAATAGACGAACGTAAAAATAGCAGCTACTAAATACAAAAGATTTATCAAATAAGCCTTTTCCACTCCGCTTTTACGTAAAAAATAATATCCAAAAGAAATCCCGGCTATTACCAGACCCCAGAAGACAAACAACAGACCACTCTGCTCAAAACGCATACGCGCTTGACTAATGGTCTGCTTAATAATTTGAAAACTCTGCTGATAAGAAAGTTGGTTTTCCATAGCAAATAAGTTTAAAATTTAAATCTACTACAAACATAAACTACTTTACAAAATAAAGCAACTATAAATCAGAGATTCTTGTTAAAAGAAAAGTTAAATTATTTAAAATCCTTTATCCATCTGATATACCCCAGGAATTTTTATTTTTGCAAAAAAGCTTGAGACAATGAAAAAGAATATTGCGGTAGTATATGGAGGATTTTCCTCAGAACATGATATATCCGTAAAGAGCGGAAAATACGTGGCCTCAGTTATAGACCACAACTTATTCAATGTTTATCAAGTGCATTTAAGCCGTGATAAATGGCTGGCTGAAGATAAATATCCTATAAAAAAAGAGGATTTTTCCTTTACAAAAGAAGGTGAAATAATCCATTTTGATGCAGCAGTGATACTTATCCATGGTACTCCTGGCGAAGACGGCATCTTGCAATCTTATTTCAACCTCATCGGACTGCCCTATGTTTCTTGTAATCCCCTGGCCTCAGATCTTACTTTCAACAAATATTATTGCAACCATTATCTTCATGATATGGGCATTACCATTTCCAAATCAATCATCTTACGCAAGGATGATATTGTTAATACACAGGAAATCATCTCCCAGCTGGGATTACCGGTATTTGTAAAGCCTGACGCCGGAGGATCCAGTTTTGGTACACATAAAGTAAAACACGAACAAGAACTGATAACAGCTATAGAATCTGCCAGAAAGGAATCAGATGAAGTAATAATTGAAAAATTCATTCCTGGCACAGAAATTACTGTTGGTGTAATAAAATATAAAGGAAAAATTCAGGCTCTTACCCCATGCGAAATCCGCAGCAAAAAAGAATTTTTTGACTACGATGCGAAATACAATCCCCAATTGAACGAAGAAATAATCCCTGCCCGTATCCCGGATGATAAAATAAAGGAAGTAATGCATCTGGCCGAAAAAATATATCGCCATCTCAATTGCAATGGAATTGTTCGCATAGACTTTATTTTATCTGATGAAGACAATAAATTTTATTTCCTTGAACTTAATTCTATTCCGGGAATGACCCAGGCTTCTATTGTTCCAAAGATGTTACGATACGACAAAATAAATATCACAGATTTATATACTTCCCTGATAGAGGAAGCTATTGCCCGGGAGTAAAAACTTTGCGCTCCTGCGGAGTAAACCACGGCATTTCCTCTTTGGTGTAGCGTATCAGGTAAATCCGGTTTACCTTGATATGCATATATAAAGTTTTGGTATAAGAAAGCAAAGATCCATATAATTTAACAGGATGGGGTTTGTCTCTAACCAGTAATTTAAGGATATACTTATGCTTCTGCCCGTCTTTGAAATAAATATGGGTGGAAGCTGTATCTGCTGTGCTATCAGCATATTGCACTATCATTTTCATAGACAGGTCCATGGTTTGGTCATCGGGAAAAACCGAAATATTGGCTGATAACTCATACACACCCGGCTTGGGCCTGTGAATAAGGAAAGGAATGGAATCTTCGGAGTTATCCTGGAAAGGTATTAGATAAACCTGTTTTCCAGGCCACAAATTGGGTTTTGCCATTTTCTTACGCTGCAAGGAGTCCAGAACTGCCATCTGATTTTTCAGGGAATCCGTAATAACATTATACATATCAAGCAATTTGTCCAGGTCTTCCATATAAAAATCCAGCGAACGTTTGAAGTCCATGTAATTAATATTGTGCTTACGCAAAAGATAGTTATAATAAGATTTAAAAGCGTGGTCATCCAGACGGTAATCATCCAGATTTGCCGTAATCATCAAGCCATCAGTGCGATGCAAGTCCAATAAAAAAGAAATAAAACTTTTACGTCCCTTAACGTGCCCTTTATATTTTATATCCTGATCCTGGTCCTGCTTATTCCTGGAACATGCGGAAAACAAAATGATAACTATCAAAACCCAGGGCAATAAATTTTTCATTTCAGCATTTTTTTAACAAATTTGTTTTGACAAAATTACAATTAAAAAATACAAAAATGGAACAGAAGGCTAAATCCCGCAACACTATACTGTGGATAATTATTCTGCTTTTGATACTGGGCATTGTATTTTTAATTTATCAAAATGTTAAGACAAAAAAAGAATTCCAAAAAACCGTCTATAACCTTGAACGGACTGCCGAAGAAAAAGATTCTTTGCAGCTGGAGCTGGAGCAGATTTACGTCCAGTATCAGCAGCTCAAAACAAACAACGATTCTCTTAACCGCAAACTTGACCAGCAAAAACAAAAAGTAGCACAATTGCTACAGGAGATACGCAGGGTTAAAGCTACTGACAAACAAAAAGTTGAACAGCTAAAGCAGGAAGTAGCCCTATTGAGAAACATCATGAAAAGCTATATCCGTCAGATAGACTCGCTCTATCAGCGCAATCAAATACTCATTGCCGAGAACAAGGAAATAAAACAAAAATACACTGCTGTTGTTGTTGAAAAACAGGAACTTGAACAGGTTGCCGACAGTCTGCAAAAAACAGTGGAAATTGCATCCCAGCTGGAAGCCCGGCCTATGCTTTTCACTGCACTGAACAAAAGGGATAGGCCAACCCGCCGTGTCAGAAAAACTAAAAAATTTGAAGTATGTTTCACTATCCTGGCTAATAAAGTGGCTAAAAAAGGCACAAAAACCATTTACCTGCGCATAGCACGCCCGGACGGAGAAATACTGATAAACGAGAATTCCAGCACTTTTAAATATAATGGTCAGGATATTTTTTATTCAGCTTCAAAACAAATTGAATATGACGGAAAGGACACAAAAGTGTGTATCTACTACCTGAATAACACGGAATTGCCAAAAGGACAATATACTGCCTATATCTTTGTTGACGGACACGAAATAATGACAACGCAAATCAACTTAAAATAATTTGCTTATGATAAATCTGGATTTATCTCTTCCATATAAGGTGAAGGACATTAGCCTTAAAGAATGGGGAAGAAAAGAAATAGAACTGGCTGAAAAAGAGATGCCTGGTCTGATTGCACTGCGCAAAAAATATGGCAAGGATAAACCTCTCAAAGGTGCACGCATAAGTGGGTCATTGCACATGACTATCCAAACAGCAGTGCTCATAGAGACTCTTGTTGAACTGGGCGCAGAGGTGCGATGGGCCAGCTGTAATATATATTCCACACAGGATCATGCCGCAGCTGCCGTTGCTGACCGTGGTGTACCTGTCTTTGCATGGAAAGGAGAAAGCCTGGAAGAATACTGGTGGGCCACAGAAATGGCTCTGACATATCCAGATGGAGATGGACCTACAATGATAGTAGATGATGGCGGCGATGCTACCCTTATGGTACACCTGGGCTATTTTGCCGAAGAAGACCCTTCCATTCTGGACAAAGAACCGGAAAGCAAGGATGAATATTACCTTATGGAACGTATCCGCGAAGGACTGAAAAAAGATCCTCATAAATGGCACCGCTTTGTGGAAAAAATACGTGGTGTCTCGGAAGAAACTACAACCGGGGTCCATCGCCTCTACCGCTGGGAAAAAGAAGGACGCTTGCTTTTCCCTGCAATTAACGTAAACGACTCTGTTACTAAATCCAAATTTGATAATCTCTACGGATGCCGCGAATCTCTTATTGACGGTATCAAACGAGCTACCGACATCATGATTGCCGGAAAAACCGCTGTGGTATGCGGTTACGGAGAAGTAGGTAAAGGATCAGCCCAATCCCTGCGAGCTTTTGGCGCCCGTGTAATTGTTACAGAAATTGACCCTATATGCGCTATCCAGGCTGCAATGGAAGGATATGAAGTTAAAACAGTGGAAGACTACGTGGACAAAGCTGATATATTTGTAACAGCTACCGGAAACAGGGACATCATTACAATTGAACACATGGAAAAAATGAAAGATGGCGCTATTGTATGTAATATTGGCCATTTTGACAACGAAATACAAATCAATAAACTGAAGAATTATCCTGGCATAAAAAAGGTTAACATTAAACCGCAAGTTGACCAGTATATTTTCCCTGACGGACACTCTGTCATAATCATTGCCGACGGACGTCTGGTAAATCTGGGGGCTGCAACAGGACATTCCTCTTTTGTAATGAGTATGTCTTTCACCAATCAGGTGCTGGCTCAGCTGGAACTATGGCAAAACCAGCATGAAACCAGGGTTTACCGCATGCCTAAAAAACTGGATGAAGAAGTAGCCCGCCTCCATCTGGACCACCTGCAAATCAAACTTACCAAACTGACTCCCAAGCAGGCAGAATATATTGACGTCCCTGTGGATGGGCCATATAAGCCTGACCATTACAGATATTAAAAAAATCACCGAAGCCTCCGGGAGGCTTCGGTGACAAAAACAAAAACGGCGAGCAATGCTCGCCGTTTTATTTTTATTCTGCTGGGTGAATTGCTTCAACAGGACAAACTTCTGCACAAGCTGCGCAGTCTGTACACAAATCAGGGTCAATTACATAGTAATCGCCTTCGCTGATAGCGCCAACGGGACATTCGTCCATGCAAGCGCCGCATGCTGTACAAAGATCGGGTTCAATGTAGTAAGCCATCGTTCAAGGTTTTTAAAGTTTCCAAAACAAATATAACAATCTATTGTTTTTATTTTTCAAACAAAAATCAAAAAAAATCCGATTTTGTTTAATTAATCATGAACAGAATAACGTTTGAAATCCAAAACTTTGGCTTCGGGATCAGCTTCCTTGAGATAATCCTTGACTTTTTTCTTGCTGTCCTTGATGAATGCCTGATTCATAAGAGTAGCCTCCTGTAAGAATTTGTTCAAACGTCCCTGAGCAATTTTTTCAGCTATTTCGGCAGGTTTGCCTTCGTTAACAGCCTGTTCCTTACCAATTTCCAGCTCCTTCTGCTTAACTTCCTCTGGTACATCGTCCACGTCAATAGCAATAGGTTTCATGGAAGCAATCTGCATGAGGATGTCCTTGGCTACCTGTTCCGGAATAACTTTGTTAAACGAAGCAATAGCAGCATTATTCTTGTTGAAGTGATTATAAACATTAGCATACTCACCTTCAACACGGCCGAAGAAAAGTAATACAACCTTTTCTCCTGTTTTTCCGCTAAGTTCAGTAATTTCCTGCTCAACAGTCAAACCACTGGAAGTAGTCAATTGTTTGAGTTCTTCAATATCTTTAACGTCTTTTTCAACAGCAACGTCAAGGATACGTACCACAGCATTTTCAAAATCATCAGTGCGGGCAACAAAGTCGGTTTCGCAACCAACAGCAACCATATAAGCTTTTTTGCCATCAGCTGAAACTTTACCAAGGGCTATACCTTCGTTTGTTTCTCTGTCAGCACGTTTATTAGCTACTTTCTGTCCTTTTTTACGCAGTATTTCAATAGCTTTATCAAAATCTCCGTCAGCTTCCTGGAGAGCTTTTTTGCAGTCCATCATTCCGGCACCAGTAATGTCACGGAGTTTTTTTACATCTGCAGCTGTAATGTTAGCCATATTTCTGTGTTTTTTTAAGTTTATTATTTGTGTGAAAAAGGCTGCTGCTACGCAGCAGCCCTGGTAATATGTTATTTTCTTGCTGATTTACGGATAGGAGTTTTCTTAGCAGTTTTTTCCTGTTTTTCTTCCTTGGCTGCTTTCTCTGCAGCTTTTTCAGCGTTTTTCTTTTCCATTTCCAGCTTTCTCTCTTCCAGACCTTCCTTGATAGCCTCTGTGATATATCCCACTATCAAAGCAATTGATTCGGAAGCATCATCATTAGCAGGAATAGGGAAGTCAACAAGACGTGGATCAGCATTTGTGTCCACCATGGCAAAAATAGGAAGATGAAGCTTGCGTGCCTCTGCAACAGCTATTTTTTCCTTTACTATGTCAACAACAAAAATAGCAGCAGGAATACGGTTCATATCCTTGATAGAACCGAGGCGTTTTTCCAGCTTGGCTTTTTCGCGCAACAGAAGCAGACGTTCTTTCTTAGACATCTTGTCAAAGGTGCCGTCCTTTTCCATCTTGTCAATAAGGTCAATCTTCTTAACGGCACGACGTATTGTCTGGAAGTTAGTCAACATACCACCGGACCAGTGCTCAGTAATGTAAGGCATACCAACTTCCTGGGCCTTCTGGGCTACAATTTCTTTTGCCTGTTTTTTGGTGGCAACAAAGAGGATTTTTTTGCCGGATTTGGCTATATTTTTTATAGCCGAAGCGGCTTCCATAAGTTTCTGGCGAGTTTTATCCAGGTCAATGATATGAATACCGTTGACCTCTTTGAAGATATAAGGAGCCATTGCAGGGTTCCACTTGCTACGAAGATGACCAAAATGCACCCCTGCTTCAAGCAATTCTTCAAAAGTGATTTCTCTCATTTTCTTTGTTTTTTAAGTTTACATTTTTTTGATGTGCCTGTTGTCTGTCTTGCCCGTGTCAGACGGTGCAAGAGACCTGCGCCACAGGCCTGGCATAACAGTTGCCCTGAAAAACATTAACGTTTAGAGAACTGATACTGTTTACGTGCTTTGGGCTGACCGTATTTCTTACGTTCAACAACGCGTGCGTCACGTGTGAGGAATCCAGCGTCCTTGAGCTTTTTACGCTCTTCGCTATCGTGTCCGAAGACTTCCACCATAGCCTTGGATATAGCATGACGGACAGCCTCAGCCTGACCAGTAATTCCTCCGCCCTGAACATTAATAACAATATCAAATCTGCCTTCAACGCCCAAAAGCTTCAAAGGCTGCATAACAGTAAACTGATGCTTTACTGTTGGGAAATATTCCTCAAACTTTTTCCCGTTAACAACGATATTACCCTTACCTTCGGAAAGATAAAGACGGGCAACTGCGGACTTACGTTTACCTACAGTGTGAATTCTTTCCATAATTCAACTATTTTATTTCATTAAGGTTTAATGGTTGAGGTTTCTGTGCCTGGTGCGGATGATCCGGACCGACAAACACATGTAACTTCTTAAACATCTGGCGTCCCAGACGGTTTTTAGGAAGCATTCCTCTAACGGCCATTTCAATAAGGCGTTCGGGATGCTTGTTCAGAATCTCTTTGGCGGTTTGTGTTCTTTGTCCTCCGGGATAGCCCGAATAACGAACATAAACCTTGTCTGTCCACTTCTTGCCAGTGAGACGGACCTTTTCGGCATTAATGATTATTACGTGGTCGCCTGTATCTACGTGAGGCGTATAGCTGGGTTTGTGCTTGCCACGCAAAATCTTGGCCACCTTGGAAGCCAGACGGCCCAATACCTGGTCCGTAGCATCAATTACATACCACTGGCGCTGGACTTCTTCCTTTTTTGCTGATTGTGTCTTGTAGCTTAATGTGTCCACGTCTTTTGTATTTTTGATTTTGCCTGTTTTTCGGACTTGCAAAGCTAAAATTTTTTTTATTATATCCCAACCCATTAAAACTTTTTTTGTTGAAAACTTTTGTAAGACATTGCCATATAGTCTGTTTTACCAATCAGTGACAAAGATTTGTTTGCATTGTAAAAAATTTTTAAATTAATTGAGGAAAAATTTTTAATCCGAAAAAGATGTCTGACAAGGAAAAATTTATGATCAGAGCCATTGAACTGTCAAAACAAAGTGTGGAAAAAGGCGGTGGACCATTTGGTGCCGTAATAGTCAAAGACGGAAAAATAATCGCCGAAGCCTCCAACTCGGTGACAAAAGATAATGACCCCACAGCTCATGCCGAAATCAATGCAATACGTCAGGCTGCAAAAAAACTCGGAAGTTTTGACCTGTCGGGAACAGAGATTTATACCTCGTGCGAGCCATGCCCTATGTGCCTTGGAGCCATCTATTGGGCAAGGATAGACAAAATATATTACGCCAATACCCGGAGTGATGCTGCTAATATTGGATTTAGTGATGAATTTATCTATGAAGAGATAAATAAACCGCCACACATGAGAAAAATTCCTACAATACAAATCTTACGGGATAAAGCTCTGGAAGCTTTCAAAATGTGGGAAGAAAAAGAAGACAAAATTGAATATTAAAAAGGGGACGTCTGAAAAGTCCCCGTCTGTTCGTAATCATAAGAGATTTAGGAAAAGTAATACCCTGAATATAAACAAAATAACCCAATAAATATATTCTTTTAAAATAATCCGTCTTAAAAAATAACACCGTAGAAATCAGGATATTGCATTAATAACAATTTTCCTTTTCTGACTTTTTGGTCATCCCCTTACACCTTTCTAAAAATCCATCCATAAAAAGGAAAAATCATCATTAGCAGTGAGTTCCTGAGGTGTCTGCCCGTAGTGGAAAATACGAGCCGGACGGCCTCCTATAAGCTTAATTTTTTGACCATTAACTTCCAGGGCAGTTCCTTCCCTCAGGCCTACCACGTAAACATTACGATTAACTTCCACAAACTCCATTATACGTTGATCGCGGGTTTCGCCAGCGTGACCTTCTGGATTAGCATCAATATAATGCGGATTAATCTGAAAATGCACCAGGGAAAACGCATTAAAGGACTGTGGTTCAACGATTGGCATATCATTGGTGGTCTTAATTGTAGGGCAGGCCACATTGCTACCAGCACTCCATCCTATATAAGGCACTCCCTCAGACACTTTTCTCTTTACTACCTCTATCAAACCGTTTTCCTGCAGAAGCTTCAACAGTTGAAAAGTATTGCCTCCACCTACCACAATCAAATCAGCTTTTTCCACAGCTGAGGCAGGATTATCAAAATGATGAATAGAAGTTACCTTCACATTTATTAATGAAAGACGCCTGTTTACCATTTCTTCATATTCATCAAAGCTGAATAATACTGCTGCATATGGAATGAAAATAGCGTTTTCCGGCTGAAAATCTCCCAGAAAATTTTTAATTTTAGGCAAAGAGTGCCCAAGATATTCTTCTCCTGCATTAGTAGAGTTACTTATTAACAAAAGTCTAATCATAATTACCTGTTTTATAATTATAGATTTGTTTATCAAACAGATTTTTACAAATTTACAAAAAAATATAAACACATTTGGTCATGAAAAAAATTTTATTCTTTGCTTTAGCTGTAATGATAGGATTTTCGGCATGCAAAAGCAGTCAAAATCTGGTAAACAAAGGACAATATGACGAGGCTGTCCGGCTGGCAGTAAAAAAGCTACAACGTAACAGAAATAACGAAAAACAAGCAAACGTCCTGGCACAGGCTTATCCCAGAGCAGTGGAAAAAGACCTGGAAAAAATTAAATTCCTCAAACAGGAAGGTCAACCCGGAAACTGGGATAAAATATATGCCATTTACCTGCGCCTGAAAAAACGCCAGGAACTTGTGGAAACCGTCACTCCGCTCACTGTAAATGGACGCACCATAGACTTTCCTCATCAGGACTATGACGCTGCACTAATTGAAGCCAAAAATCGCGCAGCGGAATACCATTATGCCCTGGGCAAAAAACTTATGCGCGAAAACAATAAATTTGCATACAGAAGAGCTTATCAGGAATTTCAGAAAGCAAAATTCTACAATCCCTCCTACCTTGATATTGACCGCCTGATGGCTGAATGCCTGGATAAGGGAACAACCTATGTGCTAATAGTCCCGGTGAATAAAACCATTTACCGCCTTCCGGATGATTATCTTTACAATCTTGTAAACTTCCCACTTGACAAGCTCAATACCCAATGGATTATATATAACAACCAGGATGTACGCAACGGAAATTACGATATGTTTATCTATGTGGTATTAAAAGGTGCAAATATCTCTGCCGACAAGGAAATACAACGGGAATATACAGATACCAAAAAAATAAAAACAGGATATTTCATCAAGCGTGATGCCAACGGAAAAGTCGTTGTAGACTCCAACGGTAAGCCCGTTAAAATTCCGAAATACAGCACCATAAGCTGTAAAGTCAGGGAATTCCGCCAGCTTAAAGTAGCAAATATAGTAGGCGAAATACAATATTATGACGCACATTCCAAACAGGTTGTAAACGTCTTGCCCATAGCTGCAGAACACCGCTTTGAAAATGTTTATGGCATGGCCAACGGCAATCTAAAAGCTTGCTCTGACCGGACAAATGAAATCATCAATAACCGCCCCTTGCCTTATCCCAACAATCTGGATATGATACTTGCTGCTGGCGAAACTTTAAAAAATGTCATCTGGCAAGCTATATACGAACATCGCGGGTATCTGGAACAGAGATATTGAAAAACAGGAAGTTTTTTAATACTTTTGCCGGACACTCAAGCCAGAATTTATGGACAAAAACAGGATTGCAGATAAGGAAATAGCAGTATTGGTCGGGGTCTCGCTAAAGCGAGACCCCGAAACAAAAATAGACGAATACCTTGACGAACTGGAATTTCTGGCCTATACTGCCGGGGCCAAAGTTGTGGGACGGTTCAAACAACGGTTGGAACATCCTAATCCAGGCACTTACGTAGGGGCTGGCAAATTGGCTGAAATAAAAGACTTCATCAGCAAGAATAAAGTCACAATGGTAATCTTTGACGATGAGCTCTCCCCTGGACAACAAAGCCGTCTGGAAAAAGAATTGAAAGTCAAAGTTATTGACCGCACCCGCCTGATACTGGACATCTTTGCCATGCGTGCCAAAACAGCTATTGCCAAAGCACAGGTAGAGCTGGCACAATATGAATACCTCCTGCCACGCCTGCGCGGAATGTGGACACACCTGGAACGCCAGCGCGGTGGTATTGGTCTGCGTGGTCCTGGTGAAAAAGAACTGGAAACTGACCGCCGTATTATCCGCAAGCATATGGACAGACTGCGACAGGACCTGAAAAAATACGAGAACCAGAAACGCGTTCAACGCAAAAGCCGTGGGAAACTCGTCCGTGTGGCACTCATCGGATATACTAATGTAGGTAAATCCACACTGATGAACCTGTTGACAAAAGCCAATGTATTTGCCGAAAACAAACTCTTTGCTACCCTGGACACTACTGTCCGCAAGGTTGTGATTGGTAATTTGCCCTTTCTGCTGTCCGACACTGTTGGATTTATCCGCAAGCTGCCAACACACCTGGTAGAATCATTCAAATCCACTCTGGACGAGGTGGCTGAAGCAGACCTGCTACTGCACGTTGTGGACATATCACACCCGGAATTTGAAGAACATATCAAAGTGGTAAATAACACCCTGAAAAACATCGGCGCAGGTGATAAACCCACTATTGTGGTATTCAACAAAATAGACCAGTACACTTATACGGAAAAAGATGAATTTGACCTCACACCAAAAACAAAAGAAAATTTCACCATAGAGGACTGGAAAAAAACATGGCTGGCAAAAGAAAATACAAAAGCTGTTTTTATCTCGGCAAAATACAAGCAGGGAATTGACGAACTAAAAAGACTTTTGTATCAAGAAGTTAGAAAAATACACACCACACGCTTTCCTTATGACGACTTCCTTTATCCGGATGATTATATGAGCTTTGACTGAAAAATTTTATATCTTTGGATAAATCGCTAAGATAAAAACATGGCTATTCACGAAATCCTGCTGCCTTTCCGGAAATACCACATCCCCGAGACGGAAAAAATAAAAGAAGACATAAGAGATTTTGTGCTTAAAATAAATGAACAAATCCTCCAGGGTAAATACCGTCTTGAAGAACATAAATGCCTCTGCGGTAGTGAAGATTTTGACCTTGTGGCCAGTATTGACCGTTACGGTTTCATTGATCCTATATCGGTATGCCGCAACTGTGGTCTGGTCAGCATAAATCCCGGATATTCTGAAATTTTCTACAAAGACCTGCATTCAGCAGAAGAATATTACAAAGTTTTCCACAATAGCCAGAACGCCAGGGAATACGCCCTTGCTAATTTCACTCCAATAGCAGGACAGAATATATTTAATGCGGTCAAACCTTACATTGAACTCAATGAAAACACACAAATCCTGGAAATCCAATCAGGTGCCGGATGGCATCTCTTACCTTTCAAACAAGCAGGTGCACAAGTAAGCGGTATAGAAACAGATGAGGAATTAGCCCAATGGGGTAATAAAACTGGCATTAATATCATAAACTCTGATATAGAGAAATTTGACCCCAAAAATAAATACAACCTCTTAATATTAGCCAATGTCCTGAATAAAGTTAACCATCCTGTAAATTACATCCTTAAAGCCATTAAACTACTGAGTGACAACGGCTTGACCTACATAGAAGTGCCATTATTTCATCCAGATAAGCCACGGTTCTGCCTCAATTCCCAATATTACTTTACACCGGATAGTTTTAAATATTTCTTTGCTGAGGCGAATCTAATACCTCTGGAAGTAAAAGTCAGACATGACAAAATAATTGGAATATTCAAAAAAGGAATTTATCAAAACAGCCCTTTCCTGATGCAACGCAACAAAAAAAACACTTATAAAGCGATAACAAAATTGAAAAGAAAAAACTATCTACTATTCTCCAAAAAAATAAAATCCAGAGATGATGTATTGGTTTTCCGGATATTTGAACAAAATATTTAAATCTTTCGGATATGCATTAAGAGGAATATGGTTGGTAATCAAGACACAAAGAAACTTCCGCATACACCTGTTTGCTGCTGTCATTGCCATTTTAGCAGGTCTCTTTTTTAATCTATCACATAATGAATGGGCTATCCTGATATTAACAATATTTGCTGTTTTCTCAGCCGAAGCTTTTAACACTGCCATTGAAAAGATCATTGACCTTGTCTGCCCCGAATACAACAAGCTGGCCGGAGAGGCCAAAGATATTGCTGCCGGATCTGTTTTACTCACTGCTATTATGGCTGTCATAATCGGTCTGATAATTTTCCTGCCTAAAATAATAGAAAAACTATCCTGATACCTTATTCCAAAAACTTTATACATTTCTCCCAAAATATTAAACGCATACGACCTGAATCATGGCTATCTTTGTAATACAAACTTAAAAAAGAAATAGCCATGAAATACCATTTTAACAAAATCACAGACTACACCTTTGATTACGCTGTAGAAAAAATTACTGAAGAATTAAAAAAAGAGGGCTTTGGTATAGTAGCCCAGATAGACATGAAAAAAATCCTAAAAGAAAAATTAAACAAAGACTTCAGGAATTATAAAATCCTGGAGGCCTGCAATCCTAATTTTGCTTTCCGATCGCTCTCGGCAGAGGATAAAATTGGCATATACCTTCCTTGTAATATCGTTGTTCAGGAAATAGATGAAAAAACTACCGAAATTGCCGTAGTAAACCCCGTGGTAATGATGGAAAGCGTTGAAAACGAAGAAATGAAAAAAATTGCCCAGGAAATCCAGGCAAAACTTCTGCGTGCTTTAGCACAAGTTTAAACCCCTAAAAAACAATGTCATGATACCTTTACATCCTAAAGTTTTACATTTTCCCATTGCACTATTGATCACAGCATTGCTCACGGCATTGCTGGCCATATTCTTCAGAAACAAAAGGGATTTTTTCAAAGAGATGCTTATGTGGATAACACTACTGGCAGGATTAAGTGCAATAGTAACAGCTACAGCTGGTTTTATTGCCGAAAGTCAACTCGTCCATAACGACACAATCCACGAAATGCTGGAACTACACAAAACACTTGCTTTAACTCTGACAGCTGGTTTAATTATCGCCTCCGTATGGATAATTTGGAGAAGAAACAAAATGCAAATTAAAGAGTTAATAATATTCACAGTTTTTCTTGCAGTGCTTGGGGGCCTGGTTGGCTATACTGCAGAAATGGGAGGAAAAATGGTATATGAACAGGGAGCTGGAATTATCCCTATGCAAGAAATCCTTGAAAAAACTCCGCACCAGCACTATGACACAAAAGACCACAGCCACGAAGCCATAGAACACAAGCCAAATGTAATGGATAGTCTGCATCAAGAACATTCCGAACTTATGGATAGCCTGCATGAAGAACATTCAAATGAATCTCACGAACACGAACATTCACATTAAAAAAACATCATGAAAAAATTTCTCACATATTTATCCTTAGCTATAGCTATCCTTATCCTTGTATCATGCAATGGACGGCCGCTGCAATCATTCTTGCATCCACGTGGGATATTCCATTTTACAAATCCTGGTGGAATGATGAATGGATATTCCAGGGATACCTTCCACAATCACATGTCCGGTGGCGGAATGATGAATTATAACGACACAATCCCGGAAAAAACTCAGCCCTAAATCCCTGGTGCCGCTGGCTAACGCAGTTCTGCCCCTCTCTGCAAAAAAAGCCGCGGCACTTTTTCTATACAAAAGGTAAAAAAATTTTTTTATCTTTGGCATTCAAATAAAAACGGAAAATCTATTAAAAGCATGGGAGTGATAGAAGAACTGCGCTGGCGCGGTCTGATTAAGGACACTACTCCGGGCACGGAAGAATATCTGGAAAAAAATAAAGTTACAGGCTACTTAGGGATAGACCCCACAGCAGACTCTATGCACGTAGGCCACCTGGCAGCGTTGATAGTAATGAAACATCTGCAAAATTACGGACACCGCCCTATTATCGTCATTGGCGGAGCAACCGGAATGGTAGGCGACCCTTCGGGCAAAGATGATGAACGCCCACTCCTGGATGAGGAAACCATCCGCAAAAATGAACAGGCCCTGAAAGAACAGGTGTCAAAATTCCTTGATTTTGACCAGAATAAACCTAACGGTGCGATAATGGTCAATAACTACGACTGGACAAAAGATTATACCTTGATCGGTTTCCTGCGCGATATTGGCAAGCATATCACTGTCAACTACATGATGGCCAAGGAATCTGTAAAAAAACGCCTGGAAAAAGGTATTTCCTTTACTGAATTCACATACCAGCTTTTGCAAGGATACGATTTCCTGTACCTGTATCAGCACTATAACTGCAAGTTACAGATAGGAGGGTCTGACCAGTGGGGCAATATCACCACCGGAACAGAGCTTATCCGGCGCAAGCTGGGTGCTGATAACGATGCATACGGATTGGTCATTCCGCTGATTACCCGTGCCGACGGAAAAAAATTCGGCAAGTCCGAAAAAGGAATGAACATCTGGCTGGACCCTAAACGCACCAGTCCTTACCAATTTTATCAGTTCTGGATTAATACTGCCGACATAGATGCCGAGAAATACATCAAGGTATTCACTTTTCTATCCAAAGACGAAATTGACAGGCTCATAGAGGAACACCGTCAAGCTCCTCACAAACGCGTGTTACAGCGCAAACTGGCCGAGGAAATGACCCGTATGGTACACGGCGAAGAAGATCTGAAAAAAGCCATAGAAGCCACTCAAATACTATTTGGTAAAGGCACAAAAGAAACATTGGCCTCACTGGATGAAAAAACATTCCTTGACATATTTGACGGAGTGCCACAATTTGAAATAGCCCGCACAGAACTGGAAAAAGGAATTGACGTGGTATCTCTGCTGGGCGAAAAAACAAAAACGTTCAACTCCAAAGGCGAGGTGCGCCGTCTGATAAAAGAGGGTGGCCTTAATATCAATCAAGAAAAAGTTACATCACAGGAAAGGATAGTTAACACAGACGATTTGCTCAATGACAAATATATCCTCATCCGCAAAGGAAAGAAAAAATACTTCATCATTATTGCTAAATAACAAAAATCCCGGGATAACCCGGGATTTTTATTACAGTACTATTTTCAACAACAATTGAGAAAGTAAAAATAAGCCAGTAAAAATTCCTACTCCGGAAAAATAAGACAAGCCTGCACACAAAAGACTATTCTCATCATTCTGATAATATAAACTGGCATACCATCCAGCAATCAATAATAAGCCTAAGTTAAGATAAAAAAAAGCAGAATAACTAATGCCTACATAATAGAAATATGCGGTAATTACGCCGTATCCTAAAAGAACAGATGATATTTTCTTATCCTGAGAGAGAAAAACTGGAAAAAAAGATATTATTAGCACCAACAAATCCCGCAAAAAAGCTATGTCAATATCCATTTTTGAAAAAATCGCCCATAATACTAAAGCAATAGAAGAGACCCAAAAAAAATAAATATATAAATTCCTGTGTTTTGTATTTACAATAAAATAATAATCAATCAGATAGACCCAAAAAACATTAAATAAAAGAATCACCGTAATAAACAGTGCAATACCTCTGGGATTAAACATATAAGACAGATGCATATAAAAAGCAGCTATAAGGAAAAAAGCTCCCAGAATAACCGGGGTAGAAAAATATTTTACCAGTTTGTCAATCCAGTACTTCATAAAAATCTTTAATTATAGAGATCAACTTGTTAACCTCCACAGCAGACAACTCGGAACAAGCAGGCAAAGACAGCACCATTTTGCTTATACGATCGCTCCCCGGAAAAGTCTTATAATAAAGCGGATTGGTCTTATCCAGCTTATTCAATACATACGGATAATAAATATGCACGGGAAGCTTGTTTTTCTCAAGAAAATGTTTCATTTCATCCCTGCTTTCGGTAATAAAAGTAAGAAGATGGTAATTAGGCTTGCAATATTTAGCAGGTTTTATAAAATCAACAAAAGGCAGCTCACTCATAATCTTTTTTGCCATTTTAAACCTGCGGTATTCCTGGTCTTTAGCATATTTCATTTTTACCAGCAAAAAAGCTGCCTGGATTTCACTCATACGACTAACCATGGTCTTACGTGCGAGATTGACGTCAAAATGGTCGGCATGCCTGATTTTTAAAAGCTTTTCGTATATCTTACTATCCTGGGTGACTAATATGCCTGCATCCCCGAAGCCTCCTATTGTAGTAGTAGGATAAAAACTAAAAACACCTATAGTGCCCAGTGTGCCCACATGCTTATCTTTATAATAAGTGCTTATGGCCTGCCAGGCATTTTCAATGACGAACAAACCGTGTTTATCCGCAAAAGCGTTAATCTCGTCCATATTCTCACAATAACCAAAAATATGGAATGGAATAACTGCCCTGGTATAAGGGGTGAGAGCCTCTTCCAGTAAATCATGTCTCATAAGTCCGGTTTTTGCATCCACATCCACAAAAACCGGACGGGCACCAGCTTCTAAAATAGCCATCAAGTGTGCTGCTGGGGCAAAATTCGTGGTAATCACTTCGTCGCCCGGGCCTATGTCCAGCACTTTCAGCGCTAATGCCAGAGCATCCACGCCTGAAGCTACTCCTACCACATAAGAAGCACCTACAAAACGGGCAAATACTTCTTCCAGCTTCCGCAAAAGATCACCTTCCAGATAAATCCCAGAGTTAAGTACTTTCTCAATAGCAGCAAGATATTCAGATTTGTAGCGGTAAAATTCACGTTCAAGATGAAAAAATTTCATGGCAGAAAAACTTAAAACTGTAGGTAGGCAAACTTAAAACAAAAACCGTTAAAAGCACAAAGTCCCAGGTTATATTTTAGTTTTTCTAACAAAGAAATCCTCTGTGTATTTATTCACCTTGCGGATAAAATCCTTCAAGACCTCGGTATTTATACTGGTAAAAGGCCGGAAAGTATTGGACAGAATAATGTAATTAACATAAGGCAAACAATGATAGTATTTTTTATCCGTCATATTATCCACTTCCAGGCCCAGATTTTCCTGTTTTATTTCCGAAGCGCTTTGTTTAAGGAAAGAAAGGGTCCTATCCGGATTATTCAAAGGCCTCAATGCCACAACATCCACAAAATTCCGCACAATTTTAAGATTATAAACAAATTTCTCCTGATCTTCAAATGATAGCATCTTAAGTCCTGCAAAAATTTTTCCTTTCCATTTTTTCACCAATTTCAGGTCAAAAATATTGCTACTATTAGGTATCTCCACCTGTCCGTTGAAATAATCCACAGTTCCTATCCAGAAAGCATCTGCATCCATAGGGAAAATCTCAAAAATCTCGTGAGCCAAAACGTCTTTGAATTGCAGCCCCAGCCATTTATCCGGATATTTAAGGCGCAAATCTTTGTAAAACAACAATAAATCCTCGCAGGGGATAAAATTATTTGTAAGAATAATTCCGTGGGATCCTGCTTGAAAAATCTTTTCTATTTCAGTATAGGGATCACCCTCACGTGGAATGTCATAAAAAAGAATTATTTTTTTATGTTCTGCTATCTGTTCCATCTCTAAATTTTATTCCATAAAAAAGGCATACAAATAACATTCCTATAAGCCCATTTACTACAAGAATCCACCTTGCCACTATAAAAGTAGTATAAAGCCAATGGAAAAATTACAACCACACTTGTCCGAAATCCTACAATTTTTCACAAAATTTGTTTAAAGATTATTAGAAAAAATTTATATTTGTTCTAAAATCAATTTATTAGAAAGCATATTTTTAGAAATCAGGGGGTATGGGAACATTCTGGGAAAATTTTATTGATGCCAACGGTGGAATTTTTTTTGCCAGGCGGCAATTTGATAATCTGTGTCAACAGCTACTGGCCTATCACTATCCAGGAAAACAAATTATCAATGCCAACCATCTGGAGGAAACAGAGAATTTTGAAGATTTACAGGTTATTTATCTGGCAAAATTCTTTATGGATAACCTCACGAATTCGCGTAAGAGTCAGATTAGAAAAGCTTTTAACAAAACGCTGGATATTGCCCGAGAAAAAAAATTAAAAATTTTTAAATGGATATTTTGCACCCCCTACACCCTTTCGGAAGACGAGGAAAAATGGTGGCTACAATGGAAATATAAAAATCAGGAACAACATAATATTGACATAGAACTTTTTGACGGGGCAACCATTGTTGATTTACTGAAAAAATATGAAATTCTGGAGGTATGGAAGAAACAACAAATTTCAGATAGCCCCGAGGCTGAAGAAGAGGAAATACTGGAACTGGAATTCCCGGAACAAGGCCAGACCATAAAAGTGGCTGAAGCAGAAAAATCTGCAGAAGAAAAACAACAAACAGAAACTATCCCCCCTGAAGAAGAGGAAAAAACAGAAGAGAGTAGCAATCAGCCCCATCCCCCTGCCTCTGATGTAGATGAACAAGAAAAACAAACCGAAACTGAAGAAGAAAAAATACACGAAGCATCCTCTTTCAAAATATCAGAAAAATCCACACCTAAAACTTTTTCTCATAAAAAGAACATTGAATTTATTTTTTCTGAAATAGAAAAACTCACCAAAGAAGAAAAAGAAACATTTGACCGGCTCAGAGAACTAAGTGATTTTCAACCAGAAAAACTAAAAGAAGAAATCAATCATCTGGAAAAAATAAAAAAAGACGAATTAAAATCTTCCACCAAAGCTGTTGACTTATATCTAAAAGCCAAAAGTGCAGAAGTCAATAAAGAATATTTCAAGGCATTAACTTATTACGAATTACTGGGACAAGACAACGAAGTGTTGAATAAAACCCTGAAAAATAAGGAAAAAGAAGTAAGAAAATCCTGGCGGGAAACAGAAAAACACCTTACCATTGAGGAAAAAATCCTCCAGGGGGATATTCTACTAAGCCGGGAAAAACCTCTGGAAGCACTGGAAATGTATGAGGACGCACTTAAATTAGATAATAAAAACAAGGAAGCAATAATTAAATATAACGAACTACTGGGTGACCTGTTCATGCAATCTGGCTTATACAAACAGGCAGAAACTGCATATAAAAAAGTATACGATAACCTGAAAAATAAGCATAAAGAGAAGAAACAGCTGATCAATCAGAAAAAAAAGATTGCAAAAAATATGTCACTATACACCGACCTTAAGGCAATACCTTTTATCTCTCATTGTTTTCTTCTTGTGGCCAGATTAAAAGAAGAAAAAAATCCAGAATTAAACCTTGTTAACCCCAAGGAATATCACAAATTAAACTTTTTGTATTACAGCATCACTTTAATACTCCTGATAGCTGCAGGTATATGGCTTCACAATAAATTTAACATTAAATTTACCCTGCCAGCAAAGAGCAAAACCCAGGCTATATCTATTGCAAATCTCCACGATATAGCCACTGCAAAAGGTGACCATTTTATGGAGAAATTCAAAAAATATGGCTATCTCAGGGTACATGTATTAGACAGTGCTGTTGAAGCTTATCAACGGGCTCTTAATTATAACCGTTACGATAACAAGTCACTGGAAAAACTCAAAAAAGCCAAATATTACCTTGATGCTTATGTTAATCTGGCAGAAAAAAGGCTAAAAGAAAATCCTGGCAAATACTATAGAGTAGTAAAACCATACAGCGAAGGCTTGCGCCTTGTCAAATACCTTTACAATCCTTCCAATCCATATCTGTTCAAATTTGGATACATAGACCAAAAGAACAACCTTGTTATCCCACCGTTATTTGACTTTGACTATAACAGGCGTATGAAAGAAGGCCGAGAAAGTTTCCACCACGGAAAAGCCTTCGTATGCGTAGTTATCCGTCCAGGGGATACGGCTTATTTCCAGATAAACCGTTACGGTCGCCGCGTATCCAAAGTGTATTTTGTAGGAAAATAGCAGAAAATAATGTTACTTATTGTTGATAATCGCGATTCTTTTACCTATAACATTATTGATACTTTGCGAAAAATAGGTTTCCGTGATTATATTGTAAGAAATAATCCGACTGAAGCGGAAATTATTCAGAGTAAAAAGATTATTTTTTCGCCAGGGCCTGGCCTGCCTGAGGATTTTCCAATAATGTTTAAAATACTGGAAAAATTTGGCCACAAAAAGCCTATTATGGGTATAT
>CAZYSM010000002.1:44137-58667 GCA_964649975.1 uncultured Bacteroidales bacterium | reverse complement strand
TGCATGGTCAAAATCAGCAAATAAGATTAAAGGAAACAAGTAAGATGTTCAAATCCTGCCCTTCATCTTTCACTGTTGGTCTGTATCACTCCTGGGCAGTAGAGATAAAATCCCTTCCAGAAGAATTAAAAATTACTGCTATTTCTGAAAATAACATCTTAATGGCAGTGGAGCATAAAAAACTGCCTATCTTTGGGGTGCAATTTCATCCGGAGTCCTACATATCCCAATGTGGAAAACAAATATTCAAAAATTTCATTTCTCTATGACTACCACAGATTTTATCAATACAATGAGGGAATTCCTTGAAAAAGGCATTTCTTTTTTCTTCCTCATTGACTTTGAAAAACAAAAACCTGTAGTCTTACCTATAAACCAAGCGACTGAAAACAATATTTATTTTGAAGTTGAAAACCTGAAAAATCACGATTTTTTACCAGATAATCCTACAAAAACAATATTATTTAAAAGCTATCCGCCTGATTTTGAAATATATCGCAAAAGCTTTGAAATAGTGCAAAAAAATATCTCCCACGGAAATACTTACCTGGTGAATCTTACTTTCCCCACGCGGATAGAAACAAACTACAGCCTGAAAGACATTTTCCGCAATGTAAAAGCTAAATATAAATTACTGTTCAAAGATGAATTCATACTTTTTTCTCCAGAACCTTTCATCAAAATAAAAGACAATAAGATATACACTTATCCTATGAAGGGCACTATTGATGCCACTATTCCTAACGCAGAATCTATTATTTTGAACAACAAAAAAAGAGTTATACGAACACTATACTGTGGTGGACCTTTTACGCAACGATTTGGCTATGATTGCTGAAAAAATTGAAGTTAAACACTTCCGCTATCTGGAAAAAATTTCAACCCACAAAGGCGAAATCCTTCAAGTAAGCTCTGAGATACAAGGGAATTTGCCGGAAAACTGGAAAAAACTTTTCCGGAAAAACTCTGGCAAATGCTACCAGCTGGATCTATCAGCGGAGCTCCCAAACAAAAGACAGTGGAAATAATACAACGGGCAGAAATCTGCCCCAGAGGGTATTATACTGGAATTTTCGGAATATACTCCTCAGATGAACTTATCTCCGCAGTAAATATCAGATATATTGAAAAAAAGGACAAGGAATTCTTTTTCCGCAGTGGCGGCGGTATAACAGCTTTTAGTAATGTTAATGACGAATACAAAGAATTAATACAAAAAGTCTATGTTCCAATTCGTTGAAACAATACGGGCTGAAAACGGAAAAATTCAAAACATTGAGTATCATCAATGGCGTTTGAACAAAACTTTTGCCCATTTCTATCCAGACAATAGGCCTTTTGACCTCTCTCAATTGATTTTCCTGCCCAGCAAATACCGAAAAGGACTGGTAAAAATACGTTTCCTTTATAATAACAAAAATTTTTCTGTAGAATTTAGTTTCTACCAGCCAAAACAAATCAACTGCCTGCAACTAGTGGAATATAATGATATTGACTATAGCTATAAATCGCTTAACCGCGAAATCTTTGAAAAATTAAAGCTTAAAGCCACTCAATGCAACGAAGTTCTAATTGTAAAACACGGATTTATCACAGACACCAGTTTTTCAAACATAATTTTCTTTGACGGGAAAAACTGGCACACCCCAGCTACACCTCTACTGGAAGGTACTTTTCGTAAAAAATTATTAGACGAAGGGCGGATTTTAACAGATAAAATCCGCCCTTCGGACTTAAAACATTTCACTCATTTCAAACTCATAAATGCAATGCTGGGCTGGAATTTTCCATCCATGCCCATAGATAGGATTATCCTGTAATTATTCTTTGACAGCAAGCGGACTTTTAACCAAGCCTCTCTGGGAATTTTTCAGGAAATTAAGCACTTCCTCACGTTCTGGCGAAGGCGGGAAATTTTTCTCAATCTCCTCAATTGCATGCTTAAGGTTATATCCCTTCAAAAAGACAAAACGATACATATCCTCAATCATACGGATTTGTTCATTAGTAAATCCACGACGGCGCAATCCCACGGAATTAACTCCTTCGTACCTCACGGGCTCACGGCCTACAAGTGAATACGGAGGAACATCTTTGCGCAACAATGCACCTCCCTGTACCATTGCATGCTTACCGATGCGGACAAATTGATGGACAGCAGCAGTACCGCCTACAACAGCCCAATCGTCAACTTCCACCTCGCCGGCTAGCTGCACTCCGTTAACTAAAATGACATTATTACCAATTACACAGTCATGGGCAATGTGCACATAACCCATTATAAGGCAATTTTTACCAATTACTGTCTTCCCCCTTGATTTTGTACCACGGTGCAAGCTGGTCATCTCACGGATAACTGTATTATCACCTATCTCCAAGGTTGATTTTTCTCCCTGGAATTTCAAATCCTGTGGTTCAGCTGAAAGCACAGCACCAGGAAAAACCCTAACATTTTTGCCTAAGCGGGCACCATCAAAAATAGTAACATTAGGCCCTATCCATGAGTTATCTCCTATCTCCACATCAGGATAAATAGTTGTAAAAGCTTCCACCGTAACATTAACACCTAATTTTGCATCAGGATGCACATTAGCTAAGGGATGTATTTTCGCCATACTATCTATTTTTAATGATTTGAGCAGTAAGAACACCTTCGGCAACCAATTCGTTTCCGACATAAGCCCGTCCCTGCATAACCACTATACCTCTGCGTATAGGTTCAAGCAATTGCATGTGCATAATAAGAGTATCTCCGGGGACAACCTTACGTTTAAATTTAACTTTATCTATTTTGAGGAAATAACTTGAATATCTTTGCGGGTCATCAACAAAATTCAATACTAATAATCCACCAGTCTGAGCAAGGGCTTCAATAATAAGCACTCCTGGCATAATAGGTTCGTGCGGAAAATGTCCTGTAAAAAAATGCTCATTAAAAGTAACATTTTTCACTCCAACAATCTGAGTATCATCCATATAAACCACCTTGTCCACAAGTAAAAACGGATACTCATGTGGCAAATGGGTTCTTATCTGGGCAATATCCATAACAGGTTTTCCGTAGAGGTCAAATTCCGGAAGTATACCCTTTAGTTTACGCAATTTTATCTCCTGACGGATTTTTTTAGCAAACTCTGTATTCGTAGTATGGCCGGGACGTGTTGCCAGAATTTTTCCTTTAATAGGCATACCAACCAGAGCCAAATCACCTATCAAATCCAAAAGTTTATGCCGGGCAGGCTCATTGTTAAATAATAATATTTCCTCATTCAGATAGCCGCGTTCCTTGGATAATTTAACAGTATCACGCCCCATCTGCTGGGCCAGACGATCGAGCCTTTCCTGAGTAATATCTTTTTCCAGAACAATAAGAGCGTTTTTCAGACTTCCTCCTTTGATAAGATTATTCTTAAACAACTGCTCCACCTCACTTATAAGGACAAAAGTTTTTGCAGGAGCAATCTCATCAGCAAAATCGTCAATAGAATTCAAGGTTGCATATTGATGCCCAATAACCGCAGTTTTATAATCAATCATCACATGCACGGAAAAATCATCATCCGGGAAAGTGACTATTTCAGCCCTGCGGTCTTCATCAGTATATCCGATAGAATTTTTTATAACAAAATACTGTTTATCCTCACTCTGGTCAACAACACCAGTTTTACGTATAGCTTCCACATAATATTTAGCACTGCCGTCTAAGATTGGAACTTCAGGTCCATTGATTTCAATGAGAGCATTGTCTATTTTCATTCCATATAGTGAAGCCATCAGATGTTCAATAGTGCCTATACGCACGCCATCCTTTTCTATGGTAGTACTACGTCTGGTATCTACAACATACTCAGCCAGGGCATCAACAATTGGTTGACCGTCTAAATCCACTCTTTTGAACTTAATACCATGACCTTCCTCAGCAGGCTTAATGGTAATTTTAGAATGGATACCTGTATGTACACCTATGCCTTCAAAAGAAATTTCTCCGGCAAGGGTTTTTTGTTTTTCTCTTTTTTTACTCATACTCAAAGGTTTAATAATTAAGAGGAATAACCGTAAAATTCTTTAATTTTTTCTACCACGTATGATATTTGTTCCTCGGTTAATTCAGGATACATTGGCAAAGATAATATTTCTGATTGATATTCAGATCCTACAGGGAAATCCTCTGGTTTATGTCCAAGGCGGGCATAAGCAGGCTGCAGAGGCAAAATTTTAGGATAATGAATAGCAACGCCTATATCATTTTTTTTCAGATATTCCATTAACTCATCACGCTGCTGGGCTCTAACCTCATAAACATGAAAAATATGTGTAGCCTCCGGGCGTATTTTAGGCGTAATTATTTCCCTAATATCCGCAAGCAATTTGTTATAGATAAGAGCGTTTTTGTACCTCATCTCATTCCACTGACGGATATATTTTAGTTTAACGTTTAAGATGGCGGCCTGCAATCCGTCCAGACGGCTATTAATTCCTTCTATCAGATGGTGATGTTTTTTCAAGGCTCCATGGCGGGCAAACATCTTCATTTTTAAGTACAACTGTTCATCATCAGTACCAATACCTCCAGCATCGCCATAAGCACCAAGATTTTTTCCGGGATAAAAGCTAAAAGTAGCCACATCACCAAAAGTACCAACATATTTATCCTTAAATGTAGCAAAATGAGCCTGTGCACAATCCTCTATGACAAACAAATTGTATTTTCTGGCAATAGCCATAATTCTATCCATATCAGCAGGATGTCCATAAAGATGAACCGGGATAATAGCTTTTGTCCTGTCTGTAATTTTTTCTTCTATCAAATCAGGATTTATTGTAAAATAATCTGGATCAATATCCACAAAAACAGGCGTAGCACCAGTTAGACTGATGGTTTCAGCAGTGGAAATCCATGTATTACAAACTGTTATCACCTCGTCTCCAGGTCCTATGCCCAGAGCTTTCATTGCAATGAACAAAGCATCGGTTCCGTTTCCTACGCCCAGGAAGTACTTAAAACCATATTCACGAGCATAATTCTTTTCAAATTCCTCAACATATTTTCCACCAATAAAAGCCGTGTCTTTAATCACGGATTGTATAGCAGTATCTATCTGGTCTTTCAGACTTAAATATTGCGCATACAAATCAACAAAAGGTACTTTCATAAGCCAAGAATTTCAAGTTTTATAAATCACGGATTTTTCTTGCAGGATTACCTGCATATACGCCTGGCTCCGTAATATCCTTAGTAACTACGGATCCAGCTCCAATCACCACATTATCACAAATTTTCACTGGTAAAATAGTTGCATTTGTGCCAATGGAAACATTATTTCCTATCACAGTAGGCGCCCATAATGATCTGTCTCCCCCGGCAGGTCCACCTTTTTTGAATTTATCATTGATAAACATTGCTCCATGGGAAATAAAACAATTATCACCAATGGTGACCATCTCACAGATGAAAGCATGAGACTGTATCTTGCAATTTTTTCCAATAACGACGTCTTTCTGTATTTCCACAAAAGGACCAATAAAAGTATTGTCTCCGATTTTACATCCATAAAGATTTACCGGCTCCACAATACGCACATTTTCACCAAATTCCACATCCACAATACCTATGGACATCAATTTAGGTGCATGACCTTTCCATGTATATTTTTTGTCACTCATAAAATCAATGATTATGGTTGTGATGATTGTTTAATCCTAATTTGCATTTTTTCGGTTGGAAACGCAGGAATACTTCTTTACCTGTTTCCATACTTTCGTATAAAGCAGTAATTAGCTCCAGGCTTTTACGTCCTTCTAATCCATCTACAAGCGAACGGGTATTATTCAGAATAGCATGTACTACGTCCTCGTAATATCTCTTATGCCCAAATCCATATACATTGGGAGGATTTTCATTAAATTGTGTGCGTATGATTTCGTCTTCCGGCAGCTCTTCGGTAAATTCCCAGTGATCTATTTTATTAACAGCAAAGCCACCGATAACGACCGATCCTTTTTCACCAAGGATAGAAATTGATCCTTCCATATCTTTAGGACGGGCAGCAGTAGTAGCCTCTATAATCCCCAGAGCTCCATTCTTGAATGTCAAAACAGCAGTAGCAGTATCTTCAGCTTCAATATCCACGAGTGCGGTAATACCTTTTGCAAATACACTGACAACCGGGCCCATCATCCACTGCAATAAATCAACATGATGACTTGCCTGATTGGATAGCACACCACCATCCAGAGCCCAGGTGCCTCGCCATGGTGCAAGATTATAATAATTCTGGTCTCTCATCCAGCGAACACGTACAGTACCCAGAACTAATTTACCGAAACGGCCTTTTTCCAGGGCTTCCCGTAATTTCTGCACTGGCAGGTTAAATCTATTCTGCTTTACAACAAACAGCTTACAGTTATTTCTATCACAAGCTTCTATCATACGGTCAGCATCATCAAGGGTCAAAGCCATAGGCTTTTCCACAATAATATGCTTTCCGTATTGCGACAGATGTATGGTGTGTTTGGCATGATTGCCACTTTCGGTCAGTACCGATACCACGTCAATATTTTCCTTTTGCATCATTTCATCCATATCCGTATAATACGGAACATTATATTTCTCTCCGAAAAATTTTGCTTTCTCCTCCACAATATCACATACAGCAGCCAGTCGGGCATTAGGTATTTGACCAGTGCCAAGTAGCTCGGCATGCTTTTTTGCAATACGTCCACACCCTACAAGGGCAAAGTTTAAAATTCTGTCAGACATTATTTTTTATTTTTTAGTTCGTTGAGTTCTTTTTTTAATTTTTCAATATCCTCATAAAGCTGATGTAATTTTTTGGAAACTATAAGGTTTTTGAGGAAATCCCTATGAGGTACAGCCGGAATTCCGCCTATTACCTGATTATCCGGCACGGATGAAGTAATAGCCGACTTGGGAACAATTTTTACATTACTTCCTATTTTTATATGACCTACAACTCCTACCTGGCCACCTATCATAGTGTGGTCACCTATCTTAGCCGAACCAGAAATACCTGCTTGTGCAGCAATAGCAGAATGTTCACCAACTACCACATTATGAGCAATATGAACAAAATTATCCAGCTTCACACCTTTTTTTATGACAGTGGATCCCATAGTAGCCCTGTCAATAGCGCTATTAGCTCCTATTTCTACATCATCTTCAATTACCACATTTCCTATTTGTGCAATTTTCTTAAAGCTACCGTCTTCTTTCTGAGCAAAACCAAAACCATCTGCTCCAATAACGGTACCAGCATGTATAATACAGTTCTTTCCGATGACTGTATCATAATATATTTTTACACCTGGATGTATAATTGTCCCTGATCCGATTCTGACATTTTCTCCAATATATACATGAGGATAAATCTTAACATCATCTTCAATTACCACATTTTTAGCAATATAGGTAAAGGATCCGAGGTAAACGTTTTTTCCTATACGTGCCGTTTTATGAACAAACAAAGGTTTTTCCTTACCTTTGAGTTGCTGTTGATGTTTCTGGTAAAACTCCAGCAATACAGCCAGAGATTCATAAGCATTATCCACAATTATCAGGGTAGGTTCAACCTCCTTGTCTGGCACTAAATCCCTGCTTATAAGCACAATAGAAGCTTTTGTGGTAAATAAATACCTGGAATATTTCGGGTTAGCAAGAAATGTCAAAGTACCCGGACCAGCTTCTTCAATCTTGGAAAATTCACTCACTGTAACGTCGGGATTACCTTTAATTTCCCCGTTTACAACCGAGGCTAATGCTTGTGCAGAATACTCCATATTTTTATTTTTTTCTCCAAAGCAAATTTAAAATAGTTAAATATTATAACAAACTGTCATTGTGTTAATTTGAAAGTCACCAGAATTAATACTCTGATACACAGAAAACAACAGGCGTCCCATTCAGGACGCCTGCATTAAATTTCACAGTTAAATTTTACGCAAAAAGTCTATTAACAATCTTACACCAATACCTGTAGATCCTTTACCAAAATACACCTTATTGTCAGAGAGATATGCATTTGGTGCAATATCCAGATGTATCCACGGATAATCTGTGAAATGTTCCAGGAATTTTGCTGCTGTGATCAGTCCGGCATTAGAACCACCAATATTTTTTAAATCAGCTATATCCGACTTTAGCATCTCGTCATAATCATCCCAGAGAGGAAATTCCACGAGGCGTTCGTAAGTGTTGAAACCACTCTCAAGGAGTTTTTCCGCAATATCCCTATCAGTCTTAGCAAACATGGCTGAGGCATAAGGGCCTACAGCACGCATAGCCGAACCAGTCAGGGTAGCTAAATCAATAACCAATTGCGGATTATATTTTTGAGCATAACTCAAAGCATCGGCAAGGATAAGACGACCTTCAGCATCAGTATTTCCGATTTCCACGGTCATACCATTGTGCATAGTCAGCACCTCGCCGGGAGCATAAGCCCGTTCGTTAATCATATTATCAGTGGAAGGAACCAGACCAACAAGGTAAACAGGCAATTTCAGCTTTGCAGCAGCATAAATAGTTCCAATAACAGCAGCTGCCCCAGCCATATCCGACTTCATATCTTCAATATATCCTGAGGGTTTGAGGTTCATTCCCCCCGAATCAAAAACAATTCCCTTACCCACAAGGACAACTGGCTTCTGGTTGCGGGCATTTTCCGGTTTCCAGGTAAGCACGGAAAAAGTAGGATCATATTTGCTTCCGCGGTTAACGGCCATAAGTCCGCCCATTCGCAAAGATTCTATTTGTTTACGGCGTAATACTTCCACCTGAAAACCTGCCTGTTCAGCCAGATCAGAAATACGTTCGGCCAGATTTTCTGAATTCAAATGTGGATAAGGATCGTTTACCAGATCCCTGACAATATTAACAGCCTCCACCAAATCAGATATATCATCCAGCTGCTGCTGGGTGATTTCCTCTGAAAAGACATCCACAGAGGCAAGGCTAATGCGTTTCTTATCAACATCCTTGGTGAAATACTTTAAATAACGGTAAGCCGAAAGCATCAATGCCTCTAAGAATACCAGAGCGAGATCTCTATCAACTTCCACAGGAACAAATTGTACCTGTTCCAATTTCTCGGCATTAATCAAGGATATGATTTTCTTGGCACTTTTGCGGATTTTATTTTTCAATTTTGGCAGGTCATCCACATCTGTATCAACAGCAGCGAGGAAAATAAATTTTCCGAAACCTTTGTTAAAGACCAGATTCGTTTTGTCGTCTTCAAATTTCTCCTGTGCATAATGAATTTCTGTTTCGGCCAGACCCAAATTTCTCAACGAATGGTCTTTTTTTACCAGATAAATAACAGACTTTTTATAATCCAGCTTATCTATCTTTTTCAGTTCCATGGCAATCAGTTTTTTTTGTTTCAAAGTTAATAAAAATCCGTCAAACAAATTCATAGCCTATATCACGGCGGAAATACATTCGGTCAAAATGGATTTTTTCAATTGCAGAATAAGATTTTTCCAGAGCTTGTTTCAGAGTAGGTGCAAGGGAAGTAACAGCCAGCACACGGCCTCCAGAAGTTGTCACACCACTGTCCGTAAGTTTTGTACCTGCGTGAAATACAATGCTATCTTTAACTTGATCCAACCCTGTTATAAGCTTGCCTTTTTCGTATTTTTCCGGATAGCCACCAGAGGCCAGTATTACCGTAGCCGCTACATCAGATGTTATTTTCAAATCCAACTCTTCTACTGTTTCATTGACCATAGCCTCCAGTATATCTACAAAATCTGTTGTAATCCTCGGGAGAACTGCTTGTGTTTCGGGATCACCAAGCCTCACGTTATACTCCAGCACATAAGGTTCGCCATCTGCAATCATCAATCCGAAATACAAAAATCCGCGATAGAACATTGCTTCATTGCGGATACCGTGTATAGTTGGTTTTATGATTTTTTTCTCAATCAAATCAAGCATTTTCTTATCAGCCAGAGGCATAGGACTGATAGCCCCCATTCCGCCGGTATTAAGACCTGTATCACCTTCACCAATACGTTTATAGTCTTTGGAAGTGGGCAGTATTTTGTAGTTTTTTCCGTCAGTAATAATAAATACGGACATTTCCACGCCCCTGAGGTATTGCTCTATAACGACAGTTTGTCCGGCCTGTCCGAATTTTCCAGAAAATATTTGTTTCAGATCATTGGCAGCCTGGTCAAAATCATTGAGAATAACGACACCTTTCCCTGCAGCCAGCCCACTGGCTTTTATCACATAAGGCGGAGTGAGTGATTTCATAAAATCCACAGCCTCCTGGTACTGGTCAGAGGAAAATGCCCGATATTGTGCAGTAGGAATGTTATATTTCTGCATAAATGCTTTTGCAAAAGCTTTACTTCCTTCCAGCTGAGCTGCGGCCCTACTTGGACCTATAACAAAAATTCCAGTATCCATAAAATAGTCAAAAACACCATTAACCAGAGGCTGTTCAGGGCCAACGACGACATAGTCCACCTTGTTTTTTTTGCAAAAATCCAGCAAGGCAGGGAAATCATCAGGTGCAATATCAATATTTTCCGCAATAGTAGCAGTTCCGGCATTACCAGGCGCCACGAAAATCTTATCCACATCTTTGCTGAGTGATATTTTCCAGGTGAGGGCGTGTTCGCGTCCCCCAGAGCCTAAAACAAGAAAATTCATATTTTATTTTTATTTTTGTTTCCAATGCAAAGAAAAATATTCTTTTACCATGAACAAAAACACGGAAAAATTTTCTTTTTCAGATTTAATCCACGGCTTCTTGTTGTTTCTGCCATATTTAAATGTTTTTCTGTTCATAAAAGGCATTTATAATTTTCCTGCCGCCAGAGTCATATATTTTGTCAATATACTGATTTTAATTCCTCTCTTTATTGCAGACCTGAAAAAAAAATCATATCCAGGTTTCTGGATATTCATGTTATCTTTGTTATACAGCCTTCCCTGGATAATTTTCGGGATTGATATGACTGATGAAAGTTATAGCCTGACCATTTCGTGGTTTTATCCGGTTAAATGGGATTTCGTAGCCTCTACTTCTCAAATATCTTATACGCTCTCTCATTTATGGCTAAAACTTATTGGAACACCATCTGTATTATGGGAAAGACTGGCTGTTAACACTATCCTGGCCACAATAATGTTTTTCTCATACAAAACCTTATTAATATTCAAACCAGAGTTCAAAAACAAGCATCTATTAAGCATAGGAATTTTTCTTTCAATGGCCATAGCAGCCTATAATTGGTATCGCTTCCTTGTTCCTTATGATAAAATCCCTATGCTTCTGACAATAATGTTTTTCTATTTCTGGTATTCCGGAATAAAACAAGATAATAAAATAAATCTGGCAATATCCGGAATCTTATTCGTGATCGCCATTTATTCAAAGATTACATTTTTCTTTATTATTCCTTTAATTCCTGTGATTTCCATCATCAATTACAAATCTAAAATTAAATTGATAAAATATTTTGGACTTGGATTAATTGGCGGACTAATACTGCTAATTTTCAGTCATACTGACTTATTTTATGCATTCAGCGGATTAAAGAAAACTATTAGCTACCAGGATAATACACCACTATGTTTGCGAGAGGAAACCCATACGATAAAATTACTCATACATTCTTATCTCAAAGAAACAGGAAAAATCCTTCCATTTTTCCTCTATTCCTTTGCAATACTTTTTGTAATTCAGTTAATTAATCTTGTAAGAAAAGATAACAGACGTTTACCTATAATTGACGGAGTAATTTTTCTGCTACTGGGAGGATTAACCATCTGGGCAATATACAGGTTTCATTTTCCCAAAGAATATCTTAAATGGTTCTGGAGTTTATTCGGGCTATTTATTGCCTTAAGCCTTGTAACAATAATTTCAGATTTCAAACAATGGAAAACAAATGCTGATTTGTTCATAAACCTCGCTGTTATACTTATTGTTGCCTTTGCCGGAAGCAATGCCGGTTTCAGAAAAATACATTTCAATTATGCTATAGCTTTTGTTTTACCAATTATTATCGGAATATCATTCAATAAAATAGACAAAAAGATAATTTTTTATTCGTTGCTATATTTTGCAGCAATAGGCGGAATTTTAAACTACCAATATGTTTATCGCGATTACCCAATAAAAAAATTAAACACTCAATTTACCATAAAACCATTGCGAGGAATTTTTTCCAGGCAGGCAAAAGTGACAGAGATTGAAAGTTTTTACAAAAGTCTGAAAACAGAAAATATTCCTGAAGGCCAATATATAACAACTAACAAAACTTTTCTGTTTCCGTTTTTGCTTGACAAACGCCCAATGGGATTATGCTGGCAGGTTAATGACAGCACTCTGGCAAGTTTAATAACCCAGGGCAAGGGGCCTGACTATGTAATTTTCTCCACAACTTCTATGCGACGACGGGATTGGAACAGAAAAGTTTATCTGGCTGTAAAAAAAGACCTTCGGCGTATTCAGCATATAAAGCAATTACTTGATAGCAATGCCACAGTAAAAGCTAAAAGTCCACGCGATATTTTCCGTCTGTATGAGATAAAAGATTAAATCTGTTTCCTCAATCGTGCCACCGGGATACCCATCTGCTCACGGTATTTAGCCACGGTACGGCGCGCAATCTTATAACCTTTTTCACGGAGTATCTGAGCAAGTTTCTCGTCGGTCAGAGGCTTACGTTTATCCTCTTTTTCAATAGCTTCGCGGAGGATTTTTTTAATCTCACGGGTGGATACTTCCTTACCGTCCTCCGTCTCCAGACCCTCGGAAAAGAAATATTTAAGCGGATATATACCAAAAGGTGTTTGAATATATTTGCTATTGGCTACACGGGAAATAGTGGAAATATCCAGACCTGTCAACTCTGCTATATCTTTGAGTATCATTGGTTTAAGTTTAGCCTCATCACCAGTACGGAAAAACTCTTTCTGATAATCCAGTATAGCTTTCATTGTTTTATAAAGTGTCTCCTCGCGCTGTTTGATAGCATCAATAAACCATTTGGCAGAATCTATTTTTTGCTTAAGGAAGTTAACAGTATCTTTTTCTTTCTCGTCCATATTCCGTTTTCCTTTTTGCTGGAGTTGCTTAACCAAATCCTGATAATAACGGCTAATACGCACTGGTGGCACGTTTCCAGAATTCAATGTCAGATATAATTCCCCATTAATATCCTGCAATATAAAATCCGGAATAATTTGCTGGGTATTACGTCCAGGGGCTATTGGCTGGTAAAAATTAGCTGGTTTAGGATTAAGCTTTTTTATTTCGTTAACCACTTCCTTAAGTTCTTCTTTGGAAATACCCAGCTTGGAGCGTAATTTATCAAAATGTTTTTTTATAAATTCTTCAAAATAGTTTTCCACGATTTTTTTAGCTAACAATAATCTGGAATCATTCTTCCGCTGTTTCAACTTTCTATCCAGCTGAAGCAGGAGGGTTTCCTGCAAATCACGGGCAGCTATACCGGGAGGGTCAAAAGACTGCACAACTTTCAGCACTTTCTCCACCTGTTCGGGAGTAACATCCAGACCATAAAAAATAGCCAGATCGCTGGCAATAGATTCTACATCACGTTTGAGATATCCATCCTCGTCCAGGCTACCTATGATATATTCTGCAATCTGCCTATCAACACCTTCCAGATTAGAGAATCCGACCTGCTCAAGCATAAAATCCCGAAAAGACTGGCTATCAGCAAAGGGAATATTTTTTTCCTCCTTGCTGTAATCCTTTTGCAAGGTCATTTTATAATAAGGCACCTCGTCATCGTCCGGCATGAGATCCTCGGGCGAAAATTCATCATCATACGAATATTCCTCCTCAGGTATAACTTCCTGGTCATCATACTCCGAAATAGTATCATCAATTTCCTCTTCTCCAAATTCCTTTTCTTCTATAGTCTGTTCATCTTCTGGTGCACCTTCTTCCAGCACAGGGTTTTCCTCAATTTCCCTTTTTATCCTCTGTTCTAACTCCATAATAGGCACTTCCAGCAGTTTAATCAACTGGATTTGCTGTGGAGATAATTTCTGAACAAGTTTTTGCTCCAATCTTTGCCTTACATCTGCCATGTCGGATTCATTATTATCTTTTGGTGCAAGATAATAATTTCCTGTTTTTTTGGCAAAGAATTTGTTGTTATATTTATCCTACAAGATAAAACCGTATTTATCAGCCAGTTGCCCACAAATTCCTCTAACTTTGTGCTTATCTTTTTCTGGCCAATCAGAGTAATGAGGATAGGAAAATGTCCTGCTTTTGTTTTGCGGTTTACTAATCAAGCGTTTAACCTTTGCAGCTTTAACATATACGCCAAGGAAATCCATTAACTCTTTGATACGTTTTGGGTCTTTTATATCCCTGAAATTAAATCTGAACACCCTTTCCTCCCCTGCAGAGGAGATAAAATCTTCAATAAAGGAATTTGTTTCATTCCACAACCAGGCGAGTTTTTCTATTCTATCCATTGAGTTCCACTGCTGACAGGGACAGGTAATAAG
>CAZYSM010000002.1:22774-44037 GCA_964649975.1 uncultured Bacteroidales bacterium | reverse complement strand
AGCTGGGGGAACGGTTCGTGGAAAGCCACAGAATTCCTCGCTTTGGAGAGCAAATGGGCAAACCATAGCGTAGCTGTCCGTCCGGTAGACAGGAAAAATATCGCAGGAGGCGCATCCTTTAATCCGTTGGCGAGAAACTCAAAATCCGTCAGACGCTTACGCATACGTCCAAAGTTCAAGCCCCAGTATATTTTCTGCGTAAGATTGGTATAGATCATCCCCAACTTTTTCTCAAAGATATAAATTACTTATGTCGCAAAACAAATTTTTATCCGAAAAACACTTAGTATGGTTATATTTGTCTCATTAAAGGGAGATTTATGTTAGAGGACATCAAACATACCGGACGCAAGAGCATTGCATATAGTATAGGTAATATTTTTGTCAAAATAGTCGGTTTTTTACTTCTTCCTTTTTATACAACCTATTTGACAGTAGCAGAGTATGGCACGTTAGCAATTATAGAGAGCACCATATTAATATTACTTCCTTTGATTTCGCTAAATATGCAACAAGCTTTGGTAAGATTTTTCCACGAAAAATACCCAAAGAATATAATCTTATCTAACACACTGATTTTTATTTTATTAAACTCTATTTTGTTAAATCTTTTTCTACAACCATTTAGTAAAAAAATTGCCCAGCTACTTTTTAACAATCCACATTACGGTATCCTTATTTCTATAATGTTAATAAACCTGGTTCTCAATAGCCTGTTAACTCTGGTAAAAAATTATTATAATGCTAATGAAAAAGCCCTTAAATACAGCCTGACAAATATTTTATTTTACACTCTGGTTTTTATTTTTACAATTTATTTTTTGGTAGTAAAAAAAATAGGACTCAAAGGGATATTATTAGCTCAAACTCTTGCTTTTTCCACTCTGTTAATTATAGTATCTGCCGAATATCTAAAAAATTCTTTTCCCATTAAAATCAGCTTTGGCCTGGGAAAGAAAATGTTAAATTATTCCTCTCCTGTTGCTTTTTCCCAGATTTCGTCAATGGTATTTAGCTTTGGTGATAGATACGTTCTTAATTTCATAGATAACCGTCATGCTGTAGGATTGTATTCAATGGCAGTAAAATTTGTTAATCTCTCGGACATAGCTATTCTACAATCTTTCCAGCAGGCATATATGCCTTATGCATTTAAACAAAATAAAAAAGAAAATTTCAAAGAATTGCATAGCCGCCTTACCACTTATCTTATTTTTACGCTTTTTTTCGCAGGCCTGGGGATTAGCCTGTTTGCCCGTGAGATATTGATTATATTTTCTCCTAAGAATCCAGCTTATTGGCAGGCTGCAATGTATATACCTTTGATAGTTTTCCTTAAACCCCTGGCTGGGCTGCGCTTTATGTGGGGGCTGGGCTTACATATTGCCAAAAAAACACGCCCTATCCCGCTAATGGTCATTTTTGGTGCAACATTAAACATTGGGTTGAATATAGTATTAATTCGTTTAATGAATGTTTATGGCGCTATAATAAGCTCATTTATAAGCTTCCTGATAATGGATGCTATTTATTATTATTTTTCAATGCGAACCTATAAAGTAAAATACGAATTGGATAGAATAATTTTTTTATTCCTGTATTCTGTCCCATTTCTTGCAAGTTTCTATCTGCTAAAAGACATCAACTTGTTCATTGGCCTCGGGCTAAAACTAATAATTCTTTTGCTCTATCCTCTTATTTTATGGGTCACAGGATTTGTGCGCAGGGATGAAAAAGAGTTGGTGATGGGGTTTATAAAAAAATATAAGCAAAGATTAAAAAATAGATCACAAGGCTAAACAATAGGTTTTAAACAATTTATTAAACAACTAAATTTACCTCTGACCTTATACACATTGAAAAATATTTCCTGACGTGCCCCAAAACTACGGAAAAATTTTTCTATCCCCGGGTGCATACTTCCTTCAAAGTCAAAAATCTTTCCTTGATCTGTGGCAAATTCTATTGCTCTCCATATTAATAAATTACTGGCACGATAATAAGTAAATTCTGTTTTTATTCCGCCTAAAAGGTAATAAACTCGTTCATTATCCCACACAAGATAATTAGCAGCAATAAGATTACCTTGACTGTCGTATGCAGTCTGAATTTTCCTCCGGCCGTGTTGTTTCAGATTTTTATCCAGACGTTGTAAAAGTCCTATATCAAACGGTAATTTCTTATTCTGACGGTTAAATGTTTCTTTGACCAGAGAAAACAAAAGTTTTATATCGTCTGTTTCCGATACTGTAATACCGTCTTTCTCTGCTTTTTTTATATTCCTTTTGTTATCAATGGCAGAAAAAATTTTTTCTTTGCTATCAGGAAATATCACATAATTATAACGAACTCTGGCTGAGAAACCTTCCCAATAAAATGGCAAAACATTTTTGAGGCGATGAGAAAAATTTTGAGAAAAAAAATGGAATTTAGGCAATTGTTCAATTAAAAGGGTAAAGACTTCTTTTTCATAAGCCAGCCGTCTACTATATTTCTGGTTCTCTGGATATTTCACAAGAGGTCCTGATTTCTGGGTAAGAGGTAAAGGCAAAATAAATTTCAAGCCCCATTTCTGTTTCAACAGATATGGCATAACTGCCACTACTTCACCACCTTTTTCAACTACTGTAGCCCTCCAGCCTGGTGCAACTGCATCCAACCACCACGGCTGATGGAAAAGTGGAATATCCACCTCATTAGTCTGGCAAAATTCAATGTATTTATCCCGGTTATCCATAATACTCTGATATAGCTTTTTTAATCAATTCCTGTTCCGAAGGAGATAATTTTATTTTGTTTGCATTATAAATTATTAATTCCTGTTCCAGCGGCAAACGATATTCTACACCTAAAAAATCCTTTATATACTTAATTATCTGCACTGCTTTTTTCAATAATTCTTCATATTGCAATATAACGACATTATCGCCGAACAATGGCAAATTAGCCTCAATTTCTTTTTCCAAAAAAAACATTTGCCCTGCCACTTTCTCTGGCAAAGGCAAGTTCAAAAGCTGATCATACCCGGGTGGACGGATACTCCATAATTTATCAGAAGGGATGTTAAATTTTTTATATGCCAGATAAAGGGACTGTGCATTGAAAAATTTATCCCGTTTTATATACAGAATTTTTGCTTCAGGGAAAAGTTCCTTGATTAATTTCAACTGCATACCAAAAGCTAAATTTTTTATCAATAAAGGACGGGAAAAACGGTTAAGCACAGCCTCCATAAAATTCCGGAATTTCTGCTTATTATCATTATCAATATCCTCTGGTAAAATATGATGTTTTGTTTTATCAAGCCAATTATACCAAAAAGTCCCTTCCACTGGCGCATAAAGTTTGTCAGTATTTCCATATTGGGAATAAAAATTATTATGAGGACGGGAATCAAAAAAAATATCATGCATTAAAAAACCCAAAAACGGTGTTTCCTTCATCAATTCTACAATATTGGAAGGATAAGTTATCAATAAATAATTGCTCAAAAGCTGGTATAATATCGTTGATCCACTACGGGGCACTCCTATAATAAAGACAGGGAAATAGTCAGTTGATGCTTTATATTTACGTATATATTTGTTTTCCAGTGGACGAAAAAGCCAATAAAAACGTTTAAAAAAACTCCTTATAGGTAGCCACTTCAATTTCATTACAAAAGTATTTTTATTATCTCTTCATAATATTTTCCCAGCCTGTCAAACGGCGGAAGCACAAAGCTGTTTGGATGCCACAAAAATACAAAACTACCGTTAAACGTCTTAACAGTTTGCTTGATTTCAGATATTTGGTTCAAAATCTGTTCTGGCTTTTGTAGAATTTTTGCAATACCTCCGTCCATAACTATCAATGGTATTTCTGTCAAATCCAGAATGCGCCGCGCTTCCACATCAAAAACTCTATACGGATAGCACATACCAGCCCGGAAACCTATATCAGAGGAGAAGCCCAGGGTGCTATCGGTGCGTAAGCCGTTCTGATCCCACAAACGCCAGGTTACAGGATTTTCAAACCGCAAAAAATGTTGGCGTCCTTCCTCTGGTGATATTCCATAAGTACTGCGGAAGCGGTCAAGCTCCATTACGAAAATTTCCTCATCATTGTATCCACGGTAAGATCCATGTAAGCCAATGATATGCCCACGTTCAAGGATGTGTTTAACAGTAGCTACTACCTTAGGATTATTATAATCGTAAAACGCCCAGGGTTCTGTTTTTAACGAAGGGATAAAGTAAAAATGGGATTTCAAACCGTATTTCTCGCTAATATCCATCAGATAATCAAAGGTATCGTAAGGATCCCTGCCCTGTCCTGTGATTTTCCTTGCGTAGGTATAAATTCCATTCAGTGCCATGGAGGGGCTTTTGCGAAGCCTGATGTCATTCACCGTGGCCTTGAAGAAATTTATAAATGTATCATAACGCTCAAAAATATCTACATCATGGGTAATTAGTGCAGAATACCGCTGATTTATAGAGGGATATATACCAAGGAACCCCATCAAGTTTTTCAGAAAAGTTATGTATTCGCACACCACAGGACGGTAATGCAGGCCATGCTTTTTCAGGAAGTTTTCACTGTCCGGAAAACGATTGTGTTCGTCCTTTTCTTTAATAACTTTTTCCTCCCAGCGGGTTAGCAGGAAAAAAGCCGAGGCAAAAATATCTCCGTAGATTATTATTCTATCATCCTGGCTTATGATTTTATTTTCTCCGTATAATACAGGTAATTTCTGGGGATAAAATTTTCCTGCATCCAAAAATTTAAATCCTTGCGGTAAATTTTTTTTATTCAAATAACCTTCACGTTCATTTTTATTGGTAAAAAAATAATCGTAAAAAAATATCTGTTTATTATTGTGCTCAATTAGATAAAAATTTTTCTCGTGCACCAGTAAATTAACATCCAAATCCAAATATCCCAGCAGCAGTGAAACAATGTATTTACGCTCTGGCAGGAAATTATTTGGCAGATAAACTTTCATTTGCCTAACTTTGTTCGTATAGTTAACAAAAATAAGATAAATGCCGAGATTAGTCAAAATTGCCACTTATTACAAAGGCGGGTTAAACTATTATTATAACCGTTTTCCGGATGTGATAAATTTGCCTTATGATAAGCAATTACGTCACTTACTTGACTTCCGCCTGGGTTGGTCGGATTATTACCAGAAGGCTCTAGAAAAACTTGGATTTGAAGCTTACGAAATAATTGCAAATGCCCAGCCTTTGCAGCGACGGTGGGCTAAGGATCATGGAAAAGAATACTCTTTTCTGGGAACTGTTTATGACCAGGTGACACATCTTAGACCTGATATTGTCTGGTTCCAGAACAGTATAAACTTTCCGGCGGATTTTGTGGAAAAAATCCGCCAGCTTGGTGTGCAACTTCTCATAGGAAACATCTGTTCGCCTTATACCAGAGATCATCTAAAGATATTCCGTTTGTTTGATTTTGTGGTCACCTGTTCGCCAGAAATGGAGGAAAACCTGAACAAAGCAGGTATAAAAACCCTTCTGATCTATCACGCGTTCTCCCCGGACGTTTTATCACAACTGCCAGAGGAAAAGAAAAAATATAATACGGTTTTTGTTGGTTCATTGATTAATGCTCCTGGATTTCATGATTTAAGGATAAAAATCCTTGATGAACTAATACGCCGGGGAGTAGAGATGGAAGTATTTGCAAATGTGCAGGATGCCTCGTTAGCAGAAGTATTGCCCAAACAGATTTTCTATATCCTTGCAAAGGTGCTAAAATATACTCCGTTGAAAAAAAATTTCCGTGTGCAAAAAGCACTGGCGCTCACAGAGATGCCTAAATGGAATAAGCTACCTTCAAGCCTAAGGAAACACCTCAGACCAGCTGTCTTTGGTCTGGATATGTTCCGCACAGTTAAACTTGCCAGTATATCTGTGGATGTGCATGCTACAGTGCAACGATATGCGGCCAATATGAGATTATTTGAAACACCCGGAGTAGGTACTATATTATTAACACAAAATTTTGTTAATCTGCCAGAACTTTTTGAACCTGATAAAGAAGTTATTACCTATTCCTCTACTGATGAAGCTAAGGAAAAAATCAATTACCTTCTGGATCATCCTACTGAGGCAGAAAAAATTGCCAGGGCAGCACAAAAGCGTGTTCTTAAAGACCACACTTACGATAATCGTGCTCGTATATTAAAACAAGAAATTGAAAAACACTTATGAAAATCATTCATCTCAATACGCTTGATTATGGAGGAGCAGCTATTGCTGCCCGCCGCACAGTGGAAGCTATCCGCAGCCAGGGCGCACAGGCAAAAATACTTGTCGCTCTCAAACGCTATGATAACGACATTTTTGAGGAAGTTAAAAATTCCTATCTCGGACGTAAAATTAAATGGCTTAATATTTCCGCTGACGTTGGATATTATCTTTTCCATGCACGTGATAGGTCAAAGAAATTTGTCTTTTCACCCGGGCAGTTTGGGATAGATGTCAGCCATCATCCGGACGTGATTTCGGCAGATATAATTCACCTTCATTGGACATATCAGGGCTTCCTCTCGCTGAACGGAATAAAAAAACTGCTTGATCTGGGTAAACCTGTGGTATGGACCTTACACGACCAGTGGGCAATGACTGGTGGATGCTATGTTCAGGGAGAATGCCAGAAATACAAGGCAGAATGCCGGAACTGTCCACTATTACGACCACATTCACAGCTGGCTCTGCGGCAGCAGAGGAAAAAAAAGCAAATTTTTCTTTCTACTGAAAATCTACATCTTATAGCCATAGCACGCTGGAAGAAACAAATTATTAGTCAGAGTGCTATATTTAAAAACTTTGCGCAGATAAAACTAATTCCTAATCCTATCAATACAGAATTTTTCAAACCTCTGGACAAAAAACAAATACGCCAAAAACTTGGCCTAAATAACAATGAAATTTATATCGGCTTTGTAGCTTTCCGTCTGGACGACCCAAACAAAGGTTTTAAATATCTGGCAGCAGCTCTAAATAATCTCGCCAAGGAAAAATTTAATAAAAAAATAAACCTCATGGTCATTGGCAAGACAAATGCTACAATCACGGAAAAAATTAACTTGCCAATAATTTTCACCGGCTATATTTCTGATTTTTCCATAATGCGGGACTATTACAATGCTATGGATGTGCTGGTTATTGCCAGCTTACAGGAAAATCTTCCTAATACTGTCATGGAAGCTCTCGCCTGTGGCACACCTGTAGCAGGTTTTGAAGTAGGCGGGATTCCGGATATGGTAAAACACAGACAAAATGGTTACCTTGCCCGGGAAAAAGACGCCGATGATCTTGCCAATGGAATAATTGATTGCCTTGAAAACAAGGAGGTATACGGAAAAGCAGCTCGCCAACACATAGTGCAGAATTTTTCCTACCCTGTTATTGGTAAAAAATTATTGGATTTTTATAAATCCATTATTTAATCAAAATTATGGCCAAACGGCTTTGTTTTATACACTCATGATTTTAACTTTGTAAAAGGAATTTAACTAAAAAATTATTTGCCATGAAAAAATTAACTTATCTCTTATTAGCCCTGACCCTTATTGCAGGATATTCTTGCAAAAAGAACAAAAAGAAAGAACAAAATCAGCAGCCTCCTGTTGACACAGTAAGTATGGAACAACCCACATTACCGTTTGAAGAACCTCTGGCAAGCCCGGATTCCAACCAGGTCATCACAGACTCCGACCAGAGCGAACAGGTGCTAACCGTGGATTCCTCCAACAACGAAATTACCCCTATACAGGATAACCAGGTTAACACTAATGAGGGCAGCATCTACATCATTGTAGGCAGTTTCCGGGTATATAAAAATGCAATGAAAGCCAAACAATATTACGAAAATCTGGGCTACAACCCTCAAATTCTACCACAAGTAGCTGGATACAACCGCGTTGCCATCAAATCGTTCAATAACCTTGCACAAGCTCGTAGCGAGCTCAAAAAATTAAGAAATCAATTTAACCGTCCGGATTTCTGGCTGCTGTATAAAAAATAAAACCAAAATAAACTTGTAATACACTCTCCTGTTCCATAAGGAATGGGAGAGTGATATTCTTTTATCAACTACAAAAACTTTCCTTTAAGCTGAAAAATATTCTGATGAAAATCTTAGCATACATAATATTTGGACTTTTCTTATTAATTGTAATTTTCTGGTTTACTCTACCTTACATCATAAATTTTATACTTCGCTATATCCAAAAGAGAATGCAACAGTCCAGCAACGAGACTACAGAAAAAGAAGGCGATACTATCATTTCCTCTAAAAAATCATCTGATGCGCAAACAACAGAATTTGAAGAATTAAACTGATAAAAAAATGAAAAAAATACTCATAGCAGTAGTAGCAGCCATTGCCATTGTCACCATTATCGGATATATAAAACTCAAAAGTAACGAACCGCGCAAAGACAACTCCCATGCTGTTTCTGCTCTGCCCTCAGATGTAGCCCTTTTTGTGGAGACACAAAATTTCGGAGAATTTTTCGCCACAGCAGATAAGCAAAATATTATCACCAAACAAATCCTTAACGCTAAACAAAAACATCTTTTACAAAAACAGCACAGTGTTATAAAATACCTGCTAACCAAATATCCCAAAATAAAAGATTTGTTAGAAGACCATACAGTATTAGTAGCTTTCCGCCGGCAAGGCAAAACGGATATTAACACCTTGTTCGTCATAGAGACTAAGTCAAACTCTGACCAGAAAAAACTAAGAAGGGAAATTGCCTATATCATAAAAAATGAAAACCTAAAAATTGAATATACCCAGTATAATCAGGCCAAAGTATATATTATCCCAGCAGGAAAAGAAAAAATTTATCTAAGTAATGTAAAAGGCCTTATACTGATAAGTCCTTCGGAACTATTATTACAAAATTCTATCCGCCAGCTCATTAACCAAACATCATTAATTAGTGACAGGGAATTTGCCCAGATTTCAGGCACAAGCGACCGGCACGCTCTTGCTACAATATACATTAACTACGAAACCCTATGGACAATACTTTATCCGCATTTGTCCCTTACTGGCATCCGCAAAATAGAAAATTTCCAGTATTTTGCAGATTGGTCTGCCCTGGACATAAATATGGATAAAAACATAATCCGGCTTTATGGCTATACTTCAGTGGAAGCCTCTCCAAAGAAATACTTGCATATTTTCCAGAACACCGAAGGCGCAAAATTTTCTGTGGATAAAATTTTGCCTGCACAAACCGTGGAATATATCATATTCGGATATAAATCCTTCAAACCCTTTATCCTCCAATACAAGCAGTATCTTATAGGTAAAAATCTTAAACAACTGTATTCTGAGCGGAATAAAGCTTTCTACCAGAAATACAAAATTAATCCCGAACTTGACCTGCTAAATAAAATTGGCAATACCATTACTATTGCAAAAGTTAAGTATGATATAGCTTCTGCTACTGATACCCGTTATCTGATTATCAAACTTGATGATAAAAATGGCATTGAGAAATTATTTCAGAAATATATCACGGCTTATGCAAAACAACATAATGTTAATCCAAAATCATTTATACAAAAATACACAGCCCCCGGTGGAGTAATTGTAGAAATATCCCATTTGCCCTCGGCTGATTTCTTTAATTATCTTTTTGGAGAATTATATAACTTGCCGCCTCATCAATTCTATATGTTTGTGGATGATTACCTTATAATGAGTAAAGATGCAGAAGCTATCAAGCACTTTGCTGATGCGTATTTCTCTAATCAAAATCTGGGGCACGATAAAAATTATATGAATTTCAGAAAAAATCTTACGCCCAAAAGCTCAATTACTTATTACCGTAAAAAGCCTTTTGCCTTTGGTGCGACCAATCCATTTTTAAATGTCAAAACCAAAGAGCAACTTCTCAATACCATTCCCTCTTTCTACGGAATAAACAATTTTGCCCTGCAATTTTATCCGGATAAAGACAATGTTTTTCTCACTTATGCTTATCTGGATTACAAACCTAACAAAATCCCTGTTTCATATAGTATATGGCAGAAAAAACTTGCGGCAAGCATTAACACCAAACCTTTTATTTTTATAAATCATTATACCAGGGAAAAAGAAATCTTTGTGGGTGACATAAAAGGCAATATTTACCTTATCAACCGCAATGGGGACATCTTATGGAGCCGCAAAGTGGACGGACCTATCAAAGGCGATATCTATATGATTGACTACTACCATAACGGAAAATATCAAGTGCTTTTCAACACAGCAGATAAAATATATATCATTGACCGTCGCGGAAAAGATGTGGAGAATTATCCCATCACCTTACCTGCTGAGGCTACAGCTTCAATCAGCGTATTTGACTACGACCACGACAGTAATTACCGCATTTTTGTTCCCTGCTCTAACAACAGAGTATATCTCTACACCAAGGAAGGAAAACTTAATCCGGGCTGGCTTGTCACACATACCAGTGCACCAGTCAAACGACCTGTGCAACACTTTGTCTATAAAGGAAAGGACTACATCGTATTTGCTGATGATATCCACACTTATATCCTCAACCGCCGTGGAGAAACACGCATAGCTGTAAAATCCACTTTTCCAAAATCCTCCCACGCTGACTTCCATTTTATAATACCGGATAACCTGCACAAAAAAGCTCTATTCCTCACCACTACCAAAACAGGAAAACTTGCCCTTATTGACCTGCAAGGAAACGTAAAAATCATCGCTCCTCCACATAAATTTTCCGATAATCATTATTTCCTGATATCAGACTGGAACGGGGACCATCGTTATGAATACATCTATCTGGAAGGCAATAAATTATATGCTTACAACGAAAAACTCCAACCTCTGTTACAGCCTGCCGCAGAATTTCAGGGTAATATACTTGAACAGCCTCATATTTATGAATTTTCTGCCTCGGATAAGCGTGTGGGCTTCCTTACTTCCGCAAATCTGATATATTTAATAAACAACAAAGGTAAAGTGATCAAAAATTTTCCGAGGAAAGCCACTACCCGTTTTACCATTACTTCACTAATTCCTGGGCACGGATTTAACTTACTGGTGGGTAACGGACAATTCCTTGTAAACTACAAACTATAAAAAGGGAGGCGCCTTTTTAGACGCCCCTTTTTTTTAACCAAAACTACGATTATCTTCTCATAGATCCTTTGGGCAAAACCTTTTTCTGTCCTATGTGCGGAATAGCAAATTTATAAGCTTTTATAGTCTTGGCCGAAGTGATGTTTATAGTCATCACAGTATCTCCGGCACCAGCCCCGCCGTAGTCTACCTCATCAGGCGCAAATTGTCCATTATAAGGATTAGCAGCTGAGGAAGAAGGTATTAAATCTCCGTCCAAATAGGCTGATACAACATAATGAGTATTTTCATTCACGCTGCAATTGGAATAAAAATCAACTTTTACAATATACTTACCTGTGGGGATAACAGCATCATCACCATAGGTAATATTCTCGTTATTCACACCGTCAATATCACAATCGGGATTAGAATCCAGATCCAGCTCTCCGCCAGTGTTTTCCGAACGGGTAGAACCATAATAAATTTCTGTTCCATCCGGCTCTATCAGATGCAAGTCAACGTCATTGGGTTTGTCCCAGCTGAGGCTTACCTGGAACTTACCTGTCCCTACTTCCACAACCCTAACAGGAATCTCAACAGCTTCGCCGGCATTATCTCCTTTCTTCAGGGCAATAAGTATGGTAAAATCTTCATTTACCAACTCCTGGGTCATAATTAACACAAAATAAATATTTCCATTGGCATCATACGTTGCTGGTAACTGATAATAACCATACTCGTCTTTTACGCCAATAATAACATAATCCGCATGATCCGACGGAGTAAGTGTTATAGGATTAGTTCCACCAGGTATTACTACTCCGTTAGCATCAAAACTTTGTATTTTTACATCCGAACGTGCAGAGGGAAACTTAGCTTTAATCAGCTCAGCGCCATCTACAGAAAAATATTGCTTGTCAATTACAATTTTTTTCGTGCAGGCCTGATTGATAATCAACGAAGTAAAAACAACAAAGAGAAAAAATAACTTTAATAAAGAATTTTTCATAAGATAAAAATTTAAGTTTTAAGAACTTACAAGATAAGCTAATAAAACCTATAATTCTTCTTTTTCATCAAGCTATTTTTAAGTTTCATCAAAAGCAACAAAGAGAAATTTATTGATTATCAAGAAATTATATCTCAAAAAAAAGAAAAATTCAAATTTCCGCCCAGCATCTTACAGGGGCACCATCAGCATTTTTAATTTTCAAAGGAATGGCCCAGAAATCAAAAATTGTATTATCAGGCAGGCGGGACAACCCTGTGAGATTTTCTATAATCAGTATATCTGCCGAGAGCAGTAAGCGGTGCACAGATAAAGAATTTATCTCATCCGGGGATATTGTATCAATACCAATCCCCTTGATATTATAACTGGTTAGCAAACTGGCAGCCGCATCTGTAAAATACGGATAACCTAAAAAATACTCTGGTTTATTCCAGAACTTATCCCATCCGCTACGGAAAAGCACAAAATCAACCTGTTCAATCAAATCTATCTTTTGCACAATGTTATCTTCATTAATCGTGGGTGTTTTAACTTCCACCACAGCTGCTTTGCCGTAAAATTTTTCAAGCGGATATGTATCCAGAGTTTTGCCACCAGCAAGGATATGATTCGGAGCATCAATATGCGTCCCTGTATGTGAGGCAAAAGACAAAAATTTCTGATTATAACCGTGTTCTTCAATTGTATTAATATCTTTCACTTGCGGACGTGGGTCTCCCGGAAAAACAATCATTCCGCTCTCTACGGTATGTGTGAGGTCAATCACCACAGAAAAACAGGTTCAAAATATTCCGAGAATGCTTTTCTTTTTCCGAAAGGCTTTCAAGGAATTTTTCCACAACAAACTGTATTGTCTCCTCAATGGGAATGTAAGAAAATTCTGGCAGGGTCTTTAATAACTTGTCGCTGGAAAAAATTTGCTTGATGTTTATATACTTAATGTATTCCTTTGTCAACAGCGGGTCGGTAAAAGTAACCCTGCTCCTAATCTGGTCAAGCCAGAAAGCTGCTTTAACCCAGTTGTCACCAATCAGATAGCGTGGTTTAGGCCGTCCCATAACATCGGCAGCTATATCCAGTAATTGCTTGAAAGTTAAATTAGCCCCATTAATGATAAATCTCTCTCCAAATACCTCTTTATCAGCAAGCATAATCATAGCTCTAACCACGTCGCGCACATCCACAAAACCGGTAATACCATCAATATAAAAAGGTAATCCCTCCCAGACCAGATAAAGCACTTTTCCTATGACTTTCCTTTTCCAATCAGCCAGAGGCCCAAGAATAACCGAAGGGTTTACAATAATCGTATTTAATCCTTCGTAATAGGCCCGCCATACTTCCATCTCGGAATAATACTTGCTCTTGGCGTAATTACTTAATTTCTGATCAGGTATGGCATAAGTTTCTTCCGTTATCACTCCATCAGGATTTTCTCCCAGAGAGGCTACAGAACTGACGTGTACAAACTTTTGTATTTTCCTTTCCAGGGCAGCATTAACCATATTACGTGTGCCCTCTACATTGCTGTTAAAAATATTATCCCTATCCGATGCCGTAAAAGAGACAACCGCTGCTGTGTGATAAACCGTGTCTATCCCTTCCAGCACCTCATAAACCTGGTAAGCATTTAATAAATCCAGTTCACGCCATTTTATCCTGGAAAAATAAACTTCAGCCTCCTGGGGCGATACATAAAAAGAAAAGATTCTTTTTAGCTTTTGAATATTTGAAGTCTTACGTCGTGTAGCCACTACATCTTCTCCTCTCTTGAGCAGTTCCAGGGTAAGTAAAGACCCCACAAGACCTGTGGCACCGGTAACTAAAATCATTTTAACTAAAATGTTATTTTTTTCAAATATAAAAAAAAATCCGCTACCGTTGCAACGGTAGCGGATTTTAGTCTCTGTAAATTTCGCTCAGACGTTATCTGGCAATAACAATGGATTTAGCTTTTCTGCTGGTAGCAATAAGCTGATTCTCGGCCTCAATCTTATGTGCAATAAAAGCAACCGGATTAACCGGAATGTTATTTACACGTACCTCGTAATGCAGGTGCGGACCTACGGAACGCCCAGTATTACCGGTCAGAGCTATCTCCTGTCCTTTCTTTACCAGCTGACCTCTTTTTACCAGTGCCTTTTTCAGATGCATATACAGAGTTGTATAGCCGTATCCATGATAAATCTTAACATACAATCCCGAAATAGGATCGTATTTAACATCAATGACCTGACCATCGGCAGTAGCATAAACAGGAGTTCCTTCATAAACAGCATAATCAATACCATTGTGCATCTTCAGCCTATGCAAAATAGGATGCATACGCAGGCCAAAAGAACTAATCGCATAAATACTGTCAACAGGTATGGGATGAATAGTAGGCGTATGCATAATGCTATCCTTAAACTTACGTGCTTTATTGGCGGTAATAGCCAGCTTCTCCTCGGTCATCCTTGCATAAGCCTGGACAATCTTGATTTTTTTGTAAGTAGCCGTAACATAATCATTCTCGGAAGTATAGCCGAAAACCGGCATGAATTCATATCCTCCAATACCATAATTAAAGTCAATTTTCTGATTATCAATAACAGGGGTATATTCTTTGTCGGCATGAAGATTAATCCGCTGCAGACGTTGCTGCTGCAACTGGGTGAAATGATTAAGAATTTCAAATGACTGTTTGAGGCCTTGTTTTTGGTCTTGCAATTCCAACTGATTAAGATAAACATTAAATCCTAAAAAACTCATCAAAAAAATGCCAGATAACGCCAGTAAAGTTTTTCTCATACATGCTAATTTATTGTTTAGAAACAAAAAGCGATAAGGTAAAAACCTTATCGCCTTTTGCGTATGCAAAGAAATGTTTTTGTTTTTTAAAAGTCAAACCGCTTATTGAGATTTAACTTAACACCAAAAATCTGTTAATTTAACATTTTTAGCGTGTTAAAATCTGTAAAAAACCTAATTCGGAAACTTAAAAGTAAGTCCTAAACCAAAAATTTCCATTGTTTGAAGCCTCGGACCACGACGACCTGTTTGTTCGTCTAACAAAATTTTTATGTCATCATCATATATGGATTGAATACGAGCATTGATAGTCAGATACTTAGTAGCTTTATAAGCAACGAAAACGTCTGCATTAACATCAACATTCTGCGGATTCTTTAGATAATTGGAGAATAGGTCAACCTTGGCATTCAAAGTAACGTTTTTAATTATTTCCCTGGAAAAATTGAATTTCAAATAAGCTCCGAGCTCATACCTGACTGTTTTACCCGAATCCACTCCAAAAGCTCCTATAGCAGACAGATCAGGATCCATCACCAGGGTCATCTTAGCGGAGATGAAAGAAGCATAGATACCAAGATGCTTGTTAGGCTCATAGTTCATACCACCTGAAAATACCAGATAACCAGGTGCTAAAAAATTTGAAATCTTAACAGAATCATTATCAGTGTATTGATAGCCAGGGGAAAATTGGGACTTAAAATTAAACAACACAGTATAATAGAAATTTTCAAAAGCCTTAAATCCATACTGAGAGTTAAATTCTATCCTGTCATCGGTCTTTCGCATTGGTTTATCCTGCTGCTTGAGAACTCCGTATCCCAGGTCAAGGCTATTGGACCACAAGACTTTTCCTTTTTGGTAATTCGCATGAATCTTTGACATTCCATTTATTGCCAGGGAGTTCTGTCCACCAGCTGCCCAGTGCGAAAGCATAGTCTGATTGATAGTAAAACTGGTTATACTTCCTATATCCCAGTGCTTTGTTGTATCTTTACCCTCCTGGGCAAAAACATTCGCTGAGAAAAAAATAATTACAGATAAGATAAAAACTAACCTTTTCATTGTTTACAAAGTTTTTTATTTTGGGATAAATTTAAAAAACCTCAGAGGATGACAGAATTAATTTTAGGTGTTTTTATTGGTCTTAGCATTGGCCTCATCTTATTGCTGAGAGAAAAAAAGAAATCCGAACAGCTAAAATCCGCACTGGCCGAGGAAAAGGAAAAAAGAATCAAAATTGAAACAGAATTCAACACCCTGCAAAAATCCTATCAAGTTTTTGACGAAATGATAAAAAACTCCCTTAAATCTGAAATTCTGGATACTATAAAAGATACTGTGCTAAAACAAACAGAGGAAAAAATTGCTTCTAATCTGGAAAACCATAGTCTCAACCTGAAAAATGTCATCACTCCTTTTGAAAAAACTCTGGAAGAATACAAACGCAAAGTTGAAGAATATTTTGACACTTCCTCCCGCCGTATTGCCGGGCTATCCGAGCTACTTGTACAGATGAACAAAAACAATCAGCTGCTTTTCCAACAAACCCAGAAACTTTCAGAAATACTGCATAGTCCCACACACCGCGGATCATGGGGCGAGATACAGCTCAAACGTATCTTTGAACTAATTGGGCTGAAAAAAGGTGTGGCCTATGAAGAACAAATTTCCGGAAATGGTGTGCGCCCCGACTTCATCATCCACCTCCCAGGACAACGCAAAGTTATCATTGACTCCAAAATGCCAATGAGTGCCTATCTTAATTACTACGAAACCCGCGAAGAAAAGGAAAAAGAAAAATATGCATCACAACATGTAAATGCAATTAATTCTCACATCACTGCTTTGAGCAAAAAGCAATACTGGAAAGAATTTGAAGACTCTCTGGATTACGTTATCCTCTATCTGCCCGTAGAAGCTGCTTTTGCCCTGGCCATATCCACTGATAAAGAATTATTCTTCCGTGCCCTGGAAAAAAGAATTATCCTGGCCTCTCCGTCAACTCTTATCCCGTTCCTCCACATGGTGCAACTAATGTGGAAACAGGAAGAAACATACAAAAATATCCGCAAAATCATTAAAGACATCACCGACCTTGGGAGTAGATACAACAAACTGATTGAATACCTTGAAAAACTGGGACAAAACCTTAACAAAGCTGTCCAGGCTTATAATGAATTCCTTGGCTCATGGGAAAAACGTTTTGACCCCAAAATAAGGGAAATAAACCTTTTTGCCGAAAGTAACGACATAAAGCCTTTGCCCGGACAAATTGACGAGTCCGCAAAAAATGTTGAAAAATAATCCTATCTTCATCACCGTTATTACTCCGGACAAGAAAAAAATCAAGCTATGAACAAACATATTAGCCTGTTGTTTATCACACTATTGGCCTCTATTACAATCTTTGCCCAGCAGCAGATTGACACAATTGTTTTTAAATACAAAAACGGGGTAATAAAACGCCGGGGCATCATGATTGACGGAAAAAAATACGGAGTCTGGAAATATTATGACCGCACAGGCCATCTCTCGCAAGAAGTAGAAATGAAAAATGATAAGGTATGGGGCCGTATAACTTATTTCTATGACAATGGAAAAAAGCAAACCGAAGGTTATATCTACGATACCATACAAAATGGTCCTTACCGCGAATGGTTCCGCAATGGACAAATATCCCTTAAAGGATTTTTCAAAAACAACTTGCGCGATAGCATCTGGACATATTGGTACAAAAACGGAATGAAATCCAGGATAGACTCCTGCCATCTGGATACCTGCTACACTATGTGGGCTTTCTCACCGCACGGAGACACCACGGTCCGCAACGGTAACGGACTTTTCACTGATTACTACGACAACGGACAGATATTCCAACAAGGATATTACAAAAACGGATTGCGAGACTCCCTGTGGATAGAATACTATCCCTCTGGCCAAAAACACGAAATAGGTTATTATGACCACGGCCTGAAAACAGGTAAATGGATTGTTTATTACCCCAGCGGCAAACTTAAATCTGTGCTTAACTACGATAACGGTGAATTCAAACTATATTCCGAAGATGGAAAACTACTGGCCCGGGGCTGGATGAAAAACGGAAAACGCGACAGCACCTGGACATTTTATTATTCCGATGGACAGGTATATTGGACTGGTTCTTTCTGCCATGGAAAAAAATGTGGAGATCACCGCCGTTATTATCCTGATGGCCAACTCGAATCCGTGATGCATTTCCTCAATGACCTTAAACACGGATATGCCGTATGGTACGACTCAGTAGGACACAAAGTGCAGGAAGGATATTTCAAAAACGACCTCCAGGATAGCCTCTGGACATATTACCAGAAAGATGGAAAACTTGGAAATCAGGGATATTACAAGCAAGGCAAAATGGAAGGTAAATGGACATGGTGGTATCCATCAGGACAAATATGGAAAATTGGCTATTACAAACAGGGTAAACGCCACGGCAAATGGACTGTTTATTACGAAAATGGACAAATTTATTACACTGGTAATTACGTCAACGGAAAAGAACAGGGAGAGTGGAAACGCTATTATCCTGACGGGAAAATTGAAACTACTGGATATTTCAAAGACGGTAAGATGAACGGCAATTGGAAAATGTACTATCACAACGGACTGTTACGGGAAGACCTCAATTATACCAACGACGTCTATAACGGACAATGTAAATATTATGACAGCCTTGGCCATCCTTCCCTAATCATAACATATAACATGGGCAAACGTGACGGTTATTACGCAGAATTTGATAATCAGGGCCACAAAACTGTGGAAGGCTTCTACAAAAATGATAAAAAAGAAGGCACATGGAAATATTATAATCCTCTGGGACGCCTTATGCGTCTGGAAAATTACAAAAATGGACGTCCCGAAGGTACATGGAAAATATGGGACCAATATGGACGATTGGTCAAAATTATGAACTACAAAAATGGTTTTCTGGACGGACTGGTAATCAAATATGATAAATACGGTAATATCAAATTCAAAGGTCTTTATAAAAATGGACGTCTGGTCAAACGCCTTGACATCCAGGAGCGAAATTTCTGATTTAGTGTAAAGTAAATAAAAATATTGTTGAAAAAATTTTTTTCCAAAAGGATTTTTTTGCTAAATAGCTAAAAAAAATCCTTAAACATGAGGAAAAAACTGTCTGTTTTTATTGCTTTAATCCTGTCCGTCAGTCTGTTTGCCCAGCATTCAGATCCTTTTTTCCTGCATGCATACCGCACTAATGAAAAAATTAAGTTTGACGGAAAACTAACTGAACCCGTATGGCAAAAAGCCCAGCATATTTCTAATTTCACACAACGTGAGCTGGACTACGGAAAGCCTGCTACCGAACGCACAGAGGTAGCTGTTGTTTACGACAAACATGGATTGTATTTCGGTATATGGTGTTATCAAAAACATGCCAAAATAATTGCAAAAAGCCTGAGCGTGGATTTTGATTTCCGTTCCGAGGACAATATGCAAATCATGCTCAGCCCTTTTAATGACAACCGAACTGGTTATCTGTTCGTTATCAACCCTTACGGGGCCCGTGCCGACTTGCAGATTTACAACTTTGAGGATGCTAATAAGGATTGGAATGGAGTATGGGATGCCAAAACAACAGTCACTGATACCGGATGGTTTGCCGAAGTGTTCATTCCTTTCAGTACCTTGCAGTTTAAGAAAGATTCCGTACAGACCTGGGCATTGAATTTTGAACGCGATATCAAAGCCAAAAACGAGGAGGTTCTCTGGCAGGGCTGGTCCCGCGACAAATCCATTATGTCAGTGGAAGCTGCTGGACGCCTTACAGACCTGAAAGACATTGGCTATGTACATCGTTTTGAATTTAAGCCCTATGCTCTGGCTGGTTTTCAGTACAATAGAGATAACGGAAAAACCTATCCTCTCAAAGCCGGAGGAGACCTGAACATTAACCTCACGCCAGAACTCAAACTTAACCTGACTACATTCACGGATTTTGCCCAGGTGGAAGTGGACAGAATTCCTGTTAACCTCTCGCGTTTTGCTGTATATTACCCCGAAAAACGTCAGTATTTCCTTGAAGGCAGCAATTATTTCAACTATTACCTTGGCGAACGTAATCAGGGCTTTTATTCCCGGCAGATTGGAATAGAAAATCATCAACAAGTGCCCATCCTTGCCGGAGCCCGCCTGTTTGGGAAAATAGGACGTTCCGAAATCGGTTTCCTCTCTATGCAAGAAGCTGCTATTGACACTGTGCCTACAACCAATAACACTGTGCTGAGATACAAAAAGGAAATAGGCCAGCAGTCTTATATTGGAGGAATTTTTACGAACAAAATTAACTCCAATGGATCTAATCAGATGATCGGTCTGGATGCAGAATACCGAACATCCGAATTCCTCAAAAACAAAAACCTTACACTTGGCGCTAAAATCACCACTACCCTGGAAAACTTCCACTATCAAGGAAATGCCCTGGCATACCGAATCTATGCCGACTATCCTAATGACCTGATAGACAATTTCATGTCTTACGGTGTTATGGAAGATAATTTTGACCCTAAACTGGGATTTATCTATCGTAAAAATTATGATGCCTATACTTGGTTTTTACGCATCACTCCACGCTGGCTCACTAAATACGGTATCAAACGACTGTTGTTCAAACCCTGGGGCTTTATCCTATACAAAACACATTCCACGGGGCAGCTGGAAAGCTTTTACAATGAAACACGTCCCATTGGCGCAGTTTTCAAAACAGGTGACAGATTTGAATTCAACCTCCAGCAAAGCTACGACCGTCTGGACCAACCATTCTATCTCACTAACACACTGTTCGTTCCAACTGGAGGCTATTGGATGCACAAAAAAGAAATACAACTGGAAAGCTATGATGGCCGCCGTTTCTGGGTCTTCCTGCTATACCAATGGGGGGATTTCTATAACGGAAAAATTAAAACTATAGAATCGTCCCTGGGCTGGAACATTAGCAAAAATTTGAATCTTCAGGAAGAATACACATGGAATTTCGTCAAACTACCAGCTGGCTCTGTAATTACCCACGAACTGGCATCTTATCTTAACCTGGCTTTTACAACAAAACTTAATCTCTCGGCATTTATTCAATACAACAGTCTGGACAATATTTTCATTTACAACATTCGTCTGCATTGGATACCACAGGTAGGATCTGACTTCTATTTTGTTATTACCACGGGATATGACCAGCCTATACACCAGATTCAATTGCTGCGTCCTCAATCCAACGCCGAAGTGGCTAAATTCGTTTATCGCATAACATTCTAGGTTTATGTAATAACAAAACCCAAACTAA
>CAZYSM010000002.1:6288-22674 GCA_964649975.1 uncultured Bacteroidales bacterium | reverse complement strand
GTATCCGTGAGAAAGAACTGCAAAGATTCTCCAACTGGTATATGTTCCTTATCTTTCAAATCATAAAATCCGCCTTTATCCGTGAATATCTCAGCATCCCCTATCCACACAAATTCTTTATAAATCTGTACGTGAAGGCTGTCTCCCTGTACATTAAACAAAATTCCAGTATAAAGATAATCCATGTATCCGAGGTCATTTTCCACATGGCCAGTGGGTATAACCCACAGAAAAGCAGAATATTGCGGGCCGGCAAAAAGTAGTGGCTTTATATACTCATCCTCCTCAATATATCCATCATAGGAAAATAAAATTTTAGCACTATTAACCTTGTTATCGTAAAACTTGATTTTGTCCCCGGCAGAAACAAGGTAATTACTATCAGGCAATATCAATTTTTGTCCATCCCGTGCATAAATAATCTGTTTTTTCGTAGTTTTAGGATAAGTGTATTTACTCAAATCACCTGTGGAAAAATCAAGATCCAGTGTAATTTCCTCAGGTATTTGATCCACATCGTTGGTCATATAATATACAAAATGCAAAACAGCAAAGCTTCCGGATAATTTTATCGCATCAATCTGATCAATTTCTATAGAATCTTTGCCTACAAACTGCTTGATCTTTTCTTTTAAATCCGAAATTGGCAACCCATACAGAGACTTTAAATTATTACCTGAATAAGAATAAAAATACAATTCACTATCCTTCTGCTGATAAATATAAATTTTTCCGTTACTTGCCTGAGCATATTTCATTCCTTCAAGTTCCAGCAGGGTATCCAGCTTATGAGAGGAAATATTAAACCGTAGCAAATATGGACTGGAATTAATGAAAATGTAATTGTCAAATAGCTTTTGTACGTTTTCACCACTGCTGACAAACTTCTGTGATTGCGATAAACTATCCTTTTTTACCTCAGCACTGGCAGGAGATTTACCTCCTGAGTTACAATTAAAACCAAAGAGAATAAGCATGAAACTAAAAAATAAAGAAACACCTATTCGTTTCATCTCCCGGATTTTTTATTTTAAATTTAATAAAAAATTGATTTTCAGGCTTATTTTTAAACAAAAAATTTTTCCTAATTTTAAACAAACCATAAAATCAAACATTATGAAAACTAAACTTTTTGCCCTTCTTATCAGCTCTCTCCTCTTCCTCTTTTCTTATGCCCAGGAGGACTTAACCCTTGAACAGGTACTGCAAAACTACTATCAAGCTATTGGTACCGAAAAACTAAAAAATGTCAATACCATTGTGCAATACGGACATCTGGATTTAGGCGGAAATACCCTAAACAGAACAACTTACATCAAACGGCCAGATAAAATCAGAAGCGAAACCAACTATATGGGAAACAAAATAATTATGACCTTTGATGGACAGCAGGGATGGATGATTAATCCAATGACAGGTACCAATGAACCACAACCTATGGATAGTATTACAGTAGCCAACATCAAAGACCAGATAAATTTTGAAGGACTATTGTATAATTACAAAGACCACGGATATACAGCTCAGCTGGAGGGTATTGAAGATGTCAACGGAACAGATGCTTATGTTATACACTTGCATAAACCAAAAAGAGACATCTGGTTCTACCTGGATGCCGAAACTTTTATTCCTATCCAGCAAAAATCCGAATCTACTATCAAAGGCCGTAAAATAACATCAACCTATACTTTTTCCAATTACAAACAGATTAATGGTATAGCCTTCCCATTCCTTACAACAATCATTGGGGGACCTATGGGGCAAATGCAGGCTGTTGCTGACAGCATTAAGCTTAATGTTCCTTTACCCGATTCGCTATTCACTATAAAACCAACTGAAAAACAATAATCATGAAAAAATCCTCTTTAATCTTCATTTTAATTCTGGGCATGATTTTTTCTGCTACAGCCCAGGATATTAGATTGCCCAAAAACGTATTCGGCGCCATGCGGGCACGCTCAATCGGTCCTGCCACTATGAGCGGACGTATCACTACAATTGCCGCTGTGGACGAAAATCCGAACATTATTTACGTCGGATCTGCCGGAGGCGGTATCTGGAAATCAACCGATGGTGGGGTGAAATTCAAACCAGTATTTGACCGCTACGTCATGTCTATCGGAAATATTGCCATTGATCAGAAACATCCGGATACCGTATGGGTAGGCACAGGCGAGCCATGGACACGTAATACCACTTCCGTCGGTATGGGCGTTTATAAATCCGTGAATGCCGGGCGGTCGTGGAAATACATGGGCTTAAAAGAGACTGAACGCATCGGGAAAATTGCAATTAATCCACAAAATCCGGATATTGTCTTTGTTGCAGCTCTGGGGCATCTGTGGGGACCAAATCCGGATCGTGGGCTGTTCCGCACCACCGACGGCGGAAAAACATGGGAAAAAGTCCTGTACGTGGACCAGAACACTGGCTGCACCGACGTGGAAATTGACCCGGAAAATCCAAACATCGTCTATGCTGCAATGTGGCAGTTCCGCCGCTATCCCTACTTTTTCTACTCCGGCGGAAAGGGTAGCGGACTATACAAATCCACAGACGGCGGCAAAACATGGAAAAAACTGACCAACGGACTGCCTACGGGCGAACTGGGACGCATTACCGTTGCCATTGCTCCGTCAAAACCCAATATTGTCTATGCGATTGTAGAAAGCAAGGAAACAGCTTTGTATAAGTCCACTGACCGTGGCCAACACTGGGAAAAAGTCTCATCCGTGGTTCAGGTGCAGGAGCGTCCGTTTTATTTTTCCGAGCTATTGGTTGATCCCCAAAATGAAAATGTACTGTACAAGCCCGGATTTCAGATGTATTACAGCACAAATGGCGGAAAAACATTTTCCCCAATATGGACCAATGGCGGGAATGTCCATGCTGATGTGCATACTGTTTATGTCAATCCACACAATAACAAGCTGATTTACATAGGCACAGACGGAGGCGTTTATATATCCTCAAACGGCGGGGATACATGGCGTATGGTGCGTACCATCCCTGTTTCACAGTTCTACCACGTGCGTGTGGATAACCGCGCCCCCTATTTCGTCTATGGCGGATTGCAGGACAATGGCTCCTGGTATGGACCATCCAACAAAAACGGATCTATCACTAATTGCGACTGGAACTCTGTTGGCTTTGGCGATGGCTTCAACTGTTTCCCTGATCCTTACAACCCTGACGTGATTTACTGGGAGTATCAGGAAGGTAATTTTTACAAGGCTTTCCGTTCCACTGGTGAATACAAATCCCTCAAACCAGCACGGGATAAATCCGTTGAGGAACTGCGTTTTAACTGGAATACCCCCGTAGTGTTCAGTCCTACACGCAACGTAATGTATTTTGGCGCCCAGTATTTATACAAATCCTATAACAATGGCGATACATGGATTAGAATCTCGCCAGATCTGACGACCAATGACAAATCCAAACAGCAGCAGGAAAAAACTGGCGGACTGACACTGGACAATTCCGGTGCGGAAAATTACTGCACTATTTACACCATTAACGAGTCTCCGGTGGATACCAACGTCATCTGGGTAGGCACTGACGACGGAAACTTGCAGGTGACAACCGACGGCGGAAAGCACTGGACAAACGTTGTAAAAAACATTCCAGACCTACCGCCAAATACCTGGGTTAGCTATGTCTGGCCCAGCCGTTTTGACCGCAACACCGCCTACGTTACCTTTGACGGGCACCAATCCAATGACTTCACGCCTTACGTTTATAAAACAACTGACCTGGGCAAAACATGGACAAATATTTCCGACGGTATACAGGGATATTGCCACGTAATACAGGAAGATTACAAGAAGCCAGGATTGCTGTTCCTCGGCACAGAATTCGGACTGTATATCTCGCTTGACGACGGCAAAAACTGGACACGTTTCACCGGCGGATTGCCCAGAGTGGCTGTCAGGGATATGGATTTCCAGAAACGCGAGGATGATCTGGTACTTGCCACACACGGACGCGGAATTTACATCATTGACGACCTCAGCCCACTAAGGCAAATTACTCCGCAACTGCTGGATTCGGACCTGGTCTTTCTGGGCAAAAAGGACTTTATAGTCAACCGCACTATGCCCGAGTGGGGACCAGGCACAGACATGCTCGGCGATGATATTTTCCGCGGAAAAACCATTGGCACACAGGCCTATATCACTTATTACATGAAAAAACGCCACATCTTTGGCGATATGCACATTGAACTGTATGATTCGGCAGGAAACTTTATCCGCAAGATTCCGCCAAGTCCGAACCGTGGAATAAACCGTGTTTACTTCTCTATCCGCATGAAGCCGCCAAAGATTCCACCTTCTCCGCAGATGATTGGTTTCCAGTTGCAAGGTCCGGAATATCCGCCAGGACGCTACATTGTCAAGGTATTCAAAAATGGGAAGGTCTATCAGACACAAATCCGGCTATTGCCTAATCCTAAGCTTCCGTACTCTGTGGCAGACCAGCAATTGCGCTACAAAACACTTATGAAAGCCTATCACCTGCTGGAAAAACTCACGGACATAGACGCTATGGCAGTGGAACTTAGCCGTCAGGCACGCCAAAAGGCAAAGAAAGCTTCTCCGAGACTGGCTAAAAAGCTAAACGCTTATGCCGACGAACTGGAACAAATCCACAAGCAACTGGTTGCCACAAAAGTAGGACGTATCACTGGCGAGAAACGTATACGTGAACGTCTGGGCGAGCTGTATATCAACGTGAATATGTACAAAGGACGCCCAACACAATCGCAAATTGAGGGAATTGATTTCCTTGGATCACAGATTGAAAGCTATGAGAAAAAAATCAACTCCATTTATGCAGATATGCAAAAGCTGGGTCGCCAGCTGCAAAAACAGGGCATTGACCCGATAAAATATGAAAAGAAATAATCACCGCGAGCCTGCTGGGTTTTGCCAGCAGGCTTTTTTTATCCCTAAAATAATCTATCCCGGACTGAAGGAAAATTTTTACTTTTGTTTCAAGAAAAAAATAAAAATTCATGGGGCAACTGGATAAATACCTGAACAAAATAATACTGGGGGATAGCCTTAAAATTTTACAGGAATTACCGGCAAAATCCGTGGATATGATTTTTGCCGATCCTCCCTATAACCTGCAATTAAACAATGAATTATACCGGCCTAACCAGACTAAGGTAGATGGGGTTTTTGACAATTGGGATAGATTTTCCTCTTTTGCTGAATACGACGAATTCACAAAACAATGGCTAAAAGAATGCCGCCGCGTCCTCAAAGACAATGGAACAATCTGGGTAATAGGGTCTTACCACAATATTTACCGTGTAGGTGCAATAATGCAAGACCTGGGCTTCTGGTTCCTCAACGATATTGTATGGATAAAGACTAATCCCATGCCCAACTTCAAAGGCACCCGTTTTAACAATGCTCACGAGACCCTGATTTGGGCAGCCAAAAGCAAAGATGCCAAATACACGTTCCATTACAAGGCCATGAAAGCCTATAACGACGACCTGCAGATGCGTAGCGACTGGTATATACCTATTTGCAGCGGCAAAGAACGTCTGAAAATCAACGGAAAAAAACTTCATTCCACACAAAAACCACAGGAATTATTATTCCGCATCATACTTGCCACAACAAATCCGTCGGATATTATCCTTGACCCATTCATGGGCAGCGGAACAACCGGAGCAGTTGCAAAACTGTTGGGCAGAAATTTCATCGGAATAGAAAAAGATCCGGTATATGTACGCGAAGCCACAAAAAGAATTGAACAAATCCGCCCTGTGGACATAAAACTGCTTAATTACAAAATTGAACAAAAACCGCCGCGCGTGCCCTTTGGTAGCCTCATTGAAAAAGGATTGATAAAAATAGGCGAGAAAATTTACAGTAAGGATAAAAAATTCTCCGCCACGGTTCTGGCCAATGCCAGCATAGAAACTTCCGATGGATTTGTGGGATCAATACACAAGGTTAGCGCAAAATACCTCAACAAACAGGCAAATAATGGCTGGAAATTCTGGTATGTGGAAAGAGATGGACAGCTTATATCCATAGATGACCTGCGCAATCAGTATATTGAAAAATTCGTCAATTGTTAATCCCTTATGTATCGTGAAATTTCAAAATATGTTTTTGACTGTGATCACTGCCCTACCAGATGCGACGGAAAAAGCAAAATGGTTTATTCTTTTGAAGATGATGTGATTTTTGCAGAAAAACACGAAAAAATTATTATCCAGAAACTTATTGATAAAGGCTATAATGCTCGTAAATGTGAAAAAGATGGCTACCCCGATATTCTGGTCTCTAAAAAAAACAAAGGTCTCTTTTACATAGAGGTCAAGGCCCAGCGCAGAACATTTATGAGTGTGCACAAGCTATTGCCCCTGGCTAATCTCTATCCGTCCGAAACAATAGCCCTTAACCTTAGTGATTTGCTGCGTTATTTTGAGATAGCTCAACAGGACAAGGTCAAAATTTTTATTGTATGGGTGTTGGAAAACCGTCCATGTATAACCGATGGCCAGACATTATATTTTCTCCAGTCCCTTGAAAAACTCAAAGAAATATACAATCACTACGGAGATAAACGCAGGTTTAGACGCAAATCAGGTGAGGGCGACGTGGTGGATGGTGTCCACAAAGGCGTGGTAGTAAATTATCATTTTAGCCTGAAGGAACTCAAATTGTGGAAAATTTAAAAACTCTATATATGGAACTGTTTGAAGTATTCCAGCGCCGCCGTAGTATCCGCAGGTTTGAGGACAGACCCGTGGAAAAGGAAAAAATCCTGCGTCTATTGGAAGCTGCTTTTCTTGCTCCATCGGGACGCAATATCCGCCCCTGGCATTTTGTTGTAATCACAGACAGGGATATAATCCGCAAGCTGGCAGACGCCAAATCAGGCGCGCGTCCGCTCACTACCGCGCCACTGGCAATTGTAGTTGCCGCTGATGAGGACACAACAGACATCTGGATTGAGGACTCGTCCATTGCTGCGGATCATATCCATCTGGCTGCCACGGACCTTGGGCTCGGATCCTGCTGGATACAAATCCGTGGACGTCAGAATATCCAGAGCGACCAAACTGCTGAGCAATATGTGCGCCAGCTGGTCGGGCTGCCCGAATGTTTCCGTATAACCTGCATAATTGCCGTAGGCTATCCCGCAGAACATAAACCTCCACACGATCCAAGGATTGAATTTGACAAAGTAAGCCTGAACCATTACGGCAATCCCTTGGATTAATGGTTAAATTTTTTATTACTTTGCCTGGCCAAATCCAAAAACTCCTCACAAAAGAAACATCCCTGTAATTCAAGAAATTACATAATACATTAATAATCCGTCAGAATATATAAAAACGCCGTTTTTAAAGTCAAATTCTTTTGTATGAAAAAGGTTGAAGTATATACATATCTAATAATCTCGCTCGTATTTATTTCCATAACCTCACCTCAATTATTTTCGCGAGGAATGTTCATGGACGGCTTAATTTATGCAACGGTAGCAAAAAATCTGGCTAATGGATATTTTGATATGTGGCATCTAAATTTCAGCCCTACTTTTATAAAACATTTCTATGGACATCCACCCCTGCAGATGTGGATACAAGCACTGCTATATAAGATATTTGGCGACAGTATTTTCGTTGAACGCATTTATTCCCTATCAACATTTGCAATTACAGGCTTTTTAATCTGTAAATTCTGGCAAATTTTAGTTGAAAAAAAACATAAAAATTATTGTTTTGTTCCTCTTGGTTTATGGATTATTATTCCTCTCAACTCCTGGGCAGCAGCTAATAATATCCTTGAAAACACGATGCAAATTTTTATATTATCAGCTGTTATTTCTATTTACAAATCACTAAGAAATAATTTCACTTTAAATTCGGTATTGGCAGCATTATTCTTATTCCTTGGCATGATGACAAAGGGATTTGTCGCCTTATTCCCTTTATCCTTACCTCTGCTATTTTTCTTGTTCTCAAAAAACTATCCATTCAAAAAATTCATTACACAAACATTACTAATTTCATTCGTTATTTTTTCAATTACTTTCTTTCTCTTTTTCATTTTCCCGCAAAGCAAAGAATACTTTATTGAATATTTTAAAGAACAAATTTTAGGTTCTTTGCACACTAAATTCCACTATCACGGCAGATTTTATATTTTATTAGCATTCCTGAACCAAATTTTACCGGGTTTAATATTAATCGGGATTTTCCTCTTTTATATGAAAGTTAAAAAGCAGAAAATCAAGTTAAATACCACATATCAAAGACAAATTCTTATACTATCTGGTTTAATTTTATCTGGTACATTACCTTTCATTTTAAGTCTCAAACAAAGAGAGTTTTATCTTTTGCCCACACTTCCTTTTATCAGTATAATGTTTGCACTGTTTTTTGTAGAAAATATAAACATGGAAAAATTAAATGAGAAAAAAACATTACAAATACTCAGAATTAGCACATATATTCTGGGCTTCATAACGATTTTAATAATTTACTTCTCAGTTGGGACAATTGGTAGAGACAAAATTAAAATTCACGATGCAGATATTATTTGTCAATATGTTCCACCGAATGAGGTTATTGAGACGAATGACATCAGGCTTTTACGAGATTATTCTTTTATGGGATATTTAGCAAGATATAATCGCATCGGATTATACCTGAATACAAAAACAGAGCATAAAGCTAAATTCTTTATATGCCCGAAAGATAGAGAATTTACAGATTCTGCTTACTATAAACTGAATTTGCCATTAAAAAGATACATTCTTTATAAGCACAAATAAAACACTGTGAATAAAGGTGTTAATTACTATTTGCCGATTTGCCATTCCTGTCAAAATTTATATAATTTATGCCAGCCTTTTCCTTTCACTCAAACCGCGTTTTTTACCTTTAGCTTTACGGACTTTCCCTTTGATATGTCTTGTATCCTGCCTATGCCCTTATCAAATCTTTATAACCCTGTTAGTGTAAACCTTGCTCTTATAGGTTATGCGCAGGATATACACCCCGGGCGGCAGGGCGGACAGGTCTAATCCGGTTTTGCCTGTGCATGTGCGGGTAAACACAGCCCTGCCGCCCACGGTAAAAAGACTGCAATCATAGCGGACAGTGTATTTCTGCGTGTCTATCATTAGTTTATTCTGCACAGGATTGGGATAAAGGCGATAGTTCAGGCTGGCGGAAGTGTCTGCCTGTTCGGGTCCTGTGATAGCGAGCCACAGGTAAGCCCGTTCAAATTCACTGCTCCAAAACGCTTCGTTATGGCGTCCGTAGGGATTTACGCGCAGGTGCATATAGACGCTGTCCAGTCCGTTGGCTTGCAGTAAAGACATCATTTTACGGCAGTTGGCTGTCATATCCGCACCTTCCTGTCCGCCGGCAAGGAAGTAGAAAAAAGTTGGCTTTTGCAATGAGGTATTTTGTGCCAGAGTGAAAATCTGTGGGTCGTTTATCCAGAAGGATGGCGAAAAAGCACCGATACGGGAAAAAACGTCATTATACTTCACACCTGCATAAAAGGAAATTAATCCGCCCAGGGAACTGCCCCATATCCACGTATGATCGCGGTCCGGATCTGTGCGGAAAGCACTGTCAATATACGGTTTGAGAGTATTAACAATAAACCGAACATAAGCGTCTCCCTGCCCTCCTCCGTATTGCGGATTGGGATAAGGCGTAAGCTCGTCAATGCGGTATGCCCCGCCGTTGTCAATACCCACTACAATTGGCACGGAATAACCAAGCGAATAAAGATGGTTGAGATGCTCATCCACGTGCCACTCTCCAGCAAAGGAGGTGTAATCGTCAAACAAATTCTGTCCGTCGTGCATGTAAATCACAGGATAACGCCGGGACGAGGAATCATAATCCGGCGGCAGGTAAATCCATATCCGGCGGTAGCGTCCGAGCTGCGGAATGTAAAAACTGTCGGTAAGGACAAAGACGTTTTCCGCGGTAGTGTGTGGCACCTGCTGATTATCAACGCCTGCCCAGTTGTAGATGGTTATTAAAACAGTATCCTCGGTTGAAGGAAAAGTATATTGACGATTACTTATTTCCTCTCCGTTAGGACCTTTTTCCACGGTTTGCCAGCTACCAAGAGTAAACTTGTATTCTATCTGTGTGCCAGGGGAATAGGAAAGGACAATTTCCGGATTACCATCAGAATTAGGATGCAGAATAAAGCTGGTATCTCCGGGATTCCAGCTGTTAAAATTGCCTGCCATGAATATTTTTGCATCCGCAGGGGTGTAATCCGGATAGGAAGTTATGATAAAATGCGTCTGGGCACTCAGATTTATCCAGAAAAACAAAAACAATAATAAAAATCTAAACCTGTTCATATCCTTTTTTTCACAAAGATAAAGTAAAAAAACATAAAATAATTAGATATTTGTCTAAATATTTAATTAGCTTTACTGATGAAAAAACAAAAAATCTGGGACAATGAAAAAGCTCATTACTTTTCTACTGATTATCACCAGTTTATCTCTCCAGGCTCAAAACTTTTTCACAAAAGAAGTATCACTTAAAGTGGACACCCTAACCCTTAAAGGAACTTTAACCATTCCTAATGCAGGCACTCACGTGCCCGTTGCAATTATCATAGCCGGGTCAGGGCCAACTGACCGCAATGGTAACAATATGCAAATGCAAAACAACTGCCTCAAAATGCTATCTGACTCTTTGGCAGCCCACGGAATAGCATCGCTACGGTATGACAAACGAGTATTTGCCGTGATGAATAACCCTAACTTTAGAGAAGATTCTCTGCTATTTGACGACTTTGTGAAAGATGCGATTGCCTGGATAGAATATTTGAAGAAAGATTACGATTTCACACAATACGTGTTAATTGGCCACAGTCAGGGTTCATTAGTAGCAATACTGGCAGCAGAAAAAATCCCTGTGGACAAATTAGTTTCCCTTGAAGGCCCGGGCTATCCCATTGGCATCACACTAAAAAAACAATTCCAAGCCCAACCCAAAAGCATTCAGAAATACGCAATACCGATAATAGACAGCCTTGATCATGGAAAACGTGTTAACAATGTTCCCAGAGTCTTATACTCTGTCTTTCGCCCTTCAGTGCAGCCATTCCTGATTTCATGGATGAAATATGACCCAGCAGCAGAAATATCAAAACTCAATATTCCGGTGCTTATAGTCCAGGGTGAAAACGACATACAGGTAGGCATAGAAGATGCCAAACGCCTGGATTCGGCTGCTAATAATGACAGGCTTGTGATTATTCCGAAAATGAATCATATATTAAAAAATGCGCCCAAAGAACGTCGGGCAAACCTTAAAACATATTTTGACCCCACTTTGCCAATAAATGGACAACTGGTAAAAGAAATTGTCAAATTCATTAAACAATAAAAAAGCGGGCTGACTTTCCTGCCAGCCCGCTTTTCCTTCCTCCCAAAAAATTAATCTTCATCACCAAGATACTGGAACTGGTCAAGCATCCGCTTATCGTTTTCAAGGAATATACGCAAGTCGTTTATTCCGTATTTGAGCATTGTAATTCGTTCAATACCAAAACCAAAAGCATAACCAGTGTATTCCTCTGGGTCAATATTAACGTTTTTCAATACGTTAGGGTCAACCATTCCGCATCCGAGGATTTCCAGCCAACCAGTATATTTACATACCGGACAACCTTTCCCCCCACACAGGGAACAGGTTACATCCATCTCGGCCGAAGGCTCAGTGAACGGGAAATAAGACGGACGGAAACGTATTTGTGTGTGCTCTCCGAAAAATTCCTTGGCAAAAATCAAAAGGGTCTGTTTCAGGTCAGCGAAAGACACGTCCTTATCCACGTATAAACCTTCAATCTGATGGAATACGTAGTGCGAACGGTATGATACAGCCTCATTACGGTAAACCCTGCCTGGCAAAACTACCTTCAACGGTGGGCGGTGGGTTTCCATGTAACGTATCTGGGTATTGGAAGTATGGGTGCGCAGAACAACATCCGGGTCGCGTTCAATGAAAAAAGTATCCTGCATATCACGTGCTGGATGGTCATGCGGAAAGTTCAACGCAGTAAAATTATGCCAGTCGTCTTCAATCTCCGGACCGTGGGCTACTTCAAATCCCATACGGCGGAAAATATCCAGAAGTTCTCGTCTGACTATTGACAGAGGATGCCGCGTACCAACTGCAAAATTCTCACCCGGCAAAGTCAAATCCAAATCCACCTGACGGGCCTGCTGGTCTTCAAGCTGACGCCGCAGGGTTTTAATCTTATCCTCTACCAGTGCCTTCAGCTCATTGAGCACCTTACCGTATTCCGGCTTATCTTCCTTGGGTATATTACGAAATTCCTGAAAAAACTTTGTTATGAGCCCCTGTTTCTTGGACAAAAATTTTATTCTGAATTCCTCCAATTCTTCAAGGCTCTTAGCCTCAAACTTTTTTACCTCGTCAATGTAATGCTTTACCTGATCAATCATTGGTCTTTATTTGTAGAAGATTTCTGCAAAAGTAAAAATTTTGCTATAATTTCTTAAAAATGAATTGAAATAAAATTTCACTGGTTTAAACAAAAAAAGGCCGCCACAAGGACGGCCATGCAAAAAATTCCTGAAAAATTAACGGATAACTACCTTGCGGACAAACTGCTGCTGTCCATCAATAACGCGCACAAAATAAACACCCGAAGGTAAATGACGTATATCCACTCGCTGCACTCCTTTATTAAGGCCAGAATAAACTATCTGTCCTGTGATATTAGCTACAAGCACGCGGGCATCTTCCGAACCATGGTAAATCACATTAAACACTCCATCCGAAGGATTGGGGTAAACTTTTAGCATATCCGGATTTTCTACCGGAACCACAGTAGCAGCAGCCCCATACTGAGCGGAGAACACACCGTTTCCGTGGGTGCCAATAACGACCATTCCGTCGCTGTTACGTGTTTTGACCATATCCACTACGACATTTCCAATAGTTCCAACACCTTCCTGTGTCCACTGCACGGGCGAAGCAGTCAGGTCAGTAGTGGAATACAATCCAGTGGAAGTGCCAGCAAAATATACGGTCTGGCCGTTATATTTAAGTATTGCAACAGAACGTACAGAGGGCCCATTGCCGCTACCGTCAGGATTTTCCTCCAGGTTGCCGCTCACATCTGTCCAGCTCTGTCCTCCGTTTGTGGTATAAAACACACTGGGTACCTGATAATTTGAGAAAGCCACCAGGATTTTGTTTGCATCATCCGGGTCAGTAGTGATGCTGGAGACATAAGCACCGGACGGAAAATTTGTTCCTGTTATCTCACTCACTGATGGATTAGAAGTGCTGGCACCAGTTACTTTAAATATTCGGCCATCATTTGTACCAAGGAAAAGAATATCCGACGGCGAGTGGGAAACTGCCAAAGCAGTGTAATATCCGCTATTAAGAGTGGCCTGCGTGATTACACTCCATCCAGCAGGCGCATCGTTGCTGTACAAATTATTAGCCAACGAGCTCAACGAGGTATGCACCCAAACACTATCTCCGTCCAGCATATACATTATGTCGTAATTATTTGGGTCAAGGGCATAAGGATTGACAAATAAGGGGTCGCTAAGGTCAGGATAAATTCGGGTCCATCCTTGATAGTTTCCGTTAGCATCATAGAAATCACCGTAAACATGTCCATTTTGTGAAGAATAATAAATTATAGTTCTGCCATCATTATATTGAGCAATGGCACAGTAGGCACCATCACCACTGCCATTTTCTATCCAATCATCCTGTAGATTAGAAGTTGTAGTTATCCATGTTCCATTATCCTGAAAACCAGCAATAATCAAATCCGGACTTATACCTGTTGCATCCATATCCACGTCATAAGCCTGTGTAGTAATATATCCGTTATCCAGAGACACCCAGTCAATAGTTTCCTGGTCTGCGTTTGCAGTATTATCCAGACAATTGGTAGTTTTACTAATTCCGCCGTCATGGCCAGAATAAAGCACAAGTGGATTATTTGGGTCAAAGAAAAGGCTATGCTGGTCAGGATGATGATTGGTATATTTGGCATAAGAATCATTTTTTGGCGTATAACCACCTACCCAAGACGTGTTATTTGTAGTTTTAAACCCATCAGTAGAACGGAAAAGATTTGTTCCACCAATGAACACTGTTGACGAGTCGTCAGGCTTAACTTTTACTACAAGGTCGTATCCTCCCTGGGAATCAAAATCACCAGTTTTTCCGCCAAGCATGGGGATATTATCCGATCGGTCATAGATATACCCGGTTTTGGTATTAATAGCCCAGAGGAAATGTAAATCATTTCCATTAGCATCCTGGGCATTGCGCAAGCCAAGGAAGTAAACCATGTAATCTCCGTTTATACTGCCAGATATACCAATTACTGTACGCAGGTAATCATTTACAAAAGGAGGAATATTATTCCATGTCTGTCCGTCATCAGTGGAATAAAAAAATCCGGAGTTGTCGCCATCACTGCTGAGTGTAGCAAAGACAGTTCCGTCAGGAGCTACAGCTACGTCTGTGGCATAAGAAGAATTGGTAGAGGTTTTACTATCAAGCGCCACAGAATAATTAACACCATCCGTGGATTTATAAATACTCCCATAGGCAGCAACAAAAACACTACCAGTAGTTGGACTAACTGCAATATCCCAGATATAATCAGTGTTATCATCAAATCTGGCCACATCGGCGCCACCATAAACACGTGTCCAAGTAAGACCTCCATCAGTGGAACGGAAAATTCCGTTTCCGCGGTAATAAGCGCCTCCATCACCACTGGCAGAATTACCTGAATATTCTCCGGTACCTGCATACCATACATTAGTATGTCCCTGGCGCGTATCTTGCGCTATACAGGTAATAGCCAGAGAATGAGGTACACTTCCCATATTAGCACGTGTCCAGCTCTGTCCGCCGTCAGTTGATATCCATACACCGCCGGATACTCCTGCTGCTACAATCCGGCTACTGTTGGTAACATCAACAGCCAGGGCACGGGTGCGTCCCCCAACATTCCACGGACCTCTCATTTTCCATGTAACAGACGAGGATTTAGTCAAATCCCTGAGGCCTGATTTAGACGAAGTAACATACTGTAATTCCAGATTGCGGATATTTTCCGGTATTTGCCCAGTTAACGGCGATCGTAACATATTCAATTCATACTGCACACGCGCATGCGGGTCATCCTTTTCCACCGGACGCGGACGCACCTGAGAATAAGATATTACTGAAACAAAGAATAAAAACAGTAAAAAGGTAAATTTTTTCATAAGATAAATTGTTTTATGGTTTATTGAATTTTACAAGGGTTAGCACAGTTCCGTCAGGGCTGTCAGTACCTTTAATAAGAAAACGGTAAGTTTCCTCCTTTTCCATACCAGATATTTTATTTTTATCCAGTACGCGGACATTAATTTTTTGTCCAGAACTTATGTCATAAACAAAGCCTGATCCCAGGGCCAGACGTTTTTGCACACTAATAACAATTAATGCCTTGTTCCCTGGCAATGAATTAATATCCAGGACCTTTCCAAGCACCAGAACAGTAGATGGCGGCAGTTTTTCCACCTCAACAGGACGGGCTTTCTTCTGTGTTTTACATCCAAAAGAAAATATCACAAAAAAAGAAAACAGTAATAAAAATTTTGATTGGACCATAAGGTTAAATTTAACATTTGCATAGAAACAAAGGTAATGCTTTTAAAAGTGAAATACACTTAATTTTGACAAAAGAGGAAAAAACAAAAAACGGGGACGAAAGGTTCGCCCCCGTTTCAACTACCTTAGTTATCGCCTCATTACTTCTTAATGCCAGCGATTTCTTCCAGCATATCTGTTGTAATAGACTTTGGACGTTCAATAGGATAACCCAGAGCACGGTCCCAGATAATATTTGACAAAACACCGAAAGCACGGCCTACACCAAAGAGCACTGTGTAGAACTCGTATTCACGCAGTCCATAGTGCCAGAGGATAGAACCAGAATGAGCATCAACATTAGGCCATGGATTTTTGACCTTGCCAAGGGATTCCAGAATTGGCGGAACGAGCTTGAACAATTTATCCACGTATTTGAAAGTAAGGTCGTCCTTAAGGTGTTTGAGAGCGAACTCACGCTGTACCATATAACGCGGGTCGGTTTTACGCAAAACTGCATGTCCAAAGCCCGGAATAACTTTACCAGAGTTTAGTGTATCCCAGATGTATTGCTTAATAGCTTCATCATCAGGCAGCTGGTCGCCAAACTGTTTCATCATTCCCTGTATCCACTTGAGTACTTCCTGGTTAGCCAATCCGTGGAGAGGGCCAGCCAGGCCATCCAGCATTGCGGAAATAGCATAATAAGCATC
>CAZYSM010000002.1:0-6188 GCA_964649975.1 uncultured Bacteroidales bacterium | reverse complement strand
ACGGCGTTTTTTGAATTCTTCAACAATTTCCAGCACATCCTCCTCTGTCGGAATTTCGCCAGTGAGCAGCAAATAAAACATTCCTTCTACATAAGGATAACTCTTTCCTTTGGGCTTGGGCAATTTTTCAAACACTTCAGGCAGGGTATATCCACGGTAGCGGATACCTTCGTATGGGTCAAGGTATGAGATATCGGTCACCAGTACTTTAGCCCCACGCATACCGCCAATAATCTGACGGATTTTTATCTCATCCGCCTTGACATCGCCATATTCTTTCAAGAGACGTGTGGTACGAGGACGATGGGCATCAATCTTAGTAGCCAGTTTTTGCTTTAATTTTTCCATAGTATGATAATTTTAAAATTTTGTTGCTTTTTAAAGATATTTAATTTTACTTTCATTTCTTAAAAATAAAAGATGTTTCAGAAAATTTAAAAAATAAATTTACAAAAGATTTTTCTCATAAAAGATACTGATTTTTCTCATTATTTTTATTTTTGAATAAAAATCTAAAAATTCGGAAAAATGGTTAAAAAAATTACAGTAGTCGGTGCAGGTCATGTTGGTGCAACAGTAGCCAATGATGTTGCTATCAAAAATCTGGCAGAAGAAGTTGTCTTGATTGACATTATTGAGAACCTGGCAGAAGGTAAAGCGCTCGATATGTGGGAAAGTTCTTCTATCTGGGGATTTCATTCAAGAGTAAAAGGTATTACTGGCGACTATTCTGCCACCAAAGGATCTGATATTGTTGTTATTACAGCAGGCAAGCCCCGCAAGCCGGGCATGAGCCGTGATGACTTGATTGGTACCAATGCTAAAATTATCAAATCCATTGTTACAGAAATTATCAAGTATTCACCCGAGGCTAAATTCGTAATTGTTACCAATCCGCTGGATGTAATGACCTATGCTGCTTACAAGACAATAATCAAATATGTTGACAAGCCACGCAGCCAGGTCTTTGGTATGGCAGGTACTCTGGACGTAGCACGCTATAAGGCTTTCATTGCCGAGGCTCTGAATGTCTCTCCTGATAGTATCCAGGCGCTGCTAATGGGTGGACACGGTGACACAATGGTTCCGCTGCCACGTTATACCAGCATTGGTGGTGTGCCGCTGACACAGCTCATGGACAAAGAAACTATTGACAAGATTATCGTTCGCACACAAAAAGGTGGCGGCGAAATTGTTAACCTCCTTGGTACTTCTGCCTGGTATGCTCCGGGTGCTGCTATTATGCAGGTAGTAGAGGCAATGGCTCTGAACAAACGCTCTGTCCTGCCTGTATGTGCTTATCTGGATGGTGAATACGGATATAAAGACATCTATATCGGCGTACCAGTTATCCTTGGTGAAAACGGTATTGAAAAAGTTATTGAAATTGAATTGAACGAGGAAGAAAAAGCTGCTTTTGACAAATCAGCCGCACATGTTAAGGAAGTGATGAAGGTTCTGGACGATATGGGTATCGTATAAACTCACTGGTGCGCAAGGGATTGAAGCGGAAATGAGGCGAAGCCGCATGCCTGTTGCCTTTATCAGAGCTAATGTAATAACACATTCAAAAAAGTTTACTGCATTGATAATGGTTGTAAAAGATAAACAGCCGCAGCAGGCGGAGGCGATCAGAGTAAGCCCCACGCACTGCATTGCGGATGTGGCATGCGGCGAGCCGAATTGCAGCGGAAAGCCCGGCCCCGAAATTGTCCCAAAAAGCACTTAATCGTTTATAACATTTTTGTTGCCCCTCTGCCGTGGCAGAGGGGATTTTTGAGAATTAGACTTGAAAAAAGGCTGAGGGGTGCGCCCAAAAAATTAACTTACAAAACATTAAAGATTTTTACGAAACAGCATAAAACTGATTTTCCGTTTTTTTGCTAACTTTGAAACATTCTAAACTCTAAAATTCAATTATTATGGGATTAAATATTGTTCAAAAAATTATTAAAACTCACCTGCTGGAAGGTGAGATGATACCCGGAAAACCTATTGGTATTCGCATTGACCATACATTGACCCAGGACGCTACAGGCACAATGGCTTATCTACATTTTGAAGCCATAGGATTGCCCAAGGTGCAAACAGAGCTGTCGGTTTCGTATGTTGACCACAACATGCTGCAGACAGGCCCGGAAAATGCTAATGACCATCTGTTTCTGGAAACCGTTGCTGCTAAATACGGAGTTTATTTCAGCAAAGCCGGTAATGGTATATGCCATCAGGTAAATGTTGAACGTTTTGCCATCCCTGGCAAGACACTTCTGGGGTCTGACTCGCATACTCCTACATCTGGCGGTATAGGAGCCCTGGCTATCGGCGCTGGAGGTATGGATATTGCTCTGGCCATGGCCGGCGAGCCTTTCTATATGAACATGCCAAAGGTCGTTCTGGTAAAACTAAATGGACGCTTGCGCCCATTTGTTTCAGCCAAGGATATTATCCTGGAGCTTTTGCGTCGTCTCTCTGTCAAAGGCGGTGTAGGTAAAATCTTTGAATACGGTGGCGAAGGTGTTAAATACCTGACAGTGCCCGAACGTGCCACCATCACTAACATGGGAGCAGAGCTGGGTGCAACAACATCTATTTTCCCGAGTGATGAGCAGACTTACCTGTTTATGAAAGCTCAGGCCCGCGAAGCTCAATGGCGTCCTCTCCAGGCTGACCCCGATGCTACTTACGACGAAGTAGTGGAAATCAACCTGGACGAGCTGGAACCTCTCATCGCTTTGCCACATTCTCCGGATAATGTTAAAAAAGTAAAGGATGTAGCTGGTACGCCTGTACACCAGGTAGCTATTGGTTCTTGTACCAACTCGTCTTACCGCGATCTGATGACTGTTGCAAAGATGTTTGAGCTGAGCGGACACAAAGTACATCCACTCATAGAAGCTGCTATCTCGCCTGGATCCAAGCAGGTATTGCACATGATAACCCGCGAAGGTGCTTATAACACCTTGCTGATGGCAGGTTTCCGTTTTCTGGAAAATGCCTGTGGTCCGTGTATCGGAATGGGCTTTGCTCCGCCTTCTCAGGGTGTATCAGTGCGTTCGTTCAACCGTAACTTCTATGGACGTTCTGGCACCAAGGACGCTGGTGTTTACCTGGCTTCTCCTGAGACAGCAGCAGCTTCGGCTATGACAGGCGTTATAACTGACCCACGCGACCTCGGACTGGATCCAATCCACATTGTACTGCCAGAAAAATTCGTTATTGATGACTCTATGATATACGCTCCGGCAGCTGTGCCCGAGGAAGTAGAAGTTATCAAACCTCCTACAATTAATTACGTCGGCTACAAAGATCCGCTGGAAGACAAATTTGAGGCAGAAGTACTGCTCAAAGTTGGTGACAATATCACCACTGACCATATCATGCCAGCAGGCGCAAAAATACTTCCTCTGCGTTCTAATATTCCGGCTATTTCAAAATTTGTTTATTACGTTGTTGATGAGACATTTGCCGACCGTGCGCTCAAAGCCAAGGAAACTATTGGTGGCAGCGTAATAGTTGGTGGAGAAAACTATGGACAGGGATCCTCACGTGAGCATGCTGCTATTGCCCCAATGTATCTGGGTGTTAAAGCTGTTGTTGCCAAGTCCTTCTCTCGTATCCACCATGCCAACCTTGTAAACTTTGGTATCCTGCCATTACTCTTCGTCAATAACGATGATTACGAAAAAATAGATCAGGGCGACATCATAGAACTGGATACCACAGGATTTGCTGCAGGTGATGATAATATCCTGACACTGCGCATTAAGGGTAAGGATATTGAAATACCCGTTAAACATGGCCTCAACCAGCGTCAGGTGGATATCATCAAAGCTGGTGGTATTCTGCGTTATGTAAAGCAAAAATTTGAACAGAAAAACAAATAAAAAGCATAAGAAATATGGAATACAAACATCACAAACTGCCCACGAAAGGACATAAAATCAAGCTGGACGAATTCAAAAACATCATTGTTCCGGACGATCCCATTATTCCTTATATCATGGGGGACGGCATCGGAATAGACATCACTCCGGCAATGATAAAAGTTGTTGATGCAGCTGTGGAAAAAGCCTATAAAGGCCAACGTCAGATTTTCTGGTTTGAAGCACTGGCCGGACAGCGTGCCTATGAAAAAACAGGAGAATTTATCCCAGAAGAAACTTTGAATATTTTACGGGAATTTGTGGTATCTATCAAAGGACCTTTGACAACACCAGTAGGTGGCGGATACCGTTCGCTTAACGTAACAATCCGCCAGGAACTGGATTTATACTCATGCGTGCGTCCGGTGCAATGGTACGGACAGGGATCCCCTATTAAACATCCGGAACTGGTGAATTACTATATATGGCGTGAAAATACCGATGATATATACATCGGCGTAGAATGGGCCAAGGATAGCAATGAAGTGTTGAAGCTGATTAGCTTCCTGCGTAACGATCTGAAAGTTGATCCTAAGAAAATTCCGTTTGATTCGTCCATTACTATCAAGCCTACTTCGGAATTCAAATCCAAGCGTCATATCCGCAAGGCATACCGCTGGACACTGGAAAACCTTGATAAATTTGCTACTGAGGAACGTCCCCTGGTAGTTGTTACTCTGGTTCACAAAGGAAATATCCAGAAATTCACCGAGGGCTTCTTCTACAAATACGGATATGAAGTTGCACAAGAACACGAATTCAGAGGTAGAATTATCACAGAAGCTGATTTCTGGCACAGATATGATGGCGACTTCCACAAGGCTTACGAGGATGGCTATCGTATCCTGCTCAACGACCGTATTGCTGACAATATCTTCCAGCAGATGCTAACGCGTACCGGAGAGTATAACGTGCTGATAGCTCAGAACCTCAATGGAGACTACCTATCTGACGCAGCTGCTGGTCTTATCGGCGGATTGGGAATGGCTCCTGGTTCTAACATCGGCGACGGATTGGCAGTATTTGAGGCTACCCACGGAACAGCTCCAAAATACGCTGGTCAGGATAAAATCAATCCGGGGTCTCTCATCCTTTCCGCAGCGTTTATGCTGGAATATATGGGATGGAAAGAGGCTGCCGACCTTATCCACGAGGGTATTAAGAAAACCCTTGCCGACGGTATCGGCACTTATGACCTTATCCGTGAGTGGAAAAAAGAAGGTAAAACAGACCTCAAAGAGGTTTCCACCTCAGGATTTGCCGAGGCTATCATCAAGCACATGTAAGATTAACCCGACACAGAAAAAAGAGGTCGTCATTTTTGGGCGGCCTCTTTTTTTACAATTATAGAGTTTATTTTTCTTTTATAAAGCTCCCTAATTTCCTTATTTTTAGGAGTTTCCTTTATACCTACCCCCCAAACTTCTCCATTATTACTGATAGCTAATCTTGGATAGATATAATTGATAAAAAACTCAACAGCTTTTTGATAGTTATTAAAATTATTGCTACTAACTGCTTTAAGAGTGCCATGAAAACTACCAGCTATAAAATCAACAACTTGCAATAGTTTATTATCATAAGAATCGTCAAACAATAAAGTCTCTGAAATCGCTGAATACTCTTTTATAAAATCTCCTTTTGAAACTATTTCTTTATGTATCTCTTTAAATAACTCTCTTTTTTTTCTATTTAAGCTATCATAAATAATTAAAATTAAATCATTTTGAAATTGCATCTGTAAACGTTGCAAATGATCTTGAATATGAAATTTATATATATATTTTTCCTGATGGCTAGTATGCCTTTCAGTAAAAGTTAATATTATTTTTACATTATCTATTTCTAACACATTCTGCAAAATTGCCTGAGTATAATCTATTAAATAATGATAATCTTTATGCTGGGAAACTAAAAATTTCACTATTTCAGATAAACGCTTGTTTAATTTGTCCTTACTTTTCTTGCCAATAAAAACTTTTCTAATTGTCCACAAATCTTGCCATTTTATTTCCTCATTTATTCTTATTAAATTAAATTTATATCTTATTTTGTTGATATTTTTCTCAATAGACTTTAATTGTTCAGAAGGAATTATAAGAGAAGCTCTAATATAAAATTTAGAATTCTCATTCCAATCACCAGATTCATCATTAAAACAAAATAAAGCTTTCATTTTTCTTTCTCTTTTTTATTTTTAATAACACTCAAAAGAGCCGCCCTTGCGGACGGCCTTGTGTTAATAGAGGGGAAGCTATGAAAAGG
>CAZYSM010000001.1:132540-174035 GCA_964649975.1 uncultured Bacteroidales bacterium | reverse complement strand
GTCTGCCCTGCAAGTCAGAGACTTGCCAGTTTTTATTACACAAGTCCAAAAGACTTGCGGAAATTTGCCTTCGGCAATTCAGACATACCAAATAAAACAAATTCTCTGCGGTTCTCTGCGTCCTCAGTGATTAAATTTAAAGAACCGCCAAAACGCCAAAAAACGCTAATAAAAACTTTGCGACCCTCCGCGTCCTTAGCGGTTAAAACAGAAAAATAAAAACAAATTCTCTGCGGTTCTCTGCGTCCCCAGTGGTTAAAAATCAAAAAATTGTCGCCGTGCGCGTAGCACCTTTGCGAGTCTTCGCGCCCTTAGCGGTTAAACAAAAAATAAAAACAAATTCTTTGCGGTTCTCAGTGTCCTTAGTGGTTAAACAAAACTCATTCGTGCATTCGTGGCAATTTCTACTGTTTACAAAATTCCTTGATTATATTTTGATTTGAGGCAAAAAAAATTATCTTTGCAACATTTGAGATGAATCTAAAAAATGCTTAAATATCTGATACGATGAAATTTGCCGAGTACAAACAGCTGGATTTACCGAAAGTTAACAAGGAAATTTTAAAGTTCTGGAAGGATAATGATACCTTCCGCAAGAGCCTTAAAATCAGGGAGAATAATGAGCCGTTCGTTTTTTATGAAGGTCCACCTTCTGCTAATGGACGTCCTGGTATCCATCACGTGCTTTCGCGTACCATTAAGGACCTTTTCTGCCGTTATAAGACAATGCAGGGATACTATGTAGAAAGAAAAGCCGGATGGGATACCCACGGATTGCCCGTAGAGTTGCAGGTGGAGAAGAAACTCGGTATAAACAAATACGAAATCGGAGAAAAAATTTCAGTTGAGGAATATAACCGTCATTGCAAGCACGATGTAATGCAATTTACCGACGTATGGGAGGAACTGACCGAGCTGATGGGCTATTGGGTTGACCTTGAAAATCCATATATCACTTATGACCCCAAATATATGGAGTCCCTCTGGTGGGCTCTTAAAGAATTGTATGACAGGGGACTGCTTTATAAAGGTTTTACTATTCAGCCTTTCTCGCCTGCTGCTGGTACTGCTCTGAGTTCCCACGAATTGAACCTGCCAGGCTGCTATCGTGATATTAAGGATGTTACAGGTGTGGCAATGTTCAAAGTAAAGCAGGACGATAATAGCAAGTTCCTGTTTGAAGACGTGGACACAGACCTGTATATTCTGGCCTGGACAACTACTCCTTGGACTTTGCTTTCCAACACAGCCCTGGCAGTAGGAAAGAATATTGTTTACCAGAAAATCCGCACTTTCAATCCTTATACTGGCGAACCTGTTACGGTTATCCTTGCCAAAGATTTGGCTCATAATTACTTCTCGCCCGAGGGGGCTGAGGCAGAGATGACTTATAAGCCCGGAGATAAAATCCTTCCTTATCGCGTGTTGGGCGAATATACTGGCGAGCAGCTTGCAGGTGTGCGTTACGAACAGCTTATGCCATATTTTCAGCCAGAGGAGGGAGATGCATTCCGTGTAATTGTCGGTGATTTTGTTTCTACCGAGGAAGGTACTGGTATTGTGCATATTGCTCCGAGCTTTGGTGCTGATGATATGCGCGTGGCAAAACAGAACGGAATAGGAGCTCTGACCCTGGTTAGCGAACGCGGAAAATTTGTTGACGGCGTTGGTGAGTTCAGCGGACGTTATGTCCGTCCTGAGTATGAGGAAGGCTATGACAGAGAGATGAAAGAACTGGAAGAGAAATTTGCCCGTGGCGAGATTAAGCAGAAGCAATACGAAAAGGAAAAGGAGAAAATTGCTGACAAATACAATGTAAATATTGACATAATTGTTAAACTCAAAAAGGAAGGAAAGCTATTCAAGAGTGAGAAGCACGTTCACTCGTATCCGCACTGCTGGCGTACTGATAAGCCTATCCTGTATTATCCTATTGAAGCCTGGTTTATCCGCACTACGGATAAGCAAGACAGGATGATTGCCCTTAACCAGACTATCAATTGGCAGCCGCCTTCCACTGGCCAGGGGCGTTTTGGCGAATGGCTCAAAAATATGGTGGACTGGAACCTCTCACGTACACGTTATTGGGGAACTCCGCTGCCAGTGTGGATGACCGAGGACAAGCAGGAGGTTAAAGTTATTGGTTCGTATCAGCAGTTGATTGACGAGATTAACAAAGCCGTGGAAGCTGGTGTGATGAAGGAAAATCCTTTCAAGGATTTCCGTCCGGGTGATATGAGCAAGGAAAATTATGAAAAGATTGATATTCACCGTCCGTATGTTGACCGTATAGTGCTTGTTTCCGACAGTGGCAAGCCTATGTTCCGTGAGCCTTACCTGATTGACGTATGGTTCGACTCCGGGGCAATGCCATTTGCACAGCAGCATTATCCTTTTGAAAATCAGGAGAAATTCAAGCGTTACTTCCCTGCGGATTTCATTGCCGAAGGTGTTGACCAGACCCGCGGATGGTTCTACACTCTCCATGCCTTGGCTACTATGCTCTTTGATAGTGTGGCATATAAAAACGTAGTATCCAACGGATTAGTTCTGGATGCTAACGGAGAGAAAATGTCCAAACGCAAAGGTAATATTGTTGACCCATTTGAGGCAATGGAGAAGTACGGAGCCGATCCTATCCGCTGGTACATGATGACTGTTTCTCCGCCATGGGAAAATCTCAAATTTGACCCCAAAGGAGTTGAGGAGGTTATCCGTAAGTTCTTTGGCACTCTTTACAATACATATAATTTCTTTGCACTCTACGCTAATATTGACGGTTTCAGGTACGAGGAGGAAGATATTCCTTACGAGGAACGTCCGGAGTTTGACCGTTGGGTATTATCCTTGCTTAACAGCTTGATAAAGGAAGTACGCGATAGTCTGGATAAATATGACCCGACCCATGCTGGACGTGCTATTCAGAAATTTGTCATTGACGATTTGAGTAACTGGTATGTCCGCCTGAACCGTAAGCGTTTCTGGGGAGGCGAATATGACAAGGATAAGATTTCTGCTTATCAAACTCTTTATATTGCGCTGGAAACTGTGGCTATCCTGATGGCGCCAATAGCTCCGTTCTATGCCGAGAGGATTTTCCGTGATTTGAATAGTGTTACACAGCGTTATTCGGCCGAGTCCGTTCATTTGCTTGATTTTCCGGAAGCTGACGAGACAAAGATTGACCGCGAACTGGAAGCCAGGATGGAAGTAGCACAGAAGCTTTCCTCAATGGTATTGTCCTTGAGGCGTCAGGCTAAGATTAAGGTTCGTCAGCCTCTGTCAAAGATTTTGATTCCGATTATAGACGATAAGATTGAAGACCAGGTTAAAGCAGTCAAGGATATTATCCTTAATGAGGTTAATGTCAAGGATATAGAATTTATCAAGGATACTACTGGCGTTGTGGTCAAAAAGATTAAGCCGAATTATAAAGTTCTGGGCAAACGCCTTGGAAAATTGATGAAGGCAGTGGCTCAGGCATTGGCTAATATGTCCCAGGAGGATATTAATAAATTTGAACGCCAGGGGCAGTGGACTCTGGATATTGATGGACAGCAGGTTAATCTGACTATTGATGATGTGGAAATATTAACTGAGGATATGCCAGGATGGATTGTTAAGACAGAAGGAAAATATACTGTGGCACTTGACGTTAATATTACTGAGGATCTTAAAAATGAAGGTGTGGCACGTGAGTTAATTAATAGAATTCAGAATTTCCGTAAAGAGTTGGATTTAAACCTGACAGACCGCATCATTGTTTATGTTCAGGATAACGATTTAATACGTGGTGCAATAGAGAATTTCGCAGATTATATTAAAAATCAGACTTTGGCAAAGGATTTGCGAGTGGTCAAAGATGAGGTGGATAGTCTGCCTAAAAAAGAGGTTGACGTTTATGACGAAAAGCTATATATTCAGATACAAAAAGCTTAATTTCTTAAATTTACTGTTATGGCTGAAAAAACGAGATATTCAGATGAAGAGCTTGAAGAATTTCGTCAATTGATATTGGAGAAACTCAAGACAGCTCGCGAAAATTATGAGATGTATATGAAAATTCTCAATCGCGAGCAAGAGAACATCACCGAGGACGATGCTTTTGTTTTCAAAGGTATTGATGAGGATTATGTGGGTATTAGCCGTATGGAAGCTGCCGTGCTGGCTCAGCGGCAAATGGAATATATTAAAAAGCTGGAGGCGGCTCTGGTCAGGATAGAAAATAAAACTTATGGCATCTGCAGAAAAACCGGAAAATTGATTTCCAAAGAGAGGTTAAGGGCTGTGCCGCACGCTACGCTCAGTATTGAAGCCAAGCTCAATCGTGATGTATTGGGCGATTAATTTTTGTTTTAAGGCTTTTTAAATTCATAGTCCAAAGCCTAAATTTTGTTGGCTTTGGACTATTTTTTTATTTTAGCATTCAGGGTATTTTGAATAAATTTTTAACCATGAGCATTAAAAAGAAACGTGCGCTGATTTCACTGCTGGTAATACTGGTGATTTTGCTTATTGACCAGATACTGAAAATATGGGTGAAAACGCATATGTTGTTAGGTGAAGACAGCTATCTTCATTGGGAACATTGGAATCTTGCCTGGGCCAGACTGCATTTCGTAGAAAATCCGGGCATGGCTTTTGGCTTTTCTTTCCCCGGAGTATGGGGTAAATTATTCCTTTCTGTTTTCCGGCTTTTTCTTGTGGCGCTTTTGATAGTTATTTTGATTTTGAATTCTGATAAATACCGTCTGGGTTTCACAATTTTTCTGTCAATGATAATTGCCGGGGCTCTGGGAAATCTTATTGACAGTGCTTTTTACGGATTAATTTTTTCCGAGAGTCCGTGGTATCAACCTGGCGTGGATCCTGCCCATTTTGTACATTGGGGACAGGGATATGCGCCTTTTTTGATGGGAAAAGTTGTGGACATGTTATATTTTCCTTTGTGCAGTTGTACATTTCCTCAATGGTTACCTTTCATCGGCGGAAAAGACTTTTTATTTTTCCGTCCTATTTTTAATATTGCTGATAGCTCTATATTTATTGGAGTGTTAGGATTGTTTATCTTTAAAAATAAATTTGATGACAATGGGAAAAATACGGGTAATAGCAGAGCCGCTTCCGGGAGTGAAGCTCATTCAGCCTAAGGTCTTTGAAGATGCCAGAGGCTATTTTTTTGAGAGTTATAATAAAATGGATTTCTTTGAGGCTGGTATTGATACGGATTTTGTCCAGGATAATGAGGCTAAGTCTGTTTACGGTGTTATCCGTGGATTGCATTATCAGCTGCCTCCTTATGCCCAGGCAAAATTAATAAGAGTGATAAGAGGAAAAATTCTTGATGTGGCCCTGGATATACGCAAGAATTCTCCAACTTTTGGACAGTATTTTATTATTGAGCTTTCTGAGGAAAATAAGCTGCAGTTGTTTATTGATAAGGGATTGGCTCATGGTTATGCTGTTTTGTCCGATACAGCCGTGGTGCAATATAAAACGGATGAGTTTTATCATCCTGAGGCTGAGGCTGGTATATTCCATGCTGATGAAAAATTAGCAATTGATTGGTCTATACCGCTTGACAAACGCATTATCTCTGATAAAGACAAAAAATTACCTCGCTTTGACGAGGCAAAATATTTTGACTGATGAAAATTTTAGTTACAGGATCTAACGGACAGCTCGGCAGTGAGTTGAAAAGAATCGCACCTGATTATCCTTATGAGTTTGTTTTTACTACCAGGGAAGATCTGGATTTAGAGGATATGCCCCATATTAGCGATTTTATCCGCTATGGAGAATTTGACTGGATAATTAATTGCGCTGCTTATACTGCTGTAGATAGAGCCGAGGAAGAAAAGAAAATGGCAGAACTGGTCAATTCTACTGCTGTATTCAATATGGTTGAAGCAGCTGAGTGGATAGGGGCTAAGTTCATACATATCTCCACGGATTATGTCTTTGATGGACAGAAAGCTACGCCTTATACCGAAGATGACCCTGTAAATCCATTGTCTGTCTATGCCCGTACCAAGGCTGAAGGAGAAAAATACGTATTGAAATATAATTTCGGGATGGTCATCCGCAGTTCTTGGCTTTATTCATCTGTTGGGCATAATTTTGTTAAGACAATGCTATCTTTGGCACAGCGTACCCAGGATATAGGAGTTGTGTATGACCAGGTAGGAACGCCTACTTATGCTGCAGATTTAGCCCATTTCATTATGCTGGTGATAGATTATCATCATAAGCACAAGGTGCTTTTTACCCCGGGGCTATATCATTATGCTGACGAAGGAGTGGCCTCCTGGTATGATTTCGCCCATGCTATCTTTGAGTATAAAGGAATTTCGGTAAATTTGCGGCCTCTGCGGACTTCCCAGTTTCCGCGTCCGGCAGTCCGTCCAGCTTATAGCGTACTGGACAAATCCAAAGTCAAAGAATTATACGGAATATCAATTCCGCACTGGAGGGATAGCCTGAAAAAAATGTTAACCCTGATTTAATTTCCGTATTAACCTCAGAGGGATATGAAGCGGTTTTTGGTAATAATTTTCTGCATTTTATCATTGTCATTGTTAGCACAACAACCGGATTCTCTGGATGTTAAAAACGATAGCCTTGTCATCCACGCCGATAGTATTGTCCATAAAGATACTAATAAAGTTAAGCCCATTGACAGGATTATTGAATACGAGGCTACGGACTCCATCCATTTTTTCCTGGATAGCTCTGTGTCATATCTATATCGTAAGGTGGATCTCAAAAGTGATAAAATGGAACTGAAAGCCGGGAAAGTACGTATTGATTTTAAAAAGGATGAAGTAGAGGCTTTTATCACACACGATAGCATTGGTAGAATACAGGAAAAACCGGAATTTACAACTGACGAAGATAATTTTGTCGCCAGTTATATGAAATATAATTTCAAAACCCGTAAGGGCTATGCCCGGAACGTGAAAACCGAGCAACCAGAAGGTTATCTACACGGAGATCAGATAAAAATTTTTCCTGATAAAACAACTAATATCCTCCACGGAAAATTTACTACCTGTAATCTTGACCATCCGCATTATTATATCAGCCTTTCCCGTGCAAAATATATTCCCAACAAAAGTATTATCACAGGGCCGTTTCATTTTGTCATTGAGGATATACCTTTCCCAATAGGTTTGCCCTTTGGCTATTTTCCCCAGCGACGGTATAATTCTTCTGGCATTGTGCAACCGCAATTTTTTCAGGAGCAGGCTCGTGGCCTTGGTTTGGTGGACGGAGGTTATTATTTTGTCATTAACGATTATTCAGATCTACGAGTCACTGCAGATGTTTATTCCCGTGGTGATTGGGGAGTGCATACGCGTTTGAGGGTGAAGAGGCGTTATAAATACTCTGCCGTTTTTGCTTTTAATTATACACATCGTACCAGTGGTGAGCGTATTTTGCTGGATAGCCGACGCGAAAATTTATATAATATTCAGGTAAACTATAATCAGGCACAGAAAGCTAATCCTACTTCGCATTTTTCGGCACATATTGATTTTTCTAAAGGAAATTATGACCAGTATAACGCCACTAATATTATGGCTTTTGTGAAAAATACATCAAAATCCTCCATTGCTTATCAAAAAAAGTTTCGCGGCACTCCATTCTCTTTTAGTGTTAACAGTTCTGTTGTAGAAAATTTTCGGGATAGTACGATTTATGTTAATGCACCCAATATCAATTTGAATATGAACCGTGTACAGCCCTTTAAAAATCTGTGGCGTTTTGGTGGGAAAGAACGCTGGTATAATCGTATTGGTTTTACTATGCGTTCGTACTTTAAAAATGATTTTAAAGTACGGGATACTCTGCTTTTTTATCACCCCGATACTCTAAAATATTTTATGAAAAACGGTATCAGATATGATATTCCTTTAAATACCTCTTTCAATCTCTTTAAGTTTTTCCGTCTTTCTCCTTCGTTTAATTATACAGGGAGGGTTTATTTCAGCTATATTCACAAATATCTTGATGCAGATTCTAATGTGGTGGTGGATACAATCTACCGTCCAAGGCATATTGTGGATTACAGATTTAATTTGAATTTATCCACCAAGCTTTACGGTATGTTTAAAATCAATGCTTTTGGTATCAAGGCTATCCGTCATGTTTTGACCCCCAGCATAGGTTTTGCTTATAAACCAGATTTTGCAGACCCTAAATGGGGGTATTACGAAAGAGATCCTCTAAATCCGGATGCTCTTTACACGGTTTTTTATCAGCGTACTGTTGGCATTCCTTCAATTGGCTTGCAAAAGGCCATGACTTTTTCTTTGAATAATAATTTTGAGATGAAAGTCAGGCAAAAGAAAGATACCACCTATGTGGACAAAAAGGTTAAATTGATTGACAGGTTGCTTATTTCCGGATCTTATAATTTTGCTGCCGACTCTCTTAATTGGTCATTTATCAGACTATCTGCCAGTGCCAGGCCTAATAGAAATAGCAATGTTTCCATTGGAGCAACTTTTGACCCTTATACTGTTGATAAAAATGGTAAACGTATAAATACTTATGAATATATGGTCTCTGGCCATCTTTTGCGTCTGGTTAATTTGAATATGAACTTTAACTTGTCCTTGAGTTCTAAGGATTTGAAAAAAGAAGAACAGACTAAGGAGAAGAAAAAAGATCAAGAATATATTCCTTATCATTATTTTGACCCTGAATGGACTTTTTCTATGAATTATCGTTTTAATCTTACCAAAGCTTATAACCAGCTGACACAGAGTTATTCCAAAGTTAAGATTACACAGTTGCTTAACTTTAATTTTGCTATTAAGCCCACACCTTACTGGTCAGTCAGTGTTATTTCTGGTTATGATTTTAATAGACGCCAGATGGTTTCCACTACTTTGAATGTTTATAGGGATTTGCATTGCTGGGAAATGTTCCTGGCTATTACTCCTTACGGACGTATGCGTAGTTATCTTTTTACTGTAAGAATAAAATCTCCTATGTTTAAGTTCTTTGAATTCAAACGTCAGCGTTCTTGGCACGATAATTTCATATACTAAATAAAAAAACTTTGTCATGAAAAAAATTATTGATACTCCCAAAGCGCCAAAGGCTATTGGCCCGTATAGTCAGGCCGTAGAAGTGGACGGCATCTTGTTTATATCCGGTCAGTTACCTGTTAATCCAGAAACCGGAAATGTTGTGGAAGGCGGAATAAAAGAACAAACCCATCAGGTACTCAAAAACATAGGCGCTATATTGGAAGCTGCGGGATATTCTTATGAGGATGTTGTTAAATCCACTGTTTTTCTGAAAGATATGAATGATTTTGCGGGTATGAATGAAGTTTATGCTTTGTATTACAAGGAAAATCCGCCTGCACGTGCTGCTTTTCAGGTGGCACGCTTGCCTCTTGATGTTTTGATTGAAATAGAAACTATCGCAATAAAAAAAGAATAACAATGTACAGACACTTTAAATACCTGTTTGTCTTATTGATTGTCCTGGGCATTGCTGCTACAGGATGTAAAAATGATAAAAAAAAGAAATCTGCTGCCTCTGCTTCGGCATCAGAGTTTACCGAACAGGATTATTTTTTCCCGCCGGAGTTATATTATTATCAGGCCCGTACCAATTTTATGGTGGATAAGTTTTTCCCTATAGGTTGGTCAGAGGAAGGTAACTTTGCTTATATTACCGAGCCTGCAGTGGAAGGCCTGGACGTGTATGTCTTTGAATTGACAATTATTAATCTCATAAGCGGAGATACCCTCTGGCATTGGGTCACACCTCCGGATGAGGATCTGGTACGTGAGGAAGTATGGAAAAACAATTATAATCAGTTCAAAACTATTTTGAATAAATATCACATAGTTCAGGACAAGACCCCTAAATTACTATCACCTTATTTTTCTTACCAGGGAGATGATTTCAGCGTGGAATTGCAGACTGATTACCGTAAACAGCCTGGATATGGTTTTGAGCCTGTGGGACATACTAAGATTATTATCCGTTCTCCGCAGCGTGGGGTGAAAATTGCTTACGACAAGGATGCCCCGGCTAATTCAATTATTATTACCCAGACTATTGCCGGAGTTATGATAAGTCCGCTGGATGATAAAGTAGCTATAGTCTTACAACAAGAACGGCCTGGGTATGAAGGACCACCAAACGTTATAACTTTCCAGATTGTAGGAACAAGTCTGGCTGCTGGGTGGAATTATGAAAATTAATCATAGTTAATAGTTAATATTTTGATTTTTAGCGCTTTGTATTGTCTTTGTTTGTGGTATTCTGACAGTGACAGGGAAGACTTTTCCTGTCGCTGTTTTTTTATCAAATACCTCTTTTGCTTTTTTGAAAAAAATATTATTTTTAACAAAAAAATAATAAGCTTTTTATTATGGAAATAAAAGACCACATTCTTTACGGGAAGAATGTCAAAAAAATGATTCCTTCTCCCAACCATAGCGGAGAATTCAAGGAAGGAGATCTGGACACTATCGTTCTTCATTATACCGGCGGCCCTTATAAGCAGTCCATCAATACTTTAACCAATCCGCGTGTTAGAGCTTCTGCTCACGTTGTAGTGGACCGCGACGGTAGCGTTACTCAGTTGGTACCTTTCAATCTTATTGCATGGCATGCTGGAAAGAGCTACTACCACGGACGTACAGGTTTCAATAATTTTTCTATTGGTATTGAAATGGTTAACTCTGGGCCCTTGACTAAAAGCGGAAATGTATTCCGTTCATGGTACGGAGAGGCCTTTAGTCCTACCGAAGTGATTGAAGCTGTCCACCGTAATGAAACCCGTCCGCGTTATTGGCATATATATACTCCTGAGCAGATAGAGACTGTTACTGAGCTTTGCCAGTTGCTTATAGATACTTATGGACTGAAGTATATTCTGGGACATGAGGAAATAGCACCTGGACGTAAGTTAGACCCAGGTCCGGCTTTCCCTCTGGATAAATTGCGTGACCGTCTGTTGGGATCACATCGTGATGAGGTGGGAGCACCAGAACCACCACAGGTAGGGCGTGTTATTGCACAGAGTTTGAACATTCGTATAAAGCCCAATACTACTGCGCCCATTGTGGCTCGTCCCCTGCCAAAGGGCACCAAGGTCATGATTAAGGACGAGCATAACGGATGGTACAAAGTAACTGTGCAGATAGAAGGATGGGTATTTGGTAAATATATAGAACCGGAATAAAAAGGTATTTCCTATGAAGAAAGTATGGATAATAACCGCTATAATTGTCCTTTTTCTTATCGTCGGCTATTTATATAATAAAGGTGTGATAAAAACCGACTGGCAGCCATTGTCCATATTACTGGCTGCTCTGGCTGGTCCTACAGCATTGATACAGAGTGCTCTTAAGGATAAAAGTAAGCAAAAGGCACAGAAGATATTAAAGCATCAGCAAAGAATTGAAAAAGAGGAAAAGATAATCCGAGCTCAGTATGAGGCTTTGTTGCGCCAGAAGGAAATGAAAATTCAAGAACTGCAAGCTCAGCTGGAAAAATTGCAGGATCAGCTGGATAGATTACAACTGGAGCGAAAAGAAATCTCCTCTGAGGTAGAGTCAATGTCCTTGGAAGAAAAAGCTAATGAATTTAACCAGTACTTTGGGTCCTAAACTTTAGCCAATGAAAAAAATTTTTCTTTTGATAATATTATTAGGTTTGAGTTTTGGTATCTTTGCACAGCAGCGCTATCCTATTGCGGTTTTGCCGGGGAAACAATTTTTGGTCAAACCCGTGGGTGATACCTTGTGGGTTATCACGGATAGCCAGTTGAATAGAGCGCTTATTGCAGTGAAAGAATTGAAAAATGCTGATTTGCAAATAGAAAATTATCGTAAGCAGCTTGATAATCTCAATAAACAATTGGCGCAGAAGGATTCTATTATTGATCTGGTCACAAAGAATCGTGATTATTACGAGAAGAATTGGAAAGATTGTAGTAATAATCTCAAAATCCTGGTGGAAGAAAATCAAAAGGAAGCTAATAAACTCAAGGCAGCTAAAATTATTGGCGGAGTGGCAACTGTCGCTGCATTTATTTTAGGTGCTTATATTTTTTAAAAATAGAAACTAAAAATAATCAAAAATGATACAACTGTTGCAAATTTTCCCGGATACAGTGCCTTATTACGAAGGTCATCCCACTGAGTTTTTCTGGATGGTCTATTTCCCAATTATGGCCTGGATGGTCCTGGTACTAATATTTTTGGTGGCTTTGTTCCTGAAATATACTTTTGGTAACTGGTCGCCCGAAAATCCTAATCCTTACGAGAAAGAGACTTTTGGCATGCCCCGGGGTACTTTCCGTGGTATTTTAACACTTACGCTCTTGTGGGTAGTGGTAGTGCTGGAGCTGGTTAATGTCCGGATGCAAGGTTTTGAAGCACAGATGCATGAGCTGATGATAGCTTTTCAGATGATGATAGGATTTTATTTTGGTGCTAAGGTTATGCATCATATTACTTCTGTTGAAAAGCAGAAGGCAGAATTTGAGTATGGCGGACAAAATGCTTATCCTATGGGGGCCAATCCCGTGCCGCCAGAGGAGGAATCCGAACAGGAAGGACAGGCTGTAGGATAATTCTGGGTTACTATGTGCTTCTGTATTAGGGCTGCCCTGCAAAGCAGGGCAGCCCTAATTTGTTTTGTTAAAATATTGAAAGATTTTTGAGACTTGGTTTTATACAAAGTAAAAAAAATATTTTAGCAAAAATTTTAAAAAATATAGACATGAAGACTATAAGGCGTTTGTTCCTTTTATATCTTGCTATTCTGTGTTTTTACGGTATTTCTGCCCAGGAGCATATTGAACTTGATAGCATTGTAATAAAGGCCAGGGCAGAAGATCTGCCTCTGCAACGGGATTATAAAGTGGTCAGGATAATTACACGGGATCAGATAGAAAAGATGGCTTCATTGAATCTGGCAAATATGCTTGACATGATCGGTGGAATTGATGTTAAATACCGCGGTAGTGGTGATGTGCAGGCTGATTTATCTATCAATGGCGGAAGCTTTAACGACGTTTTGATTTTAATTAACGGAGTGCCGTATATAGATTATCAGACCGGACATTTTAATTTTAATTTGCCCCTCAGTCCGGATATGATAGAGAGAATAGAAATCCTTGTGGGGACGGATGCCCGTCGTTACGGTGTGAATTCCTTTTCTGGAGCTGTTAACATAATTACCAGGACAGACCATCAAGGTCTTTTAGCTTCTACTGTAGGCTTGTATCAAAGTTCTGGAAAACCTGTCGTAGGATTTGACTGGATGGAGGCCACTGGAAACAAAAATTCACCATTGGCTTTTAATTTTTCTGTGAGACAATCTGGTGGCTATGATCAGAACACCGATTATAAAGTTTCCCGTTTGTTTTTTACCAAATCTTTTATCAGCCAGGCAAGTCATGTTGCTGTCCAGGGTGGTTTATTGATACAAAAATTCGGTGCTCTGAATTTCTACACTCCTCGCTATCCCTGGCAATATGAAGAGAATAATGCCGAATTTTTATCTCTCAGGGTAGAGGATAATAATAACTGGACTTTTACAGCTCTATGGCGGAGACATCAGGATAAGTTTGAGTTATTCCGTCAGGGACAGGGCTGGTATCAGTTTAATAACGGATTTTTTATCCGTGGTGATGATACTGCGATCTTTGCACCAGGAGTTTATTATCATGGGCCTAATTATCATGCCAATAATCTTTTTTCTTTGCATCTGGGGAAAACTTTTATTTCTCCATTGGGCAAAACATTTGCCACTTTGCAGGGTGATTATTATTTTTTGCATAGCACGGTTATGGGAGACAGTTTGACAAGGAAAACAAAAATTCCTTTTGAGCAGGGCGTATATTTTACTAAGGCTGCTCGTCGTTACAATATTATTTTTATGTTAAATCATCTGTGGACCAGTGATAAATGGACTGTTTCTGCAGGTCTATCCCAGGTTTATAATTCTTATTTTCATTGGATATTTACAGGAGGATTGGATATAAGTTATTTGGTTAAAAATAATCTATCTGTGATTGCCGGGGTTAATAAGAGTATGCGTTTCCCTACTTTCACAGAGATGTATTATTCGGATGCTGTTCATAAAGGCAATCCTTATTTACATCCGCAAACCAGATGGGCTGCTAATACAGGATTGAAGATTGTTAACAGTAATTTAATGCTTGTAATCTCTGGTTTTTATGCGCACAACCACAGACAGATTGAATGGGTATTGGATACTGCGACAAATGTATATCATTCCTTAAACCTTACTGATTTCACTTCCTATGGAATGAATGCTTTGCTTACTTTCTATTTTCCGGAAAATATTGCCTTTTTACGAAAATTTTTATTATCTTATACCAACTTGAATTACAGGGATTTTTCATATCCTTTGAGTAAATACTCAGCTAATTTATTGCATCATAATTTTTCGGCAACTATTGAAACAAATATTCTCAGGACGCGGAATTATAAAATTGGCATTATATATAATAATGTGTTCAAACAAAGATTTATTTCGGTTATGGCTGGGGAAAAAAGAAATTTGTTCCTTGCGGATTTATCTCTTAGTTATAGCAGCAAAAGTTTTTTTGCGCAATTAGGTATTGAAAATCTTTTTAATACGCAATGGTTTGATTATTTTACTCCCATGCCTGGACGAACTTTTATTTTTAATATAAAATTTAAATTTTAAAACTATAACACAATGAAAATCAAGGGGCTGTTTCTGTTTTTCATTTTACTCTTTTTTATATCTTCCTGTTCTGTGTTATATGTTCCCACACCCGTGAATGTTCCTATGCTTACTAATAGAGGTGAGGCTCAGATAAATACAAATTTGGGATTTTATGGCTTTTCACCTCAGTTTGCTTATGCTTTTAGTAATCATTTTGGTGGATATATTAATTTATCAGCTGTAGGAAAGCCTAAAGCAGATTCTTCATCTTATCAATACTCCATTGCCCCAGCACTGGGTTATTTTTATAAACATGGAAAATTTAGGATGGAAGTTTTTTCCGGGTTGGAAGCCGGTAGTTTAGCTTCTAGCTATTCTATCGGAAATAATACTTATAGAGGTGTTTATACTTTCCGCAGTGTATTTTTACAGCCCACCATAGGCTATGCTTCCAACTTGTTAGACTTAGGCTTTACTTCAGACTTTGTGCTTATTTCTTTTGATGATGTTCATAGTAATAACACATATTCCACTTTATTGTTGGAACCGCTATTAACTGCCAAAATTGGTTATAGGCGGGTGCGTCTTCTGATCCAGGGGGGGCTGGCCATTGATGCTAATAAAGACCCTGATGTCATAACTTTTCCTGTTATTGCTACTCTGGGGTTAAATATTAATCTGGGAAAGGCAAGATATGTCAGAGAAACTTCCTCAAGATATAAGCATCAGGGCATGTAAGTTTTTTATACAAAATTATTTGGAATAATCAGCCAAAGATTTTAGCTTTGCCAAGCCTTTTGGTAGGTAAATCAGTTTTTTAATTTTTTTTATCGGAATGCATTGGTAAAATGCAAAATAAATTCTATCTTTGCATTCCGAATTGCTAATAATATTTTTAATTGAAAATCAGAAAAAAGTAAAAATTTTTTTGTATGCCAACGATACAGCAATTAGTGAGAAAAGGACGTAAGCAGAAGATTAAGAAAAGCAAATCTCCTGCTCTGGAAGGATGTCCGCAGAAGCGCGGCGTATGTGTACGTGTGTACACCACTACGCCTAAAAAGCCTAATTCAGCTATGCGTAAAGTAGCTCGTGTTCGTCTTACCAATGGTATTGAAGTTACTGCTTATATTCCGGGTGAAGGACATAATTTGCAGGAACACTCAATAGTTTTGGTGCGTGGTGGTCGTGTGAAAGACCTCCCTGGTGTGCGTTACCACATCGTTCGTGGTGCTCTTGATGCTGACGGAGTGGAAGGACGTCGTCAGCAGCGTTCTAAGTATGGTACAAAAAGACCTAAAAAATAAAAAATATTGATCCATGAGAAGAGGTAGACCAAAGAAACGTGAAGTTGCTCCTGATCCGAAATATAATGACCCTCTGGTAACAAAATTTGTTAACCAGCTGATGAAGGACGGTAAAAAGACCGTTGCTTTCAGGATTTTCTATGAAGCTCTTGATATTGTTGAAAAACGTCTCAAAAGCGAGCTGGAAAAAGAAGGAAAGACCGCTCTGGACGTATGGAAGGAAGCTATGGAAAATGTAACTCCACAGGTTGAGGTTAAGAGCCGTCGTATCGGTGGTGCTACTTTCCAGGTACCTATGGAGGTGCGTCCCGAAAGAAAAAGATTTTTGGGTATCAAACATATCATTATGTTTGCCCGTAAACGTCACGGTAAGCCTATGGCTCAGCGTCTGGCTGATGAAATCATTGCTGCTTACCGTAAGGAAGGTGGGGCTTACAAACGTAAGGAAGATATCCACCGTATGGCTGAGGCTAACAAGGCTTTTGCTCACTTTAAGTTTTAATCAGATAAATAAACCAGGATTTATAATTAACTTCGGTTAATTATCAATCCGCTAGTGGTAAGCCACTATGATTGATAATTTAACATACATACGTAACATAGGGATAGCAGCGCATATTGATGCCGGAAAAACTACTACTACCGAACGTATCCTCTATTACACCGGCCTTATTCACAAGATGGGAGAGGTCCACGAAGGCGCTGCTACAATGGACTGGATGAAAGAGGAAAAAGAGCGTGGTATTACTATTACCTCCGCTGCCACTACTGTTTATTGGGACCTCAATAAAAAACGCTATCAGGTTAATATAATTGACACCCCAGGCCACGTAGATTTCACCGTGGAAGTGGAACGTTCTCTACGTGTGCTTGACGGTGTCATTGCTGTATTTTGTGGTGTAGCCGGAGTGGAACCTCAGTCGGAAACTGTCTGGCGCCAGGCTAATAAATATAATGTGCCTCGCCTGGCTTTTGTTAATAAAATGGACCGCATTGGTGCGGATTTCTTCCGTGTGGTGGACGAAATAAAAGATAAGCTCAAGGCTAACCCTATTGCAGTACAAATACCTATTGGATCAGAGGATGATTTTGCCGGTGTAATAGATTTGATTAATCAGAAAGCTATTTATTGGGATGATCAAAGCCTGGGCGCTAAATTTTACACTGAGGATATTCCAGATGATTTAGCAGAAGAAGCTCAGCTTTGGCGCGAAAAGATGCTGGAGCAGCTGGCCGAGCTGGACGACGACTTTATGCAAAAATATTTTGAAGACGATTACACTATTGATGACATTTATAGTGTGCTACGGAAGGTTACTATATCTAATACCGGTGTACCGGTCTTTTGCGGTTCCGCTCTAAAGAATAAAGGTATTCAGCCATTATTGGACGCTGTTGTGCGTTATCTTCCTTCACCTGTTGATCTACCCCCTGTTAAGGGTATTAATCCTTTCACTAAAAAGGAAGAAGAACGTAAACCTGACCCGGATGCTCCTTTCGCTGGTTTGATATTTAAAATAGCTTCTAATCCTTTTGTGGGTAATCTTGCTTACCTGCGTGTTTATTCCGGCACTCTCAAGTCAGGGACTGCTGTTTACAACTCACGTACCGGAAAGCGTGAGCGTATCATGAATTTATACCGTATGCACGCTAATAAGCAAAATCTCATCCAGGAGATAAGCGCCGGAGATATTTGTGCTATTGTAGGTTTCCGTGATATAAAAACAGGTGATACGCTTTCCGATGCTAAACATCCTATTGTTCTGGAAAGTATTGATTTTCCTGACCCAGTGGTATCTGTGGCTGTAGAGCCGAAAACACAGGCTGATAGTCCTAAATTACAGGAAGCTCTTTCGCGTCTCCAGGATGAAGATCCTACTCTGATTGTGGAAACCCATCCCGAGACAGGTCAGATTTTGATGCACGGAATGGGCGAACTTCATCTGGAGGTGCTCACAAACCGGCTTAAGGAAGAATTCAACGTCCGTGTTAATACTGGCGAGCCTAAAGTTTCCTATAAGGAAGCCATTACCGAGACAGTTGAACATCATCATATACTCAAAAAGCAGACCGGCGGAAAAGGAAAGTTTGCTGAGTTGCTAATACGGGTTTCCCCTGCCGAAGACAATGTCAAAGGACTTGTTTTTGAAGATAAAACCAAAGGTGGAGTAATTCCGAAAGAATTTATTCCGGCTATTAAGAAAGGACTAGAACTGGCCATGAATACTGGTCCGCTGGCAGGATATAAGATGTATAACGTCAAAGTGGAATTGTTAGATGGATCGGCCCATCCGGTAGATTCTGATGCTCTGGCCTTTGAAATTGCTGCCAAGGAAGCTTTGCAGGAAGCTGCGCGCAAGGCTAATCCTATATTAATGGAACCTATTATGAAGCTGGAAGTGTTTGTGCCTGAGGAATATATTGGGCCTGTGCAATCAGATTTGAACCGTCGTAGGGCAGAAATCCTGGGGATGGAAGAAAAGGCTGGCCTGCAGGTGATAAAAGCTTATATCCCATTGGCCGAAGCCTTTGGGTATGTCAATGATTTACGTTCCATTACTTCGGGACGTGGTAGTTCTAATATGGAATTTTCTCATTATGCTCCTGTGCCGGAGCAGATGCAGGATGAAATTGTAAGAATTCTTACAGGAAGACTTTTTTAAAAACTAATATATAAACAATTAACTCTATGGCTGCACAGAGAATAAGAATAAAACTGATGTCGTACGACCATAATCTGGTCGACAATTCGGCAAGGAAGATTATCAAGACTGTGACGCAGACAAACGCTACAGTGAAGGGACCTATCCCTCTGCCGACGCATCGCCGTATTTTTACGGTTAACCGTTCTACTTTTGTGAACAAGGAATCGCGTGAGCAGTTTCAGCTCAACACTCACAAGCGTTTGATTGACATTTACAATGTTTCACAGAAAACACTTAATGCTCTGATGAAACTTGAACTCCCTTCAGGAGTGGAGGTTCAGGTTAAAGTACTGTAAATTAAAAACTAAGTTTTAACTAAAAATTTTGGAGTTATGCCAGGCTTAATAGGGAAAAAGATAGGAATGACCTCTGTCTATGACGAAAACGGAAAACAAGTAGCCGTTACGGTCATTCAGGCAGGTCCGTGCGTGGTAACCCAGATTAAGACAAAGGAAAAAGACGGTTACGATGCTATTCAGCTTGCTTTTGACGATGTAAAGGAAAAGAATACTACCAAGCCTATGCTTGGACATTTTAAGAAAGCTGGAACAACACCCAAACGTAAGCTCGTTGAGTTTCGCGGTAAATTTGACGATATAAAATTGGGTGATGTTCTTACAGTAGATATTTTCCAGGATGACCGCTGGGTTGACGTTGTTGGTTGGTCAAAAGGTAAAGGTTATCAAGGCGTTGTAAAACGTCACGGATTTGCCGGTGTTGGTATGCAGACACACGGTCAGCATAACCGTCTGAGAGCACCCGGTTCTATTGGTGCTTCTTCTGATCCTTCACGCGTGTTCAAGGGAACAAGAATGGCCGGTCATACCGGAAACAAACGCGTGAAAGTCATTAACCTGCGTGTTATGAAGGTTATCCCCGAACATAACCTTCTGATAGTTAAGGGTGCTGTACCCGGTTCTAAAGGTTCTTATGTAATAATTGAAAAGTAATTTAGACAATGGAAGTAAAAGTTTTAAATATTAAAGGTCAGGAAACGGGCAGAACAATTGAGCTCAAGGATTCTATTTTCAATATTGAGCCAAACGATCATGCTATTTACCTGGACGTGAAGGCTATCCTGGCTAACCGCCGTCAGGGTACGCACAAAGCAAAAGAGCGTAGCGAGATTACAGGTAGTACCCGTAAGTTATACCGTCAGAAGGGTACAGGTAATGCCCGTAGAGGTGATATCAAGAGCCCTCTCTTGCGTGGTGGTGGCCGCGTTTTTGGACCGCGTCCGCGTGACTATTATCAGAAAGTTAACCGCAAGATGAAACTGCTGGCTCGTAAGTCAGCTCTTACCTACAAGATGCGCGACGGTGAGATTATTGTTGTTGAAGATTTCACATTTGAACAGCCTAAGACTAAGCAGATTGTTGAGATTAGAAATAATCTTAACATCCCTGAAAAAAAATCTCTATTTGTTTTAAATTCTAAAGATAATAACGTATATTTGTCAGCCCGAAATTTGAAAGATACTGATGTAGTTGAGGTTAACAAATTGAACACATACAGCATACTCAGATACAAGCATCTTGTATTTACCGAGAGCTCAATTAATTACATTAACGAAAACTACGACAAATAATTAAAAAAGAGTGACAATGGATATTAACAACATACTCATACGCCCCATAGTTTCGGAGAAAATGACGGCTCAGGGCGAGAAGCTTAATAAATATGCCTTTGTGGTTAATCCCAAGGCTAATAAGCTTCAGATTAAGAAGGCCGTAGAGCAGTTTTACGGGGTGCGTGTGGTAGATGTGAATACTATGAACTACAGGGGAAAGGTCAGACGTAAATACACCAAGTCTGGCATTATTTACGGACGTACTAATCACTTTAAAAAAGCTATTGTTACTTTAGCCGAAGGTGATACAATTGATTTCTTTAGTCAAATTTAATCTTGTTGAACAATGGGAATTAAAAAATTAAAGCCTGTAACACCGGGTTTACGACATAGAGTAGCCATTACATTTGAGGATATTACAAAAAAGACTCCTGAGAAGTCTTTGACTGTTGGGCTGCGTAAAACAGGTGGTCGTAATAATTATGGACGTATGACCGCACGTTATATTGGTGGCGGTCATAAACGTCGTTATCGTATTATTGACTTCAAGCGTGATAAGGAAGGTATTCCTGGCGTGGTTAAAGCCATTGAATACGACCCCAACCGCAGCGCTCGTATAGCTCTGGTTGTTTATAAAGACGGAGAAAAACGTTATATCCTGGCTCCTAAGGGATTGCAGGTAGGTCAGGAAATCATCTCCGGTCGTGGTGTGGCTCCAGAGGTTGGTAATACACTTTATCTTGATGAAATCCCTCTGGGTACTATTATTCACAATATAGAGCTCTACCCGGGTAAGGGTGGAATGATGGCTCGTAGTGCTGGTACTTACGCCCAGTTGATAGCTCGTGAAGGTAAATACGCTGTTATTAAGTTGCCTTCCGGCGAAATCCGTAAGGTCTTGACCAGCTGCAAAGCAACTATTGGTCAGGTATCTAATCCTGAACATTTCCTGGAGAAAGTAGGTAAAGCTGGTCGTAACCGCTGGAGAGGACGTCGTCCGCGTGTTCGTGGTGTTGCAATGAACCCGATTGATCACCCAATGGGTGGTGGTGAAGGAAAAGCCTCTGGTGGGCATCCTCGTTCTCGTAAAGGTCTTTATGCTAAAGGTCAGAAGACCCGCAATAAGAAAAAGCCTTCTTCTAAGCTTATTCTTGAGCGTCGTAAATCCAAGAAGAGAAAGTAAGTAAATTAAATCTTTGAACTATGGCTCGTTCACTAAAAAAAGGACCGTTTGTAAATTATAAACTGTATAAAAAAATACAGAAGCTCAACGAAGAGGGACGTAAAGAGGTTGTTAAAACCTGGTCCCGTGCCACAATGATTATCCCGGATTTCGTTGGGCATACCATTGCTGTGCATAATGGAATGAAGTTTATCCCGGTTTATATTACCGAGGATATGGTCGGACATAAGTTAGGAGAGTTTGCTATGACTCGTACATTCCGTGGTCACGCTGATAAGAAAAAGAAAAAGTAGTAAAGTGTAATTTTGGCTTTGCTTAATTATTAAATTGTTAAAAAATGGGCAGAAGAAAAAGAATATACGCTGAAAAGCTGAAGGAAGCGCGCAAAAATAAAGCGTATGCTGTACTGCGCAATTACCGTATGTCCCCGCGTAAAATGCGTCTGGTAGCGGATTTGGTTCGCGGAATGGACGTTAACCAAGCGCTGGATACTTTACAGTTTACTAAAAAAGCTGCAGCAGAACCAATTCGTAAGCTTTTGCTTTCGGCTATGAATAACTGGGAGCAGAAGCACGAAGATCTCAGAATTGAAGATGCTGACCTCTATATAAAGGAAATTAAAGTTGACGGTGCCGGAATGCTCAAAAGAATTCGTCCCCGTGCTCAGGGTAGAGCTTTCCCTATCCGTCGTCGTTATAGTCATGTTACTATTGTTTTAGATTCTAAAAACAACGAAGAATAATGGGACAGAAAGTTAATCCAATTGCAAATAGGTTAGGTTTTATACGCGGCTGGGACTCTAACTGGTTCGGCGGGAAAAACTATGCCGACAATCTTATTGAAGACGAGGAAATACGCAAGTATTTGCGTGTACGTCTGGCTAAAGCCGACATCTCTCGTATTATCATTGAGCGTACTAACAAGCTCATTACCGTTACTATTAAGACTGCTCGTCCCGGCATGATTATCGGTAAGGGTGGAAAGGAAGTTGACAAACTCAAGGAAGAAATCAAGAAGATTACTAAAGGCAAAGAAGTACAGGTTAATATTGACGAGGTGAAGCGCCCTGAACTGGATGCCATTATTGTGGCTAATAATATTGCACGTCAGATTGAAAACCGTGTTGCTTATCGTCGTGCTGTAAAAACTGCTATTGCCAATTCTATGCGTATGGGCGCCAAAGGAATTAAAGTGCGTGTGTCTGGCCGTCTTAACGGCGCCGAAATGGCTCGTAGCGAGGAATACAAAGAGGGGCGTATCCCTCTGCATACTTTCCGTGCTGATATTGACTATGCCCTTACCGAGGCTCATACCAAACAGGGACGTTTGGGAGTAAAGGTTTGGATATTCAAGGGTGAGGTTTACGGTAAACGCGACCTTTCTCCGCGTGCCGAAACACAAAGAGCTAAGGCCACTTCTGGCCGTGGTGGTGGACGTCGCGGTGGTCGTCGTCCGAGACGCTAACATAATTGTTTAACTATCAAATCATTTAGCTATGTTACAACCGAAAAAATTAAAATACCGTAAGCAGCAGAAGGGCAGAATGAAAGGTATTTCCTGGCGTGGAAGCGAATTGGCTTTCGGAACTTTCGGCCTTAAAACTTTGGATACCCACTGGATTACTGCCCGTCAGATAGAGGCTGCTCGTCAGGCTATCACCCGTTATATGAAACGTCAGGGTAAGGTTTGGATACGTATTTTCCCTGATAAGCCAATTACTAAGAAGCCCGCTGAAGTACGTATGGGTAAAGGTAAAGGTGATATTGACCAGTATGTTGCCCGCGTTACTCCCGGACGTATTCTTTTTGAAATAGAGGGTGTTAGTAAGGAAGTTGCTCAGGAAGCTCTGAGACTGGGAGCTCAGAAATTGCCCGTGAGGACAAAGTTTGTTGTCCGTCGCGACTATCAGGAGTAAATTAAAAAAAGTTAGGTCTCATGAAAATGAATGAAATACGTGAGCTCACTACCAAAGAGCTCCGTGAAATGGTTAACGACCAGAAGCAGCGTTTGGCTCAATTGCGTCTTACTCATGCGATATCTCCTCTGGAAAACGTGCATGAGATTAGAAATACCAAGCGTCTGATTGCTCGGTTACTTACCGAGCTCCGTCAGCGCGAGTTGGCTGAAAACCCTCAGTTACGTAAGCCAAGAAAGAAGAACAAAAAAAAGTAATTGTTTGAGTTATGGAAAATAAATCAACTCGTCAAATGCGCAAACAGCGCGTCGGTGTCGTTGTTAGCGATAAGATGGATAAGACCGTGACAGTGGAGGTTGTCCGTCGTATGAGACACCCCAAATACGGTAAGTTTATTACTCGTCGTAAAAAATATCTTGTGCACGACGAAAATAATGAGGCTCATATTGGCGACACCGTTCGCATTATGGAAACCAGGCCTCTTAGTAGGCGTAAACGTTGGCGTCTTGTTCAAATAATTGAAAGAGCTAAGTAACTATGATACAGAGAGAAACAATGTTAAACGTTGCCGACAACAGCGGCGCAAAAAAAGTGCGTTGTATAGGTATCCTCGGTGGTACGGGTAAAAATTACGCTACCATCGGTGACCGTATCGTTGTCAGTGTCCGTGAGTATCTCCCTAAGTCTAATGTAAAAAAGGGAGAGATTTATCACGCTGTTGTCGTGCGTACCAAAAAGGAAGTACGTCGTCCCGACGGCTCTTACATCCGTTTTGATGATAATGCCGTCGTCCTTGTGAACAAAGCCGGAGAGCTTAAAGGTACCCGTATCTTCGGGCCTATTCCTCGTGAGTTGAGAGCTAAAGGGTATATGAAAATTGTTTCCTTAGCTCCTGAAGTATTGTAATTTTAATTTGTAAAAGCCATGCCAAGAAAATTTCATATTAAAAAAGGCGACATTGTAGAAGTTATCGCCGGTGATGATAAAGGCAAACGTGGGCGTGTGCTTAAGGTATTACCCAAGAAAAATAAGGTTATTGTAGAAGGTGTAAATATCGTTTATAAGCACAAAAAGCCTACTTCTCAGGACCAGCAGAGTAATATTGTTGAGCAGGAAGCTCCTATTCATATTTCCAACGTGCTTCCGGTATGTCCTGAGACTGGTAAACCCACTCGTGTTGGTCGCCGTCGCGATCCCGAGACTGGTAAACTTGTTCGTTATTCTAAAAAATCACCAAATAAAGTAGAACTTAAGTGATGGCTGCTAAAGAGACAAAACAACAGAAATACGTACCCAACTACAAGCGTAAGTATCAGGAGGAGATAGTACCTGCTTTGATGAAACGTTTTGGATATAAATCTATTATGCAGGTACCCCGTCTGGAGAAAATTGTTATTAACATGGGTTTGGGTAAAGCTCTCCAGGATAAACGTGTCCTGGAAGTAGCTATTGAGGAGCTGACAGCTATTGCTGGTCAGCGTGCTGTTCCTACTAAGGCTAAAAAGGATATTCACAACTTTAAGTTGCGCCGTGGCCGTGAAATTGGCGCCCGTGTTACTTTGCGTGGAGACAGAATGTATGAGTTTATGGAACGTCTCATTGCTGCTGCTATTCCTCGCATCAAAGACTTTAACGGGCTGCCAAATAAACTGGATGGTAGAGGTAATTATACCATGGGCGTTGACGAACAGATTATTTTCCCGGAAATTGACCTGGAGAAAATCTACAAGATTAACGGTATGAATATTACCTTTGTTACCACGGCAGAGACCGACGAAGAGGGCTATGCTTTGTTGGAGGCATTTGGAATGCCTTTTAAGAAGTAAGTTTTAAACAACTAAATCAAGTTTTGCTATGGCTAAAGAATCAATGAAAGCCCGTGACGTCAAGCGTCGCCGTTTGGCTGCAAAATATGCTGCCAAACGTGAAGAACTCAAAAAAAGAGTGAAACAGGGAGATTTGCAGGCAATGTTTGAACTTCAGCGCCTGCCACGTAATGCTTCTCCCGTTAGAGTACGCAACCGTTGTAAAATTAGTGGACGTCCACGTGGCTATATGCGTCAATTCGGTATTAACCGTATTGAATTCCGTCGTTTGGCTTCCCAGGGTCTGATCCCGGGAGTTAAAAAGGCAAGTTGGTAAAATTCTTAAAATCAAAAAGTTATGTACTCAGATCCAATTGCTGATTATCTGACAAGAATTAGAAATGCTATCAGAGCAGGGCATAAGGTAGTTGAAATACCAGCTTCTAAGTTAAAGAAAGAGATAACCAAGATATTATTTGACAAAGGTTATATCTTAAGCTATAAGTTTGACGATAACGGACCGCAGGGGACTATCAAAATAGCTCTTAAGTATCATCCTATTACTGGTACCCCTGCTATCAAAAACCTTGAACGTGTTAGTAAACCCGGACACCGTAAGTATGTTGGCAAGGATAACTTGCCACGTGTTCTCAACGGGCTCGGAATAGCTATTTTATCTACATCTAAGGGAGTGATGACCGATAAGGAAGCCCGTGCTATGGGTGTCGGTGGAGAAGTTATTTGCTATGTTTATTAAACCTGTAAAAGTTACAGAAAATGTCACGTATCGGTAAATTACCCATACCAATACCGGAAGGTGTTGAAGTTTCTGTTGATAAAGATAATGTTGTTACCGTAAAAGGTAAACTCGGCACATTACAACAGAAAGTACATCCAGATATAATTGTGGAAATAGACAAGGAGAATAAGGAAATCCGTGTTAAGCGCCCTTCTGATGCCAAACATCATAAGTCTATGCACGGTCTTTACCGCTCTTTAATTAATAATATGGTTAAGGGCGTTTCCGAAGGCTTCAAGGTTCAACTTGAACTGATAGGTGTTGGTTATAAAGCTTCGGTTAACGGACAGCTGCTTGACCTGAACCTCGGTTTCTCTCATAATATCCTTATGGAACTGGCTCCTGAAATTAAGGCAGAGGTTCAGCAAGAGCGCCGCGGTAATCCTATTCTTACTTTGACTTCTTATGATAAGCAGCTGTTGGGACAGGTTGCTGCTAAGATTCGTTCTTTCAGACCACCAGAACCTTACAAAGGCAAAGGTATCCGTTTTGTTGGCGAGGAAATTCGTCGTAAGCAGGGTAAATCTGGTGCTGCTTAATGTTTAAAACTTATTTAAAACTTTACTACAATGGCTCTTGCAGAAAAAGTTAAGAGAAGATTAAGAATAAAACGTCGTATAAGGAAAAAGATACACGGTACTCCTGAACGTCCTCGTCTGTCTGTTTTCAGGAGTAATAAGCATATTTATGCTCAGCTTATTGACGATGAGGCTGGGCGTACTCTCGTAGCTGCATCAACTCGCTCCAAGGAGCTTGCCGGCAAACTGGAAGGCAAGACTAAGAGTGAACAAGCTAAATTAGTAGGCTTGTTATTGGCTGAAAAGGCTAAAAAAGCCAATATAACCAATGTTGTTTTTGACCGTAATGGATATAAATACCACGGCCGGGTGAAGTCTCTGGCTGATGGTGCCCGCGAAGGTGGTTTAATTTTCTAACATTAAATTTTCAAGTATATGGCAACAACAGGTAGAAGATTAAATATAAGTGACCTTGAACTGAAAGACCGTTTGGTTACTATCAAACGTGTTACTAAGGTTACCAAAGGTGGACGTACTATAAGTTTCTCAGCTCTCGTAGTTGTTGGTAATGAAGACGGTATTGTTGGCTATGGTCTTGGTAAAGCCAAAGAAGTCACTGCTGCTATTGCCAAGGCTGTGGAAAAGGCTAAGAAAAATTTGGTAAAAGTTCCTATTATCAAAGGAACTATTCCTCACGAGCAGGAAGCTAAATACGGAGCTGCACGCGTGCTTATCAAGCCTGCTGCAAGCGGTACTGGTGTAAAGGCTGGCGGTGTGATGCGTGCTGTCTTGGAGAGTGCCGGCGTTAAAGACGTGCTGGCTAAATCAAAGGGGTCTTCTAACCCTCATAACGTTGTTAAGGCTACTATAAAAGCTCTGACTGAGCTGCGTGATGCTCATACTATCGCCGAACAACGTGGTATACCTCTCAATCGTGTTTTCAATGGTTAATCTGAGGAAAAATGGAAAAGATAAAAGTTACTCAAATACGTAGTATTATTGATGTGCCCAAAAAACAAAAGCTTACTATTAAGGCTTTGGGCCTCAGAAGAATTAATCACAGTGTTGTTCACAACGCTACCCCACAGATATTGGGGATGATTGAAAAAGTTAAGCATCTTGTTAAAGTTGAAAAAGTGGAAAATTAAAAAAAGAGTTTGAATTATGGATTTAAGTAATCTCAAGCCTGCTAAAGGTGCTACTAAAAGACCTAAGAGAATAGGTCGTGGCGAGGGTAGTGGTCATGGAGGTACCGCTACTCGTGGCAATAAAGGCCATAAGTCACGTTCGGGCTATAGCGACAAAATCGGTTTTGAAGGCGGACAGATGCCTTATATCCGTCGTGTGCCCAAATTCGGTTTCAAAAACCGTAATCGTGTTGAATATCGTGCCGTAAACCTGGATACTTTGCAGAGAGTAGCAGATCGTTTTGCTACTGATAAAATTGATATTGATCTTTTGCGTAAGGCCGGTATTATTTCTAAGAACGATAAAGTGAAAATTCTGGGTAGAGGACAGATTAATAAAAAGCTGGAAGTTCACGCTCACGCTTTCTCTAAATCTGCTAAAAAAGCCATTGAAGACCTTGATGGCAAAGCTGTTATAATCTAATTAAAACGCGTAATTCTCGTAGAGATGAAAAAATTAATTGAAACAATTAAGACTATTTTTAAAATTGAAGACTTACGTCAGAAAATTTTAATCACTTTTGGTTTTATTTTAGTTTACCGTTTTGGTGCTCATGTTGTATTACCGGGCATTGATCCGCACCAGCTGGAAGGCTTGCGTCAGCAAACCCAGGGTGGATTGATGTCTTTGTTGAACATGTTTTCTGGTGGGGCATTTGCTAATGCTTCGGTATTTGCTCTGGGAATTATGCCATACATCTCTGCTTCTATTGTCATTCAGCTTCTGGGAATGGCAATTCCTTATTTCCAGAAACTCCAGCGTGAGGGAGAAAGCGGACGTAGAAAACTCAATCAATATACGCGTTTGCTTACTGTTGTGATTTTGTTATTCCAGGCTCCGGCTTATATTGTTAACCTGCAAAATACCGTGGGCCCAGCTATTATTATGAATTACCGCCTGTTCTGGATTAGCTCAGTGCTGTTGCTTACTGCCGGAACTATATTTGTAATGTGGCTTGGTGAGAAAATCACTGAGCGTGGTATAGGAAACGGTATTTCTCTCTTGATTATGATTGGTATTATAGCACGCCTCCCCGCTGCATTCTCTTATGAATTTGCTTCCCGCTTGGAAGTTGCTGGCGGTGGTTTAGTTATATTTGTTGTGGAATTGGTCGTTCTTTATCTGGTATTTATGTTTTCTATCTTGCTTATTCAGGGTGTGAGACGCATTCCGGTGCAATATGCCAAGCGTGTAGTGGGTAATAAGGTCTATGGAGGCGTACGTCAATATATACCTCTTAAGGTGAATGCTGCCGGAGTTATGCCTATTATCTTTGCTCAGGCTCTGATGTTTTTCCCGATGATGTTTTCTGGATTTAAGTCACAGACATTGAGCGGTATAGGCGCTGCCTTCGCAGACTTTACAGGTTTCTGGTATAATTTCACTTTCGCTATTCTGGTAATCTTATTTACTTATTTCTATACTGCGGTTATTATTAATCCACAGCAGATAGCAGATGACCTTAAACGTAATGGCGGATTTATTCCCGGAGTAAAACCAGGAAAACAAACTGCTGAATATATTGACTCTATTTTGTCCAAGATAACTTTGCCCGGTTCTATTCTTTTGGCATTGATAGCAATATTACCGGCTTTTGCCACTAAGCTGGGAGTTAACCGTGCTTTTGCTACTTTCTATGGCGGTACTTCTCTGCTTATCCTTGTGGGCGTTATCCTGGATACTTTGCAGCAGATAGATGCTCATATGAAGATGAGGCACTACGACGGTATTGTTAGTGGCGGCGCTATTAAGAGCCGTTATGGTTATGGTGCGGCTTTATAAACAGCGATACAATGATAATTATTAAGACCGACGAGGAAATAGATCTGATTAGAAAGAGCAATTTATTGCTCGGACAGTTGCATGGAGAATTGGCCAAGGTACTTAAACCGGGGATTAAGACCATAGATCTGGATAAGCTGGCTTATGAGTTTATTATGGATCATGGAGGAAAACCATCGTTTCTTAATTACAGAGGGTATCCAAATACCCTCTGTATTTCTGTAAATGATGTTGTGGTACATGGTATCCCCGGTGATTATGTTATCAAGGAAGGTGATATTGTTTCTATTGATTCGGGAATTGAACTAAATGGTTATCATTCCGACAGTGCTTTTACTTATGCTGTTGGAGAGATTGACCAAGAGGTATGGACGCTCTTAAAAGTTACTAAAGAGGCGCTGTATAAAGGGATTGATCAGGCAAAGCCGGGTAATAGAGTAGGTGATATTGGATTTGCTATAGAAAGTCACGTGAAAAAATTTGGGTTTTCCGTTGTCCGTGAATTAACCGGTCATGGCGTAGGTAAATACTTACACGAAGAACCTGCAGTGCCAAATTACGGAATTAGAGGTTATGGAAAAAGATTGAAGAAAGGGATGACCCTGGCTATTGAGCCTATGGTTAATATGGGGACGCACAAAGTTGTTTTTGACCAGAAAGATGGTTGGACAGTACGCACTGCTGACGGAAAACCCTCAGCTCATTACGAATTATCCATTGCAATTGGTGAAAAACATGCTGATATTTTATCTACTTTTGATTATATTTACAGCGCCATTAAGGATAATCCGAATATATCCGCACCAGAATAAAAATTAAAAATTAAAATATGTCTAAACAAAAACACATAGTACAGGAAGGCGAAGTACTGGAAGCTTTGGCAAACGGACGTTTTAGAGTGAAACTTGATATGGGGCATGAGATTATTGCACACCTGTCGGGAAAAATGCGTATGAATTTTATACGTATTTTGCCCGGAGATAGAGTACGTGTAGAGCTTAGTCCTTATGATTTGAATAATGGACGTATTGTTCGTAGGTTATAGTTAAAAATGTTAAAAACTAAATAAAAATGAAAGTAAGAGTATCAGTAAAAAAACGTCACCCGGAGGACAAGATAGTCCGCCGTAAGGGTAGAATTTATATCATTAACAAGAAGAATCCGCGTTTTAAACAGCGCCAGGGTAAATAATTTTTATGATTATTTCTTTGTTTTTCTTGATAAAAAGTTTAATTTTGCACTCTGCTTATTAAAACAAAACATTAACTTAATCAAATTCTTAACAAATGGCACGTATAGTTGGTGTTGATTTACCAAAAGAAAAGAGAGGAAAGATAGCGCTTACATATATTTACGGTATCGGGCGTTCCAGAGCACTGGAAATTCTGGAAAAAGCTAACGTTGATCCCGAGCTTAAGGTTAAAGAATGGGATGACGAACAGATTGCCCGTATCCGTCAGGTTGTAGCGGATTATAAACTGGAAGGTGCTCTTCGTACACAGGTGCAGCTTAATATTAAGCGTTTGATGGAGATAGGATGCTATCGTGGTATCCGTCACCGTCAGGGGTTGCCAGTTCGTGGTCAGCGTACACGTACTAATGCCCGTACCCGTAAAGGTAAGCGTAAGACTGTTGCTAACAAGAAGAAGGCTCCTCGTAAATAATTAAAATTTAGTTAATCCTATGGCTAAAAAAACTAAACAGACCAAACGTAAGAAAAAGGTTGTTGTAGAACCTATTGGTGAAGCCCATATTCATTCTTCTTTCAACAATATAATTATTACCCTGACAAATACACAAGGACAGACTATTAGCTGGTCTTCTGCAGGTAAGATGGGCTTCAAAGGATCTAAGAAAAACACTCCTTATGCTGCGCAGGTAGCTGCTACCGATTGCGCTAAAGAAGCTTATGCCCTGGGCCTTCGTAAAGTGAAAGTATTTGTCAAGGGGCCGGGTAATGGACGTGAGGCTGCCATTCGTGCTATTGCTTCTGCTGGCATAGAAGTAACTGAGATTGTTGATGTTACTCCTATTCCTCATAACGGATGTCGTCCACCTAAACGTCGTCGTGTTTAATTATAATTTCTAAAATTTTGTAAGCATGGGAAGATATACAGGACCTAAAACAAAGATCTCAAGACGTTTCGGTGAGCCTATTTATGGACCAGATAAATATTTTGAGCGTCGTAAATATCCACCGGGACTGCACGGTAGAACTCGTAAACGTCGTAAACAGTCGGTTTACGGTATGCAGCTGAACGAAAAACAAAAGGCTAAGTTTATCTATGGTCTTTATGAGCGTCAATTCCGTAACCTCTTTGAGAAAGCTCAGAGAATGGAGGGTAAAACGGGTGAGGTACTTTTGCAGTTGTTAGAGTCTCGTCTGGATAACGTGGTATATCGTCTGGGTATTGCTCCTTCACGTCCAGCTGCTCGTCAATTGGTTTCTCATAAGCATATACTTGTTAATGGTAAGGTAGTTAATATCCCTTCGTATCTGGTTAAAGAAGGTGATATTATTGCTGTGCGCGAGAAATCCAAGACTCTGGAAGTAATCCAGGATTCTATTAAATCCCAGAGAGCTAATAAATATCCCTGGCTGGAGTGGGACGAAAACCTTTTGGCTGGTAAATTCTTATACCGTCCTACACGCGAGGAAATTCCAGAGAAGATTAACGAGTTGCTTATCGTTGAGTTGTATTCTAAGTAATTCACTTAATATCTCAAGTCTGTCATCTCATTTGGGATGACAGACTCTTTTTTGTAAAAAATAAAAAAATAGAGAGACTCTATGGCTCTTTTAGAATTTCAAAGACCGGATAAGGTCGTAATGATTGAAGCCGATGACTTTCACGGCATATTTGAGTTCCGCCCTCTGGAACCGGGGTTCGGACATACTATAGGTAATGCTATCCGCCGAGTGCTTTTGTCTTCTTTGGAGGGATATGCCATTACCAGAATTAAAATTGAAGGTGTTGATCACGAGTTCTCCGCTATACCCGGTGTATTGGAGGATGTTACGGATATTGTGCTGAATCTTAAAGAGGTTAGATTTAGAAAAAAACTTAATACAGAAGAAAATTACGAGAAAATTAGCCTCATAATCACTGGTCAGGAAGAGTTTAAGGCCGGTGATATGGATGAATATCTGCGCGTTTATGAGGTGATTAATAAAGACCATGTTATTGCCCACATGGATCCTTCGGTAAGACTGGAGATGACTATTGAGATTGAGAAAGGACGTGGTTATGTGATGAGCGAAAATAACGAAACAGATAATATGCCTTTTGGTACTATTGCTATTGATTCTATTTTTACTCCTATCCGTCATGTACGCTATGCTGTTGAAAATTACCGTGTTGGGCAAAAGACTGACTATGAGAAGTTAATCGTGGAGATTAAAACCGACGGTTCCATTCATCCTAAGGAAGCCCTTAAAGAGGCTGCAAAGATATTAATACAGCATTTCCTCTTGTTCTCTGACGAAAAGATTACTATTGAAGAAGAAGAAAAGCATCAGGAAGAAGAGCTGGATGAAGAAATCCTGCACATGCGTCAGATACTTAAGAAGCGTCTTGTGGACCTTGATTTATCTGTACGTGCATTAAACTGCCTGAAGGCTGCTGGTGTTAATACACTGGGTGAGCTGGTACAATATCAGAAAGAGGATTTGTTGAAGTTCCGTAACTTCGGTAAAAAGTCATTGGCTGAAATAGAGGAGTTATTGGATAATTACAATCTTGATTTCGGAATGGATGTTTCTAAATATAAGCTGGAAGAAGAAAGCGAATAATTTTTTCTTTTGTTATTAACTAACGTTTAAATCTTGAGCAAATGAGACACAGAAAGAAATTAAATCATTTAGGACGTAAGGCTGAGCACCGTAAGGCTCTGATGTCCAACCTGGCAGTGGCTCTTATTATGCATAAAAGAATAAAAACCACTTTACCCAAAGCTAAGGCTTTACGTCAGTTTGTTGAGCCACTCATCACACGTGCTAAAGAAGATACTACTCATAACCGCCGTATAGCTTTCCGTTATTTACGTAATAAGTATGCTGTTACGGAATTATTCCGTGAGGTGGCCAAACGTGCCGAGAACCGTCCGGGTGGATATACCCGCATTCTTAAGCTTGGTGCCCGTAAGGGTGACGGTGCAGAGATGGCATTGATTGAACTGGTGGATTTTAATGATGTTTATACACAGAATCCTTCTGCTACTGCCGGTGAAAAGAAACGTCGTGTGCGTCGTGGCGGTTCCAAGAAAAAGACCGAACAGGTAGAGGAAAATGTAGCTGTTGATACTGACACTACTGAGGAAACTCAGCAGGAAGTAGAAAATCAAGAACAGCCACAGGCTACTGAAACTGCTGAAGAAAACACTGAGCAGCAGGATAATCAGCCTGAAGATACTACAGATAAAAAAGACGAATAAAATAACCGTTCGTTTTTTGGAAAGAAAAATATAAATTTAAGCCCGACCTTTTTGTCGGGCTTTTTTATTGAATTTTAAATTCTGGATAATGAGATTGTGGTTTATTACCAAGTATTTTGAAGTTCCGCAGGATAGCTTTTTTCCTACACGTCACTATTTTTTTTCAAAATATTTTGCCCGCAAAGGTATTGAGGTAGATGCTATAACATCCGCTTCTTCCATTACTTACAAAAAAGTAAAAGGCTTTGCCTGGGTGCGTATTATTGACGGATTTAGATATATTGTTCTGCGAGGCCCCAAAATACGTTTGGGAGCTAATTTGAAACGTATCTTGAGTTGGTTTATTTTTGAGTGGCGTTTGAATAGAGCCCCACGTAAATTAAATTTACAAAAGCCAGATATTATCCTTGTGTCTTCTTTGTCTTTACTGACAGCGCTGACTGCTATAAGATTTAAGCGTAAATATGGTGCTAAATTTGTCTTTGAAGTCAGGGATATATGGCCTATGTCTCTGGTAGATATAGTAGGAATATCTCCTAAAAATCCGGCCGTTAAGTTCTTAGCCTGGGTGGAGAAGAAAGCTTATGAAAATGCAGATTATATCGTTGGTACAATGCCTCGCCTGGATTTGCATATAAAGGAAGTGATAGATAAACCTTTCCGGTTTAAGCATATTGGTCAGGGGGTGGATCCGGAATTTTTTGATAACCTTGAGCCTTTGCCTTTGCAGATTGAGAATATGATACCTAAGGATAAGTTTATTGTAGGATTTGCTGGAGGCTTCAATCTTGCTTATAAATTGGAGCAGTTTGTTGATGTGGCCAGAATTCTCAAGGACAGAGGAATGAATGATATTGTTCTGGCTTTTATGGGAGATGGTCCGGAAAAGGAAAAAGTCATGGAAAAGGCTAAGGGACTGGATAATATGATTTTTTTGCCCAGGGTTACCAAAAAACAGGTTATATCTTTCCTTACCAAGTGTGATGTGCTTGTTAATAGTTTCAGAGACAGGCAGATTTATAAGTATGGCATTTCTCCCAATAAATGGATTGATTATTTGTATTCTGCCCGGCCCATTATAATGTCCTGTTCGTGTGATACTGATATTATTGTAGAAGTGGGGTGTGGAGAGCTTGTCCCAGCCGAGAGACCGGATTTAATTGCCGAGAAAATTATAGAATATTATCACAAACCCAAGGAGGAATTAGAAGAAATGGGTAAGAGAGGACGGGAATATTTGCTTAAACATATGAATTATGACGTGCTCTCAGATAAATACATATCCATATTTAACGAATTAATGCAGCAGCAAGATGAACAGGCAAACTAAGGCTTATATCTTTGCCCTCAGTGCTGTGTTTTTCTGGTCCACGGTGGCTACAGCATTTAAACTGGCCTTACGTTTTTATACGCCTTTACAATTGATTTTCCTCAGTGCTCTGGTTAGCTTAATTGTTTTTGGTGTCTTTCTTGTTGTCTCTTCAAAGTTTGGTTTTCTTTTCCGCCAGTCGCCTAAGGATTTGTTTATGTCTGCTTTTATGGGGCTATTATCACCAACAGCTTATTACCTTGTGCTTTTTAAGGCTTATTCGTTATTGCCGGCTCAGATAGCTCAACCCTTGAATTATACCTGGACCATTGTTCTTGTTTTGCTTTCGGTGCCTATGTTAAAGCAAAAACTAACTTTGCGCCAGCTTATAGGAGTAATTATTGGTTTTTTCGGAGCTTATGTAATTTCTTCACAGGGGCATTTATTTAGTTTTCATATAGATAGTCCTACAGGAGTGGCTCTGGCAGTGCTGAGCTCGGTTTTCTGGGCATTGTTCTGGATATTTAATGTGCGTGACCACAGGGATGAAACAGTGAAATTATTTACAAATTTCTTTTTTGGTATAATTTATCTTACCGTTATTATGTTTTTATCTGGAGAATGGAATTTTCCGCGGGATTGGCATCTACTGGGCCCTGTTTATATCGGTCTTTTTGAAATGGGATTGACCTTTTTCCTGTGGATGAAAGCTATGCAGCTGACAGTGTCATCTGCCAAAATTAGCAACCTTGTATTCCTTTCGCCTTTTTTGTCTCTGGTATTTATTCATTTTATTCTTGGAGAGAAATTATATTTTACCACTTTCCTTGGGTTGATACTTATAGTGGGTGGAATATTGCTGGAAAAAACATCAGGTGAGTAATAAAAAAGCGGGACGCCTTTTCCGGACGTCCCGTCTTTTTTAGTTCTTGAACTCTTTTGATAGATATTGTTTTACATCGTCAAAAGTGGGTTTCATAGCTTGTTTGCCTTCTTCCCAGTCGGCCGGACAAACTTCTCCATGTTTTTCATAGTATTGGATAGCTTCCAGCACACGGATAGCTTCGTGAGTATTACGTCCCAGGAAGGTGTCGTTTACCATCTGATGGCGTATAATACCCTCCTTGTCTATTACGAAAGTAGCCCTAAAAGCTATTGGTGCGCCTTCAAAGCTCAGTTCTCCTTCCTCGTCAAAATAGAAATCTCCAGCCAGAACGTCGTATTTGCGTGAAATTTCCAGACTCTGGTCAGCGACCAATGGGTATTTAACTCCCTGAATTCCGCCCTGGTCAACTGGCGTGTTGAGCCATTGATAATGAGAGAATTTTGAGTCAGTTGAGCAGCCTATTACTACTGCATCCAATTTTTCAAATTCCGGCAGAAGTTTTTGATATGTTAGGATTTCCGTAGGGCAGACAAAGGTAAAGTCTGCTGGATAGAAGAACAATACAATGTATTTTTTGCCAATATAATCTTCAAGTGAGAAGTTATCAACTATTTCGTTTCCGTTAACCACTGCTGGAGCAGTGAACAATGGAGCCTTTTTTCCTACTAATGCCATAGTTTTAAGTTTTAGCGTTTATTCTTTTGCGAATTAAAAGATAAAATTGATTACAATCAAATAATTTTTCTTAATTAAAATTAAATATAAAATCTCATTGATTTAAATCATTAAATATCTTGGGCTTGTGTGCGCTTGAGAATAGGATTTTGTTATGTGAATATAAAAAAACTTAAAAATGATTTTTGCTGGATTAAAACGTTTGCAGGCTCATTATTGCCGATTAAATTTGTTAATGAGAAAAATGAAAAATTTTTAAGCTATGAAAAAGCTACTTGTTTTTGTGGTGGCTTTTATGAGTTTTTGGGCTGTAAGTGCCCAGCAGGCTCAGGAAGCCCGGTTGATGCGTTTTCCTAATATCAGGGGAGATAAGGTTGTGTTTACTTATGCCGGAGATTTGTATATAGTGAATATTAACGGAGGAGTTGCTCGTAGATTAACCTCTGACCCGGGATACGAGATGTTTGCAAAGATTTCTCCTGATGGAAAGTGGATTGCCTTTACAGGGCAATATGATGGAAACACAGAGGTTTACGTTATTCCTGTGGAGGGTGGAGTGCCACGGCGCCTGACTTATACTGCTACTCTCAACCGAGATGATGTGGCTGACCGTATGGGGCCCAATAACATTGTAATGGGCTGGACACCGGATAGCAAGAAAATTATTTTCCGATCCCGTATGCATTCTTTTAATTCCTTCCGTGGACAGCTTTATATGGTGGATTTACAGGGTGATTTGCCCGAGGAAGTGCCTGTGCTGGACGGTGGATTTTGCAGTTTCTCGCCAGATGGAAAAAAATTAGCCTTTAACCGTATTTTCCGTGAGTTCCGTACCTGGAAATATTATCGTGGAGGTATGGCTGATGATATATGGATTTATGACTATAACACCGGCAAAGCTACTCGTCTTTTTGAAAATCCTGCCCAGGATATTTTCCCTATGTGGTATAAGGATAAAATTTTCTTTGCCTCGGACCGCGACCGCACTATGAACCTTTTTGTCTATGACCTTAAAACAAAGGAAACTAAAAAAGTAACCAATTTCACAGATTATGATGTGAAATTTCCTTCTATTGGCGGAGATAAAATCGTATTTGAAAACGGAGGCTTTTTATACTACTATGATATTCCTTCAGGCGAGATTAAGCAAATACATGTTTACATAAATAATGATTTTGCTTCCACGCGGAATAAACTTGTAGATGCTTCTAAATATATTGAAAGTGGAGATATTTCACCTGAGGGAGATAAGCTTGTATTTTCTGGACGTGGGGATATATTTATCGTACCGGTCAAGGATGGAGTAACTAAGAATATTACTAACACCCAGGGTGTCTTTGAACGCGATGTGGCGTGGTCACCAAAAGGTGATTACGTTGCTTATATTTCTGATAAATCCGGTGAATATGAGCTTTATATACAGAAAGCTGATGGTAGTGAGCCGCCGGTTCAGATAACCAAAAATGCCGATACTTATTATTATAAGCTCAAGTGGTCGCCTGACGGTAAGAAACTTTTGTTTAATGACAAAAAGTTGCGTCTGCGTTATGTGGACATACAGACCAAAAAGGTTACTCTGGTTGATAAAGGTGAAACCTGGGAAATTACTGAGTTCAATTGGTCACCCGATAGTCGCTGGATAGTTTATACCAAGCCTACATGGAGTAAGCTGTCAAGTATCTGGGTATATGACACTCAGACAGGCAAGAAGCACCAGATTACTGATGGATGGTATGCATCTTATGATCCTACTTTCAGTGATGATGGAAAATATATTGCTTTTGTGTCCAATCGTGATTTCTCTCCTATTTATAGCGATGTGGAATGGAATTTTGCTTACAAGGATATGGCACGTCCCTATCTCGTGCTGTTAACTAAGGACGTTAAGAATCCTTTTGCACCCGGGGCTTCAGATAAGCAGGATAATGTTAAGAAAGATAAGTCTTCTACAGCTACACCTGTGGTAAAAATTGATTTTGACGGTATTACCCATCGTATAGTGCAGGTGCCTGTGCGTCCAGCAAATTATTACAATCTGTATCTGGTTAAAAATAAGCTCTATTATATTGGAGGTAAGTTCAATGATGACCAGATGACCGCTTATGTCTATGATTTGAAGAAGAAAAAGGAAACAGTGCTGGCCAAGGGAATAGGATTTAGGATTTCTGCCAATGGAAAGAAAATGCTGGTGCGCAAAGGGAAGAAATATGCTGTTATTGATCTGCCAACCGGAAAGATTAATATCAGTAAGTTTGTGGATTTGAGTGGAATGCAGCTTTACGTTGATTATCAAAAGGAATGGCGTCAGATTTTTGATGATGCATGGCGTCAGATGCGTGACTTTTTCTATGACCCCAATATGCATGGTGTTGATTGGAAGGCCATTCACGATAAATATGCTGTCCTGCTGCCTTATGTGCATCATCGTAATGATCTGACTTATATCCTGGGTGAGATGATCGGTGAGCTGAATATCGGCCATGCTTATGTTGGAGGTGGCGACCGTCCGGAAGTTAAACGTATTTATACAGGTTTGCTGGGAGCGCGTTTTAGTCGTGATGCCAAAACCGGATATTTCCGTGTGGTAAAAGTATTGGAAGGAGCTTCCTGGTCAAAAGATTTGCTCTCGCCACTGACTCAGCCTGGTGTGAACGTTAAGCCTGGTGATTACATCGTTGCCATAGATGGTGTGCCTACAAATACTGTCCGTAATATTTATCAGTTGCTCGTAGGCAAGGGTGGTAAAGAGGTGGAATTGACTGTTAACAGTAAACCATCGCTGCAGGGCGCGCGTAAGGTAGTGGTCAAAGCTCTTAAGGACGAGTCTAAGCTGTATTACTACAACTGGGTACAGCATAATTTACGTTATGTTTCGGAAAAAACGAACGGACAGGTTGGATATATCCACATTCCGGATATGTTGAGCGATGGTTTGAACGAATTTGTAAAATATTTCTATCCACAATTGCGGAAAAAAGCTCTTATCATTGACGACCGTGGCAATGGCGGAGGAAATGTATCTCCGATGATAATAGAACGTCTGCGTCGTCAGATGGTAATGCAATCTATGGCACGTAATATACCTACCTTGGGCCCAATTCCGGAACAGACCCAGGTAGGGCCTAAAGTTTTGTTAATCAATCAGTATTCTGCTTCGGATGGCGATTTGTTCCCATACCAGTTTAAGCAATATCATATAGGTCCGCTAATTGGTACAAGAACATGGGGCGGAGTAACGGGTATCCGTGGTAGTGAGCCATTTATTGATGGTGGTTATTTATATAAACCAGAGTTTGGTCATTATTCCGCTGATGGTAAGAAATGGATTATTGAGGGCCATGGTGTTGACCCGGATATTGTTGTGGACAACAATCCTGCTGATTACTATAAAGGCAAAGATGCCCAGCTGGATAAAGCCATTGAAACTGTTGAAAAGCTTATGAAGACTTATCCGCAAAAAATAACACCACATCCTCCTTTCCCGGATAAGAGCCATTAATGAAAGATGCCGGTCTGACAGATTCGATCAGACCGGTTTCTTTTATCTATAAATCAATTTTTTCCTATTTTTGTAATATCAAATTTTAAAAATTAGTGTTATGAAAAATAAAGGAATTATTCTTTTGTTGTTTATTTCTGCGACAGTCTTATTCACTTCCTGCAAAAAGGACCCTGTGAAAGAGACAGAATCCTTGCTCGTAGGTAAAGACTGGGTGGAAGCTAATGTAGGTGATAAAGATATTACTGTATTGCGTTTTAACAGCGATGGTACATACGAAGTAATCTCTCTGGCCAAGTGTCAAGGTGATGATTTTTGTGATACAAGAGTCTTTGATTACGAGGGTGTTAACTACTATGTAGAGGACGTGACTTTTGGTCAAAAATGGCTTCTGGAAACAGAAAACACTCTTAAGCTGTTTTCGGATAAGGATAGTTATATTACTTATACTATTTCTACAATAAACAAAGATAATCTGAGTTTGACCCTGCTTGATATGGTTACCATTAGTTATAAAAATTATGGAAATAAGGTCTCCCGTCTGGCACGTTTCAAGAGTACGTCGCAACAGTAATTTTTGCATTAAAAAACGTGAAAAGGTCGGTTCATCATGAACCGGCCTTTTTTATTTTGCGTTAAAACAGATAAATTTGGTAGCTATTAAAAAAACAGGGAGCTATGAAAAAGATTTATGTTTTTTTGGTAATGTTTTGGGCTGTTGTATTTACTTCCTTTGCCCAGGATACCATCCGTGTGGTACAATATAATCTGACCTATTACGGCAGATATAATGATTATTGCACAGAAAGTAATAATAATGTTCAGACAAAGACTGAGTATATTAAGACTATAGTCAGCTATCTTAAGCCTGATATTTTCGGGGTTAATGAGATGACCGATGATGCTACTTATCACGATTATTTGCTCAATAATGTTTTTCTGCTTAATGGATTTGATAATTACAAACACAGTAAGGTTCTGGGCAGTTATCTTACCACGCAGATTTTTTATAATGCTTCTAAAATGGTTGAACAGAAGGTAATTGATATACCTGCTTATCCGCGTCATATTTATATACACAGGCTTTATTTCCGTACCGCTGGGCTTGCCAATGGTGATACTGTTTTCCTCAATGTAGTGGAAGCCCATCTCAAGGCAGGAAATACTGATGGGGATGCCCAGGACAGGGCTGATGCGGTTTATAATCTGATGGATTA
>CAZYSM010000001.1:0-132440 GCA_964649975.1 uncultured Bacteroidales bacterium | reverse complement strand
TGGACGACAGGTTTGATTTTATGCTTTATACAGATCCGCTTAAAGATGGTTCAATGGGCATTAAGGCATTATCCTCAACGTTTAAGGTTGTTGGCCAGGATGGCCAGCATTTTAATTCCTCGGTGGATTATAATGGAAATACATCTGTTCCGTCTAATGTGCTGACTGCCCTGAAAAATAATTCCGACCATTTGCCTATTTTTATGAAATTATATCTTGACGCTACGCCGGCTTATTCTGCTGTTGATGAGGTTAGCCGGCCTGCACCTCTGAAATTGGTTAATACTATTGTCTACGACAGATTAATTTTACAGTTAAGTTCTAATGATTTAATGCGTCCGGGAACAGTTGATTATGCAATTACTGATTTATCAGGCAAGGACCTGCGCCATGGAAAGTTGCTGATAGATGGCAATAATATACGCTATACCATCTATGGAGTTAATGGATTACAACAAGGAATCTATCTCCTGAAACTCAGGTGGAACAATAAACTATTTGTGCGGAAGTTTGTAAAGGATTAAATGTATAGCACTATTTTGAAGATGAGTGTATTCAGGGATGGAGAATCATTATAAAATTGTGTGAAGTTTTGGTAGTACCCCTGTATAATTTTGTCGGATAGGGAGTTTATTTGTTTTCTGTATACCACCGAAAGCTCACTGCCTGGTAGGAATTGCCATTTGAAAATTACCTCAATGTTAAAGGTATTGAAGTTTTGATTCTGGTCTGGAATGAAACGGTAGCTGTAATGTATCAGGTTTAGTTGTCCGTTGGATTGGAGTGCATAGTAATTGATATATCTTACTACAGACCAGTAATGACGGGCTTTGAGACTCAGGTGCGTGTTGGGAGAAAATGAAGCTTCCATATTAATAACATTTTCCAGGGTACGGATATTTCTCTGTCCGAAAATCACACTGTCTTGATTATCTGTCTGTGCTACATAACCATAGTTGTTTATGTCAATTTCTCCTTTGGCTGAATATACCAGTAGCCCCCAGTTTCCCATGCGCAGGCGGGGGCTTATTAATAGCCAGCCACCCTCCTGCTGGCTATTACCACGTGAAGGAAAATAAAATCCTGCCTGCAGGTCAATGGCTGCTTTGCGTGAATAGTCCGTGGAATACCATAAACGGTAGTTCTGTGTAGGTGGCTTAATGTAAACAAAATTTTCCACTCTGGGTTCAAAATAATCATACACTTTTGTTGGAGAAAGATTTAGTATTATTCCTGCAGAAGCCAGATTTTTTAGTGTGCCATAGCTTTGTAGAGAGATAAAAGTGCCTATAAGATTGTGATTATTGTATAACATTTGATGGTTCAGCCGCAAGATTGTGCGCCAGTCACGTATAATCCATACAGGATGGTAGATGAAGTGAGAGATATAGATTGAATGTGAAATTATGTTGTTGCGCTTGAGATAACCCATGTCATTGATGAAATATTTATCTGAGTATAAAGTGCGTGAAATACCGAATTTTATATTACCTTTTATTTTGTCAAAACTAATGGAGTAGGCATAACCATTTTCTGGTTTAAGGTTTATGGACGGAAAAATGGAGCTGTAAGAGACTCTGGAAAAAATCCTGTAAGTCTCGGATTTATTCTTGATATTTGTTTCTATTGCCGAAGCATTAGAGATATAATAGCCTTTTTGGAATATGGTTTTATTGGTATTGATAAAACCTATGTATGAACCATGCTGTAGGTCTTTGGAAGCTGCAATTACATTATAGTTTGTCAATGGTTCTGTAAGGATATTTCTTTCCTGATGTGTTATAGTATCAATAACCTTTGCGTATGTGTTATCTGTAATGGCATTTATTATGCCATAAGAGAATTTCCCTTTTGTTTTTCCTGTAATTTTTGTAGCATTAATAATTTGAGTGGAAATAGGATTTTTCTCAATAATTTCATTATCCGAAAGCATTTGTTCAACCTCGGAATATTTTGAGGGTTTGCCACCAATACGCCTGGAATAGAATATATTACCAATTTTGAATATTTCTGTTCCCTCAGTGAAAAATTGTCTTTTTTCACGGTAATATGTTTCGTAAGGAGACAGATTAAGTACCGGGTCGTCAGATTGCACTTCTCCAAAATCCGGGATTAGCATCATATCTATAGTGGTACTGTTATTAAGGCCCAGTTTGATGTCCATTCCACCGTTGGCATAGCGGCCTATATTGGCCTTGTCACTCCATTTTTCAACGTAGTAGCTGGTGTAAGGGTAAAGTTCCAGATGTATTTTTTTGGAAATATCCTTGAGCCCATAAAGTTTACCCAGCTGGGTAATTATTGATTGTTGTTTTACGTCCATAGGATTCCAGGAGGAAAGTTCACGTCTGCGCTGGATGTTCCTTATAAAATTTATAGCCCATATCTGCTGGCTTTTATTTGGATAGCGTAGCTGGGAAAAAGGTATTTTTATTTCTGCTATCCATCCAAATGAGTTTTTGCGTACTTTGCTTTTCCATACAGCATCCCAGGAGTAGTCTTCCGAGGTACCTATGATTTTTTTATCCACCTGTACTCCTCCTGCTGTTACAATAAAACAGTAAGCCATCCGTCCGTTGTTAAACGGGTCTATGTATATACCGAACCAATCGGCCTGGCCAGTTTGGTCTCGTGGTGAGAGGTAAGAATTGATTTTCCCGGGATTATCATTATTAATAGCCAGGATGTATAAGGCCTTCTTTGTGTAAACAAGTTTTACTATTGTTTTTTTTGTGGCTGGATGTCCGTTTTCTGGCTCGTACTGGATAAAGCCCGTTGCTGCAGGGATGCTATCCCACAGCGGGTCTATTTTTCCGTCAATAATTGGAGGGTTATTTATCCGTGTGATTGTGTAGGTCTTTTCCTGTGCCTCCAGGCTTGAATATAGCAGTGTTATCAGCAATATGTAAAGGATTTTTTTTCTCATATATGGATAAGTTTACATCCACAAATCTATTGATAATAAAACAATATTATGACTTTGAGGTATTGAAAAATTATTAAAACAGTAGTTTTAATGAGACTTTGAAAAGCAAAAAGAATAAATCTATTGCTTTTTTATAAAAGGTATATTTAAAAAAATAATTGTTAAACTAATTTTTTAGTTGACAAATTAAAAAAATAGTTTTATATTTGTTATGAGGTTATAAAATAAAGATTATGAAAGTTTTAACAAAAGCTGAAGAGCAGGTTATGCAGGTGATATGGCAGATGGGCAAGGGCACAATGGGAGAAATTTATGATAATATCCCGGATCCTAAACCAGCTTATAATACTGTGGCAACAATAGTGCGTATCCTGGAGAAAAAGGGTTTTGTTCAGCACAAAGCTTACGGACGTGTATTTGTTTATTCGCCTAAGATTTCGCAGGAGGAATATTCCCGTAATTTTTTGAAGAATTTTGTCAGGAAGTATTTTGACCGTTCGCTCAAGAAATTAATCTCAGCATTTTCGGATGAGGACCTGAGCCTGGAGGAGCTCAAAGAAGCAGAGGAATATATACGTTTGTTAATCAATAAAAAATCACAGAAATGACCTTGTTAAATGTTTTGAAAATAATACTGTTAAATGGGGTCTTTTACTTAATCTGGAAGATTTTTTTCAATTACAACAGGTTCCCTGTTTTGGGGAGATTTTGGCTGATTGCATCTGCGGTATTGCCTTTATTGCTCGTGAATATTAATAATCTTGCCGCTGTAAGCATTACTTTTTCTTTCCCCCGGGTTAATGTATCTGCAGCCAGGGCTGTGGAGAACGTCCAATTTCCTGTTTTTATGTATATTTATTTGATAATTAGTGTGTTGTTGCTATTTGTCTTACTCGTTTCTGCCATACGGATTTTTTTCCTTAAGAGAAATTGTAAAGTTTTTCTTACTTACGGAAGTGTTAGAATTTATGAAGGAAAAGTTATCAAAAGACCTTTTAGTTTTGGTAAATCTGTTTTTATTCCAGAGGGTTTGCAAGATAAGTTGCGGGATATAGTTATTCGCCATGAGCTTGCTCATATACGTCAGTTGCATTATTTGGACCTGTGGTTAATGCAGTTTTTATTGACTTTTATGTGGTTTAATCCATTTTTGTGGATGATTAAGTCGGATATGAAACTGTTGCATGAGCTTCTGGCTGATAGGGAAACAATAAAATATGTTCCGGTGGAGGATTATATTAATGCTCTGGCATTTTTCTCTGGTTTTTCTTTTACCCCGGTGATTAATCTTTTTGCTGCTGTAAGATTGAAAAGGCGATTGTCTTTTATTATACATTTCAAACCCCAAAAACTTGGTGCCATGCGTATTTTATTTGCTGCTGTTGCCTTTATGCTGGCAACATCCCTGGCTTTTGCTCATGTTGATCCGGCAGGTGTGCCAACCACCCTGTCTGATACTGTTAGGCCGGAGTTTCCCGGAGGACAGAAAGCTTTGATAAGCTTTCTCTCTCAGCATCTCGTTTATCCTGAGAAAGCCCGCCAGAATAAATGGCAGGATGTGGTGATAGTGGAATTTACTGTTAATCAAAATGGTAAAGTGCAAAATCCGAGAGTCATTAAAGGAAAATATCCTGTGTTGAACAGCGAAGCGCTGCGTGTTGTACGTCTATTGCCGGACTTTAAGCCTGCCACTGTCTCGGGCGAACCTGTTAGTGCAAAGGTGAGGTTGCCTATAGTATTCAGGCTGGATGAGTAAAAAAAACGGCGTCCGCTCTGCTGTGCGGACGCCGTTTTGTGTTGCACAAAAGAAATTATTTCTTGAGTTTGTCCCAGTATTCAATCATATCTACCAGACGACTGGTGTAGCCCCATTCGTTGTCATACCATGCAATGATTTTGAAGAAGTGGTCGTTCAGCTGCATACCAGCCTTGGCGTCAAAGATGGAAGAGTGGGAATTGCCGATAATGTCGGAAGAAACAACAGGATCTTCGGTGTATTCCAGAATACCTTTGAGTTCTCCTTCAGCAGCAGCTTTCATTGCAGCTTTGATTTCTTCGTAGCTGGTAGATTTTTCCAGACGCACAGTAAAGTCAATTGTAGAAGCATCAAGTGTAGGAACGCGCATAGACATTGCATTGATTTTTCCTGCCAGCTCTGGTAATACCTTAGTAGCAGCCTTGGCAGCACCGGTAGTAGTAGGAACAATATTAAAGCTGGCACGTCCGCGGCGTGGGTCCTTGGCGATACCATCAACAGTTTTCTGATTAGCTGTTACTGAGTGAACAGTTGTCATCAAACCTTCAACAATACCAAAGTTTTCATTCAATACTTTCAGAATGGGTACAAAGCAGTTGGTTGTACAGGAAGCATTGGAGATAATGTCGTAGTCATAAGTGAGTTTGTCGTGGTTTCCGCCCAGAACAAACATCGGAGTGTCATCCTTGGAGGGAGCACTCATGATAACTTTCTTGGCACCGGCCTGCAGGTGTTTTTCTGATTTTTCGCGGGTGAGGAACAGACCGGTAGATTCAATAACATATTCCACACCTACTTCGTCCCAGCGTAGATTAGCCGGGTCTTTTTCTGCTGTTATACGGATAACCTGTCCGTCAACTACCAGATTACCGTCTTTTACTTCTACCTTGCCAGGGAAACGTCCGTGTACACTGTCATATTTCAAAAGATAAGCCAGCAAGTCGGCGTCGGCAAGGTCATTGATAGCAACAACTTCAATGTCGGGACGCTGATGGATAATCCTGAATGCCAGACGTCCAATACGTCCAAAACCGTTTATACCTACTCTTATTTTACTCATAGTTTGTATTTTTTTGTGTTTTGAATTTCACTTACAAAAATATAAAATCTTTATGGTTTAAACATGATTTTTTACCTATAATCCGCAAAGGTTTGCTGTTTTTATATTTTTTTAGATACCGAATTCTACTTTGTCTTATAAAAATATTGTGGAAAAAAACTTTTTTCCGATTACCTTTTTCAGGTAATTTTCTTATATTTTTGTTTTAGGAAGAAATTTTCTTATCTCCCTGATTTTGTTGAATTTTAATCTGTTTTTATAAAAAAATATTTTAACATGGCCAATTTCGTACATTTACATGTTCACTCTCAGTATTCTATTTTGGACGGAGCCTGCAAGGTGGCTGACCTGGTTGCAAAAGCCAAGGAATATGGTATGCCCGCTGTGGCTCTTACCGACCACGGAAATATGTTTGGTGTCCTGGATTTTTTCTTTGAAGCACAAAAAGTTGGTATTAAGCCGATTATTGGCGTTGAAGCTTATATTGCTGAAAAATCAATGGACGATAAAATCCGGAATAATTATCACCTTATCCTTTTGGCCAAAAATCTTAAGGGATACCATAATTTGATGAAGCTCGTTACCGAGGCCCATCTCTATGGTCTTTATTACAAGCCCAGGATGGATAAAAAACTTCTGAAACAATACAGCGAAGGTATTATTGCCTCTTCTGCATGCCTGGGCGGAGAAATTCCCCAGAAAATTCTCAAAGGTGATATTGAAGGAGCTAAGCAATCCTTGCGTGACTACCTGGATATTTTTGGCGAGGATTTTTATCTGGAATTGATGAGGCATAAAACCGGAGACCCAGAGATTGATAAAGATACCTTCCAAAAACAGGAGTATGTTAATAAATACCTCATTGAATTGGCTAAGGAATTTAATGTTAAGCTTATCGCAACTAATGATGTGCATTTCTTGAATAAAGAAGACTTTGAGGCACATCGCATTTTGATTTGTATTAACACCGGCAAATCTTGTGATGATAAAACCACACTTAAATATACTGGAGCGGAATTTTTTGCTTCCCCGGATTATATGGCAGAACTATTTGCAGATATGCCAGAAGTATTGGAAAACACTCTGGAGATTGCGGAAAAAGTTGAGGAGTATGATATTACTCGTAAGCCTATAATGCCTGTTTTCAAAATACCCGAGGGTTTTAAGGATGATGCAGAATATCTGCGTCATCTTGTCTATGAGGGGGCTAAGAAACGCTGGCCTGAACTTACGGATGAGATAAAGGAACGTCTGGAATTTGAGCTTAATACCATTATCCAGATGGGTTTCCCGAGCTATTTCCTTATTGTACAGGATTTTATCAAAGAAGCCCGTGAGATGGGTGTTTGGGTCGGCCCTGGACGGGGTTCTGCTGCTGGTTCGGCTGTGGCTTATGCCCTTGGTATAATTGACGTGGATCCTATAAAGTATGATTTGCTTTTTGAGCGTTTCCTCAACCCCGACCGTATTTCTATGCCTGATATTGATGTGGACTTTGACGAGGACGGGCGTGACCTTATCCTCAAACGTGTGGCAGAAAAATATGGACGGAAACGTGTGGCTCATATAATAACTTTCGGCACACTTGCACCAAAGATGTCTATCAGGGATGTAGCCCGTGTGTTGGGATATCCCCTGGAAGAAGCCGACCGTCTGGCTAAGATGATTCCCGAAAAAGCCAAGAATTTCAAAGATGCTTTTAATAAATCTGAGGATCTCCGTTATTTGCGGGATAATGGTTCCCCTATGCAGCAAAAAATCCTTCAACTGGCCGAGAAGGTGGAAGGATCAGTCCGTCAGACTGGCATTCATGCTTGCGGAGTGATTATTGGACGTGATGACCTGGATAAGTTCATACCGCTTACTCAGCCAAAAGGTGAGGATTCTGTGCTTTTTGCCGCTACGCAGTATGATGGGAGCTTTGTGGAAAAGGTCGGTATGCTCAAAATGGACTTCCTCGGCCTCAAAACCCTCTCTATTCTCAAGGATACCCTGGAAAACATTAAAATGTCCCGCGGCATAGAAATTAAACTAAAAGATATTCCGCTGGACGATAAAGAGACTTATGAACTTTTCAGCCGTGGCGATACTATTGGTCTGTTCCAGTTTGAATCGGCAGGTATGCGGAAATATCTCAGGCAATTAAAGCCTAACCGCCTGGAAGACCTCATAGCTATGAATGCTCTTTACCGTCCCGGCCCTATGGATTATATACCGCAGTTTATTGCACGTAAGCACGGAAGAGAGCCTATTACTTACGACCTCCCGCAGATGAAGGAAATACTGGAGGAGACTTACGGCGTGACTGTTTATCAGGAGCAGGTGATGCTGCTTTCACGTAAGCTCGCCGGATTTACACGTGGTGAGGCTGATACCCTCCGTAAGGCTATGGGTAAGAAAATTAAACATCTGTTGGAGCAGCTCAAACCAAAGTTTATTTCCGGATGCCAGAAAAATAACATTCCTATAGAAAAAGCTGAAAAAATCTGGGCTGACTGGGAGAAATTTGCCTCTTATGCTTTCAATAAATCCCACTCTACTTGCTATGCTTACCTGGCTTATCAGACTGGATACTTAAAGGCTCATTATCCTGCCGAATTCATGGCTGCCCTGCTGAGCCGTAACTACAAGGAACTGAAGAAGCTGTCCGAGTTTATGGACGAGGCCCGCCGGATAGGACTGACAATCCTTGGTCCGGATGTTAACGAGAGCTGGGACAGATTTGTGGTTAATAAGGATGGAGCTATACGTTTTGGTCTGGCTGCTATTAAAGGCGTTGGTGTACATGCAGCTGAGGTCATTGTCAAAGAACGTGAGCAAAACGGTCCTTATAAAGATATTTACGATTTTGTTGAACGAGTGGACCTGAAGGTGATAAACAAACGTGTTATGGAAAGCCTGGTATATGCCGGTGCTCTGGATAATATCAGTCCTTACCCCAGATCACAGTATTTCGCTGAAGTAGGCAACGGAACGTTTCTGGAAGAATTGTTGCGATACGGTGCCAATTATCAGAGGCTTATGTCAGATGCTGCCAATAGTCTGTTTAATGGTACTAAAATTGATACTAATAGGCCACAACCAGCTAAAATTATTGAGGAATGGAATAAAATGGAGAAGCTCGACAAGGAAAAGAGCGTGATAGGTATATATTTATCCTCTCACCCCTTGGATGACGATAAACCTGTTATATTGGCATATCGCACGCATCAGTTGAAAGATCTGAAAAAAGATTTATCTACCTACGAAAATCAGGATATCCGGGTAATCGGAATTGTTATTAATGCCAGCCGTCTTGTTTCCAAGAGTGGAAATCCTTATGGAAAAGTAATATTGGAAGATTATTCCGATACCTATGAATTCGTGCTTTTTGGTGATACTTTTACTAAATTTTTTAACCTCTTTGCAGTTGGTGTTAAGCTTATGATTCACGGAAAAGTTGTTAAGAGAACGAAAAATAATAATGTTTCATGGGATTTCAGAATACTGGATGTTAAGCCTTTGAGTGAGATGAAGTTAAGTAGGGTCATAGTTAAGGTAGATATGGACGATCTGACCGATCCGCTCTGGGATAAAGTGAAGGAATTTCTCGCACCTGCCAATGGAGATGGTATCAGATGTGAGTTTTTTGTCAATGATCCTGCTTCCAAAGTGGCTGTTACTCTTAAGGCTAAAGACCGTGTTGTCAACCGTGTAAAGGATTTTATTGATTTCCTTGAAGAAAATGGCAAACTTTACAGACTATTACCAGCTAATGGAAAAAAACATTGATTATGAATGTGCTTGATCAGATACCTGTTGACTTAATAAATTTTGTCCTGGTTACCTTGTTTGCATTTTTGTTCGGGCTCGAACAGCGCCAGCATCATCAGGATAGGGAAACACAGGCTATTTTTGGAACCGACCGAACCTTTACTCTTATTGGCATACTGGGATTTATCCTCTATTACGTGGATAATTCTTATAGACTTTATATTTTCGGGGCTGTGCTGCTGGGTATATTGTTTAGCATTTTTTACTGGCACAAGGCCGCTTCGGTGGAGAAATACGGAATTACCTCAATCATTGTGGCTTTGTTGACTTATTTTCTCACCCCCCTGGTCTATAAAGCACCTCCGTGGCTTACTATGCTCGTTGTGGTGCTTATTATGATTCTGGTGGAGAGTAAAGAGACGCTTACTTCTTTTTCCCGGAAATTTGATAAATACGAGTTTACAACTCTGGCAAAGTTCATTATAATTGCCGGAGTTATTTTGCCACTGCTGCCAAATAAACCTCTTATTCCGGGCCTGGATATTACACCGTATAAATTTTGGTTGGCTATTGTTGTGGTGTCAACTATCTCTTATTTAAGTTATTTGATAAAAAAATTCATTTTTCCGGACGCGGGTATCTTGCTCACTGCAATTTTGGGCGGAATGTATAGCAGCACTGCAACTACTGTTATACTTGCCCGTAAAAGCGCAGGTCAGTCGCCTCATAAGGTTTCTGCCGGAATTATTATTGCTACCTCAGTAATGTATATCAGGATATGGATACTTGCTTTGATATTTAATAAACAGGTGGCATTGCGTCTGGCGCCATTTTTCTTTGCCCTGGTGATTATTAGTGGTGCTCTGGCTTTGTTTTATATGCGGAAAGATATTACAGGTAAGAAAGAACATATTCATTTTGAGGCTGATAAAAACCCTCTGGAATTTAAAACTGCTTTGGTTTTTGGTGTGCTTTTTACTTTCTTTGCAGTGCTTTCGGATTTTGTGATGAAGCACTTTGGAGATATTGGTATGGGGATTTTGTCCTTGATTGTTGGTGTGACTGATATTGACCCGTATCTGTTAAGCATTTTTCAGAGTAATGGAGTTATGAGTATCAAACTTATTGTGATTGCTACTATACTGGCCACTGCAAGTAATAATCTGGCAAAAATGACTTATGCCATTGTATTGGGACAGAAGAAAATCAGACCTATGGTAATTACCGGTTTTTTAGGCCTGTTTCTTTTGAGTATCCTGATGGTTATAGGGTTGTATTTTTTATAAACAGGAGTTATGAGCGTTAATTTACCAGATCTGCCCCTTAACACACTTACTTTGTATTTTGCCCCTTTCTTTTTCGGGCCTGATTTATTCCAGGGTAATTATAGTTTCCGTCTGTCTACTACTGGGGACTTTTTTGATAATGAGGGATATCTGAAGCCTGTCGGAATAAAAAAGTTGTTATCAGAACTTTATTTTATAGGATATAAAGAAGAGGTGCATAATTGGGATGATATGGTTAAGACTGTGGCTTATGAAACTATATTTAGGGATAGTGACCAGGTTATTATACTGAAATTTAAAGCCAGGGAAATGAAGTTTTCTGCTGCGGAACTTACTGATATGCAGAATGTTTTGAATTTGAGAGTTTCTGCTCTTTCACGTAATGCTAAAAATAGAATTAAAGCTTTTTGGGCTTTTTCCGCACCTGAGATAATGACTAAAATTGCCAGGGAAATGTATCCTTCTCCCCAGGCCAGATATGAGTTGGCTAAGGAACTGGATATGGATGTAAAGCTTTTACAAGCAATGAACGATATTACTGAAGCTATAAAATGGAATACCGATTCCCTGGAAAGTATTTGCCGGGCATTGCAGTTGGATTGTGAAAAAATTAATAAACAAAGAAGTTAACATAATGGCAAAGAATAAGATTTTAGAAAATATTGAAATTGAGAAACTGGCTGCCGAAGGAAAGGCTATTGCCAGAGTGGACGGATTGGTTGTTTTTGTTAAAAACGCCGTCCCCGGAGATGTCGTGGATATCAAAATCACCAGGAAAAGAAAGAAGTTCTACGAGGGCGTGGCTGTCAAATTCCACAAGCTCTCGGATAAACGTGTGGAACCTAAATGTCAGCATTTTGGTGTTTGTGGTGGATGTAAATGGCAAAACCTGGATTATCAGCAGCAAATATACTACAAGCATCAGCAAGTGGTTGAGACTTTTGAACATCTGGCTGGTATCAGCCCTAAATACATCCGTCCTATTGTCCCCTCGCCTGAGATTTATTTTTATCGTAATAAGCTGGAATTCACTTTTTCCCGGCATAGATGGTTAACCGACAAGGATCCCCAGTCGCAGGAACATCCGCCAGCTCTGGGCTTTCACGCACCTATGAAATTTGACAAAGTTGTGGATATTTTCCAGTGCTGGCTTCAGCCCGAACCATCTAATCAAATCCGTAACCTGGTGCGTCAGCTGGCGCTGGAAAATGATTTTTCTTTTTATGACATCCGCAATCACACCGGTTTTCTTCGCAATCTCGTTGTAAGGAATAATCTGGCAGGCGAGTTTATGGTTATGATCATTGTGGCTCAGGACCGCCCCGGGGATATAAAATTAATCCTGGACACTATTGCACAGAAGTTTCCACAGGTTGTATCGCTTTACTATATGATTAACCAGAAGAAAAATGATAGTTATGCGGATTTGACACCTGTCCATTACAAAGGCGAAAAATATCTTGTGGAAAATCTGGACGGATTGCGTTTCCGTATTCATCCCAAGTCTTTCTTTCAGACCAATACACGGCAAGGGCTTCAGTTATACCGTATTGCCAGGGAATTTGCTGCACTTACCGGTAACGAAATTGTATATGACCTTTACACAGGCACTGGCACCATTGCTTTGTTTGTGGCTGATAGGGCAAAAAAGGTCATAGGTATTGAATACATCGCCGAAGCCATTGAAGATGCACGGCGTAATGCCCAGCTTAACGGAATTAATAACGCTGAGTTTTTTACCGGCGACATCAAGGATATTATGACGCCACAGTTTTTTGACCGCAACGGCAAACCGGATGTTATTATCCTTGACCCGCCCAGATCCGGTATGCACAAAAATGTGGTGGAAGCCATAAAGTTTGCAGCCCCCCGGCGCATTGTTTATGTCAGCTGCAATCCTGCTACACAGGCCAGAGATGTAGCACTACTGGCTGATATGTATGACCTGGAAGCTGCTCAACCTGTGGATATGTTTCCGCATACCCATCACGTAGAAAATGTGGTATTGCTGCAGCGTAAAAATTAGTATTTACCAAAATATCTGTCCCACTGGCGCCTATCGCGTTTGGTGGGGCGTCCTTTTTCTGTGCGCCGCGGAACAGCTGTCCGCTGATATTCCTGGTAGAGTTTTAGTTTGAGCAGCTCATCCTCAGGCGTTATTTCCTCAATGTAATTTTCAACGAGTTTTGCCCCTACACGCCGGTCAATTAGTTCCTTGATGCGGTAAGTGCGTTTTATCACTTTGAATTTTACGCTTATGGTATCACCTGTTTTTACTTCTTTGGAAGCTTTTGCAGGGTGACCATTTATTTCAACGTGGCCTTTGCTGCATGCCTCGGCAGCTGCCGATCGCGTCTTAAACAGCCTTACAGACCACAGAAATTTATCTATCCTTACTTTTTCCATCTGTGAAAAATATTTTTTTGCTTAGAAGGTAAAATATATATCCTAAAAATGTGCCCCACAATGCACCTGCAATTACATCGCTGGGATAATGCACGCCAAGATATATACGGCTGATAATCACCAGTGTTGCCCATAGAAAAACCAGAGTAGTGAAATATCCACGTCGTATCCACAGGCTTGTCAGGGTAGCCAGTGCAAAGGTGTTGGATGCGTGCGAGGACAAAAATCCGTATAGTCCACCACAATGGTTATGCACCAATATTATTTGTGCTTGTAAGGCCGGATTATGACAGGGGCGGAGGCGTTTTATGGTTTCTTTGAATAGATGAACCGAAGAAAAATCAGCTACCCCAACGGCTACTATGGCAATCACTATTGCCCACAGGGCTTTGTTTCCAAATTGTCTGTATAACAGGAAGATAATAAATAAATAAAGCGGCAGCCACAGGAGATTACCGCTTGCCTGCCACATTATCCAATCCAGTGTAGTAGTATGACTATGATTTATAGCCAGTAAGAGGTCTTTATCCCACAGAGCCAGCCTATCAAGCATTTATTTTGCCAGTTCTAACAGTTCGTCACCGGATTCACTTAATAAAATAGACAAGGAATCAATGGATGCTTCCAGTTCGTTTAAGTCCAGATTTTCTGCCTGTAAAGTATCGCGGTATATAACAGTGTTATCATCAGTCAGAGCTATGGCACCGCATATTAAATCCCGGTTTTTACGGAGTAATTTTTTCAGGGCTTCGGGAGTTTCATTTTTTAGTTTGAACAAAGGTTGCTCTATTATGACAGTGCTCTCATCAATGGCTATAATCATATTTTTCACAAATTCTTCCTCTTTTTCTATTACAAACAAACCTTCTTCTTTATCCTCTTTTACAATGGTGTATTCAAGTTCCAACAAATATTGCTTAACTTTGGAAAAATAATTAGCATTCATGTCTGTGGCATTTTTATTTTCAAGTTTAAAAATACAAAAACTAAATGGAAAATACTGATATTTTTTATCAATATTTGGAATTTCCTCTGGGATATGTATTAATTATGGCAGATGACCATAGGCTTTTGAAAATAAAATTTGTCAGAGAATTCCATCAGAACAGGTCAAATAGTATAACTATGCTGTGTGCCAGGCAGTTGGAGGAATATTTTTCTGGTAAAAGACGAATTTTTGAATGTCCTTTCAGATTCACAGGAACAGATTTTCGCCTGAAAGTATGGAAGGCTACCATGAAAATACCTTATGGACAGGTGATTACATATAAAAATCTTGCTGCATCAATAGGTAAACCCCGCGCTTACAGATCTGTGGCTAACGCTCTGGGTGCAAATTACTTGCCCATTATCGTGCCTTGCCACCGGGTTGTTGCCTCTGGCGGAAATATTGGAGGATATTCACCGGGTGTGCAAATAAAAAAATTCTTGCTCTCGCTGGAAGGGGTGACAATATGACAAAAAAAATTTATCTTTGTTGCCGAATTTACAGCTTAGAGGTATTTGGCAAGTATTTTGACAAATCTACAGGGAATTAAAATCTAAAAACTATGGGAAAAAATATGGAAGAACACAAAAATAAAACTCACGATCAAGAACAAGATATGCAACAGCAAGAACAGAATGCTGAAAAAAAAGAACCTGAAAAAGAAAAATTGACAGATTGTCAGGATATTGAAAATAACCTTAATGATTGCCAGGAAAAATACAAGGAACTGGAGAAAAAACATAAGGATCTTAGCGACAGGTATTTGCGTCTGGCTGCTGAGTATGATAATTACCGCAAACGGACATTGAAAGAAAAACAGGAATTGATTAAAACAGCTGGTGAGAAAGTGCTTATAGACCTTTTGCCAGTGATAGACGATTTTGAAAGGGCGCTGGAACATATTGACAAAGCACAGGATATTGAAGCTTTGAAACAGGGCGTTGTACTTATTTACAATCATTTTCAGAAATTCCTCAAGCAACAGGGCGTTGAGGAAATTGACGCCATGGATAAGCCTCTGGACACTGATTTGCACGAAGCGGTCCAGCAGGTACCAGCGCAGAACGAGGAACAGAAAGGAAAGATTGTTCACGTAATTCAGAAAGGTTATAAATTAAACGACAAAGTTATACGCCACGCCAAAGTGGTTGTGGCAATGTAATAACGGACGGGCTGGCCTGCGCTGGATAACCCTGCGACAGACATAAAAAATACTTACAGGCCAGCCCGTCCTGTTCAAAAATCTTAATACTATGGCTTATAAGCGAGATTATTACGAAATACTTGGGGTCTCACGTACTGCCACCAAGGAAGAAATAAAAAAGGCATACCGGCGTCTGGCCCTCAAGTATCATCCCGACCGTAATCCGGGCGACAAGGAAGCTGAGGAAAAGTTCAAAGAAGCTGCCGAAGCTTACGAAGTGCTTTCTAATGACGAGAAACGTAGAATTTACGACCAGTACGGACATGATGGCCTTAAAGGTAATGCTGGATTTTCCGGCTTTAGCGACCTGGACGATATTTTTTCCGCTTTCTCTGATATTTTCGGAGATGCTTTTTTCGGAGGCGGATTTAGCTCACGTTCCCGTTCCAGGAGATCTTCACGGCACGAGCGGGGTAGGGATTTGCAGATTACCGTTAAGTTGACACTTGAAGATATTGTTAACGGTATCAGCGGAAAGAAAATCAAAATTAAGAAAAAGGTACCGTGTCCCGAATGCGGAGGTACAGGCGGAGAAACCCAAACATGTCCCACTTGCGGAGGCAGCGGGCAGGTCTATCGTACTATGCAGTCCTTTTTTGGTACTATCCATCAGGCTTCTACCTGTCCTACTTGTCATGGCCGCGGACAGGTAATTAAAAACGCTTGTCCGGTATGTAATGGTACTGGTGTGGTGGATGGCGAAGAAGTTGTGACAATTGATATTCCGCCTGGGGTAACAGCTGATATGCAAATGACCTTGCGTGGAAAGGGAAATGCTGGACGTCATAAAGGCCTCTCTGGTGATTTGATTATTAATTTTGAGGAAGTTAAACATCCACATCTGCGCCGCGAAGGAATAAATTTGATTTACGACCTGGATATTAGTATTCCTGAGGCTGTACTTGGTGCTACCAAAGAAATTCCCACAGTAGAAGGACCGGTTAAAATCAAAATTGCTCCTGGTACGGAGTCCGGAAAAGTTTTACGCCTGAAAGGAAAGGGTATTCCGGTATATGGAGAAAATCGCCGTGGAGATTTACTCATAAAAGTAAAAGTCTTTATACCCAAGAATATCAGCAAAAAAGAGGCAGATTTACTCAGAAAATTGGGAGAGTCGGAAAACTTTAAGCCTAATTCAAAAGGATTTTTCGGAAAAATAAAAGAAAATCTGGGCTTTTGAAATAAAAAAGAGGATGTCGTTTTAGCGGCATCCTCTTTTATCTGTAAATAGTCTTTTTGATAATGTAGGTGTTATCGTCAAATGTAATTTTTACAAAGTAAATTCCTTTCTTGCACGGAGGAAGATTTACTTCAATGGGGTCGTAAGAATAGTTATGAGGTTTTTGTTTATAGATTGTTTTCCCCAGAAGGTCAATAACCTCAATTTTGGTAATAAGCTGATTGGATTTTACGAAAAAATGTGGTTCACTCATAGGCACAGGGCTGATTATAGCCTCGTGCACAGATGAGTTTTGATATTGGATATTACTCCACAGATGGGAATCTTGTGCCCATCCAATATTCGCCAGTAGTAATAAGATGACTATGTAAAGAAATTTTTTCATTATATCAATTAAAAAACTTCATCTAATTATACGAAAAAATTGTGCCAAAGGTTCAAATTATTCCTCCATTTCAATCATTTTAAAAGGAATCTTGAGGATTGACTGGTAATCTTCGCCTGCCTCCAGCATATCCTCATCATCTTCTTCGTAATACCAGTTTATAACAACTTCTTTATCAGGCTTTTTGTTTATGTCCTCCAGCTTTTTAAAAACGTCCAGGATACATTTTGACGAACTGGTGTTAAAATATTCCAATTGAACATTAACTTCAGTTTTATCTTTTGGGTCCTGAGCGTATTTGTCCAGCCATTCCACTAAAGGTTTGTAAAATTCCACGGCATTTTCGGGAATAGAACGGCCTCTTAACTCCAGAACCCCCATGTTGGGGTCAAATTTAATATAAGGAGTTTTGTTAGTTGCCTTAATCTCTAAGATTTTTAAAGCGTTACTGTCCATAGACTTTGTTTTTTTCTATTGAAACTGTGGCATTAAAGATAAACAAATATAGCTCTAAATTATAATTTATGAATTTAAAATTAAAATTATTATTGGTTTTTTTGGCAATATCAATAAAACCAAGTCCACCACCTCCTTTATAATTGTGATTTAGCTCAAAAATTTTAAAATACAGGTCTTTCATTTGCTTAGCCGATAGCCCCTTTAAATATCTCAGATAATATTCTATATCGTTTTTTACAGCTTTGTCAACAAAATTGCCTGTGGTAATTCTTGTAACAAAATTAGTCATTTTACATAAAATATAAAATCCGAATTTTTCGTATTTTGAAAGATGTCCAGGAGCTGAAGTGGTTGCATGCAAATTGATATTCTGGATAAGTTCTACTGTAATGTTAAATGTACGTTTTTTGATTTTCTTTGGCACATCGGATAAAATGTTTTCAATATCACATAGAAGTTCATCTATTGTTTGAGGTAAAAAATTATCTACTCTCAAATAAGTTTCGCCTTGACCGCATTCATCAAGCTCTGAATAGATGACTTCTTGCAGTTTTTCTGGCAGTACACTAAGATGTTCTTTATTTAATATGGGCAGCATTGATAAAAAGAAAAATGAAGTTTGACTATAAACTTAAAAAAATCAAAATTAAAAGAAAAATAATTGTTTTGAATCCTATAAATTTTTTGATAAAACTTATTTAAAAAATTTTGTAGCCTGCAAATGTTCCATCAACAGCTCCTGTTTTTACATTATAAATTTTTTCGGGTTTGAGCCCCAGATATGACAAATAGCGTTTTTCGGTGGTAAAAATCCAGGCATTACTGCCAGAGAAATTGTTTTTTAGTACCCGTCCTATTGTGGAATAGATACCGGGCATATTTCCTGCCAGGCGGCGTCCGTATGGCGGATTGATAATTATGTGTTTATGTCCTTTGAAGGGGCGGAGTTTCTCCATAGGAATATCTTTGAAGTCAAGGTAATCTTCCATTTTTGCGCTTATTGCATTTTTCCATGCAATATTTATAGCACGGTAGCTTTTGTCCGACCCAAAAATTCTAACTTTTATGTCTTTGTTAACCCGGCTCATGGCCTCTGCTTTTACTTTGTCCCACAGTCCTTTGTCATAATTTTTCCAGTATTTGAAAGCAAAATATGTACGTTTGAATTGAGAAGGTGTATTTGTTGCCAGCAGGGCAGCTTCAATGGGTAGAGTACCACTTCCGCACATAAAATCTACAAAATCAGTCTGTTTATCCCATCCGGATAGCTGGATAAGGCCAGCAGCCAGTACCTCGTTCATCGGAGCAATAGTCTGTTCCACACGGTAGCCGCGTTTATAAAGGGGTTCTCCACTGGCATCCAGGGAGATTGTGAAATAATCGTTTTGCACATGTACGTTAATAACAACGTTAGGCTGTTTGTTATCCACATCTGGACGGTAGTCAAATTTTTCACGGAATTTATCTACTATGGCATCCTTGGTTTTAAGGGCTACAAAACCTGAATGTCTGTATATATTGGAGTGAACAACGGCTTCCACACTAAAAGTGCGTTCAACATCAAACAATGCTGGCCATTCAATTTCCATTACTTTTTCGTATAATGTTTCGGGGTCTGGTGCAAAAAAATCCGTAATAGGTACGAGCACACGTATAGCTGTACGTAACTCAAGATTAGCCCGGTACATCAGCTCTTTGTCCCCGAAAAAGGATACGGCACGTTTTAATACTGTGATATTCTTACCGCCAAGATCTTCTATTTCTTTTTTCAATACTTCTTCCAGACCTGTAAATGTTGTTGCAATTATTTTCATTAAGCTTTGCCGTTTTTGATTTTTGCGCAAAGATAAAGTTTTATTTTCTATTTTTGTTTATTAGTTTGATTAACTTTTATAATTTTGACTAACAAACTCTCTTTACCTAAAATAATTACCGGTAAAATGAAAAAAACTGTTGTAATATTATTGTTTTTATTTCCGGCTTTATCGTTCGGACAATATTTTTTCCAATATAAAGCGGATTTGCCAAGGATAGATTCTACATATTTTTATGAGATTTTTTTACCTCCACGGGTTACCAGTAAATTAAACTATAAATTTTCAGATATTCGTATTTATGACCTTAGGGGGAAGGAAATTCCGTATATCCGTGATACCGAGGAGAATAGGTTTAAAACAGCCCGCAGGCGTAAGTTGAGGATTATACAGAACGAGCATAAGCTTGCAAAAAAATATACCGTAGTGATGGTACATAATCCAGATCGCAATAATCTGGCTAATTTCGTTTTTATCATCAAAAACACTGATGCACAGATTTGGGTTAATATTAGTGGGAGTAATGATTTGAAAAACTGGCAGATATTAAAAAATAATGTGCGTTATCAAAAAGATTTCAGCGATTCGGCTACAGCACAGCTTGTTATAAATGATTTACCCGAGACAAATTTTGAATATTACCGTATAATATTCTTTGATTTCAACCGTCAGCCTATCGTTATCCTTAATGCATATACTTTTCTGGTGGAGAAAAAGGTAGTCCAGTATGTTGAAGTGCCTCGTCCAAAATTTTTCCAGGATGATACTACCGAGCCTCAGAAAACAATAGTTAAAATTTCTTTTAAAGACCCTCAGTATATTGACAAGATTGTGTTTAAAATTGAGAGCCCGGAGTATTATTTACGAAAAGCTGAACTTACTACACGCGATACTGCTTCCGGGAAGAAAATCCGCTTGAAATATTATTTTGGCAATCAAAAGGATTTTTATTTATGCTCAGATAGTAGCAATGAGCTGCTTTTGTCGCGTTATTATGCCAAGGATTTGTATCTGGTAGTTTATAATGATAACAATGAACCTCTGAAATTTTCCGATATCAGAGCTTACCAGGTAAAGGAGCATATTATTGCCAGGTTGGAGAAAGGAAAAAAGTATGTTCTTAAGTTTGGTAATCAAAATGTGCCTGCCCCTATTTACGATTTGAAATATTTTATTAATAAAATTCCACGCAATCGTCCAGAAATTACAGTGGGTAAAATTATAAAACTCAGTAATCCCAAAACAGAGGGTAAGCGCTTGTATATCAGGCCTATTTACCTGTGGATAGCATTGATAGTGGTCTTTATAATTATGATTATCATTTCGGTTAAAATATTCACAAAGTATAAAACTGACGAGATAGTATGAACATAGACGATAGGATAAAAGCTTTTGCCCGGCTTTCGCGTTTTATGAAAGCTGTTGCAAATTCCGATAAATCTTTGATACCTGATGGCTTGCAAGAGGATTATGAGAATTTTCAGCAGTTAATACCACGTCTGTATGATTATAATGGATGGTTTGCCGAGGAATTTGTGCGTTATCAGCTTGATGCTCTCGCGGATGCATCTACAGAAGAAAATTTGCATAAGTGGCTGATCCCTTACAGGGATAGACTGGCAAAGATAGATGCAAATAAAACTGTGGCCGTTATTATGGCCGGTAATATTCCTTTTGTTGGCTTTTCTGATTTTATTGCGGTTTTAATTTCTGGTTACCGTTTGTTAGCAAAGCTTTCTTCCAAAGATACTCTCTTACCTAAGGCTATTGCTCAGGTTTTGGTTAAGATTAATCCGGAGTTTGAGGATAAAATTATCTTGACCGAGGAGCGTATCAGTGGTTTTGATTTTGATGCTGTTATTGCCACTGGTAGTGATAATACTGCAAGATACTTTGAATATTATTTCGGAAAATATCCGAATATCATCAGGCGTAACCGTACTTCGGTGGCAGTGATTAAGGGTGATGAGACTGAGGATGACCTGGAACGCTTAGCCGATGACGTTTTTCTGTATTTTGGACTGGGATGCCGTAATGTTTCCAAAATTTATATCCCTCAGGATTTTGACATTAACCGTTTGTTCAAGGCTTTTTATCGTTACAGGCATCTTATTGATTATCATAAGTATGCCAACAATTACGAATACAATCGTGCCATTTATCTGCTTAACAAAGAACGTTTTTTTGATAATGGTTTTGTTTTGCTCAAAGAAGAAGATTTATCACTGGTTTCGCCTACAGCTGTGGTGTTTTATCAGCGTTATAGCAACTGGCAGAATGTTCCGCAGTATCTGGAAGCATTCAGGAATAAAATACAGTGTGTTGTGAGCAATAATCCTCTGGAAGGGTTTGCCGTTGTGCCTATGGGGCAGGCACAACGGCCGATGCTCTGGGACTGGCCCGATGATATTGATGTTATGGAGTTTCTCTTACAACTTTAAAATCCGTTTTTTATGCTTGGTGATACCATAACCGCTATTGCCACTCCGCCCGGTAGCGGAGCTATTGCTGTTATCCGTGTTTCGGGCGATAGGACTTTTGAAATAGTGGAAAAGATTTTCCGGCCTTTTCGTAAGGATAAGAAACTTTCCTTGCAGAAAGGATATACTCTGCATTTTGGCGAAATAGTGGAGGCGGATGAAGTCATAGACGAGGTATTAGTGGCTGTTTTTCACAAACCACATTCCTATACTGGTGAAGATGCTGTGGAGATTTCCTGCCACGGTTCATTATACATCCAGCAGAAGATTATAGAGCTATTGGTTAATGCCGGGGCACGTATTGCCCAGCCAGGGGAATTTACCTTGCGGGCTTATCTTAACGGAAAAATGGACCTGGCGCAGGCCGAGGCCGTGGCTGATTTGATTTCCGCAACCAGTGAAGCTGCACGTAAAGTTGCTTTCCGTCAACTCCGAGGCGGTGTGTCCAATGAGCTTAAACAATTGCGGCAGAAGTTAGTGGATTTTGCTTCTTTGATAGAGCTGGAGCTGGATTTTGCCGAGGAAGATGTGGAATTTGCCGACCGGGGGCAGCTTCGCGAGTTAATCCTTGAAATAAAGCAAAAGGTGGAAAAACTATTATCAACTTTCCGCTATGGAAATGCCATAAAGAACGGTATTCCGGTGGCTATTGTGGGGGAGCCTAATGTGGGTAAATCCACTTTGCTTAATTTGCTGTTAAAGGAGGATAGGGCTATTGTTTCGGACATCCCTGGCACTACGCGTGATACCATTGAGGACATTATTTCTATCCGTGGAATACTGTTCCGTTTTATAGACACGGCCGGCCTGCGCCATACTCAGGATAAAATAGAAGCACTTGGCATAGAACGCACCAAGGAAATGATAAAAAAGGCCGAAGTGGTTTTATTTATGGTAGATGCCAGGGATAAACAGTGGAAGACAAAGCTTTATGATATTATGCAACTTGTTGATGAACAGAAAATAATCCTGGTTTTTAATAAAATAGACCTGGCGGAAGATAATCCTGACACAGGCGGATTGGAATTACCTGTTGTTTATCTTTCGGCCAAATACCACCGGAATGTTCAGCAACTTGAAGAGGCTTTGATCAGAGCAGTAGGATATAATCAATACAAGGAAAATGAGGTTATTCTCACCAATGCCCGGCATTATGAGGCGCTCAAGCGTGCTGATGAGGCCATAAGCCGTGTTATGGAAGGAATGGACAGCGGATTACCCACAGATTTGTTGGCCGAGGATGTGCGGCAAGTAATGTTTTATCTGGGCGAAATATCCGGTGAAATTACCACGGATGAGCTGCTGGGTAATATTTTTGCTAATTTTTGTATTGGAAAATAAATTTTTGTAATTTTACTTAGACCCTAAGTTATATCAGATGAAGGTAAAAGGAGTTGCTGTAAAAACGCTTCCGAAATATTTGTTACTTAAATATCCAGATGTATATGATAATTGGCTTAGAGAGCTACCTCAAAACGTCAGACAAGAATATATTAACGGAATATATGTTTCCCGTTGGTATGATGTTGATGCTTATCTGAGGCAACCCTTGTTGACGGCTGCACGTCTGGCTTTTGTAGAACCTAAACAAATGGCCTGGGATATGGGTATTTTCAGTGCCCAGGATGCTTTGAACGGAGTGTATCGTTTTTTCCTGCGTTTTGGTGGGCCTGCCAATATGATAAGACGAACACCTTTTTTCCTTGAGACATATTATTCGCCTGCTAATATCAAGTTGGATTTACTTGATAAGGACAGAAAATATGCAGAATTATATTTTTATGATTTTGTGAATATTGAGGATGTTATTATACATCGTATAGGTGGATGGGGTTATTATACTCTCCTTGCCAGCGGATCTAATGAGGCAAAAATAGACCTGGAAGATGCAGGAGAAAAAGATGTAAGAATGATTATTCAGTGGGATTAGGAGTTTTTATTTCTTTTACTTCCAGAATATCACCCATGTCAAGAAGTTGTTTATATCTTTGTGCTTCCATAAATGTGGCATAATCATCTTTTGGATAATACCATATTATTTTTACATTATGGATTTCACTTTTTTCTTTAAACAATAATAATAATTTGACGAGCTGTTTGGCTACAGCGGTATTAAAATAGTTGAGCCTTAATTCCAACACGGTCTCGTCCAGAGGGTCAATGAAATAGTCCTCCAGCCATTCAAAAATTTTTTCAAAAAACTTTTGCGCATTTTCAGGCCAGGCATTACCTGCAATTTGGAATTTCCCTTTTTCTGGATTGAAAATTACCGCAGGGGTTTCGTCTGTCTTTTTTATTATGAGTGCTTCCATAGCTATTTTCTATTTAAAGAAAAATCAACTTTTAATGCAAAGTAAGATATAAATTCATTTATAGGTTTTACCTCATAAAGTAGAGGATTGCCGCTTTTTAGGCGCATCTCTATAAAGCCAAGGCCTCCAAGGCCATTATTGTCATCTGTAAAATCCAGGAGTTTTTCATTATAGACTTGTTCCAATTCTTCCATACCCAGGCTATTGATATAATTCAAATACCGTCTGAGTTCTTTGGAATCTTCGTTTGATACATAATTTATTGTGTTTAAGCTGAATACATCGTCTTTGTAGGAAATATAGAACATTCCTAAAGACCCTTTACCTTTTGCATCTTTACGGACATAACCGTGATGTATAATATTTTGCAACATTTCCACGAGTGTGGAAACTATTTTTTTCCTGAATGGCAAATCTCCTTTGAGCTGGGAATTAAGTATAGAGATTAATGTTATCAAACTGGGCTGGTCAAATACACTACAATAGACCAGCAGAATTTTTTCTTTTTCCAGCAGTTCATGAATTTCTTTGATATAGTCAAAGGAATATATACGGGGAAGATAAACTTTTTGCTTGTTGTTGGGGTCCAGATGTATGTATGTGTGCATATAGAAAAACGAGTAGTTCTCGTTAAAATCCTTGAAGTCGTAATATAGCTTATTTCCTGATTTTCTGGCAATTTCTATTAATCCAAGCCCGGCTCCGCCTTTGGCAGTAAAGCTTTCCTCGGTTAATACATCTTTGTAAAATTGGGTAAGTTCTTCTTCGCTCATACTGTTGATTGTCTCCAGCTTCTGCTGCAAGAAAGGTATCTTGGTCTTTTTCACCAGGTTGCCTGTAGTAACAATGTAAATGTTTTTGAATTTCTGGATGGAGAACATAGCTTTTTGTATCTTCTGCTCTTCAATAATATCCTGGTGCCTGGTGATGTTCTGCACGCTTTCCACGAGGATATGGAAAACGCGTTTTTTTACCCGTCCTTTGAGCTGATTACGTTCAATATTTTTCTCTGCCAACAGGAGTAAGTAATGTGCTATGTCCTCCGAAAATTCGCCTTTATAAATATAATTCAAGTCGTCAATGCTTGTAGCTGAGAGTAAATCCCACAGAGCTTTTGGAGTATTTATCTGATTTTGGGTCATGAATTGTTCGTGATTTTTTATTATAAAATTAACGAATTTAATGCCAAAATAAGAAAAAAATCTTAAATATTAAAGTCTTTGGGTTATTTGTGGAATGATTTTTTGTTTCCATTCCTTATAATCTCCAGCGATGATATGTTCACGGGCCTGGCGCACCAGCCACAGATAAAATCCCAGATTATGTATTGAGGCAATCTGTGCTGCCAGGCGTTCTCCAGCTATTACCAGATGGCGTAAATAGGCTTTTGAGTAGTGCGTGTCCACGAAAGTAATTCCTTCGGGGTCTATTGGGGAAAAATCAAATTTCCATTTCTGGTTTTTGATATTTATTATGCCCTGGGTTGTGAATAGCTGGGCATTACGGGCATTACGTGTAGGCATAACGCAGTCAAACATATCCACGCCCAGCTCTATAGAGTTGAGGATATTAGCTGGGGTGCCAACGCCCATAAGGTAACGGGGTTTATCCTTGGGCAGTATGCTGTTAGTTAGTGCAATCATTTCATACATTGTCTCTTCGGGCTCTCCTACAGCCAGTCCGCCGATAGCATATCCGTCGGCATCGTAGGAGGCTATGGTCTCGGCCGATTGTGTGCGCAAATCCTTATACACGCTACCCTGGCAGATAGGAAAATACGCTTGATAGTATCCGTATAATGGCTCTGTGTTCTTGTAATGTTGCCATCCGCGTTTGAGCCATGAGTGTGTCAGTTCCATGGAGTTTTTTGCATATTCGTATGTGGACGGATAAGGCGGACATTCGTCCAGTGCCATCATTATGTCGGCTCCGATGGTGCGCTGAATGTCCACGTTATTTTCCGGGGTAAATTTGTGATACGATCCATCTATGTGCGATTTGAACACAACGCCTTCGGGAGTGAGTTTGCGCATCTGTGCCAGAGAATAGACCTGAAAGCCGCCGCTGTCGGTAAGGATAGGACGGTCCCAGCCGTTAAATTTGTGCAAGCCACCGGCGGCTTTCAGAACTTCCAGCCCAGGCCGCAAATAAAGGTGATAAGTATTACCCAGTATGATTTGGGCTTTTATATCGTTTTTAAGTTCCCGTTGATGCACAGCTTTTACTGTTCCCTGAGTGCCTACTGGCATGAAGATAGGGGTTTCAATGTCGCCGTGGTCAGTGTGGAGTATGCCTGCGCGGGCGCCTGTCTCTTTATCCGTGGCAATTATTTCGTATTTCATCATTGGCTTAAGCGTATTTTTGTTTGGCTTCCTCTGGCGGATTAACTTTGAAACGTATGCGGAAAACGCCGTTTTCGTATGAAGTGGAAATTATTTTGAACTCTCCTATTTCCGCAGTGTGTTCCACATGATTACCAGCGCAAGGACAATGGTCATAATCACCTATTTGTATAATCCTGATTGTAGGATTTTCTTCTCTGGGCACTTTGATTTTAAAACGATCCGCAGCTTCGTCGTATGGCAAAAAATATTCGGATACAGGCAAATCCTGGCGGATTATTTCATTTACTTTTTGTTCCAGTGTTTTGATTTCTTCCTCGGTGAGAGGTCTATCCAGGTGATAGTCACATTTTGATTTTTTCTTTTCAATATGACAATTAAACGCCCTGTCGGTGCCGAAAAGCCTTACCATTGTCTGGTTAAGGATATGCTCGGCTGTGTGCATAGGGGCATAATATTGTTTTGGCATCTTACTTCCGGTTTTTAAATTTTTCGTAGAAATAGTCCCATATTTCTCCGCGGGGCGGACGTGCAAATATAGTAATTTTTTCTTTGGTCACAGGATGAAAAAAACTTATCCGCCGGGAGTGCAGAAATATGCTTTTGTCCTTGTTAGGGTGTGGGTAGCCGTATTTCATATCTCCGATGATTCTGCATCCGATACGCAGCAATTGGGCGCGTATCTGGTGATGGCGTCCAGTGTGCAGATATATTTCCAGGAGGTAAAACTTGTTTTTGTAGTTTCCCAGAAGGTTGTAAGTCAGGGATGCTTCCTTGCTGCCGGGCTTGGGATAATCCAGAGCATAGGATTTATTTTGTTGCTGATTTTTCCACAGATAATGTTTAAGTGTGTCCTTGCTTTTGGGTGGCTTTTTGTTTACAACAGCCCAGTAAGTTTTCCGCACTTTTCCGTCGTGGAACATACGGTTGAGTTCTTTGAGAACAGATTTTTTCTTGGCAAGGACAACTGTTCCACTGGTGGGGCGGTCCAAACGGTGCGGCAGCCCCAGAAAAACGTTCTTTTTCAGGTAGGTGCGTTTCAGGTATGCTTCCACCATGTCCAGCAGGGTAGGGTCGCCTGTTTTATCTCCCTGGATAATTACACCAGGCGGTTTGTTAACTATTATAAGGTAATCGTCTTCGTATAAAATTTCGGGTAATGAAAGTTTCTTTTTTCCCATTGTCTAAGCACAAATTTTGCAGGTTAATTATACGTTTTTGCCGGGTAAAAGTTATTTCTTTTGGAAAATTTAATTTTTCCCGATGCTGATAGGCAGGTCTTCACCTTCGGATTTGGCTATTGTCACGGCAGCCACTGAGTCGCTCCAGACGTTGACTGTTGTTCTGAGCATATCCAGTATTTGGTCCACAGCCAGGATAAGCCCGATTCCTTCCAGAGGTAGGCCCAGCACTGATAGCACTATCGTTATCATAACCAGTCCGGCCATTGGTATAGCAGCAGCACCAATTGAGGCGAGCAGGGCTGTGAGCACAGCGATGAATTGTTGTGTGAAGGTCAGGTGTATGCCATAGACCTGGGCAATGAACATTGCAGCAACCATTTCGTACAGGGCTGTTCCGTCCATATTAACGGTAGCGCCCAGTGGTAGTGTAAAACTGGCAATTTTTTCTGATACCCCTGCCCGGGTCATTATTCTATCCATGGTCAGGGGCAGAGTGGCTCCTGAGGAGGCTGTGGAAAAGGCAGTGAGCAGAGCATCACTCATTGCTCGTAGATGTTTTAATGGACTAACACGTGCAATGAACCGCAGAACCAGCGGAAGGGTAATTGTAGCATGGATTACTAAGGCGGCAATGACAGTTAGCATATAGATGCCAAGACGGGCAAACAGCTCACCTATGTTATTCTGTTTGCTTACCAGTACTGCTACCAGTCCGAAGACGCCAAATGGCGCAAAACGGATGATAAAATGCGTTAGCTTCATTATTGCTTCAAAAGCGCCATCAAAAAATGTGGTGAGAGTTTTGCGGTGTTCGTCTTTAAGTTGGGTGATGAAGTATCCGAACAAGATAGCAAAGAAAATGACTTGCAGCATATTATTTTCCGCAAAAGCTTTGAAAATATTTTCCGGAACAATTTGTATGATAATGTCAGTTATGGATTTTTTTACTGCGGGCAGTTCCTTGACTGTCTGCGAGAAGCCCAGCTGAGCTCCTACGCCAGGTTTAATAAGGTTTACAAGTAATAGTCCGGTCAAAATAGCTGCCAGACTGGAAAGGATGTAATATGTGAAGGTTTTTAGTGTCAGGCGTCCGAGGTTTTCTGCATTTCCCATTCCAGCAACGCCGGATATTATGGAGGTGAGTATTAATGGGACGATAATCATTTTCAGTCCGCGCATAAATATTTGTCCCATCCAGCTAACATAGTTAACTTTATCCTTGAACAGGCTACCGAAGATAACTCCCAGCACCAGACCTGTGAGGATCTGTGCCCATAGAGGATAGCGAAATTTACGGTCTTTAACGTTTGCACTCATTTATATGGTAATTTTGGATTTTCAATGGCAAATTTTTTTCTATTTTTATAAAAAATTCGGAAAACACAAAAAAATAACTGTTATGAGAAAATTTATTGTTGCTGGTAATTGGAAAATGAATACCACCTTGCCTGAGGGTGAGGCTTTGGCCAGTGCCATTCAAGACAAGGTAAATAACAGAAAATTTGACCTGGATAAATTTGGAATGATTATAGCTCCACCTTATACCCATCTTTACCGGATAAGTCAGATAATTGATGGGAAGTATATAAAATTGGGAGCCCAAAATATGGGCTGGGAGGAAAAAGGAGCTTATACTGGAGAGATTTCCGCTGATATGTTACTTTCCGTTGGAGCTGAGTATGTTATCATTGGACATTCGGAGAGGCGGAAGTATCAGAAGGAGGATAACGATTTGCTACTCAAAAAGATGCAATTGGCCCTAAAAAAAGGTCTAAAACCTATTTTTTGTATTGGCGAAGAGCTGGAACAGCGCGAAGCAGAGGAACATTTTGTTGTAGTAAGATCCCAGATTAGAGATGTGTTATTTGATCTGGAAGCCTCTGATATGGAGAATATCATAATTGCCTACGAGCCTGTATGGGCTATTGGCACTGGCAAGGTGGCAACCCCGGAACAGGCTCAGGAGATGCACGCTTTTATCCGTAGTTTACTCACAGAAAAATTTGGTGATCAGGTGGCTAATAACGCTACAATCCTTTACGGAGGTAGTTGTAAGCCTTCCAACGCAGACGGACTCTTTGCCCAGCCCGATATTGACGGAGGCTTGATAGGTGGTGCTTCGCTCAAAGCAGACGATTTTACAGAATTGATGGAGATATTGATTAAGCATAAGCAGTAAGAAAAATGCTCCCTATGTTGTTAGGCATAGGGAGCATAAAAGTTTTATAATCTCAGTTTTTTCCATTCATCCTTCATTCTTTGTAAGTCAGCCAACCATGCTTCAATATCCTCTTCGTGCTCTAATTCATCGTTTAATATTTGTACAGCTATCTGATGTGTGGTATGGTCTTTTCCTGCTGTATAATCAGCAATTTCTTTGTATCTGTCAATAGCGCAACGTTCCCCTCTGAGATTTTGCTCTAAAATAACTTCTATGTATGGATCGGTAGGATCTTCATAGGCACATCTGGCTAATTTTGTCCAGTCGCCAGGGTTGGTTACAGGTGTGCCGCCTAATTGGATAATTCTGTTGGCAATGAGTTCTGCGTGTTGTAATTCTTCATTTGCATGTACTAACAGTTCTGGCTCAACTTCGCTGCGCATAGGTCCTTCCATAAGACGGGCGCCAATCCAGTATTGGTAATATGCCAGCCATTCCTCAGCCAGGGCAGCATTTAACATATCAATTAGTTTGTTAACATCAACGTCTGCAACTTTTACAGCATGTTTTCCCATAATTTTAGATTTTAAAGTTTTAAATAAAGTTAGTAAATAATGAGAATAAAATGAAGAATATTAGCTAATTTTTATTTTGAATTACCGTTATCAGGGACTATTAAGGGAAATAAACTGATGTATAGGTATTTGCTTTTTAATCAATATTTTATCTACCTTTGCAAAAATGAAAATTTCTGGTATAATCCATGGATATACGCGAGAAGCTTGGGTTTGATAAAATTATTGAGGAACTGGAGAAATATCTCACTGATATTGGGCGGACAAAAATCCCTGAGATAAAATTTTCCACTGATTATAGCTGGATAGCAAAGCAACTCTCTGCTGTTTCGGACTTTATAGATATTTTGCATAATCATAATTTTCCGCTGGATTATTATTATGATTTACGTCCTTCGTTGCGTAAGATAGAGGTTGCTGGAGTTTATATGAGCGAGGTTGAACTGCTGCGTCTGTGGCAGTCGTTGGAGACCCTCAAGGCTATCCGTCAGTTTTTTCTCAGGCGTGAGTGGCAGGATAAATTTGGGGCATTGCGTGAAATAGCTTCTGGAATAAAGTATTTTCCGTTTGTTATTGAACGCATACGCAGTGTTATAAATCGCAACGGAGAAATATTGGACAGTGCCAGCCGTGAGTTGCAATCTATCCGTAAAGCCTTGCAGCAAAAGCAAGCTGAGGTAGGGCGGATTGTTAATCAGGTATTTAAACAGGCTCAGAAACAGGGTATTGTAGAACAGGATGCTGCCGTAGTGGTCCGTGGTGGAAAGTTCCTCATACCTGTTGTGGCTGCAAAGAAAAATGCTATTCCAGGCATAGTGCAGGACCAGTCGGCAACAGGTAAAACAGTGTATATTGAGCCTATCCGTGCGGTGGAGTTGAATAATGACATCATTGAACTAACCTTTGCCGAAAAGAGGGAGATAATACGTATCCTCACGGAGCTGGCAGACGACATCCGGCCTTATATTCCGGATTTGCTGAATAACTATGAAATACTGTCGGATCTGGATTTTATCCGTGGTAAAGCCCGCCTGGCTATGGAGTTGCAGGCCGAGAAACCGCAGCTTACTGATAAGCCTGTGCTGGAATTGCATAATGCGCGTAATCCGCTGCTTACGCTTACTTTCCGTAATAGCGACCGCAAAGTTGTTCCTTTATCCTTGCGTATAGATGATAACCAGAGGATAATCCTTATTTCCGGACCTAATGCAGGTGGTAAATCTGTTGCCCTCAAAACTGTGGGACTGGTGCAATATATGACGCAATGCGGTTTTTTGCCTCCTGTGCGTTTTTCCTCTGTTATTGGAATTTTTGATAAAATTTTTGTGGACATTGGAGATGACCAGTCAATAGAAAATGATTTATCCACGTATAGCTCACATCTGCTAAATGTAAAGAAAATCCTGGAACAGGCTGATGAACACTCCCTTGTGTTGATAGACGAATTTGGTGCTGGCACTGATCCGGCAATGGGAGGCGCAATAGCAGAAGCTGTGCTGGAAAAATTGCTGGAAAAACGTGTGAGGGCAGTTATTACCACACATTATTCCAATCTGAAACATTTTGCCACAGCACGCGAAGGTATTGTCAATGCTGCTATGTTGTTTGACAGTGATAAGCTTAAACCATTGTATATCCTTGAACTTGGGCGACCGGGTAGTTCCTTTGCTCTGGAAATTGCCTCATCAATTGGTTTACCCAGGGATATAATTTCCCGTGCCAAGGAGAAAATAGGTTCTTCGCAGGTGGATTTTGATAAAATTTTGCTGGAAATTGAGCGTGAGCGCCAGAAAATAAGCAGGGAACGCCAGGAGATGGAGCAGCAAAACCGTGAATTGCGCGAAAAGGTGATAAAATACCGGAAAGAATATGAGCGTATACTCAGGGAGAAAAAACGTTTGATACAGCAGGCTAATGAGGAAGCAGACCGCATCCTTTCGGAGGCTAACCGTTTGATAGAGAATACTATTCGTCAGATTAAGGAGCGTCAGGCAGAGAAAGAGGCAACCCGTCTTATCCGCAAGGAGTTTGAACAGAGGCGGAAGCAACTTAATCAGCAGCGTAAGCATGCCCAGCAGAAGGTGGAACGAGATCTGGAAGAGAATTTGCGCAAGCAGAAAAAGTTAAAAACGCAGGAGGTTAGCGGAGAAATTTCCGTTGGGGATTATGTAAGGCATAAAAGCACAGGTATAAAAGGTCAGGTGATGGAAATAAAAGATGGCAGGGCACTGGTACTGATGGGCAATATAAAGAGCTTTTTCAAGGTTTCGGAACTGGAAAAGCTAACTGGAGATGAAGCACGGGAAATGCGGCGTATGGAGAAAAAAGGCGGGGTAAAGGTACAAATGACCAAGCCCGGAGAGTTTATCTCTGCTCTGGATGTGCGCGGATTACGTGTGGATGAAGCTTTGCAAAAAGTGGTTAAATTCCTTGATGCAGCTATGGTGGCTGGTGCCAGGGAGATACGCATTTTGCATGGTACAGGAGACGGAATATTGCGTACGCATATCCGTTCTTATCTGGCTAAGTTGGACGAGGTGGAATGGTACGGAGACGCTGACCCTCGTCTGGGGGGGCCAGGTGTTACAGTTGTGAGATTTAAATAATGGCAGGCCTGTTGTCATGAAAGTGGAACGTTATAAATCTGCTTCGGCCTTACTTCGGAAAATTTTTGGCCGCCGGGTACAGAAAATTTCCATAGATGCGGGTTTTACCTGCCCTAACCGTGATGGACGTCTGGGCTATGGTGGTTGTACTTATTGCATAAACAGCTCTTTTACACCTTATTATGTAAGTAAGCGTCGCAGCATTACGGATCAATTGCGCGAAGGTATAGAGTTTTTTTCCCGGAAATATAAAACCTGGAAATATATTGCTTATTTTCAGGCTTATAGCAATACTTATGCATCGGTGGATGTATTACGCCAGCGTTATGAGGAAGCTCTTTCCTATCCCGGGGTTATTGGGCTGGATATTGCCACACGGCCGGACTGTGTGGATGAGGACATACTGGATTATCTGGCAGAATTGAGTAGCAAGACTTTTGTCATGATAGAGTACGGAGTTGAGTCCACACTTGATAGAACATTGGAGCGAGTTAACCGTTTGCATACTTATGACCAGGCAGCCTGGGCAATAAGTGAGACAGCCCGGCGCGGTATTCTTCAATCGGTGCATTTGATATTAGGTCTGCCAGGTGAGACCAGGGATGATATGTTATTGCATGCCAGACGGATTTCTGCCCTTCCGGTTAATATCCTTAAGCTGCATCAGTTGCAGATTTTGCGGGGCACACGCATGGCACGAGATTATGCAGAACATCCTGAGGAATATCCTCTGTTTGAGACTGTAGAGGCTTACGTGGATTTTGTAGTTGACTTTTTGGAACTTCTCAGGCCTGATATTTATATTGACCGTTTCACTAACGAATCGCCGCCCGACACTGTAATAGCACCACATTGGGGTGGTGTGAAAAATTTTGAGGTAGTGCATAAGATTGAGCATGCACTGGAGAAACATGGAACATGGCAAGGGCGGCGTTATAGATCTAATAAGCAATGATTTTAAATTCCACACGGCGGTTTTTCTGTCGTCCTTCGGGAGTATCATTTGGAGCAATAGGTTCATTATAAGCTGCTCCGCGGTATGTAAGGCGGTCGGCTGAGATGCCATGTCTGATAAGGTAATCTACCACAGCTTTTGCCCGTGCCTGGGATAATTTCTGGTTATATTCCAGGCTTCCGATATTATCAGTATGACCGCTGATTTCTATTTTGACCGTAGGATTTTGTTGCATAAATTGTATTATCTGGTCAAGTTCTGAGTAGGATTCTTTTTTGAGATTAGCACTGCCAAAATCAAAGAATATGTTTGAGAGAATGGTTTTGGCATTTTCCTTGATTGAAGGCAGATCAATTTCCTGAGTGATTTTTTTAAAAGCCTGGTCGTGTGATATATCAAAGTTTTGTGAATAGAAAAGGTAGCCTTGTTTTTTTATGACCATTCCGTAATTATGTCCTGCCGGTAGGGTTACTATGAATTTTCCTGTTTTTTCATTGCTTTGGGTTTGCAGGACAAGAGTATCTTTTTCCAGATCATATACCAGTATTTGTGCACCGATAGGTTTGTGAGTGTTTTTGTCTTTTACGTATCCTACTACGAGTGTTAGCGGTACACCGGCTTCGGTAGTAATATGTTCTTGCGTAGGTTTGGAGATGGCAGCAATGAGATTGTTTTCGCTGGACAGGAGCAGAGGAATTCTGTCCAGGAAAGTAATTTTGTAAATGTCGGTATATCCTCGGGAGTCGGGGCGAACAGAGGAGTAGTAGGCAAAAATTCCGTTGGCAGTGAAAGTGATATATATATCATCGTCGGGAGTGTTAACCGGGTAGCCAAGGTTCACGGGGTCGGTCCATGTTCCATCAGGCTTTAATTGTGTGACAAAAATGTCGTATCCACCCATGGTGTTGTGTCCTTTTGAGCTGAAATATAGTGTTTTACCGTCTGGCATCATAAATACCCCGTCCTCGTCGTAAGGAGTGTTAACATTATCAGGCAGACGTTTGGGTTTTGTCCAATGTCCATTATACAAGTGTGTAACATAGATGTCTCCATTGCTGTATGGGCTTCCAGGTATTTTACCTCTGATAAAGTAAAGGGTTTTGCCATCATATGAGAAACAAGCATGGCTTTCAACAGAGTCGGTATTAATAATATCTGGCAATGGATCAGGATAAGACCAGCGATCTCCGTGTCGCTGGGATATATATAAGTCTCCGTCACGGTAAATAATCATTTTCCTCCCATCCGGGCTCAGAGCCACTGTAGCATCGTGATAGGGAGTATTAAGTGGCACGCCTGCATTATATACTTTTGACCAATGACCGTGTTGGCGGAACACAACATAAATGTCTTCATAGTATTGTCCGTCGCTTAAATCCACTTTTCCACCTATGCAGTCGGGACGCCTGGCAGTGAAGTATAATTCGCTTTCGTCAGCATTGACCACTGGTGCGTATTCTGGATAAATGGTATTAACTTCCTTTACATTCTCAATTTTTACTTTTATGGGATGAGCTATGAGTTTTTTTCCATTATAGCATTCAAAAATTTTTTTATCAATCTCTTTTGCATAAGTGATAAGTTTAGTTGCCGGAAGGCTTTGCTTGTATTTTTCGTAATAAGCAATGGCCGAATCAAATTGTAAGCGGTAATGGAATGCTTGTCCCAGCTGCCAGGGATAATCGGTTACTATTTTGGGATTTAGTTGATATGCTTTTTTCAGGAAAAATAATGCACTGTCTTTATAAACTGTTTTCAGGTAACATACTCCCATTTTATAATTCAGAGCAGCATTATTAGGATTATATGCATAAGCTATTTTGTAGTTTTCCAGGGCATAGAGGTAACCTCCGCGTGTCTTTTCATTATAGAATTTATCTCCCAGCATTACTGCACGCCAGGCTTGATGAAAGCCTCTTTTGTCAGGTATCCTGAATTGGTCTTTAAATATGTGAGGGCTTTCTTGAGCTAATAAAAAAATATTGGTATAAAAAATTAAAATCCAGATAGATAAGAGAAATTTTTTCATTGTGAAAGCGCTTTATGAACTTAATATATACGAAGTTAAGAGAAAAAAGTTTAAAACTTAAAAATTTTTTAGTAGTGATTTAAAAAACAATAAAAAATAAAAAAATAAAAACTTTCGGGTCTTTATTTCGTAAAATATACCTGAAAACCCAAAAAGTATTCCACTATGAAAAGATTTTTACTTTTAGTTGCTGCAATTTTCACTCTCTCTGGTCTGTTTGCACAGCAGATGATTATACCAGAAAAAGGCTGGTATGTTAATGACAAAGGCCGCTTCTTTGTTAATAAGCACCTTGGTGTTTATCTGTGGCTGTCTTTCTCGCCCGATGAAAACTCTCCTAAACATTTGCTCAAGAGTGAGACTTGCAAATGGACTAATCCCATGCACTTTGATACTGACGGATATAACTCCATTCGTTCTCCGTGGGAGGTAGATTCCACAGGAAAATATGTTTTGCCACAGCATGATGTTGTTTTTGAGGTATATGCTGACGGACTTCCGCCTAAGGTTAGTTCAAAATTTTATGGAGCTCCTCGTTATGTAAGTGGTGGAAAGATTTATTACGGTGTAGGACTGAAAGTTAAGCTCTCTGCAACTGATGCTTATCCTGACAAAGGTTTGAGTAATGATGAGGTTTCTGGCGTAAAAACCATTTATTATTCCATTAATGGACAGGCTTATCAGGTTTATAAAAATGACATTGTTTTTGATAAGGAAGGAGAATATACTCTCAAGTACTATGCTATTGACAATGTTGGTAATTATTCCCAGCCTGTTGAAAAGAAATTTATTGTTGACCTGACACCTCCTACTATTGCACAGAAGATTGAAGGAGATGCTTTAGGTGGTGTTTATTCACCAAGGGCCAAGATTGTACTTACCAGTGAGGATAACCTCTCGGGTGTAAAGCACATTTATTATTCCATTGATGATAAAGCACCGGTTATATATACTCATCCTATTCCTATAACAGCATTAGGCACAGGCGAACATACGTTTGAATATTGGTCAGTTGACAATGTTAAGAACTCTAACCGTGGTCTGGCCAATCAGGGCAAGGATAACGGAGGTAAGAAATATACCTTTGAGTATGATAATGTTGCACCAAAGGTATGGTATGAGATTGTTGGAGACCATTACAAAGGTAAGTATGATTACATTTCTTCCCGTACCAAGATCAAGCTTCTGGCAGAGGATAAGAATGGCGTGAAAGAAATCCGCTACGGAATTAATGCCAAACCAACTGAATTATATTCTGCCGAGTTCAATATGCCTGCAAAGACTGGCCTGGAAACCTTCTATTACTATGCTGTTGATAAGTTGAATAACCGCACTGCTACTAAGAGCAAAGTTGTTTACATGGATAATACTCCTCCAATTACGGCTATTAATTACAAGGTGCCTCAGTTCTTCAACCGTGATACTTTGTTTATCACCAGCAAGACCAAGATACAGCTCTTTGCAAAGGATTATCAGTCTGGCCTGCAGAGGATAGAATATGCTATTGATGGTGGTGATTTCAAAACTTATACTGGTGAGTTTACTATTCCTACCGAAGGTTATCACATAATTTCGTTCCGTGCAGTGGATAAGGTTAATAATGTAGAAAAGACCAAGAAGAGCTCATGCCTTGTTGATAATAATGCTCCAAAGATTTATGTAAACTTCAGTATTGAACCTATCCGTACCGAAACTGTTAATGGCGAGAAACTCAATGTTTATCCTACTTATACCAAGATGTATCTGGGTGCTACTGATAAATATGCTGGTACAGAATCCATTTATTTCTCAATTAATGGTGGGCCAAGAATGTTATATGTAAGTGCCAAAGACATTGCCAGAAAAGGACTTATCCGTAAGCCTGGTACTTATACCGTCCAGATTGAAGCTGTTGACAAGCTTGGTAATAAGAGCGAAAAGACTGTTAAGTTTATCATTGCCAACGAGTAATATTTTTTCGGGCAGGGCTATCTATGTATAGCCCTGCCTTTTTAATTTTTATTCATGTCAATTTCTGTTTACTTTTAAATTTAAAATTCATTTTTATGGCTGCACGCAAAGTATGGAGAATACCTGTATTAATAAATTCGCGGGGTGATATAATTAAGATATGGAAGCCTCGTGCCTGGGTTATTGATGCAGAAAATAATTATTACGAACCTGAGATTGCAATGAATGCTTTTAATAACCGTGTGGTTAAAAAGAGCATGTTGACTTCTGGATTACCTCCGCTTAAGAATATTAAGCTTGTTGTCCGCAAGGATGACGGAAAAACAAAAGATGAAGTTTTCCAGATGTATAATCTCCTGCTTGAGATGCCTACTATCATGGCTAAAGGCAGGGAGGATGAGCTGGATGCTTTTTTGGATAAAGTGCTTAAAAAGAAATAAGTAAGAGGCGTTGGACAGACAACGCCTCTTATTTATATTTGATCGTTATTTTTTGTAGTATTTTTCAATGGGTAAACGGTACCTTCTGATACCGTCGTATTGATACAGTGCATTGACAATAGCTGGAGCTGTTGGAACAAGTCCTATTTCTCCTATACCTTTTGCTCCGTAAGGACCATGACGGTCGGGTACTTCAACAGGGATAACTTCTATTTCTGGTACCTGGTCAATTCTGAGCAATCCTAAATCTTTCATTTTGTCAGAAATCAGGCGTCCGTTTTCCATTGGCAAGTCCTCGGACAGGGCGTATCCTGTGCCCATAGCTACGGCACCCTCTATTTGTCCTTCTACCATCAGCGGATTGACTATGCGTCCCACATCATGGGCTGCGTAGATTTTTGCAATATTTCCGTTATCATCCAATACGCATAGCTGGGCTGCATAGCCGTATGCCAGATGTATGACAGGGTCTTTTTTGTTCTCTCCCGGAGCCTCGGTCCAGTCGCATACATATTGGCCGAGGTATGTTTTGCCTACAAGGTCTTTGAGAGAGCATTTTTCTAGGTCAGCTTTAAGCTTGAGGCCTGCATCTTTGACAGCATTGCCCAGGAGGGTGGTAGCACGTGAGGCAGTGGTCATACCAGTAGGAATCTCAGCTTCGGTGTCAATGACAACTTCCATTATTTCCGGAGGTAGTCCAGTAGTTTCGCATAACATCTGGATGGCAACAGTGTTAACGCCCTGTCCCATCTCTGTCCATCCGTGTTTGATGACGATATGGGTTTCGGATAGGATTTCTATTTTGGCCTTGGATTCATCAATCATGCCATTGCCTATGCCCACATTTTTAATGCCCATGGCCAGTCCGGCATATTTTGCTGAATAAAATTTATCTTTCAGGGCAAGCAAACATTGTTTGAGGCCGACGTTATATACACGTTGCCCTGTGCCTGTCTGAAGTCCGTCTTCCAGGGCATTATCATAGCGGAATTGCCAGCGGTCAAAGCCTGCTTTTTCGCACAGCTCGTCCACAGCTGCTTCCAGAGCAAAGGTTACTTGATTAGCACCAAAACCACGCATAGCTCCGCAGGGGACGTTATTTGTGTAGACAGTATAAGATTTTATGTCCACATTGGGAACGTAATATCCACCAGTGGCATGGCCAGTGACACGCTCCATAACTTTATTGCCTACCGAGAGATAAGCGCCAGTGTCGCCATAGGCCCGTACCTGGACAGCTGTGAGTTTACCATCTTTGTTTGCAGCTACTTTAATGTCTATTGTTACAGGATGGCGTTTTGGATGCAGGCGGATAGATTCCTCGCGGGTGAGGGTGATTTTTACCGGGCGTCCAAGCAGATAAGCAAACAAGGCGGTATGTCCCTGTATGGATAGGTCTTCTTTTCCGCCGAAGCCTCCTCCGTTGGGGATGAGAATGACGCGTACTTTTTCTTTGTCAATACCGAGGATGTCAGCTACTTGCCGCTGGTCTTCGTAAACGCCCTGTGATTGTGAGAAAACGATAATGCCGTCTCCGTCGGGACGGGCAACGCATGCCTCTGGTTCAAGGAAAGCATGTTCTATCCTCTGGGTCTGATAACGATGTTCTACCACGAAATCCGCTTCTTGCAGAGCTTTTTCCACATCTCCGCGGCGTGCCACCGAAATATCCACGATATTTGATTTGTCTTCGTGTACTTTTATTTCATCCTTCATTGCTTCAAAAACGTCAGTAACAGGTGTGAGATCCTCATATTCCACTTCAATAAGGCTTACGGCCCGACGTGCTATTTCCTCTGTTTCTGCCACTACTCCGGCCAGCACATCACCAATGTAGTGGGTGACTTCTCCCTCTGCTATCATTACGTCCCAATCCCGATGGATGAGGCCTACTTTTTTAGCGGCAGGCAGGTCTTTTGCTGTGAATACCCTGATGACACCAGGGAGTTTTTCTGCCTGTGAGGTATCTATTTTTATTACTTTGGCACGAGGATAATCAGAGAATTTCAGCGCACCAAAAAGCATATTATTCAAATAAATGTCTGCAACGAATTTTTTCAGGCCAATGGCAGCTTCGTAAGCACCGTACTTTGGCAGGGGTTCTCCAAGTTTTCCACTGTTAGTGTGTAATTGTATTTCTTTGCCTGTACGGATGGCTTCTGCGGCTTTGATTACAGCTTTTTCAATCTTTTTATATCCAGTGCACCGGCAAAAGTTAGGACGCAGAGCTTTTTGTACTTCTTTGAGGGTAGGATTATTGTTTTTTTCCAGCAAGGCTTTTGTGCGCATAACAAATCCTGGGGTGCAGAAACCGCACTGGACAGCACCTTCGTTGACAAAGGCTTTTGCAATGGTATCCAACATACTATCGGGCAGCCCTTCAGTGGTAATAATTTTTGCTCCTTGCAGGGAAGACATTTTTGTGCGGCACGAAAGCGTAGGCTTACCATTTATCTCCACAGTACATGATCCGCAAAAGGCCTGTCCGTTGCATCCGTCCTTGACAGAGGTTAGATGCAGTTCATCTCTTAGATATTTTAGCAGGGTTTTGTTAGGGTCTCCGTCGTAAGAATGTTTTATTCCATTGACAAAAAATTCAATCATTGGCTTTTTGTTTTTGTAGATTAACTTCAAAAGTAATTATTTTGAGTTTAAATTTAAAGGTCTTTGCGTGAAAAAAGTTTGTCATCTGAGTACAGTACATTACCGTTATGAGAACAGGATTTTTATTAAACAATGCCGGTCCCTGGCACAGGCTGGTTATGAGGTTTATTATATAGTTGCAGATGGAAAAGGCAATGAACAGCGTGATAATGTGAGGATTATAGATATTGGCCGTCCACGTTCGCGTGTTTACCGTATTTTGGTTTCAAGCAGGAAGATTTACCAAAAGGCTCTTGAACTGGATTGCGATATTTATCATTTTCATGACCCGGAATTAATGTTTATTGGCAGGAAATTATTAAAGCGCGGAAAAAAGGTCATTTATGATATTCACGAGGAGGTGCATTTGCAGATTTATCACAAGCGTTATTTTTCCGGCTTGCTCAGACCTGCTTTGCCTTTTGTGTCAAAGGTTTACCGGAGGATTGAGGAGAGAATGATAAAACGTTTTTCTTACAGCATTGCTGCCAATCCCATAACTTATGACAGGATAAAACAAGTCTCGGACAAAACAGAAATTGTATTTAATTATCCTTTGAGAGTTGAAAAGATTTCGCCCTGGATAGAAAAGCAGAACATAGCTGTTTATTTAGGTGTATTGATGCATGCGCGGGGCACACTGGAAATACTTGATGCAGCTTTGCTTACAGATATAGAAATTCACATTGTAGGTAATTTTGTTAATGAACAGATAAAGGCAGACGCTCTTTCGCATCCTGGATGGGAGCGGATAGTTTATCACGGTGCTTTGCCCTGGACAGAGGCTGCACAAATAGTACAGAGCGCTAAATACGGACTGGTGCCTCTGCATTTGACAAAGTTTTATCGTCAGGCCATGTTTCCTTCAAAGATTTTTGAGTATATGATGCTTGGGTTGGCCGTGATAATTCCTGAACACGAGGGATGGAAAAAGATTATCCAGGAACATAATTGTGGTATTACTATACCTGCTGCCACTGGGGAAAATCTGGCCAGGGCAATAGATTATCTTGCCCAAAATGACGGTATTGCCAGCAGGCTGGCACACAATGGACGCCGGGCTGCTCTTAAATATTTCAACTGGGACAGGGAAAAAAAGAAATTGCTGGCAATTTATTCAAAACTTTTAAATGATTGAATTATGAAATTTTCTGTAATAGTTCCGGTGTTTAACCGTCCGGACGAAATTAAGGAATTATTGGAGTCCTTAACAAAGCAAACCTACAAGGATTTTGAGGTCATTATTGTTGAGGATGGTTCTGAGATAGACTGCCGTGAAGTAGTGGAGAGATACAAATCGCTGCTTGATATAAAATATTTTTACAAAGAAAATGAGCGCCCTGCAATTGCCCGTAATTATGGAGCACGTTATGCCACAGGAGATTATCTGGTGTTTGTGGATTCGGATGTGATTGTTCCACCACAATATTTTGAAGTTGTCAACAGGGAACTGGAAAAAGACCCTGTGGATGCTTATGGCGGCCCTGATGCTGCTGCAAAGGATTTTAATGCGTTGCAAAAAGCTATAAGTTATTCCATGACAGCTTTTATTACTTCGGGTAATATCCGTGGGGGGGAGAAAATAGACAAGTATTATCCGCGCAGTTTCAATATGGGAGTGAAAAAGGAAGTGTTTGAGGCTATTGGAGGTTTTCCGGTGACACGGATGTGGCCTGGCGAGGATATGGTCTTTGCCATTGAGATAATACGCCGGGGCTATCGTACCAGGTTAATCAAGGATGCTTATGTTTATCACAAACGGCGCAATACTTTAAAATCATTTTTCCGTCAGGTATTCCGTTTTGGCAAGACGCGTTATATCATTTCCCGTGTTTATCCGGAGACGTTCAAGATTTTTTATCTGCTGCCTTCGTTTTTCACTCTGGGTACCATAGGACTTATTCTGCTGGCGCTGTGGAAATGGTGGTTTATCCTGCCAGTGGTTTTGTATGCTTTTGTAGTGTTTGTAGATTCTCTTATCAGCAATAAGAGTTTAAAGGTTGCTTTGTTATCGGTATTAACGGCTTTTATTCAGCATTTTGGTTATGGTCTGGGGTTTATGGCAGGTATAATCAAAGGAGATGAGTATGGAGTGTTTGAACGTGGTTTTTACGGAAATAAGTAGGGTAAGCGCGAGGGAGCGGAGCGGAAAGCGGGCGTAGCCGAAGCCCCAGGCACGGCCAGGCGGAGGCGATCAAAGTAAGCCCCACGCACTGGCCTATATGGATAATGCAGTTTTATATGCTGAGGGCTAAGGAATATAGCTTTTTGTTTTTAGTAAGGTCATAATGTCTGTTTGTGCCGCAGGCTGAGGCACAGCCCGCTTGCAGCATAGCACCCGGTGGCGTAGCCACGCGCCCAGAAACAAAATTTATATCATCTGAGGTGGTTGCCCTGTTGTTTCCAGGACGTTCCACCAGAGCTCGCTTTCCAGGTTGATGCGTTTGCGTTCGCGCACTGTTGCAGGAATTGGCAGCAGGGTGAAGTTCTGGTTCCAGTATCCCACGACAGCGTCGGTTTTACCAGCCATAGCTGCGTGCACTGCGTTCTGTGCCAGGAGGTTACAGAACTTACTGTCAATGGGGCTTGCCGGAGCGCTACGGATAATATAGCTTGGGTCAATGTATTTGATAGTGTGGCGTATTCCTGCTGCAGTGAGGTGTTCCTTGATTTTTTCCTTGAGGAATAGGCCGATGTCTTTGTATTTAATATTTCCGGAGGGGTCACGTTCCACGTTTTCGTCTTTGAAGAAATACTGTCCGGCGCCTTCGCCAACGATAATCAGGGCATGGTGGCGATGTTTGAGGCGGTCTATCAGGTTGCGCACCAGACCTTCAATAGTGAAATACATTTCGGGGATAATGACATAGTTTGCTTCCAGCGAGGTGAGTGCCACGTTGGCAGCGATAAAGCCGGAGTCGCGTCCCATCAGTTTAACTATGGCAATGCCGTTATATGCCCCTTTGGCTTCGTTATGGGCATCACGGACGATGCGGTCAGCAATGGACACGGCAGTTTCAAAACCGAATGATTTGTCAATGAAGTTAATATCATTGTCAATGGTCTTGGGTATCCCGATGACCGCAATTTTCAGGCCGCGACGTTCAATTTCTTCCACGATGGCATGAGCTCCACGGAGAGTGCCATCGCCGCCTATTGTAAAAAGGATGTTGATATTTAGTATCTCCAGTGTGTCCACAATTTGAGAGATATCCTGTTTCCCTCTAGAGCTACCCAGGATTGTTCCGCCGCGGCTGTGTATGGTTTCTACCACTTGCGGATTTAGTTCCACGTATGGATGATTATATTCTGGCACCATGCCTTCGTATCCGTATTTGAAGCCAATAATACGTTTAACGCCGTAGCGATACCACAGCTGCATGACCAATCCGCGGATAACATTATTCAGCCCCGGACATAATCCGCCTGCTGTTACTATACCTACTTTTGTTTTGCTGGGTTCAAAAAAGATAAATTCCTTTGGTCCTGCTTTTTCAAAGGATATGGGCAGGTCACCACTTTGTTCGTAATATTCAATGCTATTTATTGAGGGGTCAAACAGTATTCTTTCACCGTCCTGGATGTAATTGAAAATGCCATCGCCTCTTTTCTTAGACAATTTCAGTGGAGATTTGACTCTTCTCGGGCCCAATTCTTTTACGATAAAATCGTCCAGTGTGTAATCTTTTATATCCATGGTTAATGTTTTTATAATCAGTTAGTATGCGCAATTTTCGGCAATTGAAAGTTAAAAATAAAAATTATTTTGAGCAAATGCTTATTTTGGATTGCAATTTGTTTTTTATAGTTTAAGAAAGCCTAAAAAAAGCAGAGAGATGAGAATTAAATATCTGATAATTCCGCTGATAGGAATTTTTTTTGTAGTCGCAGGATGTAAGAATAAGCAAACTAAATCGTTTGCAATAAAGGCTGATAGTTTGACCAATTACCAGGTTGTAACAGATCTTCCCAAGGCTTCTGCTAAGGAGAAAAAAGAACAGGTTTCTGTGGATACCGCTATAACCGAAGAAAAATGCAATGTAATTGACCGTTATGGTATTCCTTTATCTACCCAGCTGTTGGATACTTCTCTGCTTGGGCCTGCTAATTTCGCTCAGTTATATTCGCCCGATAGTGCTTCGCGGTTGATTAAGAGTTTTAATAAAGCCTTCTATCTGGGTGTCTATAGTGCAGATATGGTTTATTCAATGATATATGACAATCGTAGTTTGTTTTATGAGTATTATTATGTTGTTATGCGTTTGTCCGACGACCTGGGTATTAAAGAGACTTTTACCACAGATATGCTGGAGAAATTCCGTGAGAATTATCGCAGTGATACTGTGGATATGATTATTAAAAATGCTCTGGTTAAGACATGCCGTTTTCTGGATGAAAATAATCAGGTTAGTATTCTGCCTTTTATGGTAGTAGGCAGCTGGGCAGAGGCTACTTATCTTATGATTGGCAATGCTATTTATAATCAGGATGTGTCCACGGAGATTTATGAAAACATTGCGGACCAGCAGCAGACCCTCAAAAAGCTTAAGACTTTCATTAATGATAATCTGCTGGGCGTGGATGATTATAATATCAGTGTTGCCCTGCATAAGCTCAATAGCGACCTTGATACTGTCTCCCGGGCTTATGAGGAGATTTATGTTTCGGACAATATTGCTATTGACAAAGGTAGCCTGCGTAAATTATATGAAGCTTTCCGTAAGCTCAAGCGCCTGTATTTGTAGCCTGTTTTTTTGGTAATTTTGAGTTTTTTATTTCAAAAAATTACTATAACTTTGCAAAGCAAAAATTTAACTATTAGGACAATGGGAAAAGGAGACAGAAGAAGTCGCAGAGGTAAAATTTTCAAAGGCACTTACGGAAAATATCGTCCTCGTAAGAAAAAGAACAAGAAAAAGGAACAAGCTGCTCAGACAGCTTAATCTGCTTGGCTCTGCACCCTTTGCATAAGGCAAAGACGTGCAGAGTTTTTTTTAATGTCTCGCCTATGGAATTATTGCTTTATAACGGCCGGATTATCAATGAGGGGGAAATTTTTACCGGATCAATCCTGATAAAAAACGGTATTATTGCGGAGATTTTTCCTGATAATACAGGTATTCCTTTAAAAGTTGACCGTCTGGATGTTAGCGGAAAATTTATTCTGCCCGGATCTATTGATACGCATGTTCATTTCCGTGAACCGGGGCTGACGCATAAAGCGGATATTTCCTCGGAGTCGCGAGCTGCCCTGGTGGGTGGGGTGACCTCTTTCCTTGACATGCCAAATACTATTCCGCCCACTGTGGATGGAGGCAGGTTGCACGAAAAACTACAAATAGCTGCCCGCAGTTCTGCTGCAAATTATGGGTTTTATCTGGCCGCAACAAAGGACAATCTGCATGAGATACAGGCTATTCCGCGGGATATTTATCCGGGCATCAAAATTTTTTATGCTCCGTCCACGGGTAATTTGATTTGTAATGACCATCAGCGGCTGTATGATTTTTTTACTTCCGTGGATAAGCCTTTTGCAGTGCATTCGGAGGACTATAATGAGTTGAAAGCAGCTGTGGCACGGTGTAAAGATATAAAGCCATTGCCGGAGGATATTCACCTTCGTTGCCGTCCGCATGAGGCTTGTATAAAAGCCACGCGTGAGTTGATTGTCCTTGCTGAGGATAGCGGTGCCCGTATGCATTTTTTACATATTACTACTGCCGGGGAAGTTGAAACGTTACGTCAGGGAAAAACTGATAAAATTACGGCTGAGGTATGTCCGCATTACTTATGGTTTGACAGCCGTGATTATCCGCGTATGGGAAATTTGATTAAGGTAAATCCTTCGGTTAAGAACCCTGAGGACAGACATGGGCTTATCCGTGGACTGGCTGATGGAGTTTTTGATACTATTGGCACAGACCATGCCCCACATTTGCCCGGAGAAAAACAGAAGGATTACTGGCAGGCTCCTTCTGGTGCACCGTCTATCCAGAATTATTACCCGGTTGTCTTTACTGTTTTTGATAATTATGGAATAGATTTTAGCCAAATACCACGGCTGACAGCTCATAACCCGGCACGGATTTTTAACATTGACCGGCGGGGTTTTATCCGCAAAGGATATTGGGCGGATATTGCCATTATTGAAAAGAAACAGCCTCAGCAGAAAATTTACCACAAGTGTGGCTGGTCCGTTTTTCAGGACGAAAAGCTGGATTACAGTGTTTTTGCAACCATTGTTAACGGTGAACTGTCTTATTTTAATGGAGAATTTTTATCTTTTTCGGCACAACAATTAATCTTTAAATGAAAGGACTATGAAAAAATTATTTATCTTATTCCTGGCTATTGTCAGCTTTGCATCTGTCCGGGCACAGATTACTCGTGAGAGTTATCCGCCAACCGGACATAAATATCTTTACAGGCAGGATAAAAATCCGTCTATGCAATGGTCTTATTTTGATGATAATCTGATATGGGATTTTTCCGGCTTAAACGGTTCAGATAGCATTAAGGTTAAGACACTTTTGCCAGAGGATACTTATTGGCCAAATAATTTTCCGCAGAGTAATTATGTGATGACCTATTTCACTCCTACCGACAGCACATATTATTACTATACTTTGACCGACACTGCGCTGTGGCAGCGAGGCCTTGCAGTATATGTCTCTGACCAGAAGGTTTATATCTTGTTCCGTTACGACAGTCCGCAGGTGCTTTTGCCTTTTCCGTTTAATGTTGGGGATACCAGCGTAAGTCGGAAAACTGCTTCTACTTCCTTGTTATTCCAGACTGTAAACCTGGAACATAACGATTCGCTGATTGCCCTGGCCAGCGGCACCCTTACCCTGCCAGGTGGGCGGACTTATAATGTTATGTTGCTAAAGCATTATGTCTTTATTCATATCTGGGCAGCTAATATTTTGGATGAGACCTATGAAAAAATTATTTACGAGTGGGTTGGTGATGGATCTGATAGAGGTATGATGATTGCATCGGCCGATTCTAACCTTATTACTGGTAGCTTTGAATCCGTGCAATATTACGAGTATTCTGCGGCTACACCTGTGGAAAACATATTTAGCAGCTTGAAAATTTATCCCAATCCTGCCGGGGATTACTTGTTTGTTGATGGAATGCAATATCCGTTTATTGTAAAAGTTTATAATCTTGAAGGAAAGAAACTTATTGAAGCAAAGAATAAAAATGTTTTGAATATTGCTGGATTAACCCCGGGAATTTATATCTTAAAAGTCAGAACAAAGGATTATAATCTGGATTTTAAGTTTGTGAAGAAATGAAAAATACTGATAGATTGCTGGTTAAGGAAAATAAGTTTTTTGAATTTATGCCCGGCAACAGGCTGGGATTTTATTTTATTCTTTTGATAGAAATTATTTCGGTGATAGCCATAATAATAACAAAGGAAGTTTATTTGTGGATAATTGTTTTGCTGGGATTATTGATTTTAATCCCGTCTGTAATTAAACTTCTGAAGTTATCCAGGCGTGAACCTCAGGCTTTGAGTTTAGCCCTGGAGGATAATAATTTACTCGTAGAATACGGTGATAATAAGCAGAAATTACCTCTAAATCAGGTAAAGGCATTGATACTCAAACCACAGAAGCATAACCGGAGAGTTAGCTATGATTTAATATGCCGGTGCGATAAAAAAGATAAAGTCCTGGTGGAGAATATTGCGCCGGGTATCTTTTCTACTCAAAATATATCACTTATTGAGGAATTTTTCTCAAAAGCAGCCCCGGACGTGGAATTAATACTCTTTGACCCGGCGCAGTTTCATGTTTAATGTTGCAGACCTTTATAGATAAATGTTTTGCGCAGGAGGATTTTTGTATCTGGCTTTTTGATGGTTTTTACGAAATACCATTGAGCCACAATTTTGTCCGGATAGATGTTTATTTTCAGGAAGCCTTTGTGATGAAGGTCCACGTAGCGGATATAGCGTTTACGAGGAATTATTTTGGTATAGGTTTTCATTATAGCAGTAGCCAGCCAGTTGGCATTAGGCGAGGTGATGCTGGGTGTTACAAATTCCATTGCAGCGAGGGTATCACAGCGCCGGCAGTGGAAATTTTCCGGGTTGAGGTATAGTTCATTGGCCCATGATGTGTGGAAATCCCCGCCGAGGAAAACCACGTTGTTGATGTTGTTATCGTGGAGGAATTTGAGAATTTTACGGCGTTCCAGCGGATACATATCCCATCCGTCGTGGTTGAGAGTGTCCCCGAAAAATACCAGAGGCGCAAAGAGTAATTGCTGAGTTACGATTATCCATTTTTTGTTCTGTTTTTTGGCGAGTAGCAGCTGCTGGAAAAGCCATTGCAGCTGGTCGTGTCCAATCATAGTTTTATTAGTGTCCCATGGATTAAGGCGTTGGTAGTCACGTCCGTGGTGGCGGGTGTCAATGAAAATTACAGTGGCAAGCTTGCCCATATCAATTGTGCGGAAAAAATCCGTGTCTGTGTTTTCTGCAATAGGCAGCCAGTTGTAATATACAGCGAGGGCATTGGCTTTGCGGACGTGGTAATTTCCTTCGTTGGGCTGGTGGTTTTGTGCACCGTTTTTCCACGAGTCATTGGCTACTTCGTGGTCGTCCGGAATGAGATACCACGAGAAGGCTTGATGTGCTTTTTTCAGGCAGGTATCCAGCCGGTATTGTGCATAGCGCAGGTTGTAGTCCTTGCGTGTTATGAGCTCGTGGGCAGGATAAAGCCTTCTTTGCGGATTTTTTCCGTAAGTGTTATTTCCGTATTCATAGATGTAATCGCCAGTGTGTATGGCAAAGTTAATACTGGTGTCCTGGGCTACGGCACAGTAGGCATTGAAAAATCCTGCATTATAGTTGGAACCGGTGAACACTGCCAGGGATATTTTGTTTACCAGCTGGTCTGGGGCAGGTGTTGTCATAGCTTTTCCCATTGGTGACTGGTAGCATTTTCCGTGCGTGCCAGGGATACCTGGTTGAGGGCAGACTTTGAACCAGTAATAATAGTGGGTGAAAGGTTTTAGGCCGGACACGTGGATTTTGACAGCATAGTCTTTGTGTTTCAGTGCAGTAGCCGTGCCCATTGCAACAATATCCTTTGGTCTGGTGCTGGTGGAGACGCACCAGCGGACGGTCAGGCTGTCCACAGCAGCCTCTGGCGTGATTTTGGTCCAGATGATAAATCCGTTGGAATGGCTTTCGCCAGAGGCCACACCATAGAAAAAAGGAAAATCATTGGGGTTATACATTGGCAGGGTGTCGGGCAGGGTATTCTGTGCCCAGGAGGTTATCGTAAGCAAGATGGCTGATAGAAATATAAGGATTTTGTTCATTGAAAAAGTTTTTGAATTAAATTAAGAAAAATTTTTAAAACAAGGTAAAAAAGATTAATTTCAAAGAAAAATAAAATTTTCCGGCTATGCAGAATGCTTTGGAGTTAATGCAAAAGATAAATTGGTTTCTCAAGCCAATTAAAAATCTGATACTTTTCTTTTTCACCACCAAGGCGGGGATTATTTTGCTGATAATATTGCTGGTTTTGTATTTGTTTTACCTGACCGGACGCGAGGTGCGTCATCGCCGTCTGTTATATGAGGCTGCCCGTCGCCGTGCACAGTTTACGGGCGTTAATGCTATTTTGATATTTTTTGAGCAGATAGGAAAATTGTTCTTGCAGCTGATTAATAACATCACAGTGGTGCTGGTGGTTCTGCTGCTGTTGATAGGCATAGTTGGTCTGTCCTCGGCTTTTGATGCTGTGGGCAATTACGTCAAAAATCAGCAGAGGATACAGGATTTGAAACTGGTAATAAAGAACCTCAGCCAGGATTATGAAGTGGCAAAGATAAAAATTCTGAATTACGATTACCGCAATAATGTGACTACTTTTAAGATTTCGTATTATGATTATGCCACAGGTAAATATCTGCCTGACCCTCAGACTATAACCATTAAAGGAAGCAAGATTTACGTTTTGTCTCTGGTGATAAATTTTGATTATTCCTTGATAGAGACGGGCAGCAAGGTTAATCTGGCTATTCCGTTTAAAGTATTTTCTGACGTGGTGCCATCCAAAGATGCTATACCGTTGAAGGTATTGGATACAGCTGGCATTCCGCTGATATATCATCGTAATGCGGAACAAATTTACGGGCTGGATTCCTCGGCTTATGCAATGCGTCTGCGGGAGATAGCACGTTATATCAGTGATAAACGCGCCGCTCGTCGTGCCGGGGTGCGGAGTATATTGGGGGCTTCGCCGCATAATATGTTGATTCCGCGTAAAGGAATGGTTTATAAGATATTGGTAGAACAGACAGGCGGACTTGTAATTAAACGCGCAGAGGCGTTTTAGTCTGGCGCAAGGGATAGGAGCGGAAATGAGGCGCAGCTGCGGGCACTGGGTATTGTGCCTGAAGCTGCGTTTTTAGTATTGTCTGGTGCAGAGGAGTGGTGATTTGTTGATTGCACAGGATTACGGCTGATACCTTTAGCCTTTGCTGAGGCTCCGGATCAGAGGTAAGGTGATTTGTTTGTTGTTATAGGGGCAGGCACGCCAGGCGGAGGCGATCAGAGTAAGCCCTACGCACTGGCGGCAGCGGCGAACCCTGGGCACAGGAGTTGACCGCTTTGGGCGGCTACCCTGTGCCCTGGTGAGCTGCTGCAAGATGCCTGCCTGCCCGCAGCTGCGCCGAATTGCAGCGGATAGCCCGGCCACGGAGTGAGAGATACGTTTTTTGCCCTAATAGAGGCTGGAGTATAGAGAACGGCTTTAAGCCTGGATTACGGCATAAGTGGTGCGCCCAAAAAAGAATAAAAACACATTTTTCCTGCATATCATCACATATGGGTGGATAGTGCGGCCATAAAAGTTTATCTTTACGGAAAAATGGTGATGCGATTGTGGGGATTGTTAGCTGCGGTGGGCTTGATATTGATTTTGTCGGGATGCCCCGAACCGCAGCGGGAGTTGGTGGGCGAGTTTGCCCTGGATAGTGCAGCCGTTGCAGCTGTGCCATACAAGGACGGAGACACGGTCAGGTTGTCGGCAACCGATGGCAGGACGTTGATTTTTGCAGTTGAACGCCGCAGGGGCTGGGACGAGGTGTCGCAGTTTGTATGCGGAATGGCGTCCCAGCGGACAGTGCCTTATGTGCGTTATGAGTATGATTCGGTGATTATGCGCTGCGCTTATCCGCAACTGGAAGTGGATATGGTGCTGCTGCCCAGAGGATTTCGTGTGGATAGCTTTAATGTGTTGTATATCAGGCTAAATGACCAATACGAAATAAGTTTTTTCTGCGATTCAAGCGGTTTTGTGGAAAAAGATGGAACCTACCTGCTTGATAGCGTGTTATTTAATGGACGGACGTTCAGCAGAGTGATTTATGGGGATTTTTTGTGTCCTTACGGCCAGGATAGCGGTGTGGTTTACTTTAAGACCATATATTATAACAGCGATTGCGGAATTGTTAACTTAAAAATGTCGGATGATGAGGATTTTGTATGTGACAATTAGGGCTATGGTGTTGGCTTTTGGCTTGCTTTATCTGACATCCTGTTGCAAGAGCGATTTGCACGGAGATTATTTACTGGATACACTTGCGCGCAAATATGTTCTGGATACCAGTGTAAAAAGCTTTGATATGGTGGATTCCCGTGGCTTCCGTGAGAGTTTCACAGGAAGCGGAAGTTATTCGTTCTATGAAGGCGGAAATATTGACCGGTGCGGAGTGCAGTTCCGTATGCAGATGTTCAGCGCAGAATATATCTCGTCTGTTAACAGGTATTATTTCGGTTATACTGTGTGGGCAGGGACAGGCCAGGACGAAGCGCCCAGGCTGTGGATACATTGGAACAATGATCTGTTCCTGGATTATGATTTACAGACAAAATCAGTGCTTAATGAGGATGGACAGGTCAGGGTGAAAATGCTGGACACGCTTTCGGTGCAGGGACAACGTTATACGGATGTGTTGGAGGTTGATTTTTTCAGTCAGGGCTGGATTTTATACATTGCCCCGCCTGATGGGTTGATAAAAATAGTCCGTCCGGACGGAATTTATTCCGAACGCGTTTTACGCTAAATCCATTCATCAGCTTTTTTGTGGGTTTGATGTAAAATCTCTTTGTCATTATTTTGCCTGTGTAAGTGAGTGAGGACAAGGCTTTGGGCAATTATGAATTTGCAATTTTTATCAAAGCGGAATTTTTGTTTTTTAGGATTTTGTTTTTCTTGCCTGGAATTAAATTTTTAAACGAAAAAATCTTTTCTTATGGAAGTTTACTGGAAAAAAATTGTTGAATTGGTTGTATTATACGGGCCTCGTGTGATAGGCGCCATTGTGGTTCTACTTGTAGGCCTGTGGGTTATCAAGATGCTGGTCAAAGGACTGAGCAGGCTTTTTGTTAAAAAGTCAATGGACCCCGGGCTGCAATCCTTTTTGTTGAGCTTGATAAACATCACCTTGCAAGCCCTGCTGTGGATAAGTGTTTTGAGTATGCTGGGCATAGCAATGACCTCGTTTATTGCTCTGCTGGGTGCTGCTGGTCTGGCAATAGGTATGGCTCTGACAGGAACATTACAGAATTTTGCCGCAGGAGTGATGATTTTGCTTTTAAAGCCTTTCAAAGTTGGGCACTTTATTGAAGCCCAGGGAGTTTCTGGTGTTGTTAAGCAGATAAATGTGTTTAATACGGTATTGCATACACCTGACAATAGGGTTATAATTGTTCCGAATTCTGCCTTTTCTAATACTATCCTGACTAATTATTCTGTAGAGCCGACCCGCCGTGTAGATTGGACTTTTGGAATAGGTTATGGTGATGACGTAGCAAAAGCCGAGCAGGTATTACGTGGTTTGATAGATGCTGACGAGAGGATATTAAAAGACCCCGAGCCGTTTATAGCCATCTCTGAGCTGGCTGATAGCTCTGTAAATCTGACAGTTAGGGCATGGGTGAAAGCAGAGAATTACTGGGGCGTGTTCTTTGATATGAACCGTAAAGTTTATGAGGAATTTACCAAAGCAGGAATAAATATTCCTTATCCGCAGCTTGATGTGCATCTGCATCAGTAAAATGCTGGGTAGAGTAGTAAAAAAAAACGGGCGGGAAGTTTTTAGCTTTCCGCCCGTTTTAGTATCTGAAAGAGTTGTTATTTTCTTTCCAGATTTTCCAGCTGTTCCATCAGCTCTTTGTGGAGTTTCTGGAATTCTTCGGGGTCGTCAATATTATTGCTGGTAGCAAGGAATTCCTTGATATATTCCAGGAATTTAGTTTCGTTTTTGAAAAATTCGTCCAGGTTCTCGTCTTCTTCGTCAAATTTAAATCCTTCGGAAGCAAGTTTTTCCTGGAAATCACGCAGGTCTTCTTTTTCTTCCCACAATTGACTAAAATGACTGTATTTATTTTTGAGGTTCTGGATTTTGTTCAGAATGTCGCGATAAGATTGAATTTTAAGCTCGGTAAATTCCTGTAATTCAGAGTATTGTTCCACTATGGAGGAATATTGCTGCTGTATATCTTCGCGTTCGGATTTGTGTTGCTTTACCTCATTGAGTTTGTGGGCAATTTCCTGCTTTATTTTCATAAGTTTTTTTATGCGCGTCTCTATTTCCTCAATGAGTTCGTTAATATCCTGGAGGAATTCGTTGTCTTCGGTGTCAGGATTTTCATATTTTTCCTGCTCGGAGACAATTTCATCAATTATCTGCGAGTCAATGTAATCAATAAGTTCTTTGATGTCTCTGTTATTGCTCAGCTTATAGGCACTAACAGCCAGGTCTTTGGCTTTTTCGTAGTTACCTTCGTGATATGTATCTATTACTTTCTTGATTTTTAGCCAGATAGATAGATTAAAAATGCCTATGAGATATACAACCAGGGTGAAAATCAGTAAAATGATAAATACGTAAAGAAGCCAATCTTTTGCAGAAACGTTTTTGTCAATAAAAGTAATTATAATAGCCAGAATTAAACTTATACTACCGTAAACAAACCATTTAAGCGTATTGCGTTTAAGTCGGTCTTCAACGTCCAGGCTAAGCATAAAGCTTTTAAAGATTTAGAGTTTAAGGGTTTAGTTTTACAAAGCTAAAAAAAAGAATCAATGTTTTATTATCCTTTTCCTAATTTTTCTTTGTAGATGTCGTAATTTTTCCTGTCATAAGCCACAAAATAGACTTTTTCAATTTCCGGATGATTTTCCAGGAAAGTTCTCACGGTTTTGATAGCAATGTCAGCAGCTTTGTCCTTTGGAAAGCCATAAACGCCAGTGCTGATATTGGGGAAGGCAATAGTTTTCACGCCATTTTCCACGGCTACTTCCAGAGAACGGCGGTAAGCACTTTCCAGGAGTTGTTCCTCGTTATGTTTTCCGCCGCGCCATACAGGGCCTACTGTGTGGATGATATATTTGGCAGGCAGACGGAAACCCGGAGTGATAACAGCGTCGCCAGTAGCACATCCGCCGAGCTTTTTGTTATATTCCAGGAGTTCGGGACCGGCAGCACGGTGGATAGCGCCATCCACACCACCCCCGCCCAGCAGAGAGTTATTAGCAGCATTGACTATTGCATCCACCTGCATTTGTGTAATATCTCCACGGACAAGTTCTATACGCTGGTCAACAGTAGCCATAGTTTTTTTTGTTTTAAAGTTAATCATTTTTTTGTTTTATGAAAAATGTCCAGGTATGCAGGCAGGTGGTCACTGTATCCGCCGTGGTATTTCATTCCTATGTATGTGCGGTTGGTGCGGTAGCCAGGATATTCCGGGTCTTTTTCCAGCAGGAAAGGCGAGGAGAAAATCCCGGCCAGGTCTTTGTCGGTGTATAAATTGCCTTTTTTGTCCAGCAGGGCACCAGAGACGATGAACTGGTCCAGTATTCCGCCTTCCCCGTGGAAACGGTGACTGAACAGGCCTTTGGTTTCCTGCAAGTAATAGGCAATGTTATAAATGTCTTTTGTGATGATGGTGTCAAAGTCAGTGCGCGGATGTAATCCCTGTGTCAGGCTAATATCCGTGGGAAAGTCGTTGAGGTCACCCATAATGACGATATATGCCCGCGGATTGCGGTTTAGCAGACTGTCCACTTTGCTGCGGAGCAGACGAGCCACGAACAAACGTTTTGGGTCTGTTTCCATATGTCCGCCAAAGCGCGAAGGCCAGTGATTGACAAAGATGTGCAGGGTATCGTTCCACGGAGTAAATCCTCTGACATAAAGTATGTCCCTGGTCGGTTTACCCATACCGCGGGGAAATTTAACAGGTATGGGATAGGAAGTATCAACACGGAAGCGGTCGGGACGGTAGATAAGTGCAACATCTATTCCGCGGTGGTCGGGCGATTCGTAATGGACAATCTGGTAATTGAATGGCTTTATTGGTGATTTGCTAACCAGGTCTTCCAGCACTGCGCGGTTTTCCACCTCGCACAGCCCAACAATTTCCGGAGGTTTCAGTCCGCCCACGGCAAGGATGACCTGTCCTATATGATTGACTTTTGTCCAGTATTTTTTCTCAGTCCAGTGTTTGACACCTTCGGGTGTGAATTGTTCGTCCCACTTATCCGGGTCATCCTTTGTATCAAAGAAATTCTCGCAGTTGTAGAACATCAGCCTGAGGTAGTTGCTATTGGGCTGTGCACTGATATGCCACAATAGCAGGAATGATAATATTATCAAGGAAACTTTTTTCATTGTTCTGGAATTAAAAATCGTATGCCAGGGATAAATAAAATTGCATTGGATGAATGATTCCACCTTCATAGCCCCAGGCAAAATCAAAGCGAGTGAAATAGCCAAGGATTTTTGTTCTGATGCCAAAACCATAGCCAGCCACGTAAGGCGGGCGTTCCATATCAACTATAACTGTAATTGGCGGATTATGAACGTAATAGGTGTTGTAGGCATTGCACGAATCCGAAGGGGAACGTCCGCACCAGGCCGAACCTATGTCAAAAAAGCCTATAACCTGGAGGTTTGCCCAGAAAGAGGAACTTATTGGGCGGTTAAGTAACATACGGATTATAGGCATACGCACTTCGGTATTCATCAGCAGGAATGTTGTTCCGTTGCGGATATTTTGTTTATATCCGCGCATAGGTGTGGCAACTGCCTGAAAGATGTAGTTGTTATTGTAGTTAATTAGCACATCACGGTTGAAGTTACTGGGTTTGTTCTGTAGCGGGTTGAGCGTGAAAGTATACCAGTAATCCACGCCTCCGAGGTAATAAATGAGTTTTCCGGATCCGGTGTTGGAGCTACCCGCCAGACGCCAGGCAAAAATCATATTCCGCCAGATTTCTTTGTAATAGCGGAAGTCCATTCCGCCCACTGCCAGCCAGTATTGGTTGCCTTTAATCTGCTGGTAGGATTCGGCAAAAATTTTGAATCTGAGGCCGTCATATAGATTTGGTGCAAGTTTTACGGTATTATCATAGATGAATTCCAGTTTCTGGCCAGCATAGTATCTGTATTCGGGAGTGGCATTGAAGGATGAATTATCCGTAAGTAGCTGGATGCGCCGGTCGTAGCGGCCTAATACTGTAGATCTGACAGAGGCTACCTGTGAAAAAGGATAGGAAAAGCGGAATATGAGTTCGTGTGTTATATCCTTGGTCATCACGTAGTTATATCCGACAAAGTCGGGCTGATTAAACAGTGAGAGACGATGGTAAATGATTTGTTTATCCAACCGCCGTGTCAGGTCTTCAAAGGAAGCAATATATTCGGTGGATCGCAGGTCGCCACCCAGACGGAAACCTGCCATAAGACGGTAATTTTCAAATAGTTCTTTGCTCTCTACTACTGAAAATAAGTTCAACTGTGGAGTGAAAACAAATGGTCCGCCGTTGAAAGGTTGATATGTCTGGATAATCTGGGAATAGTCAAAATTGCTGGATGTATTGGTAATGTAAAAAGTGGGCTGATACATCCACGACTTGCCCCATTTTTTAGATTGACGTCTTTTTTTACGCTGTTCAAGCTGGTATTGATAATACAGGCGGAGCATAGAGTCGTGTTCCATCTCAAAAGTATAGTTATAAATGTCCACAAAGGTGTCTCTGACCTGTGGTTTGTATGATTGCATATATTTTAGCATACTGTCAATGGCTTGCTGCTGTTTTATCTTCCACCTGTAAGCCTGGCGGATTTTTTTATCCTGCTTTTGCCATTGTTTAATGAGTTCGGCCTTTTCCGGCGTGAGTTTTAGTTCAGCAGCGATTTTGGCATTGGCATTTAAATTTTGTTTGTATGCAGAGAATACAGTTCTCATATTCCAGAGTTTGGTTTCTGTAATCTGGCGGCTACGGCTGTCAAAATCGTGGTCAAGGATAGAGGTAGGGAAATTGGTAATGGGAAATAGTTTTTTAAAATATTTGTAATGCACGGCCGTGTCCACGTAGTCAATGATGCTATCATAGTTTATTGTAAATCTGTTTATTATCCCGGTAGAGTCAGATAGGAATAGATATCTATCCCTGGCTATTCCATAGGGTTGTGTTTCGTTGGAATAAGGAGTGTTGGTGATGCGCCGTAATATGCGGGAATGATGGCGCAGGTCATAAACATATAAATCGTAATTACGGCTGAGGGAATCGGCCTGTTCCACAGACGAGATGTTTTTTAAGATAGTGTGGTTGCCCCTGTTGGAAGCAAAAATAATTTTTCGGCCACGGTCAATGAATTGCGGAAATAAATCTTCGTATGGGTCATTTGTAATTTTTCTCATCACGCCAGAGGCTGAATTATACAGGAATAAATCTACAAAATCTCCTTGCATTGCACTGATAACCAGGTATCTGGAATTTGGTGAATAAGCGATACTCAGGATTTTGGATACCTGGGCAATAGAGGTGCGGGATAGCTTTTTTTCTTCCAGATTGTAATGATTGATAAAAGCCACACCTTGTTGTTCTGTTATAAAAGAGATCACCTCGCCATCTGGTCGCCATACTATAATTGGATAAGAATAGTCCGTGATTTCTTCAAGGCGGTGGCCCCCACGGTAAATAATCTTTTTTTTGTGTTTGTCGGGGTCATAGATGATAATTTTATATCTGCCCTGCTTGTTTTGCACGTATGCATACAGACCATTAGCCCTGCAATATTTTATTTGGGAATACAAAATGTTCTTTTTGTATTTTTTTAGCACAAAAGCAGAGTCAAAATCTTGTGTATTAGCTAATTCCTTCTGGTATTTGTTATGGTAATATTCCAGCCAGAGTTTGTTTAAAACTTTGATTTTTACACCTATTACAAAGTAAAAAGCATTGGATAGGTTTTTATAAATCCTGGAAAAATAGAGAATGTTTGGGATAACATCTTTTCCATATTGTTGTGCCACAAAAGCCCATATACTATGGCCGAGGTATTGAGCCTGGTCACGGGTAATGGAATTGAATTTTATCTTTTTTTTGTGGAGGAAAAAATCCCGTAAATAGTTGTCCACCTGTAAGTTGTATGGGTCGGCTACATACGAAGCCAGCCCATCGGTAAACCACAGAGGCAGGTTCATAATATTAGAGGAGGTATAGCGCCGGGAAAAGGCGCTGCCATAAAGCACTTCATTTATGAATTTCCTGGCCAGGGCAAAACGTAGCTGACGAATGAAATCCTGTTGGTTTCCTTGATAATAGATAAAAATTTTATTGTTAAGCACCTGTGTTGTGGCAGGCAGTTCCAGATTAATATTACCTGTGGATAATCCAATATTTGTTTGTTTGAAATCCGTAAGATTGTTATAGATAATGATAACAAGACGCTGGCTTAGCCGTTGATTAAAGAAATGCTCATATTCCCGGATAGTCTGGGCAATATATTTATTTGCAAAATGTGCCAGAGCCCTTCCGCCTTTGTAGTAATAAATGTCATAAGTAGGATAGCGGTAAAAACGCCATTCAAAATTACGGTATTGTATTCGGTTTTTTCCGAAGGTTGTTTGATGCCCCTGGTAAAATTGTGCAGGCAGGTAAAAGCTTGATGCCAGGAGTATTATGATTATGAGGATTTTCTTCATTTCATTGTGTTTTATTTTTTAAAAGGCTGGCGTTCCAGTATAGAACGCCCCAGAGTTATTTCGTCGGTGTATTGCAGTTCGTCCCCGAAAGCTACGCCCCGGGCAATTGTTGTGAGTTTGATATTATACTGGCTTAATTTTTTGTATATGTAAAGGCTGGTGGCCTCGCCTTCGGTGGTTGTATTAAGGGCAAGTATTACTTCATTTATTTGTCCGTTCTTTACTCTTTGTTCCAGCGACCCTATATTAATGTCCGAGGGACGTATGCCCTCCAGCGGAGAGATAAGCCCTTCCAGCACGTGATAGGTTCCATTGTATTGATGCGTGCGTTCAATAGCCAGCAAGTCGTGTATATCTTCCACTACGCAGATAGTGCTATGGTCGCGGTGTGGATTGGAACAAATCTCGCATACTTCGGTGTCGGAAATATTATGACAGATTTTACATCTGTATGATTTTTCTTTCAGTTCCACAATGGCATTGGCAAATTGCTTTACCTGTTCCTCATCCTGTTTTAATAAATGTAAGACCAGACGCAGGGCAGTTTTCTCGCCTATACCCGGAAGCTTGGAAAATTCTTTGACAGCATTGGCCAGTAATTGTGATGGGAAATATTCTTCAAACATAAGTCCTTGTTTTTTTATTCTTTATACCATTGTGAATACATCAGATAGTTATTTGCATAACGGAGTATCTCGCTTTCTGCTTGTTCGGGATTGAGGCTTTTTATTTTCTTGCCAGGAACGCCGGCATATAGACTGTAAGGTTCAACTATTGTGCCTGGAGTGATAACACATCCGGCAGCAATGATTGATCCTGTCCCAATTGTGGCATTGTCCATAATTATTGCACCCATACCTATCAGGACTTTGTCTTCTATGGTGCAAGCATGGATAATTGCATTATGGCCCACTGTGACGTAATTACCTATAATTGTAGGATATTTTTCATAAGTGGCGTGTATGGTAGTATTGTCTTGAATATTAGTATTTTTGCCTATGCGGATAAAATTAACATCGCCTCTTATTACAACATTGTACCACACGCTACTATTGTCATCAATTTCTACATCACCTATAATGACAGCGTTTTCCGCAATAAAGCATGAAGGCTGTATTTTAGGGCTTTTATCCCTGATTGTTTTTATTATAGGCATGGGCATTACAATTTATATTGATTAGTAAAAATATGAATTTTCGGACAATTGTTGAAATTGTTGTGTATTTGTCTGCTAATTAATCTGTTGTGGTTTTTATGTTTAATTCTTCTTTATTTTTAGGTATAAAAGATTTATTTTTAAAAAAATTAAAAAAAAGAAAAATGAGGAGCAGGATTATTTATTTGTTTTTAGCTTTTTTGCTGCTACTTGGTGCTTGTAAACCCAAGGACTGGGACTTAAAACAAAATATTTTGCCCTACCGTTTTAAAGTTACTGTGCCTGATGCTATTTCCACGGATAAAGTGCCCACACAAAAGCTTGCAGGCGATTCTGTTATTCTGGATGGGGCTTTGATTTATAACTATATGCGTTATTTTATCCATACTGGCGAGGCTGCTGCGGATGTGGCAAATGGAGTTATGGATATTCTGCGTAAATATGAAATCACCCCGGATATGACACTGTCTTTCACAGGAGACGATGGACACGTTAAGAATGTGGTTGTGAAGTCTAATGTGTATTATCAGGGCGTGGAGTGGAAATATGGTCTTACTATAACGGATGCCCAGGCAGATCAGGCTGGTGGTGATGCCATAGCTATGCAATTGTTCTGGAATTTAAATCCTACCTCGGGAGTGGCTGTATTGAAGCCTTCACTTGTGAATACCGATGCCCGTTTGATATGGGGAGATGCTATGGTAAGAATAGATTACAGCGAAAATATTTATGGCGGGTATGATGCCCAGATGACTGTTTCCATTGCTGGTATGCCTGTGTCGGACAACAATAAGTTTGCTATCCAGAATATGAAAATGACAGTAGGCAATATATCCGGACGCGTAGATGTTTATGCCACTTCTTTACATCCAAATCTATGGCTGTTGTTGCCTGATAAAAAGGGTTATGCCTGTGCTTTTGTGGCCAGTGCTTCAAATGCCGAGGATATTGCTGTAGCTCAGGTTGGTATGCCGCCGGATACTCTGGATAGTGACCAGAGACAGGTGCTTTTATTTGATTATTCGCTTTATAACGTGCTTTTTGATGAGATTGACCGCTGGTATGCTGCCAATAATGATGGTGCCCATCTGGATACATTGACCATTGATTCGTATATATCTGCTGCCAAGGCACCGGCCTACTTCGGACAGGGCGGATTTATTGCATCAAGTTTTATGCCCGGCGCTATGTATGAGCCGTTTGTTGAAGCTCTGGACTTGCTAACGCCTTATAATCCGCGTGAGGTTGGAGATTTGGCTATTGCTTTTGAACCTTTCCCTGACAGTAAGTAGAAAACTACAGATCCGCCATCAGAAAGGCGGATCTGTTTTATCTCTTTTCATCTTCCCATATCAGTGCTGCCGCACCCAGCACAGCGCCTTTCTTGTCCAGCAGCTGCGAAGGAAGGATTTTTATTTTTCCGCGGAAAGCTTTTAACAGGTTACGTTCCATTTCTTCACGGGCAAACGGTATAATAAGCGGATGAGCATTGGCTACACCACCGTAAAGGAAAATGGCTTCCGGGTCAAATAAATGGACAAGGTCTGCCAGCTTATTGCCAAGGATTTGTGCAGTGTATTTGTAAGTTTCTATGCACAGGGCGTCTCCTTGCTGTGCGCGCAGGAAAATGTCCCGTGGATTGAGGTCCTCTTTTCCGCCAAGTTCTTTGTAAGTTGTGGTAATTCCACGGATAGAGACATAAGTTTCCAGACATCCGTGGCGTCCGCATGAGCAGAGGCGTCCGTCAGGGTCAACCTGTGTGTGGCCGAATTCACCGGCCAGTCCGTGTTGTCCGTATAATACGTGACGGTCCACGACAATTCCGCTGCCCAGACCAGTGCCAAGGGTAATGACGGCAAAATGATTCATCTGGCGTCCGCCGCCGAAAATTAGTTCGCCATGGGCCACAGCATTGGCATCATTAGTGAGCTTGGTCGGTATGCCAGTGGCTTGATAGACCATGCGCTGTAGTGGAACAATTCCCTGCCATGGCATATTAGGCGCGTATTCTATTTGTCCGGAGTAATAGTTGGCAGTAGGGGCACCTATGCCTATGCCTATAATGCGGAATTTGTCTTCTTCCTGTATTTGTTTTATGCTTTGCGCCAGGCGTTCCACAAAACTTTCTACTTGTGGAAAATCCCATGTTTTCCATCTGAAACTGAAAAGCAGATTGCCTTTTTGGTCCACAACACCTATCTCTATATTGGTGCCGCCGATGTCTATACCTATTGCTACGCGTTCCATGTCAGAATTTTTTACATTATTATGTTAACTTCCGGCAATAGCCAGATGTTATAATGTTCCATTACTTTATCCTGGATGAATTGTGCCAGATTGAAAATATCTTTACCAGTGGCGTTTCCGTAATTCACCAGCACAAGGGCATTATTGGGATATACGCCAGCATCACCAGAGCGGTAACCTTTCAGACCCAGGCGGTCAATAAGCCAGCCCGCCGGAATTTTTATCTTATTTCCGTCCATAGGATAAGACGGTATGTCCGGATATTTTTGTTTTAAGCTATTAAACTGTTCCTTGGTGATGATGGGATTTTTGAAAAAACTGCCTGCATTGCCAATAATTGAAGGGTCAGGAAGTTTGTGCATACGTATTTTCCCAATACTAAGGCGCAGGGTGAGTAAAGATAGATTTTTAGCATTTTTCAGATGTTCCAAATCTTTGTAATTGAGGTTATAATATGGCTTCAGCGGCAGACGGAAGTCCACACGTGTGATAATAGCTTTATTTTTCAGTTCGGTTTTGAAAATACTTGTGCGATAGCCAAATTGACATTGTTCTTTGTCCAGAGTTATAAATTTTTGTTCCTGTATATGGAAAAAATGAACTTTTGTAATGAATTCGGCAACTTCGGTGCCGTATGCCCCTATGTTTTGCACAGGTGCAGCACCCACAGTGCCTGGAATGTATGAGAGGTTAACCACGCCGAAAATGTTATTTTCCACTGTCCAGCGGACGAAATCGTCCCATACAGTTCCGGCTTTTACAGATACTTCAATAAATTCCTCTGTGCGGTTTAATATTTCTATTCCTTTGAAATTAAGTTTTATAACTGGTTGTAGAGGATTTCTGACAAATAGTATATTACTGCCGCTACCAATGATGAGCGGTTCTTTTGTGCGGAATACTGACGAAAGCAAAGGGAGTTCGGTTTCCCTGTCAACAAAAAACATTTCGCGGGCAATGGCTTTTATGCCAAAAGTATTGTATGGCTTGAGGTTTTGTAGTCTTACAACTTTCATTTCATTTCCTTAAATATCTTAGCATTCAAAAATAAGTTAAAAAATAACTCTTGCAAAAGGCCAAAATCAAATTTCCTAAAAAGCCATTATTGGTTTAACTTTGTGAATAATAAAAACCTTTGTTTGTTTATGCCTGAAAGAGAGGAATATAGTTTATATACCCTAACCGAGCTGGTGCGTCATACTATCTCGGCAACGTTTGAGGATCCACTGTGGGTAATGGCTGAGGTTAACAGAGTGAGCTTTGATTCACGCAGAGGCCATGTTTATATGGAACTGGTGGAGAAAGATGCAGACACCGACCGTGTTATTGCCCAGATGAGAGCTACTGTGTGGTCCTCTAATAGATCGGCTGTGATACAGAAATTTGAACTTTTTACGGATCAGGAATTCCGTGCAGGTATAAAAATACTGGTCAGAGGATATGTGAATTATCACAATGTTTACGGTCTGTCGTTTAATATCATTGACATAGACCCGGAATATACCCTCGGAGATATGCATCGCCGTAAGATGGAGGTCATACGCCAACTCAAGGAGGAGGGTATTTTTGAGATGAACAAAGAACTGGATTTACCTCTTGTTATCCAGCGAATAGCTGTTATTTCTTCGGCACAGGCAGCTGGATATGAGGATTTTGTTAATCATCTGGAGAAAAATTCCTATGGTTTTGCTTTTTATCACGAGCTCTTTACTGCTTATGTGCAGGGGGAAAATGCGGAGGCTTCCATTATTGCGGCACTGGATAGGATATATTCCCGTATAGAAGCTTTTGATGTAGTGGTAATTATCCGTGGTGGTGGCAGCCGCACAGATTTAAGCGCTTTTGACTCTTATGACTTAGCTGCCAATGTTGCGCAATTTCCTATCCCTGTTATCACAGGTATTGGTCATACCAGGGACGAATCTGTGGTGGATATGGTAGCTCATATGAGCCTGAAAACCCCTACTGCTGTGGCAGATTTTATTGTATCGCGCGCTGCGGATTTTGCAGCAGAGGTGTTTGATATGAGAAACCGTATCATACGGGCTTCGCAGATGTTTATGGCTAACAAAAAGTTGGAACTTACTAACCTGAATAACTCTTTCCGTGAGGGGGTACGTAATTTTTTGTGGCAGCACCGTTATAGCTTGCAAAGTGTTTATTCACGTATCCGCAGCGCTCCGTCCATACCTGCAGCGCATCGCAGGAATTTGGAACAAAAGTGGGAGAGGTTGGTTGTTTCGGTGCAGAAAGCTTTGGCTGACAGGCATCAATACCTGGAGGAGGCGAAAGCAAAGCTGGAGGAAGGAATTTCTGCTATTTTTGAAAAACAGCGTAATAGTCTGGAGAAAATGGCTATTATTATCCGGCAGAATGACCCGAAAAATGTTTTGAAAAAAGGCTACTCCATAACCCTGCATAACGGAAAAGCTCTTACTTCCGCTGCTGAACTGAAAAGCGGAGATATGATTGAAACACTGCTGTTTGACGGAAAAATACTATCTGAGGTAAAATCAAAATCCACCGGGGAATGAAAAAAATAGGTGTTATCTCTGATACACATGGTTTTCTGGATGCTAAGTTCCTTGAATTTTTTTCCGATTGTGATGAAGTGTGGCATGCCGGAGATATTGGCAATGCCGATATATTGACGGATCTGGCTTCACTTGTACCTGTTGTGAGGGCTGTTTACGGAAACATAGATGACTGGGACGTGCGCACACGCGTGCCCGAGGTTAATGACTTTGAACTGGAGGGGAAAAAAGTTTTGATTAAACACATTTGCGGACGTCCGGGACGTTATGATACTTCACTCAGGCCGTTGATTACGCAGATAAAGCCGGATATTGTGGTATGCGGCCATTCCCACATTTTGCGTGTGGAATATGATAAGCGTAATAACTTCTTATTTATCAATCCGGGTGCTGCCGGAAAAAGTGGATTTCATAAGGTGCGTACTGCTGTGAAATTTATTCTTGACAGTGGAGATATTAGGGATTTGAAAGTCATGGAATTACCGCGTTAAAAAAAACAGGGCGCCATTTTAGACGCCCTGTTTTTTTGTCTGTAAACATTATTTATTTGCTGGCCTGTGCACCGAAAGTTACGTGCAGAGTAGCTACATCGTAAGGATTGTAAGGAGTGAGGTCCTGTATAGCATCTATCAATGCGTTGTAATCATCGCTTGGAGGAGTACCACCACCCTGAACAAATCCGTTGGCATCAAACATACCAGGAGCATCGGCATTCTTCAAGTATTGTGACAGAGATGCGGAATCTGGATAGAAGTGGAAACGGCGATATGCCCATTCTCTGATCTGGTTGTAGAGAACGTTTTTCAGAGCATACTGTCCGAGGATTACGCTGCGCTGAGTAGTGTTGAGAGTGTTAGGTGGCAGACCTACTTCGGCAACACCAATGTTTTTGCTGTCGTAAGCAGAAGCTACAAATGCCCAATCCAGTCCAGGATTATCCGGTATGAGAAGCCATGCGTAAGGATGATCAGAATTTCCGTAAACATCTACGCGATCGCCCTTGCGTCCTACAAACATCATCAGATTATCCATGGTGAAACGGTCGGTGCTATCCAGTGGTAAGTCAGATATCTGAACACGCATAATTTCATCATAGCCCATTGTATTATCCGGATTTTCGCTATATTCTACGCGGTACATAGTGTTTGGAAATTCATCAGCAGAGTTGACATTCCAGTTGGAGAACTTGATAATAGCAATACCCTCAACGGGATTGGTATTCCAGTAAATTTCCATGGCCAGTCCGCCGTCGTCGTTCTGTTCGTTTTCAGCGTCTGTCACGGTCATTTTGTATTCCCATGTTTTATTCTCAAATTGCTGGTTGGCAACGATAGTAACGTTTTTCACACGGTTATCTTCGTCGGAAGTGAACGAGAAGCTCATTTCGCGGCTCAAGTCATATTTACGGATGGTGTTGATGATGTCCTGAACCAGATCGCCAGCGTGGTCACCTACATGGATGAATAATCTGAGGTGGCGATAAACACTTGGCCCCATAATAGTGTCGTCATCTTCGTTGAGAGCCAATTTGGCATTGGCATCCGAGCTGATAGTAGCCGGAACATCTACTTTAAATTTGGCCGGTAAGATATTACCGTTGTCCTGCAAGTTTTCTTTTTTACAAGCAGTAAAGACGAGCAGGAGACTCAAAAGAGCACCCAGAGCAAATTTCATTGTTTTCATAGCAGAAAGTTTTTTTGTTTGTTCATCTATAATACACCAGGGGTAAAATTTACCCTTATTAGTTTAAATTTTTTAAGATTTATGTTTGAGGTGGAGGGAATAATAAAGTCAGGCTTCCTCTGGGTGTTGGTTTAGTATGTCTATAAGTGCCTGGTCAATAGCAGGAAAGGAAAATTTGAACCCGGCTTTTAATAGTTTTTCTGCAGATACACGGCTACCATGCAAGAGAATAGAGCTCATCTCGCCCAGAACTATTTTTAAAATGAATGAAGGCACGGAAGGCATGATTATTTTTTTGTTTAATATTTTCATAAATGTTTTTACAAAATCCTTGAATGTAATGAATTGCGGGGCCACTCCGTTGAATACATCATTTATTTGGTTTTCAAGTATCCATAGATAGATATTACATAGGTCATTGATGTGTATCCATGGAAAATATTGTTTTCCGCTGCCCAGAGGAGAGAGCAGTCCGAGACGTGCCAGCGGATATAGCCGTTTGATTATGCCTCCATCCCAGGCCAGTACAACACCAGTCCGTACAATAGCTACATTGGCATTTAAGTTATTAAATTCCCATGCAGCGTCTTCCCAAAGAGCACCGACGTTAGCTAAAAAATCATGACCGGGCGGGTCGTTTTCTGTAAAGATTTTTTCCGAGGTGTAAGTGCCATAATAACCTATTGCCGAAGCGCTTATGAATTGTTTTATAGGAATATGGTATTTGTGCACATATTCATATAATAGTTCGCTGGCATTGACCCGGCTGATGATAATCTGCTGTTTTCTTTTCTTGGTCCATCGTGCTTCGGATATATTAGCGCCAGCCAGGTGTATAATAACATCAATATCTTCCAGGGCTAATGGGTCAATATATTTTTTTTCAATGTTCCACTTAAAGGCAGGATATTTTTTTATTTTTTGCGGATTAGTGGAAAGTATCCTTATATTATATCCATGAGTAGATAGTAAGGCAGACAAATGGCGGCCAATGAGACCACTGCCGCCAGTGATAAGTATGTTTTTTATACCGTCAGGCATTGAATTTCTTATTCTTTTACTATTTCAATACCTCCTTTGGCAGGATGAACTATAATTTTATAGATTTGACCGGTCTGGAATTGCTGTATGCCTTTTACGTCCTGCACCATACTTCCGAAAATTCCTTTTATGTCCTGAATATCACCTTTTTTTATTTTATTAAACAATGCTTTTATACCTGCGTTGAAAGCTGGGGAGTTTTCCTGTGAGAAATATATCTGTGGAAAATCCTGCCTGTCATAATATGGGAAAAGAATAACACCGTCTTTTGGGGCTATAGCATCCGTGAAGACCTTATATGGAAATGCCAGAAAGCGGTTGCGTACAGGTACCACGATGAAATCAAAGGATAATTCCTGTCCTGGTAATTTTATCCGTACGAATTCTGCCTTATTCCCTTGGTCGTCATAATAATAGACCACATGGCGGTCCATATCGTAGAATTTTATGCTAACAAGAATAGAATCATTGTCTCTGTTAAGGATTTTGAATCTTATAGGGACAAATTCGTCCTTCAGGTAAACAACTTGTTTTTCAAGCTGCCGGATTTTCTTTTCCTGTAAGGTGCTTGCACAATAGATGCCAAAGACCATTAAGAGAAAAACTCCTATGCCAATGATGGAATATAATACTTTTTTGTTCATTTTGCCATGTTTTTGTGTTATCCAAATTTAAGAAATTTTTTCAATAATAAATTGCCAAATTTTGTCTTTTTCGTCAGGGTTAAACCAGTGGATATCTTTATATCTGCGGAACCAAGAGAGCTGCCTGCGGGCATATTTCCGGGTGTTGCGTTGAATGAGGTCAATAGCTTGTGACAGAGAGAGTTTCCCGTCAAGATAGTCAAAAATTTCCCGGTATCCTACGGTTTTGAGTGCAGTGTAATTTTTGTAGGGGATAAGTTTTTCAGCTTCTTTTATAAGTCCTTGTTCCACCATTTTTTCCACTCTGCGGTTTATGCGGTCATAGAGTTCTGCCCGTGGCCTGTCCAGCCCAATGAGGATTATATTAAAAGGTCTTTTTTTATTTTGTCCTTGAAGGAAGGAGCTATAAGGTCTTGCGGTTTGTATGGATACTTCCAGCGCTTTTAGCAGCCGCATAGGATTATTGATATCCGCCCGGTTGTAGTATGCTTTGTCCAGACGCTTGACAAGATCTCTTAATTTTTCCAGGCCTTCCCGGGCATACCACTGGGCAAGTTTATTGCGGATTTCTGGCAGCACGGTAGGGATGTCGTCTATGCCTCTTATGATTGCCTCTATATACAATCCTGATCCACCTACCACAATGAGACTGTCATATTTACGGAAAAGTTTTTCAATCACTTGCATTACTTCCTGCTCATACATACTGGCGTTGTAGTATTGTGTGACAGATTTGACACCTATGAAATGGTGGGGTATTCCTTGCATTTCTTCCTGCGTAGGCCTTGCCGTGCCAATGAACATTTCCTTATAAATCTGTCTGGAGTCTGCCGAAATAATCTCTGTGTCCAGTTTTTTTGCCAGCCATACGGCCAGGTCGGTTTTGCCTACAGCAGTAGGCCCTCCGATGATTATCAGGTTTTTCATACGGGGATGATTCTTTTTGCTGTTTTTTGTTTAATTTCTATTCTTCCGGGTAGCTTGGAACCTATTTCAAATTTATTGGCTTTTGAGATAAATGTGTTGTAATATGTCAGGAAGAGATTAGTTAGAGGTATAGCCAGAAGCAAACCCATCAGCCCCATAATTTTCCCCCATACCGAGAGGGATAGAAGAATAATGACCGGACTCAGGCCAGTGGCATCGCCCATAATCTTCGGCGTAAGGATGGAGTCCTGGATGAGCTGGACAATTGCAAAAACAGATAATGTCATAGCCAATACAATCCAGAAATTTTGTCCTGTTTCCAGAGATTTTATCAGAGCAAGGAAAAAAGCCGGAATGAGTGCAATATTTTGCAGGTATGGTACCATGTTTAATAGCCCTATAAATAGTCCGAGGATTATGCCCATTGGCAGGCCGATGATGGTAAATCCTATGGCAAATAATATTCCTACCAGTGAGGCGATAGCAGCCTGGGCCCTGAAATAAGTATTCATGGCTTTTTCAAAGTTCCTGAAAAATTCAATTACCCCCCTGCGGTATTTCTGCGGTATAAGATTTTTCCATTCTTCCAGGACGCGGTTGTAATCTTTTAACAAAAAGACCAGGTATAACAACACTATGAAGAAGCCCACAATGCCGATAATTACGCTTAAAGTGCTGGAAAATATTTGTCCCAGGTGAGGGGCAATTTTCAGCCATAGTTCTTTTAGATAGCGGTTTACTTCTTTTGAATTGAACAGCTGCTGCCAGTCTTTATTTTCAAGGAAGAGGGCAACATCCTTGGATAATTTGCCGGGCAGGTATTTTATTAATTCTTTCTGGGTATCTGGCTGATTTATAAGTTTATTTAGCATTTCGCCCATAGTTTGAACTTCCCTGCCCATCATGGGAATTACTATCATAAAAATGCCTACTGTAGCGGCCAGGACAATGGTAATAGCTAACAGAACAGCTACTATGCGGGCCTTTACAAAGCGTTGTATCCAGTTAACAAAAGGGTTAAGCATATAGGCCAGGATCAGAGCTACAAAAAATGGCAGCAAAACATCACTCAAGTAATCAATTATCCAGAGCAGGCCAATGAAAAATCCTATTGTAATCAATATCCTGACGACCCTGTCAAATGTGAATTCTTTTTCAAAAAAATCCATAGTCCGTGTTATTTATAACCTATAGCAGCATAACCTACCCAGTGATGAATATTTGCAGGGGCTGTTGTACCCATTCCTATGTCTTTGACTTTCAGTGTAGGGTGGTCAATACTTGTAGCATATTCCAGCAATGTGCCATGGAGAGTTTGGTTAAGGTCTTTGGCCAGATAATAAGCCGTGAGCAATCCCATTGGTACGCTATAACGTCCGCACCATGTCCATTTGTATTCCATGTAATTGGTGTCCTGCACAGTGTAATGAGTGAACTGTTTAATTTTTTCCGGTGTGAGAGTGCCGGTAATTGTTGAAATTATTTCGTGTTCGTGTTCTACTGCTTTTTTATAACCGGCCGAATCGGCACCATAATAGGCAAAGTTTTTTCCGCCCCAATCCTGGTCGCCATAGTGCACAGCATCCGTGCTGATGATAATAGCAATGTCTTTTCCCCATTTTAAATGATGTTCTTTCATTACTTTTTCTATAGCAGCAGCCAGATGAGGGGCAATTTCATTCATTCGTTCAAATGACATATATGGCACCAGGATAGGTATTATTTCTATGTCTTTGCCGACAAATTTCTGAAGGAAAGGCAAAAATGCCTCTATGGAATGTTCTATAGCCATCATAGTATCGTTGATGATGTAATCGTCTTTGGGCAGATTGTTAATTATTTCCTGACGCAATGGAGATATTTTTATTTTACCCAGAGCCCCTTTCCAATAATCAAATGTTCCAAATACCAGAGAATCTCTAAGTCCAAGCTTCCATGCTTTATGGGCTACACCGAAGATAATTAATTTTTTTGCTTTAATGTTCTGTAACAAAAGAGGATATAGATATGAGGCATAGGCATGGTCATCGTGCGGAGAAATTGCCACCTTCCAGGTTGTGGTGTCTGTAATACCAAGGCTGTCCCTGATTTGGGCTATTTTTTGTCCGAAGAGTTGGTCAATTCTACTTAAAACGGAATCAACCTGATAAGCCTTGTGTGCAAATCCTACGGTGTCTACAAATCCACGGATTTTTACATTTTCTTCGTGGTTATTGCAAGCCATAATAAAGCTGATTATCAGTAGGATGGAAAATATTTTTTTCATTGTGTTTTTATTTTTATGAAAATATTTGTAAACTAAGTTAAAAATATTAATTTAAAACCTACAAAATTATACAAGAAAATTGAGATTTATGCAAAAAATTGTTCTGGAATATTTGTTTCATACAAGCCCTAATATTTTGTTTGAACAAATTAGTACACCCTACGGATTGTCCGCCTGGTTTGCCGAAGATGTGGATGTCAACGGCAATATTTATTCTTTTAAGTGGGGCGATTATACCATGGAAGCTAAGGTTATTGTCAACCGCAATGATTATTATGTCAAGTTTGACTGGTTGGACGAACAGGAGTCAAAATATACTGAACTGAAGTTGAATTTTGATGAGTTAAGCAAGGATACAGAGCTAAAGGTAATAGATTTTGCAGACGACAGTGAGGACGATAGAGACGATTTAATACGCCTGTGGGATGAGAGTATAAAGAGGTTAAAGTTACGTCTGGGGCTTCCACCTAAAATTCGTTGAGTTTCATAGATGGATTGTACTCTTTGCTAAGTTTATATCTGGCTATTCCCTGGTCATTGAAGCTTATATCCAAAACTTTTATAGTTATTAAATCTACCAGAACGTCTTCCGCTGTCTTGGGAGATATGCCTGCCAGCTCATAAAATTTTTTGAAGGTGATGTACTCATGCAAGGAGAGAAATTTGAGCAGGAATTCTTCTTTACGTTTGAATTTTATGCTTATAGGGCGTCTCTCGGTATTTGTCTGGTTTTGCCATACTCTTATCAGAACACGGTTGGCCACAAAGTTTTTGTCTGCCACTCTTACGTATGCTTTCCATCTGCCTTTTTCGTCCATGGCATAATGTGGACGCTTATTGCTTTTGGGAATAGTGACTTCCAGTACATATTTTTTCCCAACCTGCCACTGCGAAAAATAAAAATCCACCTGAGGACGGCAGTATAATTTTGATGCGCCCTGTATCATATATAATTCTTCATCGGTGCGCACTCCGGATATTTTGCCATTGTCCTTAACGCCTATGAGTAATTTGCCACCATCGGTATTGGCAAAAGCTACCAGACTTCTGGCAATTTTTTTGTAATCCGAAACTTCAAATTTAAAATCCAGGTGCAGTCCTTCTTTTTGTGCTATTAGGTCCTGAAGGTATTTTGGAATTTTATTTTCCATATCAGAAAATGCTATATGCCTTCAACTGAGGTAAGATATAAACGTTTTTCTGGTTTATGACCGGGGTATTAATCCAGATTTTGTGAGTGTTATTAATCTTTAACAGAGTAATATCCACTTTTTTTCGGTCTTCAAAATTTTCCGAAACAAACACAGTGTTAGTGCCAGAATAGTTCTGGAGAATTGCGTCAATTTTTTTGTTGCCCCCTTGTGGAATATAAATCAGATTAACACTTGGGGCAGTTTGGTCATTAATGAGTACTACTTCTACTGGCAGTCCGTGTATAGTTTTGTTATCCATATATTTTTCCAGGGCATATTTGAGCTTGAGGTCTGTAACACCTATACGGAAGTTAGAGAGGTATTTATTCCAGAAAATCATTTTGCTTATAGTAAGGATAAAGCCTTCTCTTTGTATAGGTGAGGGAGTAATATTTGTCGGAGAGGGTATTTGCACAGTTGTATCGGTAGTAGTACTGTCTGTACTGACAGAATCACTTGTCTGTGCAAAGTTATGAAAACCTATAATCAGAGTAATAAGTATTAATACCAGCTTTTTCATTTTTCCTGTTTTATATCTTTTTCACCTCAAATTTATGACTTTTTCGGGTGAAAAAAAATCTTTTCCTCGCCAGCGGCTTTGGCAAAAAATGTTAATAATTAAGTTAATTGGAAAAAAAATATTAACTTTGCTTAATGAACTCTTAAAATTTTCAGTTGTTATGAGTAAAAAGAAGGTTCTGTTTGTAATGCAGGAGATAATGCCATACGTGCCGGAGACTTTTATGTCCAGGATAGGTAGAACCCTGCCTCAGAAAATTCAAGAAAAAAAACGTGAGATAAGGGTTTTCATGCCCCGGTACGGAATTATTAAGGAACGACGTCATCAGCTTCATGAGGTCATCCGACTTTCAGGGATGAATATAATAGTTAATGATACTGACCATTCCCTGGTGATTAAAGTTGCTTCCATACCATCGGCTCGAATGCAAATATATTTTATTGATAATGAGGAATTTTTCCATAGAAAAGCAATGTTGTATGATGATGACGGTAATTTCTTTGAAGATAATGATGAGCGGATTATTTTTTATTCCAGGGGAGTATTGGAGACAGTTAAGAAGCTGCGTTGGAGCCCGGATTTGATGCATGTACATGGTATTATTGGTGCTCTGGCACCACTTTATATTAAAAAAGCTTTTCAGGAAGATCCTTTGTTCAAAGCTACTAAAGTGATTTATTCCATTTATAATATGGATTTTGATGTGAAGTTTGACAAGAATTTTGCTAAAAAAGCAGTTTTTGACGTTATCCAGAAAAAAGATATGCCGCATCTTAAAGGTGAGCCAACTGTTGGAGATTTAGTCAAGCAGGCTATTGATTACAGTGATGGTGTCATAATTGCTGAAGAAGAAGTACCAGAAGAATTTTTGAAATATGCTGAGTCTCAGGGTAAATTAGTGCTTAATTATGTGCCAGAAGAAAAAATTCCTCAAGAATATTCTGATTTTTATGATAAAGTTTTAGCTTCGCAGAATGCATAAACCTATTGAGTTTTTGCTATATTATAAATTTTTACGATTGAAAAATGCTGAATATGAGGAGATTATTTGCTCTTGTAGTTTTTTTTGCTGGTTTAGTTTTTCTTTTTTCCTGTGAGAAAAATCAGAATTTTGCCCTGGATTTATTGCCCCAGGAAGATCTGGTGAACGTCAAGTTAGTTGATACTTTTACTGTTAACCTCTCTACTGAGCGCTTTACTCATGTGGAAAGTAAAGGGCAGGGTAAAGTATTTTTTGGATCTTACCTGGATCCAATTTTCGGTTATACCAAAGCTTCATTTGTCGCTCAGCTACAGCAATTTGGCTATCCGGATTTTAATGACAGCTGTACAGTGGATTCGGTTATTCTTTATATGAAAGTAGATCCGGAGTTCACACCATACGGAAAACCATACAATCCAGTTCCGGTTTATGTTTATGAAGTATCAGATTCTTTAAGCTATTTTGATAAGCATTATGCTGACGATTCCATCGGAAAATATACAAATTATAATCTGCTTGGTCAGGGTAGTTTTTCGCTTTATCAGAATAGTAATGACTCGGTAATGAAGGTTTATCTTAATACAGATTTCTGGCAGAGGATGGTAGATAGTGTGGATTATTATTTCTTTAGTGAGAATATTCCTTTTACGGCACGCTTCCATGGAATTTTGGTTACCCCGGGAGATCAGTTTTATGACGCTGCTATATACAGATTTACTTTTAAAGTGGACTTTAATGCAAGAAATTTTGAAAATCTTTTGCGTTCAAGAGTGATAATTTATTATCATCCCGATACTTTGCCAGATACCGCCATGTCTTATTCCTTGACTATCAGTCAGTTACAAAACGTGCATTTTTCTTTGTTCCAGCATGATTATACTGGTACGGATATATTTAATCCTTCCATAGACTCTGTTGCTTTTTTGCAGACCGGAGGTACTAGAATAAGATTAGATTTTCCTTATTTGCATGAGCTTAAAAATCAAGTGGTTTATAAAGCAGAATTGGTATTGCGTCTGGCTCCCCCTGATTTGACTTACGAGACCTCTTATCCTGCCCCGGAAACTATTTACCTGGTAGGATTTGATTCTGACGATTCTACTGCATCCCCTATATTAATCCAGGATTATGTTAATCCTAAAACCGGGGAATATTTCGGAGCGCCACTTTTCGTAAATACTTATAAGATTAATGTCACTCGTATTGTGCAGGGGTTGATAAATGCTGATAGCTCTTCTACCTCTTCGGTTCATTATTATCTGGTGGATTATAATTCTGATTTACAGCTTTCGCGTGCAGTACTTACTACACACAAAAATTCTATACCAGCTAAACTCGTTATTACTTTGTCCAAATACTAAATAAATATTTATGTGTGGAATTGTTGGATATATAGGAGAAAAGCCTGCATATCCCATTCTTATTAACGGACTTAAACGTCTGGAATATCGGGGATATGATTCTGCAGGTATAGCCATCTATGACGGTCAGGAGATTAAAGTATTCAAGAAAAAAGGAAAAGTAGCTGATCTGGAGCAAGAAACGGCTCATCTTAATATAAAAGGTAATCTGGGAATAGGGCATACCAGATGGGCAACGCATGGTGAGCCTAATGATACTAATGCTCATCCTCATGTCTCGCAAAATGGATTGTTCGTTATAATTCATAACGGAATAATTGAAAATTATAAGCAGCTAAAACATTTTCTCCAGAAAAAAGGATATGAATTTAAGTCTGAGACCGATACCGAAGTCCTGGTTAATCTTATAGAGTATATGTACCTTGAGGGTGAGACTGATGCGGAAATGGCTGTACGTCTGGCTCTCTCGGAAGTTATTGGAGCTTATGCCATTGTGGTTCTTTCTACCAATGAGCCGGATAAACTTATTGCTGCCCGCAAAAGTAGTCCACTTGTCATTGGTCTGGGAAAAAATGAGTATTTCCTGGCATCTGATGCCACACCTATAGTAGAGCATACCAATAGAGTGGTATATCTGGATAATGACAATATTGCCATATTGAAAAAAGATTCTTTGATACTTAAAACGCTTAAAAATGAGGAATTGCAGCCGGTTATCCATAGGATAGATTTCAACGTATCAGCTATTGAAAAGAACGGATATGACCATTTTATGCTAAAGGAAATTTTTGAACAGCCCGATGCTATTAAAGATACTATGCGTGGACGTATTTCCTCGGATTATTCTATGATACGTCTGGGAGGATTGATGGACGTTAAGGATAAGATAATGAAAGCCCGCCGTTTTGTTATTGTGGGCTGTGGTACTTCGTGGCATGCAGGACTGGTAGGAGAATATCTTCTTGAAAATATTGCCCGCATCCCCGTGGAAGTAGAATATGGATCGGAATTCCGCTACAGAAATCCAATTATATATAAGGATGATGTTGTTATTGCCATAAGTCAGAGTGGAGAAACCGCTGATACACTGGCGGCTGTGGATCTGGCCAAAGAACATGGTGCCACGGTGCTTGGAATATGCAACGTCGTGGGATCTTCTATTGCTCGCGAGACCCATGCCGGTGTATATACTCATGCTGGCCCAGAGATTGGTGTTGCCTCCACCAAGGCTTTTACAGCCCAGGTTACAGTACTCACAATGCTTTCCCTTATGCTCGGACAGGAGCGAGAGACGCTGTCTTACCAACAGTTCAAAAAAATGGTGGAGGAATTGCATGGCATACCGGAAAAAATTGCAAAGGTACTGGAGCAAAACGATTATATAAGACAATTGGCAGAACTCTATAAAGATGCCCATAATTTCCTTTATCTGGGCAGAGGCTATTTGTATCCAGTTGCTCTTGAGGGGGCACTCAAGCTTAAAGAAATATCCTATATCCATGCCGAAGGTTATCCTGCTGCAGAGATGAAACACGGCCCTATTGCTTTGATTGACGAGAATATGCCAGTAGTATTCCTAGCCACCAGGGATAAAATTTATGAAAAAGTCCTTAACAATATTGAAGAGGTTAAATCCCGTGGTGGACGTGTGATAGCCATCGCCACTGAGGGGGATACGGTTCTGCCAAAAATGGTGGACCACATTATTGAAGTGCCTGATGTACCCGAGGCTCTGGCACCTCTGGTAACTGTTGTTCCTTTGCAATTGTTGGCTTATCATGCTGCTGTGCTTCGTGGTAATGATGTGGACCAGCCTCGTAATCTTGCTAAGTCTGTTACTGTTGAATAGTAAAATTCCAGGAAAAATCAGTTATTTACCGGCTCTCTACCTGTGGCAGGGAGCTGTTTTTTTATAAAATAGATGCTTATGAAAATACACAGTTTATATCCGATACAATTCAAACCTATTTGCCAGGAAAAGGTCTGGGGAGGGAACCGTTTATACTCTATCCTGAATAAAGGCTGTGACCCTACACGGCCGATCGGCGAAAGCTGGGAAATTTCCGCTGTGGAGGATTTTATATCAGTGGTGGATAATGGCTTTTTGCAGGGTAATAATCTGCAAGATATTGTGGAAATATATATGGCAGATTTAGTAGGTGACAAGGTTTATCTAAAATATGGTATAGAATTCCCCTTGCTTATTAAATTTATTGATGCTAATGACCTTTTGTCTGTGCAGGTGCATCCGGATGATAACCTTGCCCGGTTGCGTCATCATGCTTATGGAAAAACAGAGATGTGGTATGTTATCCATGCTGAACCTGATGCTGATCTTTATATGGGGTGGAAACACGATATGGACCGTGAAACTTTATTGCAGGCTCTGGAGGATAATACGCTAGTGGAACATCTTAATAAGGAAAAAGTTAAACCAGGAGATGTATTTTTTATTCCACCAGGACGTGTTCATGCCCTTGGTAAAGGAATCGTTGTAGCAGAGATACAGCAGACATCGGATATTACATACAGACTTTATGACTGGGGCAGAGTAGGGATGGACGGAAAACCCAGGCAGCTGCACGTGGACCTGGCGCTGGATGCTATTGACTACAAGGCTTATGATAAATATAAGACCGAATATACCCCTGAAACTAATAACACAATTCCGCTTATAAATTGCGATTACTTTACTACAAATCTTATTGAGTTTGACCGTCCTATGGAAAAGAATTATATGGCTTTGGATTCTTTTGTGATATATATTGTGCTGGAGGGTAGCCTGGGCCTGGAATATTATAAAAAGCAAAGAATGGATTTGTTTAAAGGACAAACAGTGCTTTTACCGGCTGAATTTGATCAGGTGCGTTTATTACCCTACGAACCATCAAAACTTCTGGAGGTTTATGTTGAAAATATTGATTTGAACATGAACAACACACTTGAAAATTTCTTTGGTGAGGGTATGATAGTTTAAAAAATTGTTAAAGGTTTTGTGTCTTTGTCTCAAAAGACTATCTTTGCATTGCTTTTTAACAGTTCGGACGCCCCGTTCGTCTAGTGGTTAGGACGCCAGGTTTTCAACCTGGAGGTCACGGGTTCAAGTCCCGTACGGGGTGCCAGCCCGGCCATAAGGCCGGGTTTTTTATTATTCCGTTGCCATGGAAGTTTTTTTCTATATAAGTGTGGTAATTACTCTGGCTTATGTGCTGACCATCTTGGCTTTCATTATTGGATGGTTGAATATTCCTTCCATGGATGTATCTATTGATAGCTTGCCCTGGGTCTCGGTAGTTGTGGCATTGCGTAATGAACAGGAAAATATTGATAATCTGGTGCGGGATTTATTGCAGCAGGATTATCCAAATTTTCAAGTTATCCTTGTGGATGATTATTCCACGGATAATACATGGGAGAAGTTGAAGAAAATTGCAGATGAGAGGGTGATTGTAATGAAAAATACCCGGGAGCAGGGTAAAAAGTTTGCTTTGGCTGCTGGCATAGCAAGGGCTAAAGGAGTATTGATTATAACGACTGATGCCGATTGTCGCCTTCCTCGGAGCTGGATTAGTGGTTTTGTTACGGCTTTTGATAAGTATAATGCAGATGTTGTTCTGGGGAATGTATTGATGGCCTATGATAGTATGCTGAGTTTTTCCGCTTTGCAGAGCCTTGAGTTTGCATCCTTGCTGGCGTCCACTGCTGGCGCTACTGGTCTGAAACTTCCTTTTATGGCAAATGCTGCCAATATGGCTTTCCGCAAACAGTTGTGGCAACAGGCACGGATAGACTTTTCCCATCCCTCTGGTGATGATGTGTTTTTGCTTTTTGCCGCAAAAAAGAAAAAAAGAAAAATTGTTTTCCTTAAAAGTAAAAATCATAGTGTTGTTACTACGGCGCTTCCGTCTTTGAAGGACTTTGTTAATCAGCGTCTGCGCTGGGCTTCCAAAGCCGGATTATATAAGGATTGGTGGGCCATATTCGTGGCTGCACTGGTATTTTTTATGAATTTGACTTTATTATTGCTGTTGTTACTCAATTTCCGCCTGTTTCTTATGTCGTTTTTACTAAAAATGATTGTGGATTTTATCCTCCTGACACTTTATTTGTCGTATTACCGGCGGACAAGACTTTTAATCTGGTTTGTTATTGAGGAATTTTTATATATTTTTTATGCAGTTTTTATAGGGTTGCTTTCACAATTTATTGGTTTTGAATGGAAGGGAATAAAATACCGGAAATAAGACTGGTACTAACTGACGACGGCACTTCAACGCTTTATAATGCTGAATTGGATGAGCATTATCATTCCTTGTTCGGTAGCTATCGGGAAAGCATGCATGTGTATATTGAGGCAGGTTTGCGCAATATGGATTTATCTGAAATTACAGTATTTGAAATTGGGTTTGGTTCCGGGTTAAATGCTTTTCTGACCATGATGGAGACAATGAACACCGGACGAAAAGTTAATTATTTTACAATTGAAAAATATCCTTTACCTCGGGAGATTTATGAAAATTTTCATTTGCCGCCAGATTTTATACATTACAAGGATATTTTCCTAACTTTGCACACAGCGCCATGGAATAGACAAGTGGATATAAATAGGAATTTTAGCCTGAAAAAAATTCTGGGGGATTGGACTGAGTATATTCCGGATTTTCATCCGCATCTGGTTTATTATGATGCTTTTTCCTATGACAAGCAGCCACAGATGTGGAGTAAAGAAAGATTTGAAGTACTTTATAGATTGATGCCATGGAATGGTGTTATAGTCACTTATGCAGCTAAGGGCGCTATTAAACAAAATATGCGTGCAGCAGGATTTGAAGTTAAACGTTTGTCCGGGCCTGCCGGAAAAAGGCATATGGTCCGTGCAATAAAAAAACAAGGCTTATGAAACCTGTATGGGGATTTATCTGGATACTTTTGATTACCCTTTTCGTGCTAACTCTCTATTCTTACGTTCCTTATACTCTGCACATAGGACATGTGGAGGTAAAAAAAACGCATTTTGCCCAATTTGTTTTAGGCGATACTACCAAGGTGGATGCTCTGGTAGCTGCTGATATTACCTGGAAACGTCCACCTGTGGATACCAGTAAGCAGATAATTTTGCTTGCCGGGGATTCCATGCTGGAGCAGCTTCGTTATGCCATGAAAGATTATTGCGATTATAACGGACACCAATTGTATGTGGTAATGTGGTATAGCGCTACTACCAAGTATTACGGACAGTCCGATACTCTGGAATATTTTATAAAGAAATTTCATCCTACTTATGTTATTCTTGTACTGGGGGCTAACGAATTATTTGTGCCTAAGATAAAAGATCGGCGGGCAAAGTATGTGAAAAACATTTTGCGCCAGATAGATACCCTGCCTTTTGTATGGGTTGGGCCGCCTAACTGGAAAAAAGATTCTGGAATAAACGACCTCATTGCCTCATTTGTTGGGGCAGACCATTTTTTCCCATCTTATAAAATGACTATGACGCCGGATTTCAAGCGTTTCAAGGATGGAGCACATCCTGTTTATTCTTCTGCTTACCGGTGGATGGATTCCATTGCTGTGTGGATAATGACGCACAGCGCTCATCCTATAAAGTTGGAAAAACCGCCTTATCAGCGGCATAAAAATCCACATCTGGTAGTGCTTCAACCTCTTACATAATGGGAACAAAACAGGTTAAATACATATACATCAGCAATATAAAGTTTGATAATATTCCTTTGAATCCCCAGACCCTGGATCTGGCAATGAAAATTTATAACAAGCAGCTTGACCCTAATTCTCTTCCGCCCATAAAGGTTATGCTGCTGGATAATGGCCAATATCTAATCCGTGATGGACGTCACCGTGTTACAGCTTTTAAGCTTAATGGTCTGGACAGGATAAAAGCTTATGTTTATAAACCGATAAAGCCTCAAAAGAATGAGTAAACCAGTAATTTGTCATATTTCCACCGTGCATCCAAGATACGATTCCCGGGTTTTTCACAAAGAGCTTGTGAGTATTGCCCGTGCTGGTTATGATACTAATTTCATTGTAGCTGATGGGAAAGGCTATGAACAAGTAAACGGGGTGAAAATATGGGATATTGGTAAGCCAACAGGGAGATTGCAGCGTCTCCTTTTTTATGGTAAGAAAGCCCTGGAAAAAGCACTGGAAATTGACGCGGATTTATATCATTTTCACGACCCTGAATTGATTCCTGTTGGTATAAAGTTAAAGAAAAAAGGGAAAAAGGTTATTTACGATTCTCACGAGGATGTGCCCAAGCAGGTTTTCCATAAAACTTACATACCCCGTCCGGCAAAGTCTGTTTTGTATTTTTTTATGAAGGTTTATGAAAAAAGCAGATGCCGTAAATTTGATTTTGTCATAACAGCGGAACCTTTTAATGCCCAGAAGTTTAAATCTTACGGTATAAATACTATTGAGGTAAGAAATTATCCAGACCTTAAAGAGTTTGACCTTAATGATATTGATAAAAATCCTCGTCTTGTGGCCTATGTGGGCGGATTGACACCTCCCAGAGGTGTGAGGGAAATGGTCAAAGCCATGGAGTATGTGGACGGTGATGTAAAGTTAGTTTTAGCTGGTAAGTTTGCTCCGGAAAGTTTTAGACACGATATTGAGCAAATGCGAGGTTGGAAAAAAGTGGATTACAGGGGATATTTAAACAGGCAAGAAATTGCTGATCTTCTTAATGAAGCTATTGCTGGATTGGTAGTTATTCACCCCACGCCTAAATACAAGGAAGCCATTGCTATAAAAATGTTTGAATATATGGCTGCTAAGGCTGTGGTCATTGCTTCGGATTTCCCTTTCTGGAAGGAATTACTCAAGGGAACAGATTGCGCTATATTTGTTGACCCACTTAATCCAAAAGAAATAGCTAATGCCATTGAATATCTGATTAAAAATCCTGATATAGCCGCAAAAATGGGAGAAAATGGTAGAAAGGCTGTTATTGAAAAATTCAACTGGTCTGAGGAGGAGAAAAAACTTCTGTATTTATATAAAACTTTGCTCAATAGTGATTAATTTTTTTATTTTTCCAAAAATTAAACTGTTTAAGAAATGAAACGCATTGTTATAATTTTTTACTTTCTGTTTTTGGCATTGATAAATGTTTTTCCACAATCAGAAATTACGAGTGCTGAGCTAAAGGATTGGATTTATTATCTGGCATCTGATGATAAAAAAGGACGTTTTCCTTGTACGCCTGAAAGTAAGCAAATTGCGGATTTTCTACGTCAAGACTATATTAACAATGGCTTAGAATTGTTGGCAGATAGTGGTTTTCAGTATTTTCAGATCAATATTGGTGCTCAGCTGGAAGGGGATAATTATTTTATTATTGGCAGAAGAAAGTTGAAATTAGGCAAGGACTATATGCCATTTGCTTTTTCTGATACAGGCTATTTTTATACTGATAAAGTTGTGTTTGTAGGCTATGGTTTTGATATAGAGGAAGGCGATTCTGTCCGCTGGAACGATTATGCCAGAGTAGATGTTAAAGATAAATGGGTGATGATACTGCGGGGTATGCCTGACAATCCCCCTGTTGATAAAAAAATCCTTTCAAAATATAAATCCGAACGGATTAAAGTTAATACCGCATACAAACACGGTGCTGCAGGTGTGATTTTTATTAATCCGCCTGGAGATAATCAGGATAAGCTTTTGCCTTTTACTTTACCGCGGTTTGTGGCTATGGCTCATATACCTGTCATTCAGCTTACCCACAAAAGAGCGGAGAAGATATTGCATCAAAGCCTGGATGATATTGATAAGCAACTTAAAAAGAATGGTACTTATAGTTTTGACGTGAAAACCCAAATACGGGCTGCAGTACATTATCGTATTGTTAATTGTAAAACACAAAATGTTGTGGCATTATTACCCGGAAACGATCCTCGTTTATCAGGACATTATATTATAGTGGGAGCTCATTATGACCATCTGGGTATGGGAGGTTATGAGTCTGGTTCCCGTAAACCTGATACTATAGCTGTACATAATGGGGCTGATGATAATGCTTCTGGTACTGCCGGAGTAATGGAACTTATGGAATATTTAGCTTCTATAAGGGATAGCCTCGGACGGAGTATTATTTTTGTAAATTTTGGGGCTGAGGAAAGAGGCTTGCTTGGTTCCAAATATTTTGTGGAACATCTACCTGTGCCTAAGGATAGTATTGATTTGATGATTAATATGGATATGATTGGCAAAAACAAATATGAGGCTAGTTTTATGGGAGTGGGCACAGCCCGTGAATTACCAGATATTTTTCACTCTTTAACGCTACCAGATACTACGTTGAAGATTAAAACAGTGAAACAAGCTTTTGGTGGGTCTGACCATGCATCGTTTATTGATGCGGGTATTCCTGCAATATTTGTTTATGCTAGTACTGGAGAAGGGTATCATACTCCAGAAGATGACCCCCAGTATATTAATTATGACGGGGAGGCTTTAATACTGGATTATATTGCTGAGTTAATAAAAAAAGTTGCTGATTATCCAGGAAAATTCCATTTTGTTAAGCAGAAGGATAAGTCGCGAGGTGGTTATGGTGGTATGAAAGTGCGTTTGGGCGTGCGGCCTGCTTTTGACTATTCTGGAAAAGGATTAAAAGTTGATGCTGTCGTTGACGGTGGTGTTGCTGATAAAGCAGGAATACAAAAAGGTGATGTAATTGTGCAGATAGGAAATACTACTGTTGAAAATATATACGATTATATGGGAGCTTTAAGCAAATTTAAGCCCGGAGATACTACAAGTATCATTGTTAGGCGAGGCGATAAAACCATAGAATTTAAAGTGAAGTTTTAGAGAAAAAGGAATAAGGGAGGTATGAAGCCTCCCTTATTCTTTTATTATTTTTGTTTGCTTTGTTAGTTCCAGGAACTTTTTAAAACATTCATAGGTAAGACGTGCATCTTCCAGGGCGTCATGTGTATCCTCACTCCGGGAGAGACCAAAAAATTCTGCCACTGCATCCAGGTTATAATATTTAGGCCTGGCAATGTCATTGGCATCAAAGATTTTGTAGAAAATAAATGTTATATTGGTCAAATCCAGCATCTTGTATGCATAAGGCCATGGCATCTTATGTCTGAGGTATTTGGCTTTCAGGAAACTGATGTCATTGAACACACTTTGTCCTGCAATGGTTACTTTGCGCAAGAAACGCCGGTTATGGGTATGGAGATTATCCATAACCCACTGTTCTAGGTCTTCCAGAGCTTCGTATGACGCGGGAGCATCGTAGAGGTCGTGTATTGACAGTCCATGGACTTTTTCGGCATAGACCGAGAATGCATCTTCATTGTCCGGATATACGAGGGTGTTAAATTCATTTATTTTTTCCCATTTATCATTGGCCAGGACAGCACCTATTTGTATAAAATCATGAAATTCCGGGTCTGGCCCTGTCATTTCCAAATCAACTATTAGATAAGGCATAACTTCTGGTTTTTATGTTTTAGCTATTATTTCTCTTGCCAGGCGTTCGTATGAAGGAGATAGTTTATTCATACCAATAGCCATAGCTAAAAATTTATTTGCTTCTATATTTTTTCCTTGATGGTAAAAGATTATCCCTTTGAGGAAATAATAATATGCTTTTGTCTCATCTGTCATGTATCTGTCTGTGGGTATGACATTGATTAGTTTCTGTACTCGTGAGATTTTTCCTTTATTAAAAGCTTTTATGGCTTTGTTTATTGTTCCGTACCTGAGGAAAAAAATTACTCCTCCCAGAAAATATATTAGTAAAATGGTGCCCCAGAAAAATTCTTTTTTGATAAACGCGATTATTGAACCTAACAAAGCTATTAAATAAAGTGCATAGAAATCAGACAGATATAACATAGTTTGTTGAAATTCTCTTAACCCTTCTGTAAATTAAAAATAAAAATCCCAGACCAATGAAAAAAATTCTATTTTTTATTTTTTCATTTTTCTTTGTTTTATCCTGTTTTCCTCAGATTTATGTTGATGGGGCTCTGCTTGATACTCTTGTACAGCGCAATTATATCAGGGTGCGTTTGGTAAATAGGCAGGCTGTTGTGCCTTATGTCCGGGATTCTGTAATACATGGAGGTTATATTACCGATGAAAGAGGAAAAAGAATTGTCTTCCCTGCAATAGGATATTTAATAAGCTTATTTGACCAAAACGGATGGAAATTAGTTCAATATTCCCATGAATTTTACTATCATACTTTTAGTAATGATTTATTCAGGCATGAATATGAATATGCAATTTTTTATAAAAAACTCACTGACAGTACTCAGCTGTTTACTTTTATTCCTAATCACCCAAAGCCTGAAAAGAAAAAGCATCCTAATAGAAGTAGGGCGATAAAAATTATTCTCGGAACTGCTGGGGTAATTTATACGTCGCTTATAATTTTTTTTATAATTTCATCATAAAAAACAGTTATGAAAAGGATGTTATTAATTTTTGGGCTGCTATTATTTGTTGCAGAGGCTTTTTCTCAGATTTTTGTGGAAGGTTTGCCTCTGGAACAGGTAAATGGATCAAAACCTGTGCTCATTATGGTGCCATCGCCCATGTGTAAAACAAAGGCTTTGTATAAAATTCCGGATAAATGTAAGCTTTTGTCAAAGAAATATATGCCCGTGACCGACGAAAATGGCCGGGTGATTATCTTTAATACAGTGGCCGATGTAATTGGCTATTTCCAGGATAATGGATGGACCTATGTTGACAATTTTGCTGATGTTAACGGTGACGAAAGTCTCACTTCTTCAACTTTGTATTTGATTTTTTTATTTAAGGAAACTGATGCCTCTGCTGGGAAGGTTAAATAAAAATTTCTACTTTAGTAGTCCTACTTTTAACTATTAAGCAAATGGACTTTAATCCTTTTTATGTTTCTTTTATTGCCCGTGAATTGAATCTTTCCGAGAATCAGGTCAAAAGCACACTGTGGCTTTTGCACAATGGTGCCACTATTCCTTTTATAGCACGCTACCGTAAAGACCATACTGGTGGATTGGATGAGGTGGCTATTGCCCGCATACAGGATATTGAAAAAAAGCTTATTGAAATAGACCAGAGGCGCGAGACTATCCTTAATACTATCCGTGAACAGGGAAAACTTACACCTGAGTTGGAGGAAAAAATTAAAAGTGTATGGACACTTGCTGATCTGGAAGATTTGTATCTTCCTTATAAGCCCAAACGCCGTACCCGTGCCACCATTGCCCGTGAAAAAGGACTGGAACCACTTGCTAATAAGATTTTCTCTCAACAGGATTTTGACGTTTTGTCCGAAGCCGGAAAATTTCTTTCCGATGAGGTGGAGACTGTGGAAGATGCTTTGCAGGGGGCCAGGGATATTATTGCAGAGTTGATTAGCGAGGATGCTACGGTCAGGGCAAAATTGCGCAATCTTTTCCGCCGGGCAAGTGTGCTTTCCACTAAGGTTAAGAAGGACAAACAGGAGGAAGGGCAAAAATATAGGGACTATTTTTCTTATTCACAGTCTTTGAACCGTATTCCTTCGCATCGTATTCTGGCTGTCTTCCGTGCTGATCGCGAAGGTATTATCAGCGTGGATATTGCCCCGGACAAGCAGACTGCTCTGGAAATTCTGTATCGTCATTTTATCAAGGCTGATAATGAGGCAGCCCGACAGGTCAGGATAGCTATTGAAGATAGTTATAAACGTTTGATAAAGCCATCGCTTGAGACAGAGATGCGCCACGAGGCCAAGGACAAGGCTGATGATGAAGCAATAAAGGTGTTTACACGGAATTTATGGCATCTGTTAATGGAGCCACCTCTTGGCCGTAAACGTGTTCTGGCCATAGACCCGGGTTTCCGTACTGGATGCAAGGTTGTAGTGCTCAATGAATCAGGTGATTTGCTTTTTAATATTACCATTTATCCGCATTCTGGTGCTAAGGAGGCTGTGGAGGCCGCACGTACAATATCACATCTGGTTGAGCAATACAAGGTAGATGTTATTGCTCTGGGTAATGGCACTGCCAGCCGTGAAACAGAGAAATTCTTGAAAAAAGTCCGTTTCCCGCGCGAGGTCAAGGTATATGTGGTTGACGAAAGCGGAGCTTCTATTTATTCCGCCTCAGCAGTGGCACGCGAGGAGTTTCCGGATTATGACGTTACTGTCCGTGGTGCTGTGTCCATAGGTCGCCGTCTGATTGACCCACTGGCCGAGCTGGTTAAGATTGACCCTAAATCCCTTGGGGTAGGGCAGTACCAGCATGATGTTAATCAGACGAAGCTCAAACAGGCGCTTGACCGCACAGTGGAATATGTGGTAAACCGTGTTGGCGTGGATGTTAACACTGCTTCAAAATATCTGCTTACCTATATTTCCGGGGTGGGGAGGACCCTGGCCGAGAATATTGTGCGATACCGCCAGGAAAATGGTCCTTTCCGTAGTCGGGAGGATTTGAAAAAAGTCAAATTAATGGGTAATAAGGCATTTGAGCAGGCAGCTGGTTTTTTACGTATTCCGGATGCGGAAAATCCTTTGGACCGTACAGCGGTACATCCTGAAAGCTATTATATTGTAGAAAAGATGGCAGAGGATTTAGGCGTGGCGGTGGAGGATTTGATTAAGTCTGAGGAATTAAGGCAAAAGATTGATCTTAATAACTACATTGATGAGAAGGCTGGACCTCAAACTTTAAAGGATATTATGCAGGAGCTGGCTAAACCTGGCCGTGATCCACGCCAGGAGTTCAAAGTACTGGAATTTGACGAGAATATATCTTCCATAGAAGACTTAAAAGTGGGGATGGTATTACCGGGGGTAGTGAAGAATGTTACTAAATTTGGTGCTTTTGTGGATATTGGTATAAAGGAAAATGGCTTGGTGCATATATCCGAGCTTGCCGATAGGTTTGTATCAGACCCTACAGAGGTCGTGCATGTGCATCAACATGTCAGGGTAAAAGTTATTAGCCTGGACATTGAACGCAAGCGTATAGGGCTGTCTATGAAACAGGTGGAACAGGATGAGGATTAGTTATGTATTCCTGGAAAAATTACAGCCCAGAATTCTTTACCTAAGAAGATGATCAGGCCGTATGTGATTATATGGGAAACAGTGTAATAAAAGACAAATTTCTTATAATTGAATTTCGTTATTCCCAGTACAAAAGCAAGAAGGTCTGACGGAACTACTGGCAGGAAACCCCAGAAAAATATTACAGGTGCACCGTATTTTTCAATTTGCTCTTTGATATAAGTAATTTTTTCCGGGTATTTGCGTAACAGGATTTTATCCATGCCAGTTTCTTCTCCAAAAAAATAAATTAATGAGGATGATACAATAAGTCCGATTAACGAGGTGATTAATAATACATACGGATTGTGTATAATTAACGTACCAACCATTACAACGGTCATATTGGGTATAAGCGTAAAGGCCCTTAAACAACTGAATATAAGATAAGCTACAATGATATAATTCTGGAACCTTTTTAGAAATTCGGCTATTGTTTTTGTGTTCAGACTGGTATCTTTATACAAAATCCATATCCAAAAAAGAGCCACTATTGTGATCCAGATAAATACACTAATCTTTTGCTTTTTACTCATGGAGCGGGACGCGATTGGTATTTGATATCAAGTATAATAGCCTGATTGGCCGGTATTGCTCCTATTACTTTAGCAGCACCTTTGCGGCCGGATTGTGTCTGAAAGACAAATACTGTACCTATACTCAATCCTTCAATGCCTATTCCGTATCCTGGTGTATTTTGTATATAGCGTTCAGTTACTGTGAGATAGTACATAAAACGGTCGTCCATGGTGTTGAAATCCACAAGGGATTTTTGTAACTTGGTTTGTCTTTGATTATCAATAGTATAGTTGATGCTGTCCTGGGCATAAGTATCGGCAATCCATTGTGCATCCGGGGAGGCAATGGTATAACCAAGATCAGGGGAGTTGACAAATACAAGGTCATATGTGCCGTTTTCGGCTGTGGTATCCAGTATGGAATGCGTTTCCATATCAAAATAAGATGGCCCCTGGGTAGGATGATAAAGTACTATTGTGTCGTGTATAAGGTCAGGATAAGCATCCCGTGCTCTGAGATATTTAACTACTGTGGTTGAGCTATATACATCCGAGAGGGTAAAGCTGGCAATTATTATACTGTCAGAAGGTAGATCTATTCCCTCCGGAAGTTTAATTACTATAGAATCCATGTAAAAGTGCTTGAAAGCCGGGAAACTTGTATCAAATTTGTAGATAAAAGGATTGGTGGTAATGGAAAATGAACGTAAGTCTTCCATTCCTTTTCCTTTTATCAGGAAAATAGCAGGCTGGACAGCCGAGAAATTAACAATAGAATCTTGCGGACTTATGTCAAGTTCTGGTTTGACCAGGTCTGGTTTCTTACAGCTAATGACCAAAAATAAACCTATGATGAAATAAATTAATTTTTTCATAAGGATTTCTTTAAATTTACCTATCCAAAATTATTAAAAAAATGAGAAAATTAAGTGTTTTATTATTTGGGCTCTTTGTTTTTTTTCAAGTTTTTTCCCAGGATTTTAATGATACTATTTATTCGCCTCTGGTCAGAAGCGTGAAATTTTATAATTCTGTTTCTCAATTAGCTTATCCAGTGATAACACTTGGCAGCGATGAGACACTGACTTTGCGGTTTGATATTTTACAGTCCCAGGCTGTTAATCTGGAATATTCCTTTATTCATTGTTCGTGGGATTGGAGTGAAGAGGATATTTTCCCGGACGATTGTATTGACGGATACTACCAGAACAGGGTATGGAATTATAGTCAGTCTTTTAATACTTATGTATCTTATTTTAACTACACTGTAATTTTTCCGAATGAAAACGTAAGGTTTAGATTATCAGGTAATTATTTGTTGCGCATTACTCTGGCTAATAATCCGGATAGTGTAATTTTGCAAAAACGTTTTGTTGTGGTGGAGCGTAATATACCTATTGAAGTCCAGGTTAAACCAGCTACTGAAGCCAGCTTACGTGCCACGCATCAGGAAGTTGACGTTAGCTTTGATATTAGCGGACATAACATACAACAGCCGTGGGATTATTTGCGTCTGGCTATTTATCAGAATTTCCGTCCCGATAGGGTTAGTTTCATTGACCAGCCTAAGTTTTATCAGGGAAATCGTCTGGTATATGACTATGAGGATTTGAATGTTTTTCCAGGCGGAAATGAATTCCGCACTTTTTCGTCGGTTGATTATAAATTTAAGTCAGGACGTATTTTTAAAGCTGAGCTTGAAGATACCATTTATCATTGTTATTTGCTGCCGGATAATATCCTAAATGCCTATGCTTCTTACCGTGATGCCAATGGAAATTTTATTATCCGGGCAAATAATGTATCGGATGCATGGACGCAAGGAGATTATGTTGTTATGCACTTTTCCTTGTGGACAAAACGTCGCCTGTCTGATGCTGATTTATATCTTTTCGGTGGTTTTTCCAACTGGAAAATTAGGCCCGAATATAAGTTGAAATTTAATCCTGCCACTGGGGCTTATGAAGGTGCTTTCCTTATGAAGCAGGGAATTTATGATTACGAATATGTGTTCTGGGATAAGGGGCAAATTAATGAACAGTTGACCGAAGGCAATTTTTATCAAACCTTAAATGATTATCTGATTTTTGTGTATTATCTTGACCAGGCGCCGTATTATTGGAGGGTAGTGGGATATAGATTTGTGCACATGAAGTAAGTTAGAACCAGCGGTTTCTTATATAAAATACACTAAGGCGGAAGGCAAAGAAAATATGCCGGATTATCGTAGGCACAAGGCCGTAATTTTTTACCATAATTTCAAAGCGTTCCTTGAGGCTTTTCATGAGGTTTTTCTTGGTCAGTCCACCGTCAAGGTATTTGACTATTATCATTTTTGTGTTGACAATGTTAGAAGCTTTTTTCAGCACTTTTATCATCCAATCATAATCCGCGGAATAGCGATATTGCAGGTCAAAAGGCGGGCATAATTTCCTGCGGGCAATAAAAGCTTGATGAGATACGATCATTCCTCTGCGTAAATCTTTCCATGAGAGGTTTTCCGGGGGACGCAGGCGCCGGAGGCCTTTTACATTTCCTTGTTCGTCAACAATTTGAGCATCTCCGTAATATACATCAGCCTGGGGTAGCTGGAAAATTTTTTCCAGTGTTTGATTATCAAAGAGTCTATCGCCACTGTTAAGGAAAAGCACATACTCGCCTGAGGCTAACCTCAGTCCTTTGTTCATTGCATCATAGAGGCCTTTATCCGGTTCGCTAATAAGACGGGATATTTGTTTCTCGTATTTTTTTATAATGTCCAGGGTGCCGTCGGTTGACTGTCCGTCAATGATGATATATTCTATGTCTCTAAAGGTCTGGTAAATAACGGATTGTATTGTTCTTTCTATATGTTTTTTATCATTGAGGACAACGGTGATAATGGATATTTTGGGCATTTTTCCGTGCTTTTTTAGTCCAGGCTGATGCCGCTGCGCTCGGCTTCTTTTTTCATCTTATAATATTTTGAAGGCGAGAGTTCTGCAAAAAAGAAATAAATAGGGTTGATTGAGTGTCCTTTGTAAGTAATTTCATAGTGTAGATGCGGTAAAAGAGCTTTACCTGTGTTACCAACAGATCCAATGACATCGCCTCTTTTTACTTTTTGTCCTTTTGATACGTTGATCTCGCTCATGTGAGCATATAATGTACGGAAACCATTTCCGTGGTCAATGACAACGTGTAATCCCAGACCTCTGACCTTTTGATTAGCTTCAATAACTTTTCCGTCAGCAGTGGCAAATACCGGGGTTCCACCAGGAGCAGCAAAGTCTATTCCTCTATGGAAACTTGGAGTTTTGTAAACAGGGTCAATTTTACGGCCATAGCCATAAATGATAAATTGCAGGTTATTGTTCTCTATGGGCTGGATAGAAGGGATATATCTGAGACTATCCTGATGTGTTTTTACGTAGGATACCAGTTCTTTGTATTGTTTGTTTATTTGTGGCCATTGTTTGAGTTGATTTTCCAGATCCCTGGTATTCCAGCGTACAATTTGTTTAATCCGCATTTTTTCCAGGGTGTCAAAGTTGGTTAAAGGTTCTTCCTGGGGGGCTTCGGCTTCAAAGATTACTTTATAAATATCCCTGTCTTTTTGTTCCAGCTGATTTACAGCTTTTTCCAGCTGTTTGTATTGTTGATATTGACGTTGATATTCTTTTTTCAGAGTAGCTGTTTCATATTCAAGCAAGCGTTGCTGAGGTGTTTTGATGAAAGCTGCTGCAATGATGTAAAAAATCATGGTCAGGAAAAAGATAGTTAGCAGATAGCTGAATATTTTTTTTAGATTTTTTATAAGTTCGCTTTCTTCTTCGTGTTGAAGGTTCTGTATGTCAAATTTTTTTACCCGTGCCATTTTAGGTATTAATTTTTTCTTTTACAAACGGAAAATATTGCGCTACAGTTGCCAGAGTGTTTCTGTCCTTGACAATCACGGCATTTATACCCATACTGCGGGCTGTGGCAATATGGTCTGTTCTGTCGTCAAAGTAAATAATTTCTTCGGGTTTTACATTTATTTCTTTAATAAGTTTTTCAAAAATTTCTTTTTCAGGCTTTACAGAAAGCATTCTGAAAGATAAGAAAAGTTTTTTAAAAGGTTTCTCATCCCACAGGGGAAGCGTTTTGATATACCGGTAATGTATGGAGTTGAGGTTGGATAAAATGTAAATGTCATATTTTTCTGCCAGCAGGTATGTCAGGAGGCGGCTTTGCTGCGGATAATCTATGATAATACTGTTCCAGCACTTATCAAAAGTTTCTTTGTCAATGGAGGCCTTTAGTGCAGCACAGAACCGTTCTCTAAATTCATTTTCGGTAATAAGGCCTTTTTCCGAGGCAGTGGCAATTTCTTCCAGCTGTGTCTCAATTTCGGGACTTATAGTTGTGTTTGAGATATTTTCAAAACATTTTTTTGAACGTGGCCAATCTATAGGGATAAGCACATTACCAAGGTCAAAAACTATGGCTTTTATATTTCTGGTATTAATCTGCATAGCCGTAAGTTTTTTGCTCATTTAAGAAATATTCCAGTAAATGGTCTATTTTTATGTAAGGATGATGTTTTTTGATAATCATGATTTTTTCAATAGTTGAAGCAAGGAATTTTCTGTATTCATCAGTATCCTTGTTTTGCGGACGGTGTTGCGAGGCTTTGACAACCTTTTCCACATCTGACATAGTCTTGCGAGTGGTTTCATCAAAGAAAGCATCTGAAAATCTTAGCCATATATAATCTACTCCCTGGGGTGATATGTGCAGCATGTCCTGGTCATAGAAACGGTAATCACGCAATTCGTCCATTATAATTTCGTAAGAAGGAAAATATTTTACCTGCGGAAAATTCTTCATTATTTTTTGTATAGCAACCATTAACACTGATTTGCTGTAATGATTACCCACAGCGCCATCCTTCCAGTGACGCACCGGGCTGATGGTGAAAACGATATTTAGATTAGGGTTGAATTTCCACAAGTCGGGGATAAGGGTTTGGTACATTTCCACAATCTCATCAGTTTCCAGCATTCTCCGGGTGAAAAGCTTTTGTGGTAACTTGTGGCAGTTGGAAACAATTTGTCCTGTCTCGTTAAGGATATATACCCAGGCCGTACCAAAAGTTATGAAAAGATAATCAGCTTTCTCCAGCATTTGTCTGGAGGCACTTATCCGTGCATTTATTTTTTCCAGAACTTCGGATTTGGATGTGCCAGAAAACCGGCTGTGATGATTGAAACTCAGCCAGGTTTGTCCGCGGCGGAATAAATCTTTTTCCGTGAAAAGACGGTTATCCAGCAGAATTTTCAGGCTGTTGTAAACGCTTGCTGGATTGTATATTATGCCAAAAGGATTTATATCCGTGTCAAACAGGTATTGTTCAAATTTAGCCCCTATTTCCTCGCTGAAACAGGATCCAAGGAACATAATCCGCGATCCATAAGTTATTTTGGGGGTCAGCTGCGGAATATCAACCACGGTACGCAACAAAGGAAGCATAAGAGTATGTTTTTATCTTCTACTGCAGAAAAATCCACCGTCGTAATTAAAACGTTTAAGCATGTGCCCCATTTTTTCCTTTTTGGTCTTCATATAAAACTTGTTGTATTCGTTAGGGGGCACTTCAATTGGTACTATCTCAACTATTTCCAGTCCATATCCTTCCAGAGCAATTTTTTTGGTAGGGTTATTGGTCATCAGCCGCATTTTGTGAACGCCTATGGATCGGAGTATTTGTGCACCAATGCCATAATCACGTTCATCATCGGCAAAACCCAGTTTGAGATTAGCTTCCACAGTATCCAGCCCCTGTTCCTGTAGTTTGTAAGCTTTTATTTTGTTGAACAGGCCAATGCCTCGTCCTTCCTGATTCATATAGACCAATACGCCTTTGCCTTCGCGGTCTATCATACGCATAGCTTCGTGGAGCTGGTCTCCACAATCGCATCGCATTGATCCCAGGATGTCGCCCGTAACGCAGGAGGAGTGCACACGTACCAGTACAGGTTCGTCAGGTTCCCACTCGCCTTTGATGAGTGCCAGATGTTCCAGTCCGGTTTTTCTCTCACGGAACGGAATAAGGTCAAATTCTCCGTATTTTGTTGGGAGGAAAATTCTCTCGCCTATTTCAATGAGACTTTCATTTTCCAGACGGTATGCTATCAGGTCTTTAATTGTAATGATTTTCAGGTTAAATTTTTGTGCAACTTTCATCAGTTCAGGCACCCGTGCCATAGAACCGTCGTCATTCATAATTTCCACCAGCGCTCCTCCGGGGGTAAGTCCGGCCAGGCGTGTCAAATCCACAGCAGCTTCGGTATGGCCGGCACGGCGCAATACGCCTTCCGAGTGGGCTTTTAGAGGGAAAATATGTCCTGGACGTGCCAGGTCTTCGGCCCTGGTCTTAGGGTCCACCAGGGCTTTAATTGTCTTGGCACGGTCAAAGGCGGATATGCCGGTTGTGACACCATTTCCTTTAAGGTCAACCGAAACAGTAAAGTTTGTTCCGTGGAGCGAGGTATTACGTCCTACCATAAGTTGCAGGTCAAGTTCCTCACATCTTTCCTCTGGCAGGGCCACGCAAATAAGGCCTCGTCCGTATTTGGCCATAAAATTGACCTTCTCGGGAGTGATAAGTTCGGCTGCAGTTATGAAATCGCCTTCGTTCTCGCGTTTCTCGTCATCTACAACAATAACTATCTCACCGTTCTTAATGGCTTTGATAGCTTCTTCTATGGTATTGAATTTATAATCGTTACTCATAGTGTTTTTCGTTTTTTATTAACAAGTGGTAAAAATTAACCAGGATATTTGTCAGATAATCCGGGTCAATTTTTTCCTGTGCGAATTTAAGTATTTGTTTTGAGAAATATTCCTGGATTTCACTTTTTTTATAAATGTGCATAATGGCTTCAATAAACTGATCGCGTGACCTTGCTGGCATGAAGTTAATCATGGCAGTAAGTCCCCATCCGTGTATAGCTTCGGTATGGGCAATTATTACTTTTCCCATTTGTATAGCATGGATAAATTCCGGAAAAATGCCCATAGGCCGGGAGTAGGGTATAAGCAATATGCCTTTATCCGAAAGGAATGTATCCAGGTCTGTTTCTTCTGGGGAATAATAGAATACCCGTGGGTGTTTTGTGATTATATCAGTGAACCATTTTTCGGATTTTCCGTATAGGTGTAGCTCTATTTCTGGTGTTTGTTCCTGAAGTTGATCCCATGTTTCGTTTATGAACCACAGGAGTGAACGCTGTGTCTCGGTAAGATAAAGAGGTCCGGCAAAGAAAATTTTTTTTATATGTAATTTGTTTTTGGTCTCTGTGCTTTTTTGTGGTAGTTTGTCCGGGAGAATGAAATAATTGTTTGAATAACTGTAATCCGGGATAACATCTGGAACAGAAGTAATAACAAAGTCAAATTTTTTTATATTAAATTCCAGAACGCTTTTTAATCTGTTTGTTAGTTTTTTTACATTTAAGTTTTTGAATATCTGTAATTTGTAGCTTTGGAATTTTTCACTCACCATGCCTACCTCATCAAGATATTGGCGGTAAATAAGCATGGAGTCCCGTGAAAGAGAAGCAAAATTTTGCATGAATACCGAGAAAATTATGCTATCCAGCTGGATTATATCAAAAGTTTTTTCAATAAGGATTTCTTCCAGGATATTTATAATCTTTGTTTTATTCTCTGGTTCAAAAAAACTTTCGGCAAAGCAGAGGTAATTTTTTTTCTTTTCAAAAGCAATATTGCGTATTTCAATATTATTGTCAGCGAGTTTGAAAATTTCTTCAATGTTGTATCCTTCGGGATGAACATATAACAGGGTAATAAACACCTGTTTTTTTATCAGTTTATTTAGCGTAGGAATGGTATATTGTGTTAGCAGGCGGAAATCATCATCGTGATATGAGAGAACAAGCAGATTCATTTATAAAGTTTTTTAGCTTTTCTGATGGTGAATTTACCTATTTTTTTCAGGAAATCCTTAATTAAAGTCAGGTAGTAGTCTATGTTTGTAATAACCTTGTCGGTAGCTACTTTATACATCAGATAGCCACTGATAGGGATAAAAACAATAGTTGCAATCCACATTCCGAATTCAGGATTGAGGCCACCCTGGAGGATAAGATTTTCGCTTGATATGGAGATAACATAATACAGAAGGAATATCAGCACAGAAGCTATTGCCGGGAAACCAAATCCGCCTTTGCGGATGATTGAACCTATTGGGGCTCCTATGAAAAAGAAAATCAAACAGGCAATAGAGAATGTGAATTTACGGTAATAAGCTATTTCGTGCTTGGCAATCCATATACGTTTACTTTTGAGGTCTATCCTTGCCATCTTCAGCTGTGATACTATGCGGTTGGCAAAGTTTAGAGCACGTGTTATAGCTTCCTGCCTGGAGCTTATATCCATAGAATTATACAGGCTGTCGGTATTGACTACTATGGGCAATTTTTTTGGCGGAATTTGTCTCCAGATTTTAAGTTCGTTGTAATAGTTAAATGTGTCTTTACGGCTGTAAAGTTTTATAGCCCGGACAAACATATAATTATCCAAAAGCACGCTCTCATAAAATTTCTTGCGTCTGCGATAGGCCATTTTCAAAGAGTCTATCTTGTGCCTGAGCTGGCGTGCTGAAAGCATCTGGTAATTAGACTTGAACAGACGTTCGTCAGTTTCTTTCAGCTGAAAGCCTTCCAGTTTTATTATTACGCGATAATGTGAGAATTTATCCTCGGTATGCGGAAAATGCCGTTTGGCAAAATCAACTTCCTCTTCTTTTTGTTCTTCATACTGGTGTCCATTATACAGGTCAGCTATCAGGTATTTGAAATCCTTGGTTACGCGTAGTGTGCCAGAATCAGCTGTTATCAGACGGTTATTCGCAATGGCGTTTTTATGATCATAAATGATGAAATTATACATCATGTCATTGTTGGGATTTTTCTTGCCTATGCGGATGACGTAACCTTCTACGTCATAGTTAAAAATCCCTTCTTCAAAGTTCAGTGCAGGATGACGCTGACGTATGTCAAAAAGCATTGTTTGCAGCTTCAGGTTGGCTGCAGGCACAATTTTGTCGGCAAAATAAAAGGTTAATATTCCAATTATTGCGCTGATGACAATCAGTGGAGTATATACCCGCACCAGCGAGATGCCAGCGGATTTTATTGCGGTGAGTTCATAATTTTCACCCATGTTTCCGAAAGTCATCATGGAGGAGAGCATCACCGAGATAGGCATAGCCAGTGGAACTACCTGGATGGAAGCATAAAAAAGCAGCTTGATTATTACCCAGGCAGCTAATCCTTTTCCTACAAGGTCGTCAACGTAAAGCCATAAAAATTGCAATATCAACACGAAAATGGCCACAATAAAAGTAGCAATAAACGGAGGAAAAAAGGATTTGATTACTAACCAATGCAGTCTTTTGATCACTTTTGCCGTTTTTTAGTTCTCTCTGAAGTTCTTTTTTACATTGGCTTTGCGATACTGATAAAGCTTTTCTACCAGTTCTTTGGAATGTGGGAACGAAAAACCCTTGGGCACTTTGAGCTGGCCACGGCTAAGACGTTCAAAATCCCGGAGTATGACATCATCCTTTACATAATCCCCTGCGTGTGCATACATCAGATACGAACGCTTCATTTGTATCAGTATGCTCTTGACCAATTCTTCCTTTAGTTTCTCGTCCTCGGTTTCTATAGCCTTTTGTATCATTTCCTCAATGATTTTTCCATAATGGCGGTAGCGGATATTCTGGTTGGGATAATCAATTTTTTCTGGTTTGCGGTTATAATCCTCGGCCGGAATAATAGGATACGGATAATCTATGTCCAATTCGTAATTGGCCAGTATAGCCAGATGATTCCACAGGATTTTTTCGTAATCTTCTATTTGCGTGATGTCTTTGTTTATTATCCGCATGGCTTCTATTATGCGTCTGGCTGCCTGATTACGTTTATTCCTGTCTTGAATGGTCTTGGTATATTCTATCAGTTTCAGGATGTTGTTTCCATAACGGGCGCGTAAGACCTGCTGGAACAGCGGAGCGCTTTTTTTATTTTTCTGAGTTTCCATATCCTCTTTTGTGACGTGTTTCAAAATACAAAGATAAAACTATTAAATATTTTGCGAAAAAAGGAATTTTTAAGAAAATACAAAACTTTAAATGTTATTTTTCAGTAGAAAATAAATATTTTTGCCTCATTAAATTAAAAATTTTTTTATGCGGATAATTTCAGGGATTTGGAAAGGTAAAATCCTGAAACTCCCAAAATATTTTCACGACCGTCCTACTACGGACTTTGCCAAAGAAGGTTTGTTTAGCTCTCTCAACAGCTGGTATGATTTTGAAGGACTGAGGATTTTAGACCTTTTTGCAGGCAGTGGCAGTATTAGCTATGAGTTTGCTTCCCGAGGAGTGGCCGAAATTACAATGGTTGAGAAAAATCCAAAATATGTTGCTTTTATCCGGAAACAGGTTAACGAACTTTTCGGAGATAAACCTGTTGTGTTCAATATTATCCGTGATGATGTGCTGGAATTTTTGACCCATGCCTCTCTTGATTATGATATTATTTTTGCAGATCCGCCTTTTGATATGAAACAACTGCCACAGCTGCCTGATATGGTATTGGGTAATACCTCTTTCCCCCAGGATAGCCTTTTTATTCTTGAGCATCCCAAGGAATACGATTTTTCTTCTCATCCTGCTTTTATCCGCAAAAAGCATTACGGACACGTTAATTTCTCTTTTTTCTCAAAATCAAATCAATAAAAACATCAGGATATGAAAGCACTTGTATTGTTCAGTGGAGGCCTGGACTCCACTATTGCGCTTAAATTACTTAAAGACCAGGGATTGGAGACTTATGCCGTGTATGTAGAGACAGGTTTTGTTAATGCCGATTACGACCATCTTAAGCATCTGGCTGAGGATCAAATCGGCGCAAAACTTGTAATACTGATGCGGCAGCAGCAATATATTGAACAGGTTTTGTTTACCCCAAAATATGGCTATGGCCGTTTTTTTAATCCATGTCTTGATTGCCACCAGTTTATGATTATACAGGCATGGGAATGGGGGCTGGAACGTTTCGGAAAAGGAAACTTTTTCCTTGCAACAGGTGAGGTGCTGGGACAGCGGGGTAAAAGCCAGACTCGACATAATATTGATAAAATGACAAAAGACCTTGGCGAAATTGCTGATTACCTTGTCCGGCCACTCTCGATACGCTATTTTCCTACTACCATCCCCGAAAAACTCGGCGTCATTGACCCTGACAAACTGTTGAATATCAAGGGTAAACAGCGTAAACGCCAGCTGGAATTGATTGAACAGCTGGGGATTAAGGATTATAAAACCCCTGCCGGCGGGTGTCTGCTCACTGTAACCGGATTTGCCCAGCGTCTTAAGCGTTTTTCTCAGCATTATCAATATCTGGTTTCCGATTTTTATATTATCCGCCACGGACGCCATTTCTGGTTTGATGATAAATTGTTTATTGTTTCCCGTAATGAGAAGGAAACAAAGCAGTTTGAAAAATATGAGGATGAACTTGGACGTTTTGTAAAAATATTTTTGCCAGAAGGTGTCATTGGCCCAATTGGCATTCTGGATGCCAGGGCTGATGAGAATCTGATACGCACTGCCTGCGGTCTTTTGCTGGATTATTCCAGGGCTGATAAAAACCGTGAATATACTTTTGAGATTAACGGAAAAAAATATGAGGGAATAAAAGCCATTGATAGACAATTGTATGCTGATAAATTGATAATGGGTTGATTAAAAGCTCCTTGCCTGTTGGCAGGAGCTTTTTTTTATTTTTAGTGTAAGGAATTTGATTTTCGTTTGTTTTAATGAATGGATAAGGAAACTGATGGACAGCATGAATGAAGATATACTTGTGGAAAGGCTTAAAGCCAGGGATGAACAGGCTTTTAAGGCTTTTGTTGAAAAGTATCAAAACAAAGTTTTTCGTTTGATTATGGGTTTTGTGCACGATACATATGCCGCTCAGGATATTGCCCAGGATGTGTTTGTCAAGTTATGGGAAAAAATCCCGGAATGGAAAGCAGGAAAGGCTAAAATTTCCACGTGGTTATATAAGGTAGCTGTCAATCACGCTCTTAATTATATCAAACGTGAGGATAAAAAGGAATATGTCTCTGATCTTTCAGCTTTTACACGTGTCAATGACGATGGTTCAGTAGAAATTCAGATAGAAGATACTTTGAGAAATCCGCATGATAGCTTGGAAAACAAAGAATTAGCTCAGATATTACGTAAAGCCATCAAGGCATTGCCAAAAAAGCAGCGTATTGCTTTTGTTTTGAGTAAATATCAAAATATGTCTTCAAAAGAAATTGCTGAGGTTATGGAAATAAGTCCGGGTAATGTTGATGTTATATTGCACCGGGCTAAAAAAAATCTCCAAAAAAATATTTTAAAATTAATGCAATGAAGTGCAAGGAAGTAAAAAATAATCTCATTTTTTTCTATTATAACGAGTTGCCGCATGATAAAATGAAACAAATTGAGGAACATCTGTTTAAATGTTCCTCATGTAGGCAGGAATATCATAAACTTGCCCTTGCCCTGGATTATGTACGTGAGGAAAAGCAATTTACCCCTGTGGGTAATATGTGGGAAGGGGTAAGTAAACGTATTAGCCACCAAACTACCGTGGTCCGGAAGTTGAGAATTCTGGAAGCTGTGGCAATAGCTGCTTCAGTTATTATTGCAGCTCTACTCGGATCACTCTCTGGCAGAGCTTATGTTAACAGTATTGCTTCTGAAAAGACGGATTATTACCAGGCAGCTACTTATGACAGCCTGGTCAATACCTTTGAAAATCTGGATGAAAATATATCTCTGGTTATGGACCAATAAAACTTAATGTTATGACAACGGAAAATAAAATAAAAATCCTTTTTGTTGCAGTAATTTTTCTGGCTGTGTTGAATATTGCCACTTTTGCTTCAATCCTCTGGCATATCCGTAAAGTGGATGCCGGAACTAAGAGATTTTTACCTGTGGAGAATTCTTATAGGCCCAGGCATAGACCTTGGAGAGGTCCGGACAGAGAACGCAGCGCTTTTAATTTGCTTATGGATTCTTTGCAGCTTTCGCCTTCACAAAGGAAATATTTTATACAACGCCGGAAGAGTTTTATCAGATCTCACAGACCCATGATGGATTCTCTAAAAATTTACCACCATCTATTGGATAGTCTGTTGTGTTCGGATAATCCCGATACTATGCTTATAAAATTTTATTCCCGGAGGATAGGATATTTGCATTACCGTTTTGTTGTGGATAATTCTTTAATGTTCAGGGATTTTAAAATGAGAATTGATAAAAAACAACAGCAGACCTTATGTCATTTTATCCGTAATCCCCGGCCTTTTTATCACAAGCGTTACAGATTTAATAAAAAACGATAAATAGAAAAGTAAAATGAAAAGACTAATTGTTTTACAGATTTTATTCCTATGGGTTACTGCGCTGATGGCACAATATCCCCGTCATGGTGGCAAGTCGTCCATGTATGCATCTATGATGAGCCAGCTGGAACCAGGCAAGGGAGTTGTTATGGGCCTGGTAATTGACCAACAGCAAAAGCCTGTTTCATATTCCACTGTTACTTTGCGCAGAATGTCGGATTCTTCCATTGTAGCAGGGCAGCTCACTGATACCTCCGGACGTTTTGTCCTGATGAACATCCCTTACGGAAAATATATGCTCATTGTAAAATTTGTTGGATTTAAGAAAAAAATTATTACCGGAATTGCAGTCTCACCCAAAAAACGTTTTGTGCGCGTTGGAAAAATTGAACTCAGCCAGCAGATGCATCAGATTGACCAGGTAGTAGTCACTGCTTCTGCCAGAGATGTGGAATATCGCGTGGATAAAAAAGTGATACACGTATCCCAGGATTTGGCTAATTCCAGTGGCAATGCCGTGGATGTTTTGCAGAACATCCCCTCTGTGCAGGTGGATATCCAGGGGAATGTGACACTGCGTGGCAGCAGCAATTTTACTGTTTTTATTAATGGGAAACCTTCTGTCCTTGACGGAAATGAAGCTTTGCAGCAAATACCAGCTTCGGAGATTGACCGTATTGAAATCATTACCAATCCTTCGGCTAAATATGACCCCGACGGCGTAGCTGGTATTATCAATATCATTACCAAGCAGCAGAGAAAAAAAGGTTATAACGGACTGCTTTCGCTTAGTTATGATAACTATGATGCCTTGGGCGTTAATGCCCTGCTTAATTTGCGGAAAAACAAGTTTAATTTCTTTGTTTCTTTTGATTATCACCAACGTAAACGTCCTGCCGACCTTAAATCGTTAAGGGAAATAACTACCGATACCACTTTATACCGCTATAATACTGACGGTTATATGGAGTTTGGTTTTGGCGGATGGAAAGCCAAAACAGGATTTAATTATTATATCAATGACAAGAATACTTTAACTGTTTATGGTGTTCTGGGCAACAGGAGTTTTGGCATGCACTCCGGAACACAGATTTCCGAAATGTTTTATCGCAATGATGCTTTGGTGTTTGCTAATTATTATCAGCAGTTTGGTTATTCTTCGGCCGATGGTCTGCTTTATCAAGGAAATATTGACTTTGAGCATAAATTCAACGATAAAGGACATAAACTCCGTGCTTATATAGACGTTTCCAATTGGATGCCACAGCGTATTAATGGCACTCTGGTAGATACAACAGATGCCCACTGGAATGTGCTTTCCGATGCTTCTTACGGACAGGAATCACGTGAGATGCGTAGTGGCCTCAAGGGACGTCTGCAGGTGGATTATGAACTGCCACTTCAGCAAGGACGTAAGCTGGAAGCCGGTTATGTGGGACGTTATCTAAAAATGGAATCTGATTATAAACTTTTTGACCGTTACGGTGATGCCGATTGGACAGAACTTACGGATTTTTCTAACGACCTGGTGATGATAAGAGACATTCAGGCTATTTATTTTACTTATACCGGAAAACTTGCGAAACTTTTTGATTATCAACTTGGCCTGCGCACGGAATATACTTACAGGCTTGTTAGCCAGAAAGCCACTGCCCAGGATTTTACTATTAACCGTTTTGACTTTTTCCCAACAGCTCATATTTCACGCAGGTTTGGCGACAATTTTCAGCTGCAGCTTGGATATAGCCGTCGCGTTAGACGTCCACGCGGATGGTTCCTCAATCCGTTCCCTACTTACATTGACCAATATACAGTCCAGCAGGGTAACCCCGAGCTATTGCCAGCTTTCTCGGATTCATACGAGCTGAGCCTGGTTAAATATTTCAAAAAATCTTTTTTGTCCGTGGATGCATTCTGGCGTCAGACAAAGAACGATTTTCAGCGTATCCAGACCGTGGGTGATAATAACACAATTATAAACACCTGGATTAATGCCGGGAAAAATATGTCCGGTGGCGCTGAAATTTCAGCTAATCTTTCCTTGATGCGTTTTATAATGTTGAATGCTTCTTCTTCGGTTTATTACTACCGTATCATTGGCACAGTGGATAATCAGTCGGTGGATAATTCAACAGTCACTTGGAATAGCCGTTTGATGACCATGGTGATGTTGCCTACTGGCACACGGTTGCAGCTAACAGGCTTTTACCGTGCCCCTACTGTGACATTACAGGGACGCAGCGAGGCTTTTATAATGACCAGCGTGGCCCTGCGTCAGGATTTTTTCAAACGCAAGGTGTCTCTTACACTTTCCGTGCGTGACCCATTTAAATGGATGCGTTTTGCATCTGTAGTGGAAACCCCGGATCTTTATTCCGAGAATGTTTATATAATGCGTTCTCCTAATATTTCCGCCACATTGCAGATAAGGCTGAACGACTATAAACCTCAGCGTAACCGTAGGTCAAACGGTGATGACGTGTCCGAGTTTGAAGGTGAAGGTCTATATTAACAAAAAAAGCGGCCGTCAGGCCGCTTTTTTTGTTATCCAGTATGGAAAATTATTCCTCGTCTTTTTGATTTTTATTATCCTTATCCTGGCTCATCGGAATGAGATTAATCTCCAGTCCTGTTTCCAGCATAAAATCTTCCACCTCTTCCAGTTCGTCTTCTATATCTTCTACCGAGTCATCGTAATACCAGTTTACAGTGATGTCGTATCCCTGATCTTTTTGTTGTTTTAGCAGATTTAATATATCCACTATGCATTTAGAAGAGCTGGTATTAAAATACGTGAGTTTGAAATTGAATGTAAGAGGCTTTTTGACCTCTTTGAAATATCTTTCAAGCCATTGGATAAGCGGTGTGTAAAATTTGATAGTCTCCTCAAGATAAGACTCGCCCGAGAGCTCGCACACTCCCGTATCCGCGTTAAAATTAACCGTAGGAATGAAATATATACCTTTTGAACCCTCAATGTAAAGATTTTCCATTGCTATTTTTTATTTATTTTTGAGGAAATAATTGCAAAAGATTTTTCGTCGTCAAGTGGAATTATTTTATATTTTATAGGATTGCCAGAAACCAGAGCTACCTGTATCAATCCTATATTGCCTCTGCCTTTGTCTGTATGTTTGAGGTTACGCATCTGTCGTTTGAAATCCCTTAGCTGATGATGGTCCATGGCATTAATCATATCAATTTTTTTCGTCAAGGCAGCTATATCATTTTTGTATGCCATGTTTCCTGTCATCACCAGAAAATAATCAGAAAATTCTTTTAAAATAATGATACCTTCCCCGGAGTTGGAAGAATCACTGCTAACCCCCCTCTCGGCAGAGTAAAGAGCAATGTTCTGGGATAATTCTATGAAAACCTTAAAAACCTTTTTTGTTGCAGTGGGTGCAGTATTACTGGCCTTTTCGTCAATGTTCTTTGCCATTAATGCAAGCAGGTTTCTGTCTATAATTCCAAGATAACTTATTGCAAAAATATCTGCTTTTAATTCTTCTATTATGTTCTGATAATCAGTGATTTGTCCGTCCATAAATACTGTCACTTTGTTAGTAATTACAAATTTAGAAAATTTTATTAAATGAAAAAGTATTGTTTTAAAAAAAAATAACAATTTTTTTGCCATTAGGTAGGTTATTAAAAGATTTTAGGAGAGTAAGTTTTAGAAAAATAAAACATTTTCGTCTAATAGTCAGATTTATAGGCGAGATGGTGGTGGGAGGAGTTTTTTATGGGATTTAAATATAGGACCAAGGAAAGTTGCATCTATATAAAAACGAGGTCGCCCAGGAAGAACGACCTCGTTTTTATTTTATTCTTCATTTAGATATTCCCTTGCTTTTTTCTTAAGCTGCTGCATAGCTTTATTTTTTATCTGGCGCACTCTTTCCCTTGTGAGGTTGAAGTAAGCGCCTATCTCGTCAAGGGTATATCTGTGGCTTTTGCCTATGCCAAAATACATTCTTATAATTTCGGCATCGCGTGGTGGAAGTGTTTTAAGTAAAGTATCTATGACTCTTTTATTTTCTTCTTTTGTGATAGAGGCGTCAGCCCTGTAGTCGTTACTGCTGAGTATATCAACCAGTTTCAGATCAGAGTCGTCGTTTCCCATAGGGGCTTCCAGCGAAAGCATACTTTCTCCCTGTTCCAGCATTTCCCTTACAAATTTTTCGTCCACTTCCAGAGCTTCTGCAATTTCTTCAATAGAAGGTTCCCTTTGTAGCTTTTGTTCCAGATCATTGATGACCTGACGGATACGCGACTGTATCCCTATTTTATTTACAGGCAGACGTATTTGTCTGGATTTTTCTGCCAGAGCTTGCATAATGGATTGACGTATCCACCATACCGCGTATGATATGAATTTGAAGCCGCGGGTCTCGTCAAAGTGCATAGCAGCTTTGATAAGGCCAATATTACCTTCGCTGATCAGGTCTGGCAAACTGAGCCCTTTGTTCTGATATTGCTTGGCTACAGAAACAACAAAACGCAAATTGGCTTTAATAAGGTCTTCCAGGGCTTTTTGATCCCCTTTCTTGGCACGGGAAGCCAGTTCTGCTTCCTGTTCTGGCGAAAGCAATTGGGTCTTGGCTATTTCAGAGAGGTATCTTTCCAGGGCTTCGGATTCTCGTATTGTGATTTGCTTTGTGATTTTCAGTCTTTTCATAGTTGAAAAATTTTAAATTTTGAATTAATTTTATGAATTAATTACATGTAAATAAATGTAATTTTTTTAAAAAAGGTTGCATTTTTCGTCAAAAAAAAGTAAACTTTTGCGCTTTTTTTAGAAAAGATGTTTTTGCACTGAGAGTTTATGTTGTTTGGACGTTTTTTTATAGATTAATGCTAAAATTTTCTTTTATTTCTTTTGTAAATTAAATTCTTTGATTAAAATTGTAGCAAGTTTTTAGGCTGAGGCCTACCCCGTTTATCTGATAAATTCTTATCTCCAAAAAAATATAAAGGATTAATCCATGTATCATCTTAATGAATTGCAAACCAAAACTTTGCAGGAACTCAAGGCAATTGCTAAGGAATTGGGCATCAGGGGCATCTCTACTATGCGTAAGCAAGAATTAATGTATAAGATTCTGGATGTTGCCTCCCTCAAGGAAAGTGAGAAGATTATTGAGCAAAAGAAAAAATCCTCCACAAAGACCACTTCTAAAAAGCAGGATACTCCGAAGATTGAGGCTGTGGTAAAAGATGCTCAGGAAATCCTGGATCAGGCAAAAGAGCTTGTGGCTAATGTGGATAGTAAAATTTCTGCCGTAGAATCCGCCCCTAAAACCAGGAAGGAAAAGACTGACACAGAAAAGGAAGTCAAGAAAGCTGAACCCGAACCTACTACTGAACAAAAGAAATCCCCGGCTCAGCCTCAGAAACAGACAGAGGAACGCAAAGCTAAGGACAAATCCCAACAGCGTTCAAATAATCAGAAAAAATATCATCAAAACAAGCAGCAGCGCTATCAGCAGGAGAAGCAGGATAATAAAATTTTTGATGAAGTTGGGGTTATTACTAATTGCGGAGTGCTGGAGATACATCGTAAAGAAGGATATGGATTTTTGCGTTCTGCTGCTTATAATTATTTTCCTTCACCGGATGACATTTATGTCTCCCAGTCCCAGGTTAAACGTTTTGGCCTGAAAACTGGTGATACCGTATGCGGTAGTATCCGTCCGCCAAAGGAAAATGAGAGTTTCTTCCCGCTCATCAGAGTGGAGCGTGTCTGCGGAAAAGACCCAGAGGTTATCCGCGAGCGTGTGGCTTTTGATTTCCTTACCCCTACTTTCCCGAATGAAAAATTCAACCTTACTGGCAATGGGCACAATAACCTGTCAATGCGTATTATTGATTTATTTGTGCCTATTGGCAAAGGACAGAGAGGCTTGATTGTAGCCCAGCCTAAGACTGGTAAGACTTTCTTGCTTAAGGAGTTAGCTAATGCTATCTCGGATAATCATCCTGAGGTATATCTGATTATCCTTCTGGTGGACGAGCGTCCCGAGGAAGTGACCGATATGAAGGAAAGCGTGCCAAAAGCTGAGATTATTTCCGCTACTTTTGACGAGCCTGCTGAGCATCATGTGGCTGTTGCCGAGATGGTTATTGAAAAAGCCAAGCGTCTGGTGGAAGTTGGGCATGATGTTGTAATCCTGCTCGATTCCATTACCCGTCTGGCACGTGCTTATAATACCATTACACCTTCCAGTGGACGTGTGCTCTCTGGAGGTATGGAGGCTACTGCTCTGGAAAAACCAAAGAAATTTTTCGGTGCTGCCCGTAATATTGAAAATGGTGGTTCCCTTACTATTATTGCTACTGCTTTGATTGATACTGGTTCCAAGATGGATGAAGTTATTTTTGAGGAATTCAAGGGCACAGGTAATATGGAATTGCAGCTGGATAGAAAATTGGCTAACAAACGTATATTTCCGGCTGTTGATGTTAATGCTTCTGGAACACGTCACGAGGAATTATTGCTGGATAAGGAAACGCTAAATAAAGTATGGGTGCTGCGCCGTAGCCTTCTGGCTGATATGACACCGCAGGAAGCTATGGAATTCCTGCAGGAGCACATGCTTGATACAAAGGATAATAAGGAATTCCTGCTGAAGATGAACAGTTCGTTCTAATCATTCCTTTTTCTCTGCCTATTGGCTGGAGAATGAGGGTGATATAACAGCAGGGTTTCCCGTAGATGTTCCTTGCTTATATGCGTGTAAATCTCGGTAGTGAGTATTGATTGATGACCGAGCATTTGTTGAACAGACCGTAAGTCCGCACCGCCGTCAATAAGATGTGTTGCGAAAGAATGACGTAGCGTGTGCGGACTTATATTTTTTTTTATCCCGGCTCTTTTTGCTGCATCCTTGATAATAAGGAAAACCATATTGCGTGTAAGTTTGCATCCACGACGGTTGAGGAATACTATATCCGAGCATTCCGGGTCTATTGGCATATTGTTTCTGTATCCTTCAAGGTAAAGGGTAATTTCCGCTATGGCGCGTTGGCTGATGGGAACAAGACGTTGGCGGTTGCCCTTACCTGTGACTTTGATAAAACCTTCCGGGAAAAAGAGGTTGGACAGACGCAGGTTTACCAGCTCGGATACACGCAATCCGCAGCTATATAATGTTTCTATAATTGCCCGGTTGCGTTGCCCTTCCTTTTTGGATAGGTCTATGGCATCTATCATTTTGTCTATTTCTTCCACGCTTAATACTTCGGGCAGGTGGCGGGTAAATTTTGGTGTGGCAATCATACTGGCCGGATTGGAACTGATAGCTTCGTTTTGAAGCAGGTATTTGAAAAAAGCTTTTATCCCGGAGAGGATTCGTGCTTGCGAACGTGCATTTATGCCTATTTCGTAAAGATAGGCCATGAAATCCTGTATATCTTTGCTCTTTACATTGTAAGGCAGGCGTTGGATTTGTTTAATGTCAAGCAGGAATTCCTGGAGTTTTTGAATGTCATTACGGTATGCTTCCACGGAATAGTCCGAGAGGTTGCGTTCCAGTTTCAGGTATGCACTGAAAGAGTGTATTTCCTGGTTCCATATTTGCTGGTAGTCTATCATTGATGTTTTTTTAGCATTATTCCAGCGATTTGGCGTCCTTTGTCACCGCGCCGTGCACTGTAAAAGCTTTCGTTATGGCATGAGGTGCATATTCCGATGAGGTCAATGTTTTTTTCAGGGATGCCCAGGGACAATAGCTGCTGTTTGTTAGCCTGCCACAGATCAAGCATTAGTTTTTGTCCTTTGGGAGAGAAGAATTTTTCTGCCTCTTGTCCTTGTTCTTTTGTGAAAGCGGTTAATACGTCATGGCCAACTTCGTAGCAGCATTGTCCGATACTTGGGCCTATTGCTGCAAAGATATTTTGCGGTTTTGCCCCATATTCGTTTATAAGTTTTTCTATGGTCAGAGCTGTTATTCTTTTGGCTGTTCCTCGCCATCCGGCATGGACAGCAGCAATAATTTTATTCTTTTTGTCAAAAACGAGTATTGGCACACAGTCGGCAGTTGTTATGGTCAGCATCAGGCAAGGCTGGTCAGTGATGAGTGCATCGGTATTGTCCAGGGCACTGTTGTAGGTGAAGGATCCTTTGCCAGCATCGGCTTCGGTGGCTGTATGGATATTGTTTCCGTGTGTTTGTTTGAGGAAGATAAATCTTTCCAGAGGAAGATGTAAAATTTCCGATAGCTGGATACGGTTGCGCAGTGCCCATGGGTCACCAGCTTTGAGGCTCATATTGGCCCAGTGAAAAGGCGGCTTGCTGTAGCCACCACGCCGTGTGGAGAAAAAATGCCTGATTTCCTCAAATCCGCTCAATAAACCAGATTGTATTATTTCAATCATTTGTTTTCCGAATATTCTTAAAATTTCTATTTTCAAAAGTAAAATAAAAAAACATTATTCAGGAAAATGAAAATTTTAAGGTTGAAATTCAGTAATATACATTCCCTTAAAGGTGAACATGAGATAGATTTTACCATAAGTCCTCTGGCAGAAACAGGTATTTTTGCTATCGTCGGGCCTACTGGCAGCGGCAAAACAACTATTCTGGATGTCATTACCTTGGCTCTTTACGGTAAGATTTCCCGTTTGGGAAATAAGCTTACTGCCCCTATGATTAGCAAGGATGGGGCAGTGGTAACTCGGGGTCAAAAAGATGCTTATGCCGAAATAACTTATGAGGTGGATGGAAAAATTTATCAGAGCTTGTGGAAATTCCACAGGGAGAAGAAAATGTATTTTTTCGTTGATGGTCAGGCTGTTGCCGATAAGGATGTGCCTGAACGTAATGCAGAGGTTATTGGCCTGACTTATGACCAGTTTATTCGTGCCGTGGTGTTGCCGCAGGGGGAGTTTGCAAATTTTCTCAAAGCTGATAGTGACCAGAAAATTCAAATTCTGGAAAAAATAACAGGTGGCGAGGTTTTCAGGGATTTAGGCCGCCTGGCATTTAATATTGCCAAGGAAAAAGAAAACCAGCTGGCTGTAAAAAAGGCCGAGCGGGATGCAATTTCATTGCTGGATGAAACGGAGATTAAAGACATTGAAAATCAGATTAAAAATTATTCTATACAGCTGAAAAGTATTGGAAAAGAACTTGATACACTGGAGGCTAAAAGAAAAGTCAAACAGCAGATAGCTGATATTAAAGCTGAGTTGGAAAATTATATTAAGCAATTAAAAGGCGTTGATTTACAATGGAATGGGTTGAAATCAGACTTTGACCTCCTGGATAAGCACGAAAAATTCTCTCAATATAAAGACAAAATTAAAGAGTATTCAATCAAAAAGGAAGAAATGCAGCGCCTGGAAAGGGATATTGAGAAATTGAACAAAGATATTGATGAGTTAAACGCTTATGTGGACGAGTTGAAACAGCGTTTGCAGGTAAAAAAACAGCAACAGCAGAAATCTGATGATAAAATCAAATTTTATGAACCAGTAGTTAAACAGGTAAGACAGCTGGATACAGAAATACAAAAATTAATTTCGCTTATTAAGGAAAAGAATTCACAAATTAAAGATTACAGAAAAAAAATTCTGAATAAAAAACAGGAATTGGAACAGCTAGAATTAAAAATTAAGGATTTTACTAAGAAGCAGGCTGATCTGGATAAGTGGCTGAAAGATAATATATTGCTATTGGATTTGAAAGAAGAGATTACCAGCCTTGAAGAGACATTGAAACAATCGGCTGCAGTTTTTAAGCGCTTGCAGGACAATGTAGAACGTGCAGGGATGGATGTTGACGTGCGAAATCTGGATAAATTACAGCGGGACTTGGAAATGGGAATATCCCAGCTAAAACAGGAATTAAACAAGGATAGGGAAGTGTTAGATGGTATTAGCGAAGAAGAGTTAAAATCCCGTGGGGAAAAACTTAAAGAAAAGGCTGATTTATTGAAAGACCTTGCTGTGAAGCTTGAAGCACTTGATGAGATGCACAAGGAAATAGAAAAGTTGAATAAAGACCTGGAAGATGTGCAGGAGAAGGAAGCGGAGTTTATGGATCAAAAAATTAAGCTTGAAAAGCTTTTGGATGAGTTGCACAATGAGGAAAAGCAGCTGGCAGCACAGGCGGATAAGCAGAAAGAACTGGAAATTTTTTCCAGGATGCGGGAACAATTGGAAGAGGGTAAACCCTGTCCTGTTTGTGGTTCTGTGCACCATCCTTATGTTGAGGACAAGGTGGAAATACATCTGGAAGATTTTAAGCAGAAGTTAGAGGAAATACAAAGAAAAATAGAGAACGTCAATGAGGAAAAATCCCGCTTGCAGGCTCAGCTGAGTAAGCTTGAAGGAATAAAACAGGAAATTATGCGGCAGCACAAGGACCTGACAGATAAAGCTACAGCTGCCAGGGGAATTATTAAAGAAATTACAGATAGGTTGAACATATCCGAGGATTTAAATACTGAAGCTGTAAAGTTATTGATTGACCAGGTTAACAAGGATATTAAAGAGAACGACCGCAAGATTAGCATATTTAACCGGTATTCATCTATGGAGAGTAAACTTAACGTCCTTGAGAACCTGTATCAGGATTTAATTGATTTACTTGACCTTAGAAATACGCTTACAAAAAGGGTAGAGGTGTATAAGGCTTACTATCCGGAAAAGGCAAAAGTGGCAGAAGCACTTAAAACACTCCGTAGCCGTCTGGCGGATTATGAAAAAGCGGAAAAATATAAAATTGAGACAGATAAAAATCTGGAAGTGCTTAAATCTAACAGAAAAAGTTTGTCTGACCTGATAAATGATTTGAAAAAGTCAATGCAAATTATTGAAAACGAATTAAAACAGGCTGAAGGAGAATTGCATAAATTGCAGAATAAGCGTTCTGAATTGTTTTCCGGAGATGATATAAATGCTTTCTGGGATAGCCTGTGGGAGGAAAAACGTACTATTGATGAAGAGTTAGGAAAACTCAACCAGGAACTGGAGAAAAAACTGGTCAGCATAGCAGAGAAACAAAAACAACTCAAGGATAAGCAAGATTTGTTTAATACAGTTTCGGAATATGTCAGTAAAACAAGGACGGACTTATTACCTGTTTTACAGAGGCTTGACAATAGTTTGCAGGACATTGATGATGCCTGGAAAAATATATTGGATGAGATGCGATCCCGGCAAATACGCCAGAAAAAGGAGACTTTAAGTGCAATGAGAATAAAACTGAATTCTGCAATAAAGGAACGGCAGGAAAAATTAAATGAATTAATAGAAAAGGACAATACAGATATTTCAATGGAACAGCTGGAACAAATGATAAATCAGCTATCAGCCAGGAGGGATGAGATAAATCAAAATCTTGGACAACTAAGGCAGAAATTGGAACAGAATGAAAAGAATAAAGTTCATTATGAGAATCTTTCCGCAGAGATAGAAAAGCTTAATCAGGAATACCAGCGCTGGCAGAGACTTGAAAATTTGATAGGTAATGCTGATGGATCTAAGTTTCAGCGTATTGCTCAGGAATATAGCTTTTTGGTGCTGCTGGATGCAGCTAATGAATATTTGACCAGATTTACCGACAGGTATTCTTTGATTTACGAGAAAAGCGGAGGTAAAAAATTAAAATATGACTTTTACGTGGAGGATAATTATATGGGCGGAATGAGGCGTGAAGTGAGCACTTTGAGCGGAGGCGAAAGTTTCCTGGTGAGTCTTTCTCTGGCGCTTGGACTGTCGGCCCTGGCCAGCCGTAAGGTGAAAATAGAAAATATTTTTATTGACGAGGGTTTTGGTAGTCTGGACAGCAATACTCTTGATCAGGCATTATCAGTTTTGGATCGTTTCCATTCTCAGAGCAAACGTAAAATAGGTATAATTTCTCACGTGGAGGCGCTCAAGGAACGCATACCGGTTAAGATTCAACTTATCCGTCAGGGACAAGGATTTAGTAGAATTGAGATAATGTCTGGATAATTTTTTATCTTTATGAAAAAATTTTTTGCTTATGGTTAATATTAGTCAAATCAAATCTCAGGCAAAAGTTTCTCTTAGAGGAAAATTGGGTAATGCAATTGGTGCTTTTTTGGTTTATGTTTTAGTCAAAACTGCTGCATCATTGATACCTCTGGGCAATATTTTCATTGGTGGACCTTTGACAATAGGAATTGTTTTGTATTTTCTGTTTTTGGCCCAGGGGAAAGAGGTAACTGTTGGAGACATTTTCAAGCCTTTTAATTTCTATGGTAATGCTTTACTGACTTATTTCTTGAATCTTATAGTTATTCTTTTGTCTGTTGTGCCTCTGATATTATACATTTTGATATGGGGGTTGAGTAATTCTGCTGCTCTTGATGCGGATATGATTTCTGCCGGGAAAATTATAGGTTTTATCATCACTTTGTTAATCCTTTATTTAATACCGTTTTATGTAGGAATACGCCTGGCTTTTATGTTTTATATTGTAGCGGATAATCCGGGAGTGCCAGCGGATAAAGCCCTTGAAATAAGCTGGAAAATGATGAAACACCATATCTGGGATTATATTGTATTGCTACTCAGTTTTATCCTCTGGTTTTTGTTGTCAATAATTACTCTTGGTATAGCATTATTGTGGGTTGCACCATTTTTTAGTACTTCTATATCTCATTTTTATCTGGAATTAAAAAAGCTTTATCCTGAGTACGCGCAGATGATTGATAGTTACGGACGTGTGGAAACTGATAATCCTCAAATTAACAGTGTTTATCTGAACGAGGGTGAGTAAAATAAAAAAGGAGCCTAATGGCTCCTTTTTTATTATCTACGTTTCTTTTTCTTCTTTTTCTTTTTGTGAACAGCTGGTAGGGTAGCAGTGGCTTTCGCAGTAGGACGTGCCCCGCCTGTTACCATGCGCATCATTTTGCGCATTTCCATGAATTGTTTTATCAGATTGTTAACTTCCTGTACCGAAGTTCCGCTACCCTGTGCAATTCTTTTCTTACGGCTTCCGTTAAGCAGTGTTGGATTATGGCGTTCTTCTGGGGTCATTGACAAAATAATGGCTTCAATATGCTTGAGCGAATCGTCGTCAATATCCAGGTCTTTCACTTGCTTGCCCAGGCCAGGTATCATACTAATGAGGTCTTTGAGGTTTCCCATTTTCTTTATCTGATGTATCTGCTTGAGGAAATCTTCAAAGTCAAATTTTTCCTGGCGGATTTTTTTCTGCAGACGGCGGGCTTCTTCCTGGTCAATTTGTTCCTGGGCTTTTTCCACAAGGGTTTTGATGTCACCCATACCCAGGATACGGTCGGCCATACGGTCGGGGTAGAAATAGTCTATTGCATCAACTTTTTCGCCAGTACCAATGAATTTAATAGGTTTTTGTACAACATATTTGATTGTCAGGGCAGCACCGCCACGGGTATCACCGTCAAGTTTTGTTAAAACTACTCCGTCAAAATCCAGTACTTCATTGAATTCCTTTGCTGTATTAACAGCATCCTGACCGGTCATTGCGTCCACAACGAACAGGGTTTCCGAAGGATTGATGGCTTTTTTGATTTCCGAAATTTCTTTCATCATCTGCTCGTCAATGGATAGACGACCGGCTGTGTCTATGATAACAGTATCCAGGCCGTTTTCTTTGGCATATTTAATGGCATTACGGGCTATCTGTACCGGATTCTGATTACCTTCTTCGCTATATACTGGCACATCAATCTGTTCTCCCAGCACCTTCAACTGTTCTATAGCAGCAGGACGATATACGTCACAGGCTACCAGCAAAGGCTTACGGTTTTTCTTTTTCCGCAGGAAATTAGCCAGTTTGGCAGCAAAGGTAGTTTTACCAGAACCCTGTAAACCAGAAAGTAATATCACTGCCGGATCGCCGCTGAGATTGACCTCAGCTTTTTCCCCGCCCATAAGGTCAATGAGTTCGTCATAAACAATTTTTACCATCATCTGGCGGGGATTGACCGAACGGATAACATCCTGGCCAAGTGCTTTTTCCTTGACTTTATTGGTAAATTCTTTGGCTATTTTGTAATGAACGTCCGCATCTACCAGTGCACGGCGGATTTCTTTTATTGCTTCGGCAACGTTGATTTCCGAAATTTTATGCTGTCCCGTGAAGACTTTAAACGCTTGGTCTAACCTATCCTGTAGATTCTCAAACATATTTCAAAACTTTTATTTTTGAGATTGTGCAAAGGTAAGAATTATTTTTTAGATTTTTCTTTTTCCCAGTTTGATGTTATCAAATTTCATTGATAGTTTGATAGTTTCAAAAACTTTCTTGGTGTAAAGAGGAAAATCGCTTTTCATTATCCAGTCAAAATATCCTGGTTCTTTTTTGAGCACGTCGGTAACACGCTGACCTTTAAATTTACCGAAGTTAATTACTGGTTCTTTTTTATCGTTATAAACAATATAGCCTGCCAGGTCAGCTTTTTGTCCCATATTATCGTAGGTGGAAAATTCGGCCAGTTTGTCTATGTCGTTTTCCAGCTTATCAGCATATTTCTCCAGTTGTTTCTTCAAAATTTCGTAGGTGGCACGTGTGTCTGCTTCGGCACTATGGGCGTTTTCCAGGTCTTTCCCGCAATAGAATTTATATGCTGCTGAGAGGTCGCGTTTTTCCATTTTGTGGAAAATTACCTGTACATCCACCATTTTACGTGTGGACGGGTCAAAATCTATCCCTGCACGCAGAAATTCCTCTGTCAATAGAGGAATATCAAAACGATTGGAATTAAAGCCTGCAAGGTCGCAATCCTTGATAAACTCATAAATTTCCTGGGCAATTTCTTTAAAAGTTGGTTTATCCTGTACATCTTCGTCGCTAATACCTGTGAGTTGTGTAACTTCTTTGCTTATAGGCTGTTGTGGGTTGACCAGATAACCAAGGCCTTCTTCCTTGCCATTGGGATGGACTTTGAGGATGTATATCTGGATGATACGGTCTTTACTAACATTGGTGCCTGTTGTTTCAAGGTCAAAAAAAGCAATAGGTCTTTTTAATTTGAGTTTCATAGTGTTTGAAATGAGGTTTGTGCAAAGATAAAAAATAAACAAGGGAAAGTAAATTAAACTTTTTGTAAAAGATGGGGATGGAAATGATAAAAAAGGCCGTGGAGGATATTACACACGGCCCTTGTGTTGATTATTTAAGCAGACGGAAACTATTAAGGAATTCGTTACCCTTTGTGTTAAGGACATTTTCAGCATTGTCTCCCTGGGCCAGTGCTGCTATGACATATACTTTATTGCCCGTGGCAATGCCTTGTATCTGAGCATATAATTTTGTCTCAGGATCCTGACCATAAACATAATAGCTGGGATAATTTTCGTAATTGTTTTCTTTTTCTTCAATCACGTTAAGCTTCAGGTTTTTTGCTGTTTCCATTACCTGGGTTTTTATTGACTGGGAGGCATTCACCTGATTGGCATAGTCCTGAGGGTAGATGTTCACGTAAACAATATATGCCTCTGTGCCCTGGTCATCACCAAAAGCTACAGCTTTAACGTCACCAATGTTTGTTGGCACAATAGACTCTTGTTTCGTAGGTTTACGGGCAAATTTGACGGCAAAACCGTATTTTTCGGAAACAAATTCCTCTGGTTTTTGTGTATTGGCTTTCTTGTCATTGTGGCAGGAAAAGCCTCCTATGAGAACTACGAGGATCAGCAGGAAAGTAAACCGTTTCATTTTGTAAGGTTTTGTGTTTTGTTTAATCAAAGATAATGCTTTTGCGTTAATAGTTTGAAAGTTTTTTGATAAAAGATAAAAAAAAGACCACTCCGAACCACGGAGCGGTCTTTTTTTTGTTAAGCCAAGGATTTTTAGATAATACCTTGGGCAAGCATAGCATCTGCTACTTTTACAAATCCTCCGATGTTGGCACCCCGGACATAATTAATATATCCGTCGGAGTCGGTGCCATAGGTGACACATGTCTGATGTATGCGGTTCATAATTCTGTGGAGCATATTATCCACTTCTTCGGCACTCCATTGCAGGCGCATGGAATTTTGTGTCATTTCCAGCCCGGAGACGGCAACACCACCAGCATTAGCAGCTTTACCAGGAGCATACAGAATTTTTGCATTCTGGAAAACATTAATTGCTTCAATAGTGCATGGCATATTTGCGCCTTCTACCACGGCCAGCACTCCGTTATTGACCAGCTGACGGGCGTCGTTTTCGTCCAGCTCGTTTTGTATAGCGCACGGAAAAGCTATATCCACTTTTTGTTCCCATGGTTTACGTCCGGGGAAGAACTCCACACCAAATTCCTCGGCATAAGGACGCACAATATCCTGATTGGAAGCACGTAGCTCAAGCATATAATCCACTTTTTCGTCTTTGATGCCGTCAGGGTCATAGATATATCCATCCGGACCTGATAGCGTGACTACTTTTCCGCCGAGCTGATTAACTTTTTTGACTACGCCCCATGCAACGTTGCCAAATCCGCTGACAGCTACGGTTTTGCCCTTGATGCTTTCACCTATGCGGTTAAGCATAGCCTCGGCAAAGTAAACAACACCGTATCCTGTGGCCTCGGGACGAAGGATACTACCACCCCATTCGCGGCCCTTACCTGTTAGGACACCAGTAAATTCGTTCTTGAGTTTTTTGTACATTCCAAAGAGATAACCTATCTCGCGGGCGCCCACGCCGATGTCTCCGGCAGGTACATCCACATCAGGGCCAATATGGCGGTATAATTCAGTCATAAAAGCCTGGCAGAAGCGCATTATTTCTGCATCAGACTTGCCTTTGGGGTTAAAGTCAGATCCTCCTTTGCCTCCACCCATAGGCAGAGTGGTAAGGCTGTTTTTAAAAATCTGCTCAAAGCCCAGGAACTTCAATGTGCTCAAGCTAACACTGGGGTGAAAACGTAATCCTCCTTTGTAAGGACCTATAGCACTATTGAATTCCACACGATAGCCGCGGTTAACCTGTATTTCTCCTTTATCGTCCACCCAGGTAACACGGAACTCTATGGTACGTTCGGGTTCAACCAGACGTTCCAGAATTCTGGCCTGTTTGTATTTAGGATTTTCCTCAATAAAGGGGATCAAGGTTTCGGCAACCTCTTGTACTGCCTGGAGAAATTCCTTTTCTCCTGGATTGCGGGATGAGACCCAATTCATGAATTCTGCAACTTTGTTATCCATAATGAAAACGTTTGAAAAATTTTTGATGTAAAAATAAATTTGTTTTTCTAATTAAAAAATGAAATTAATCAGCTGAAAATCTTCTTAGCAATGAGCGGTATTTACTGAACAAGTTAGCTTTGGAAATAAATCCTACATACCTGTTATTTTCATCCACAAGGACAATATTGAATATTCCCTGTTTTTGCAGTTTTTCGGCAATTGTGGAAGCTTTTTCAGTGGTGCGTGCCATCACTGGTGGTATGAACATAATATCTTTAACTTTTATCTTATCGTAGAGTTCGGGCTTGAACATTATTTTACGGATGCGGTCCAGGCTTACTACCCCCAGAAAATGGCCGTCTTTATCTATGACAGGGAATAAATTACGGTGCGATTCGGCTACTGCTTTTACCAGGTCTCCCAGGGTTTGTTCGGGATATACTGGGATGAAGTCAGTCTCAATTATGTCATTTATTTTTAATATGTTAAGGATGTTTTTGTCGGCATTATGAGTTAATAGCTCTCCTCGCTGGGCCAGCTGGTGGCTATAAACATTGTTTTGTATAAACAGGCGTGTTGTAATATAGGATATGGTGGAAGTGATCAGCAAAGGAAAAAGTAGTTCATAGCCATGTGTTATTTCGCTAATGAGGAATATTCCAGTAAGTGGCGCCAGAAGCACACCCGCTATTGCTCCAGACATGCCTACCAGGGCTGAATTACTCGGTGAAATGTCATAGCCCATATAATTGAACAATAGCGCTATTATAAGTCCGGTATTGGCACCAGTGAACAGTGTAGGAGCGAAAATACCACCTATTCCCCCTGCCCCAAAAGTGGTGGAAGTGGCAATGACTTTGAGTAATACCAGAGCAATCAATAGTATAACAACAATCCAGAAACTTCCCTGGAATTTGTAAAAAATACTGTTATTGAACAGATAAGAGTAATCTCCATGCAGGGCAGAGTTGATGGTATGATATCCTTCGCCGTAAAGAGCCGGGAAAATGAATATCAGAAGTCCCAGAATTGCTCCTCCTATTATCAGACGATGCCATTGAGTAGGTAATTTGTGGAAAAATGTTTCTACCTTAATATACATTTTGGTGAAATATACTGCTATCAGACCAGTGATAATGCCGAGGAGGATGAAATAAGGTATTTGATTGAGATAGAACATATCCTTGAGCTCAAAAGGATACAATACATTAGTGCCCAGAAGAAGGAAGGAAGTAAGAGATCCCGTAACAGACGATAGCAAAATGGGTATAATAGAATAAGTGGTAAGGTCTATCATAATAACTTCCAGGGCAAAGACTACGCCTGCCATTGGTGCTTTGAATATGGCGGACATAGCGCCAGCAGAAGCAGATCCCAGCAGGATTATTTTTTCTCTGTAATTGAGCTTGAATATTGTTCCCAGAGTAGAACCAATACCGCCACCTGTAGCAACAGTCGGGCCTTCCAGACCCACTGAACCACCAAAACCAACGGTAAAAGCACTTGTTATAATTGAGGAGTAAAGATTATGCGGTTTCATATAACCGCTATCCTTTGAAATAGCATATAAAATTGATGGAATACCGTGATTGACTTTTTGCCTGAGTATGAATTCCATAAAAATTACAGCCAGAGCAATACCTATGAATGGATAGATGATGTACATGTAGTTGGTCAGGTGCTCGGCCGTACCTTTATCCAGGAAGTCTTCTATAAATTTAACACTGTGTTTGATTATGGCGGCTGCTATACCGCTGAGAAACCCCACCAGAATACTCAATATTACCAGTAAGTAATAGTCGGCTTGCGGTTTCAGACGCCATTGAACTAATAATCTCAGCCATTTGTTTTTTGGGTCCATATTCCGAAGATTTTTCTTTGAAGCTGGCAAAATTTAAAAACCAATAGCAATTTTCAAAGATTTTTTTTATGTTATAAAAAAGTAGCCGAGAAAATCCCGGCTACTTTTTTACTGCAGAATTACGGGCAAGCCGTTTTTAGGATTGCCTATTATTACTATCTTGGCATTTTCGGACTCGGCTAATTTGAGTGTAGCCTGTATGCTTTCGTATGTGAGAACCTTGTCCGTCATGGAGGCGTTGATAATTTTGTTGTATTCGGCAATACCCTGAGCCTGGATGATTTTTCTTTGTTTTTCTTTCATTTCTTTTTCCACTATATAGTCATAAGCCAATGCTTCCTGTTGTTTGGTAAGTTTTGTCTCAATAGCTTTTTTCAGGTTTTCCGGAATTCTGATTGAACGTATTAATAAAGCTGTCATGCGTATATAATTCTCTTCTAGGACACTGTCGGTTTCGTTTATTATTTCTTGTTCTACTTCCTGGCGCTTGGTGGAATAGATTTCTTCGGCAGTATATTTACCCATAACTTTACGCACAGCGGCTCTAACTTCTGGAATCACCAGCTTGTTTATATAATTTTTCCCGAATTGTTCGTGAATATAACCTATTTTATCGTATTTGGGATAGAAACGTACAGTTACGTCAACATGAATTGTAAGGCCGTTTTTGTCCAGAACGTCCAGTGTGTTGTCTCCCACAAAGTCAATGGTATGTTCGCGTACGTCGTATATATACATTTGATTCCACGGAGCTATGATATGCACGCCTTCGCTGTAAATATGATTTTTATCCAGACCAGTAGTCCATGGGCGGAAAATAACTCCGCGTTCACCTGGTTGAATAGTAATAATGCTTGAGAATAAAATGATAATTACAATAATTGCTATAATACCAACTAAAATAAGAATACCAGTAAGTTTTTTCTTCATAAGATTATTTTTTTAATTTGTAATTAAACCAAAATACGAAAATTAATTTAAACAAAAAATGATAGATCGTTTTAAAAGTTTAATTTTTCTGATTTTTTTGATGATTGTCTTTTCTTTCTGTGATAGAGGTTATTATACTGATAGTGGTTATTCGCCTTACAAACCACTTTTGATGTCACGTTCCGATCTGGAAAATGGGGTAAAGCTTTTGCCACCACAGGATATTGATTCTGTTTTTAAGATAGTTATTTCTGGGAACCATATTTTTGTGGGAGAGATATATAAAGGTATACACATCCTGGATAACTCTGTATCTGGGACTCCTTCTAACAATGCATTTGTTGCTGTGCCCGGTATAATAGATTTTGTGGTCAAGGATAGTTTGATTTATGCTAATAGCGCTGTGGATTTGATAACTATTAGTTTTCCGGATGGAGAGGTAATTGACCGCCAGCGGGATGTTTTTCCGGAGCTTATTCCCCCGGATGCCCTTCAGCCCAATCCACAGTTTGTCCGTGGTTTGAGGCCTGATAGTACCGAGATTGTGGCCTGGGTTAAAAATCCTTCTTATGACCAGGATACTAACAACGTATTGTTACCTAATTATTTGCTTGCTATTCAAGGAAATTATCTTTATGGCCTTGTTGGTGCCAGTTTGGTTGTTTATGATATATCTGCAGGCCTACCCCGTTATCTTGTTATGCAGAAAGTTAATTATAATTTTAATTATGCATTGAGCTTATTACCGGATTATGGAATGTTTGTCAGCAATGCTAATCTGGAGGTTTATGCCTTTGAAGCTGCGGACAATCTTTCGTATAAAAATGAATATACTGGAATTAATATTGCTACTTATTTTGACCTCAAGCATACAGATGCTGGATATTATCTGGCTGCTTCGTTCCATTATTTCCCATTCTATTGGGTATTGAACAATCAGGTGGAAATATATTATATGGGTGAATTTGACCGGGCTGTGCTGGACACAGTGATTAAATTGACTTATCCGCTGGATGTGCGTTTTATGGACAGCTTGTTATTTGTGTGCGATCGCGGAATTAAAATTTTCAAACAGGATTCAACTTATTCCCTGGTTAAATATTACACTGCGGATGCTCAAAAAATGTATTTCTCCGACTCTTTGCTTGTTACCCTGGGGGAACAGAACATTACTGGTTACAGGATAAGTGGTGACAGTTTGCGTCCTTTATGGACATTGCCTATTTCTATGTCGTGGATAATAAAATGATTACCAGGATATTTGTATGTCTGGATGTTGTCTGACAAAATGGGCAATCTGGTCTTTGGGTATAAAATTACCGCGTATCCTCAGTATTGATAGTTTTGGTAGTCCGTTCAAGTCTGGCATTTGGGTAAATGAATTGTTCCGTATGTCCAGTATGCGAAGGTTTTTCATTAAAGTCATATCTGGCAGAGAGGACAAAGAATTATCGCTTACGTCCAGTTCTTTAAGGTTTTCCAGAGCTGTTATTACCTCAGGCAAGCGCGAGAGAAAGTTGTGAGACAGTTTGAGAGTACGCAAATTGGTAAGCTTATACATACATATAGGCAAATCCGTAATTTGATTGTGACTTAAATTTAATTTTTCCAGGCTCACCAGATCACAAAAACTGTAAGGCAAAGACGAGATATAATTGAACGAAAGATCAAGAACATTTAAATCAACGTATCTGCTGATATTTTTAGGAATGTCTTTCAGCTGGTTGCGTGATAGATTGATATTGTTAATCATTATGAGATTAAGCAGTGGTTTGGGATAAGTTTCAAATTTGTTTCCTGCCAGATTAATTTCAAAGAGATTTGGGAGATTGGCTATTTGTCTGGGCAAAGATCTTAAGATATTATCTGATAGGTCTAAGATTTTCAGTGACCTGAGATTTTCAATATCTTTTGGCAGGGAAGTTATTAAATTCATTGACAGATTTAGATACAGTAGATTACTCAATCCAGTGACAGGTTCTGGAAATTTCTCAAACTTATTGTCTGATAGGTTTAGAATTATCAGGGATCTAAGATTAGAGAAACTTTCGGGTAGTGAGGAAAGTAAATTTTCCGATAAATCCAGTGTTTTTAGTGAGGTAAGGCTACCGAATGATTGTGGTAAAGAATTTAATTTATTCCCCCACAGGGACAGGTTGCTCAGTTTGTGTAAATTTCCAAGGTTTTCTGGTAAATAGGATATGTTATTACTGCCAAGCAATAGGTTTTCCAGCATGGGGAGATTGCATATCTGATCTGGGATTTCATCTATAAGATTTGTTTCCAGGTTGATTAGTTTCAGAAATTGCAGCTGGCTTATTTTGGGATTAATTTTTCTGATCAGATTGTCGTTGAGGCTCAAATATTGTAGATGCGTAAGGCGTGTTATTCCATTAGGTATTTCAGTTATTTCATTTCCCGAGAGTACAAGCATTTGAAGGTTGTATAGCTGGAATACCTCTTCAGGTATTTGTTTTAGGTTCTGGTTAGATAGATTGAGACGAAAGACTTTTCCTGGATTTTTTAGAGCAGAATCAAGGTTTTTGTATTCCCGGGCCGAAGGCAAATACTCATCTTTGAGCAGGCCATACTTGTCACGATAGCGTGGAAGTAAATTTCCTTTTTTGTCAAACATATAATCCTGGGCCATGGTGGTCATAGCCCAGGAAAGTATAAGCATAAATAAAACGAATGTTTTGCTTTTCATAGTTATTCATTGAGTATTTTGTAGAGTTCGCTCAGATCCGGTGTTACAATAATTTCTATCCGGCGGTTTAGCGATCTACCTTTTGCTGTCAAATTTGGTGCCACAGGATCAAATTCGGCTTTTCCGGCAATCTCAATGTTCTGAGGATTAACTCCGTATCTGTTAATTAAAATCCGGGCAACAGAGATAGCACGGGCAGCGCTCAGATCCCAATTGTCCTTCCAGCATTTTGTACGTGCTTTTACTGGTACATTATCCGTATGTCCTTCAATAATAATCTGCAGATTAGGATTTTTCTTTAACACCCCGGCCAGTAGTCCGAGCGCCCTTATACCACGGGCTTCCACTTTGTCGCTGCCTGAAGGGAACAGCAGTTTGTTGCGCATAGTAATATAAAGGCGTCCGTTTTTTTGCTCTATTTTGAGCATGGAATTGTCATAGCCGACCAATACTTCTTTGACAGCCTGTTTTACGGCACGGAGAATTGAATCCTGTTTGGATAATACCCTCTGCAGACTGATGAGCTGTTGTTGTTTTTCTGCAATAAGTTTGGTGCCTTCCAGTGCCGAACGTAAAGCAAGATTGTATTTGCTTTCCAGAACGGAATAGTCTTTTTTCAGATCAAAATAGAGTTTTTTATAGTATTCCAGGCTGTCCTGAGTCATCTTCACTTTTTTATATGCCTGACGATTTTTCAGAAACAGGCCAACTGCCAGAATGGAGAAAATAATCAGGAATAAGGCCAGAAATTTCAGCCAGGCTACAGAAGCACTTTTTTCTGTCATTGTGGAAAAGTTTAATATTTTTTACAAAAATAACAAAAAGTTTTAACCGAAAGAAATAAAAAAGCCGCTGTTTGTCAATCTACTTTCACAAACAGCGGCTGATAAGGAGTTTTTTAATGCTATTACTTCTGTTCCAGATCGCTATGGTCCCTAAGGATAGCTGTCTTGTCAAATTTGATCTTGACATTGGGAGCTACTTCCAGAACCACAGTGGTGTCCTTGACCTGGGCTATTTTTCCGTAAATACCACCTATGGTTACCACACGGTCACCTTCTTTGAGGGATTCACGGAATTTCTGAAGTTCCTTTTGTTTCTTGGCCTGCGGACGTATCATGAACAACCACATGATAACAAACAAAAGTCCCAGGAATATAAGCATTGACCAGGGGTTACCTTGCTGAGCAGCTGCTTGCTGCAAAAAAACGAAATTTGTCATAGTTTTTAAGTTTTTGGTTTGGGTTTTAGAAATTATTTAACAATACCGTGTATTGTCAGGGTGATTATACTGTCCTTGCTATTGGTATATAATTTTGCTGTTTTTATTTGATATCCGCTATAGCCTGCGGAATTGAATATTAGTTTTATTTCAGCCTGTTGGCCTGGCCGGATAGGTTCGTGAGGATAGTCGCTGGCTGTACAACCGCAGCTGGTTTCCACTTTATATATTATTAACGGAGCGTCACCACTGTTTTTTATGGTGAAGGGGACCATTACTTCTTCGCCTTCAGAGATTTGTCCGAAATCAATATCTGTTTTGTCAAGTCTAATTACTGGTTTGCCTGTAAAATATCCTTTGCTTTGATATTTGTGACTGGTTCTGTTACCATTGCACCCAGCAATTATCCCGAGGAGTATTATATAAAAGGCTAATTTTTTCATTCTATAAGGCCTTTTCCTGTTTTGGTAATAAGATTTTCTTCACGGAATTTTTTTACTATTTTATCCAGAATACCGTTGATAAAAGCCGGACTTTTAGCTGTGCTGTAGTGTTTTGCAATTTCAATGTATTCGTCCATAGTTACTTTTACAGGAACTTCCTCAAAATACAAAATTTCGTGCAATGCCAAAACTAAAATTATAATATCTGTCTGGGCCAGGCGGCTAATATCCCAGTTAGCAATATGGTCCTCAAGGATTTGGATGTATTGCGCCTGGCGCATCAGGCTTTTGGTCAGAAGCTCTCTTGCAAAAATACTGTCTTCGTCACTGCGGAACTTAACAAAAAGGCTTTTACGCATATCATCCCCTATGGAGTATTTGCTGATTACTTTATGCAGCACTACCCAGCCGTAATCCACACTATCAGCCCAGAAAATACTCTTTTCTTCCAGATTATCATTGATGTCCTCGTTATAAAGCAATATTTTTTCAATGATAAAGAGAAGCATTTTTTTGTCTTCCTGATAGCTCCTTTGTTCATTGGCCATATATTCCTTGTAAAAATCCGACTTTTTGATTTGTTCATAGAGGCGTTTTACCAGCTCTCTGTCGGCTTCGTCGTTCCACTTGTATGCAATCTTTTTTATCCCTTCGTTATATTGTAAATTTTCTCTTAATTGTTGAATTATTTGATTATCAATGAATTTGGTGTTGGGGTTTAAGTCTTCTTCTGTGGGAAGCAATTTGTATTTCCCTTGCTCCAATTTCCAGCGGGCAAAATCAAAAATTTCTATTAACAATGAGGTGAGATAAAAAAACAGGCCATAGACGCGGTCAATACTTTCAAAAAGTTGTTTTTCCGCTTCGCTAACGCTTTTACATCCTTCCAGGCGATACGAATAAAAAGTTTGCAGAACCTTAATGCGGATAAGTCTTCGGCTTATCATAGATCTTATTATCTATAAAGTTTTCCACGTGCAAAGCTAAATATAAAAAACTGATAAAAAAATTTCTTTAAGCTAATTTATGTTTTGCCTTATGGGAGAATGTGCTGACAAAAATCATATCCTTAGCTAAAAATTATCATAGAAGGCCATTTCATTACGGGCTAATTTTATGAAAAAATAAATAAAATCAGATCAATGCCCGAGACAAAAACACTTGTCCGCCAGTTAGTGGACAAATACGGACGTAAACGTTCCTCTCTTCTGCCTATTCTGCAAGAAATAGTGCGCAGGGAGAGTTATCTGACGCCACAAGCAATGATTGAGGTGGCGCGTGAACTAGATTTGTCAGCTACCGAAGTTTATGGGGTAGCCTCGTTTTATGCTTTCCTGGATATTAAACCACGTGGAAAGTATAAAATTAGAGTTTGTAAGTCTCTTACCTGTGAGGCGCATAATAAGCCGATTATTGACGAGCTGGAAAAATTGCTGAAAATCAAAGTGGGCGGAACAACCTTTGACCGCAAGTTTTCCTTGCTTACAACCAATTGCCTGGGACAATGTGACCATGCCCCGGCTATGATGATTAACGAGGAAGTCTATACTGACCTTACTGTGGAAAAGGTCAGGGAAATTATTAATTCTTATAAACAAAAACAGGATTAACTTAAAACTCTATCACAATGGCTGAAAAAGTAAAAAAAGTCCAATATATATTTGATACAGAATGTGACTGTCGGGAAGTGATGGAAAATGCCTTGGCTAAGGGCCCCGACGGTATTATACAGGAATTAATTGATTCCGGTCTTAGAGGCCGTGGAGGTGCCGGCTTCCTTACGGGTATCAAATGGAAACTGGCGCGAGAGCAGCAGCAAACTCCTAAATATGTTATTTGCAACGCTGACGAGGGTGAGCCGGGCACGTTCAAAGATAGGAAAATATTGGAACAAGTGCCCTGTAAAGTGTTTGCCGGAATGGCTCTGTGTGGTTTTGCTATAGGTGCCAAAGAAGGAATTGTTTATCTGCGCGGAGAATATTCCTATATGAAAAAACAGCTGCAGCAACGTCTGGATGAATTTACCAAAGAGGTGCTTAGCCCTCTTGGCCTGGATTTTAAAATTACTTTTTTCTCTGGTTCTGGTGCTTATGTCTGTGGTGAGGAGACAGCACTGATTGAATCCATTGAAGGCGAACGCGGAGAGCCACGTAATAAGCCGCCTTTCCCAATACAAAATGGTTTATTCGGAAAACCCACTGTGGTCAATAATGTGGAAACTTTTGCTTCGGTAATGACAGTATTCCGCCTGGGCGCTGCTGAATATAAAAAACTCGGAACACCCGACCAGCGCGGTAGTAAGCTTATTTCTGTTTCCGGAGATACGCCAAAGTCCGGTGTTTATGAAATAGAGCTTGGTATGAAACTTTCCGATTTTGTTAAGGAATTTGGCGATGGAAATACAAAAGCTGTATTAGTGGGAGGATACTCTGGTTTCTGCATACCCGAAACACAGTTTGAAACAGCTGTGGTCGGGGAAGGACGTCCCACTGGTGCTGCTATATTGCTGTTTAACCATAAGCGTTCTATGTATAAGGTCTTACACAATATCCTGGAATTTTTTGCAGAAGAATCCTGCGGACAGTGTACCCCCTGCCGTGTAGGCTATCAGCAGTTGCTCAAAGGTATTGAAGCTGTTAAAAAAGGCGAGATGCCAGAAGAATATCTTGACGATCTTATTGAACTTACCGAGACAATGCAGCTCACTGCTAAGTGTGGGCTGGGTCAATCTGCTCCTAATTTCTTTAAATCCATTGTGGATAACTATCGTGAGGAAATAATTTATTAAACTAAAAATTCCGGAAAATGGCTGAAAAATTAATCAAAATATATATTGACAATCAACAGGTGGAAGTTCCTGAAGGTTCCACCATACTGGATGCAGCTAAAAAGCTGAAAATTCATATCCCGACCCTGTGCTATCACGAGGATTTGTGCATAGCCGGTAATTGTCGCGTTTGTGTTGTGGAGGTGGAAGGGCATCCGCGCCTGGAAACAGCATGTTCTACACCGGTATATGAAGGGATGAAAATCAAAACTCTTTCACCGAAGGTCAGAAAAGCACGTCAGGCTGTAGTGGGATTACTCGTATCTGAGCATAATACTCAGTGTACCACGTGTTACCGTAGTACAAATTGTGAGTTGCAGGACCTCGCCCATGAATATAATATTGACAATGAGCGTTATCTCAGTGTCTTGAAAGTGCCTTATGAAATTGATAAATCCTCGCTTTCTATAGAAAAAGACCCGAGTAAGTGCGTGCGTTGTCAGCGCTGTGTGCGTACCTGCGAGGAATTGCAAGGCGTTAATGCTTTGACCGTGGCAGCCAGAGGTAAGGATATGTATATCACTACTTTTATGGATTCACCAATGGCCGAAGTGGTATGTACCAATTGCGGACAATGCGTTAACCACTGTCCCACTGGTGCTCTTACCGAACGTCGCTACTTTAATGATGTCTGGGAAGCTATCGGCGACCCTGAAAAATTCGTTGTTATTAATACAGCACCATCCGTGCGTGTGGCCCTGGGCGAACCTTTTGGCTATGAGCCCGGTACAGTGGTCACAGGAAAAATGGTAACAGCCCTGCGGCGTCTGGGATTTGACGCTGTTCTGGATACAAACTTTACTGCCGACCTGACTATTATGGAGGAAGCTTCCGAGCTGGTACAACGCTTGAAGAAAAAGTTTGTGGACGGAGATGATAGCGTTAAAATACCGATGATTACCAGCTGTTCGCCTGGATGGGTCAAATACATAGAGCACATGTATCCCGACCTGTTAGGACATCTATCCACCTGTAAATCTCCCCAGCAGATGTTTGGTGCCCTTGCTAAGACTTATTTTGCTGAGAATCGTGGAATAGACCCTGCTAAAATGGTCGTTGTGGCCGGAATGCCCTGTGCCGCAAAGAAATTTGAGGCTAACCGTCCGGAGATGCACGACAGCGGATACAAAGACATTGATTATGGATTGACTACCAGAGAGCTGGCTCAGATGATCAAACAAGCCGGAATAGACCTGAAAGAATTGCCTGAAAGTGATTTTGACGATTTAATGGGGGCGTCCTCTGGGGCAGGAGAAATTTTCGGCGCTACTGGTGGTGTTATGGAAGCAGCTTTGCGTACAGCTTATTACTTCATTACCGGACGTAATGTCCCGTTTCCAAATCTGGATATAAAACCTGTCCGTGGATTGGGTGATGTGAAAGAGGTGAGCATAAAGTTTGAAAACGTCAAGCCGGAATTTTCTTTCCTTGAAGGAGTGGAGGCTAAATTTGCTGTAGCCCACGGATTAAAGAACGCAAAGCTGGTATGTGACCAGATTAAGAATGGTGAATCGCCGTATATATTTATTGAAATTATGGCTTGCCCTGGTGGTTGTATAGGAGGAGGCGGTCAGCCTATTCCGACCAATGATGAGATTCGTCTCAAGCGTATAAAGGCTATTTATGAGATTGATAAAAATTCACCCGTTAGAACATCCCACGAAAATCCGCAGATAAAACGTATTTATGAGACATTCCTCAAAGAACCTCTGGGACATCTTTCTCATAAACTCTTGCATACCCATTATACACCGCGTAACAGGTGGTAAA